>CP170576.1:0-30918 GCA_046112185.1 Bacillus toyonensis | reverse complement strand
TTAAATCATCCCTAATGCCGTAGCAATCAATCTAACAGCATTCTTTTTCTTAATGTAGTAAGGATCCTTCTTAATTAATAATTCATTGTAAATGTAATCATCCGTGAATTTCTTATTACTTAAATACTTCAGCTTGATGATATTAACCTCATCCTCATCTAATCCGTAATTTAGTACCCTTTCTACTTGTCTAAATTTGATTTCATTAATATGCTTAGTATCACGAATTTCGGGGAATGGACTAACGCCTTCTCGTTTTTGTTCGGCTTTATTTTCAAGACAAACCTTTAAAGCTCTGTAATCCTTTAAGATTTTTACAACTTCCTGTTGCACCTTCTTTTCTGTCTTTTTATCTAGTTCTGGAAAGAATGCTAATTGCTCCATTTATTTTCCGCCTAATGCGATTCTTTTATCTACTTCTTCGAAAATAATCTTGTTCATTTCGATACTTATAGCTATATCAGCTTTTTTCTGTTCTATTTCATCTAATAAAGAATTTCTACGATCATCCATATTTTTATATAAATCCCTTGCTATGTCTTTCTGCACACCACTATAACCTTCTGTTCGTTCCTTGACAGAAAATAGACAATGCCTTTTAACCTCAATTACTTTCAATTCTTTTTCCAAATCCAATAGTGCTCTTTCTAAATTACCTTGCAGATTAGAAAATTCATTTTTCCAATCGTTTAATTCCTTCACTACAACATCATCAATTTGAAGTGTCGTCATCTATAATTTTTCCTTCTTACTTACTATTGGTTTAGTCACATGTTCAGCAATTGCTTTCTCATCTAACAATGCAGTAATTTCAAACTGATCACTTTCTGCCTGATTACCGTTTAATAACGAACCTAAACTAGCAATAGCATCTCCTAGTTCTTCAAATGCTTTCGTACAACCTTCAGCCGCTTTCTTTAATCGTTCAAGTTTCACTTCTGCTTCATCAGTATCTACATTAACTTCAATATCTAATTTGTTTCTAGGACTCTTCACTTCTTCCATCTAATCCTTATTAATCAAGATAATTGCAGGACCCTCAACAACAACGCCACCCACTTCAATTTTTTCATAAGGATATACATTAATCGTTGTAACACCTTCACGCTTTTCTAACTCTTCACTTAAGTCTTTCGTTGATACGTTCTTTAAGTTCATTTACTTAAAATACGCCTTCGTGAATTTCTTATCTTTAATCCAAACAAAGACGAATGGGAATCGATGATTAGATGGTTCGAAATTAGAATATTTAAATGGATGACGTAACGATTGACTTAACGCTAGTCGTTTTAAACTTCTCATTAAATGCGGATGTTTCGTTGTCCAACTTTCGTTTTCTTCTTCAACGCTATTCAAAAACCAATCGTAACCATTTCGGGTGATATTAGACACGTTAAAGCAAGTTTCAATAGACTGGATTTTTGAACCTGTGATTCTTGCTCTGTGTGATGGTAAACAAGTAAATGCAGGTACACACTCTCCATTTTCAATATTGAAGTACAGCATTTATTTATCCTCCTTCTTACTAGCTAACCATTCTCTAGATAATCGCTTTGTTTCTTCTACATCTACAGACTTGCATTTAGGACAACCTAAAAAAATGCCGCCATCCACGGGAATCTTAATCCGAGCTGTTTTATCAAAACAAGTAACTAATCTTCTCGGTTCACTTTTTGTATCGATATGAACACCAGGTACATAAGTTAATGCTTCTGCAACAGAATAGCTTCCATCTGGATTCTTTTGCTGTGTTGTCACTTGCATTACACAACCGCCAATCACATTGCATACTTTCGTAGACTTCATCCACCCTTGTTCTTGCGAGCTCGCTTTGCAAAGTAGAGCAAATGTATCTCCATCTCCGTATACTTGCAGGTCAGAAATATTCTTTTTAGCTCCACGTACTTCTGAAATATTTAAGTCTTTTTCTTTCATTTTCATTCATATGCACTTACCTTCAATAGCGATCTTCTCCGCTTTAATTAAAATTCGTTCCGCATTCTGATCTACGACTGAAGTTTTACCCTCTTTACTAATAGTAGTAACTAAATTAGTTTTCATTTAAGCTTTTATAAATTCATCAATCGTCTTATCTAACACACTGATAAGTGCCTCTCGTTCTTGTTTTGGTGTTGTGTTATCGTTCATTTCGTTATACATCGAAACTGCATTCTCTAGCTTCTGTGGATCAATATGTTGTTTTACTAACTCCAATCCAAGAATATTGCTGATTAATTTACCTAGAATAGCTGTTTGTTCTTGTTTATTTAGTTTCATTTAATCGCTGTTTTGCTCATATTGTTTGCGCCCTTCTATTAATGCGTCGAGTAGTGAAGTATCTTTCTGTTGACCTTTAAGTTTAGCAGCGCGTATTTTAGCAAATTCAGTATCAGCTTTGACTTTCTCTATTTGTACTTTTTGCATTTCTTTGTTCATTTTGTGGCGCTCTTCCTCGATTTGCTTTTTGAAGTTGTCAGGAACTAAGTCAAAATACTGCGACAACTTATCCAGAGCCTTCATTTTGTCAGCGAGTTTAATGGAAATGCCATCTCGGCCCTGCTTCACTTCAGTAATTATTGAGCCATCTATCATATCAGACTCAGCTAAATCAACAAAGTTCATCATACGTGTTTCTGTAATAAACTCTGTCACTTCATTCCCTTCTTCATCTACTGATGTTTTTTCTAATGGTTCTAGTTCAACTTCTCTTTGGCCAAAAGTCACATAGTTAGTAATATCAGCAAAAGCAATCTTAATATACTCTTTCAATACATCCATTGCTTCTACAAAAACATTCTCGACTAATTCACCTTTTAGTTCTTTTATATAGGAAGAAACTCGTTCGCGCCTTAACAATCGACTAGCCTGTACATGAGCACCATCTTTGGAGTACCCAGCCTTGAGTGCAGCTTGAGTTCCATTAAAGTATTTCACGTAATACAAACAAAAGAGCCGTTCCTTTTCGGTCAGCTCTTCATCTTCTAAAATCTCTTTTAGTTTTTCTTTAGTTTTGGGATTTTTAACATTAGTAACGCTCCTTTTTGCAATAGTAACGTTACCATTCATTTGCTCATCCCATTTATCTTGTGATTTCCATTTTCTGATTTGCGAAGGCTTGAGGTTTAACTCAGCTGCAATATCAATTAATGGCTTCTCACCTTTACTTGCTTTATATAATTCAAATGCTTTGTCACGATCTGGGCTACGTTGCCTAGCCATTTACTTTACATAGTTCTTGTAGAAATGATTTCCAGCGTAGCGTGTTTCGTCGAGTGTATGGTTGTAATTATCAATAGGCGTGCCGTTATCTTGACGTACATACATACCGATTTCTTTTAAGAAGTGATAATGATCGTATTCTTCACACTCCATAAGGAAGAACTGTTCGTTCGTCATCAAGTTTTGGAGCCTTTCGATACCAACCTCCAACCCCTTAGCGGTGCCAGTAATATCATGCGCGTTGTTATCTGCACCTGTCGTATCAATCCCTATTAAGTGAAGCTCTTCTCTTAATGACTTACACGCAGGATCGACAAACACTTCACTGTACCGCATCTCGAATCGTTTCACACACCATTCGATGAACACTTTGATTTCTTTTGCGTAAACAGACATCGCTTTAACTTGTCCTGTTTCTGCACCACTATGATAGTAGTTAGCGACACGGAACAATCTGAATTTATTTTGGAATCTCGATATAATGTAGCAGCTGCAGCTCGTAGCATCACTTTGCCCGCCGTCAGCAGTAAAGAACATTTCGTATCGATCACCTAAAACAACATGTTGGATGTTTTTCTCCATATCAAACATGCTGTAAATAACACCCTGTGGCATTACACGTTTACCGTACCAATCTCGTTCTAATAGATACGGATTCTTAGAGAGAACATCATGTATTTCCTGCTTACGTTGTTCTGATAATATCGGATTATCATTAGGAGTCCAATGAGTCCAACGTGTGTTTTGAACGTCGAATACTTCCGATATAACAGGATGGTTAGGAGCAGGAGGGTTTAGGTCTGCTAAGTGATAACGGTCCTGAGCAGCGAATGTACGACGGAAACACTCTTGAATCATACCCATATTAAGAAGGTTAATCTCACAAAAGACTACACTTCCAAGCGACATACCCGTTATAGCGCCCACGCTGTTACTCTTTCCACCACCCTTGTAAAAGACACGCTTAATCCCGTTTGGCGTGTGTATCTCAAGATTTGAACCTAATTCATGATGCTTAATCTCAGCTAGATTGCCGAATATATGTTGTAATCCAGTGCCGTCACCGTCTATAAACAAACGCTGTGCTTGCTCCTGGTTATAAGCGACAATTAAATGATTTGTATCTCTGGTCCACGATAAATAATCAGCATACCGGAAATGGCCTGCTGTTGTCTTTCCTGATCTGGGTGTTCCCTCTAGTACATCGAATGTGTAATTGTAGGGCCTATAGATCGTTTCTAATTGTTTGGGTGAAAACTTAATCGCTGTTTTGCTCATCTAATATAAATCATTTGAATCAACGATAAGTTGTGCAAGCTTAGTTACATGTCCAGTAACATCACCAACAAGCATAGCTGCTTTTACATCTCTAACAACACTCATCTTCTCACCGTTTTTATTAATTAAATCAAAAGATAGTTTGATCATCGGATTCTTACCATCCATATAAGCGTGTAGTTCTTTTACAGCGATTTTTAACTCATTTTTATCTTGATTAATCAATAAATTCTCTTGATTCTTTTTAATCTTTTGTTCTAATTCACGGAACGCACCATTAGATGCACCAATACAACCAAAGCAAATACAATTTGTAGAATGAATTTCTTTAAATTTCTTTTCGATTAGCTCTGTACATTCTTCCTTTGCCGCTTCAATCGCATCATTCAAAAAATTCATTTACTCACCTCCATTATTTTGTTGTTGTGGATTCCCTTCTAAATTAAAGAAGTCAACATTCTCCGGCATAGCCATCCTTTTTTCCTCTATAATCTGTTTTAGCAGTTGTTCTGCCTCTTCTTCAGAAATCCCGTGAATCTTCATGAGAGCTTTTACTTTACTTGTTAATTCGTTCGTAACGAGCAGGATTTGTTTGTTGATTTCTGCTGTTTGGTCCTCTGCTATAGAGTCGTCAAAAGTAACTGTTACTTCGTAGCCTTCAGTAGTATTGAATACATCGTATAAAGCGGCGATATCAACAATAACGTCAACTAAGTCCCTGAGACAATCTTCTAATATCGTTTCGTGAGATTGTTTTGTTTTGAATGTCTTAGAGTTCTCACTAACAACTTCAGTAGCTGTTTTAACTCCTTGACCATCAAAGCTAAATGCACCTGTTGAGAATCCTGTTTGCATTGATAGGTAATTTAATAGAGCGTTAATAGCCGCTGTATGCTCTTCCACACGCAATTCTACTGAGATATCATGGATACGTTGGTCTCCCTCAATCTTCATGGCCTCGTACACTTCATCAGAACTATCGAAGTAACGATGTGGCATACCAGATATCGGATCAACAACATGTTTGATAGCAGCAGTAGGGACAATAATGCGTTTCTTACCTAGTACGAATTCCCTTTGGAAACTATCGAATGCGATATCAAGAGATCTCAATACATCTAAAGAGTTCGCGTACATCGAGATGCCAAGCGGAGAATATAAATCAAGGTTATTTGCTGTATTCGGTCTGAAGTATACGAATGTAGGACGGGATAAGTTCTCTATCCTAACTTCATCTTCTAAATCTTCATACAGTTCTTTCAGCCCTGTTCTGACGCCTAATCCACCTTTATTACGGCTCACATACAGTTCGTTTTTAATTACGTGCTGCTGTTGCCCTTCTTCACCACGTTCGATTAAATGCCATTCTAAAAGTGTGTAATATTTTCCGGCTTTTGTAGACTCGTTAATAAATACACCCTCAGTTACCTTGCTATTGTCCCACGATACAGGCACGAAACAATCAGCAGTGACAAATGTCAATTTAATATCGCCATCGTGGTACACTTTGATAACCATGCCACCAAGCGACAACATGTATTCAAGGTATCGCTGAAATTCTCTATAGAAGTTATTATCATCTAAAACGTTCTTGATATTATCGAACAACGCTTCGTCTGATATATTAATAGAACATTTCTCGTTAAAAATAAGAGAAGACATTTCTTGAGTGACCACTTTCGCCATGTTCAACGATGCCATACGGCGCTGCTTCTGCCCTTCAACTGTTTGGTATTTAAGGTCGTGCCATTCGCTGAAATGACCGCTATAGATCGCTTTCCAAATGTCTATTTGTCTGTATGATTCTTCATCAACGGTAATCTTTCGATTGTCGGTGACTTTCTTAATACCGGAAATCAAGCCCATTTTGTAGAGCATCTATACTGTATATATTTTTTCTCTTTCAGGACGTCTTGTTCGACCGGTAGCTTTAATAAAGTCCCTCATGTTCGCTTGACGCTGCGATACTTTTTGTTTTGCTAATCTAACGCCCTCTTTATCGCCAAGTTCTTCTAATAACATGACTTCGCGCTTTGCCTTTTTGATGTCCCTTTCAAGAGAACGCTGCCTTTGACTCTCTTTGTATACGCGGTCATTCTCAGCGTAATCTTGAGGCTCATTTCTTTTCGTTGACATACCCTCAATATACGGGTATTTAATGTGCCGGCAGTTAACACCGAGTATTCCGGCAGGATCTCCATAAGAAGTTGAGGACCATGCAGGATACTTTTTACTTTTACCACTCATAGAGAATATACGACCTTGATACGGAGCGCATTTAGGTCTAGCACCCATATGACTGCTTGTTTCAACTAAATCCACACCGTAATCTTTCATGCGTTCATCCTGCATTTCGTTAGCGACGTTGTTACTAGTTGAACGGCATACCATATTTACGTAAGCTTCAGCGCTCCATTTCTTTCCTGACTTATCAACGAAACCGGGAATACCTTTATTAGACCATTCTGCGATAGTCTGTCTTACAGCTTGTTGCTGCGTTATAGTACCGGTAAGCATCTTACCGACAGTTTTATTTAACACATCTAGATACATTTGCTGAGAGTGTTTTAGCATCGTCGTATTGACGAGATTTAAGGTACTGAGTGCTTGATTTACATATGCGTTCAGAATACCGATTAAAGCAGCGTTAGTGGCAATTGGAGGCGCTACTTCTAATAAGCCTAATTTCATGGCTTGATTGTAGATATCTTCATGCGAACCGATAGCAGCAGAACCCGCGTTTTGAAGCATTTGTCTTACCTCTTCGGCTGTCTTACCGCTATGCTTCGCAAGAGTCTTTAATTGTTGTTTATCTAAGGAACCTAACTTGTTCAGCTGCACCATCCGCCAATGTTGATATTGGTCACCATTTTCAGCTGTTAATAATAAAGGCATATCATGTTTTAGCATTCTAGCCATATTTAAAAGCAGCTCTTCTTCTATCGCGTTGTAAATATCTACTACGAACAAAGAAAGCTGCTGCGATTTCTCTGGAGGTAAAGCCATTTATTCAATGACCTCCCAATCCTCTGCTAATGCATCTGAAGTACTAGGTGCCCATGTAGCAACATCATTTTGAGCTGTTTTCAATGCGAGATACGCACGGTACGGTACGTTTTTCCCACCAAACGATTCTTTCATGATATCTGTAGATGGTGGATATGATGCAGCAGGTACATAGTAAACAAACATACCTTTACCATTCCAACCTTTACGGGCGATTTTATCTCCTTTTTTTACCGCTTCAATCGCTTGACCAAAATTCATTCGATACATTTAATTAGCCCCTTTCGAAACTTCGCATTGTAAGCGGTAGCCCTCTAATTCCCAAATCTTATTAGTAATTCGGTCTTTGCAGATTTCAATACCAATTTTCACATTATAATTAGCAGGATCTACACACGCGCTAGATTCAGTTAAAATGAATCCGTTCGGCAATTTAGCGACAACTACTGTGCATTTTCCATGAAACTCTTCTACTGTCCAATGCGTTCGTTCTAAAATACTATTAATATCTTCCTGAGTAATTGTATTTTTCATCTATTGCTTTTTAACACCGAACGCAGCAGCCCATTTTTCTGATTCGGTCATCGATTGTTGTTGATGTTGACCACTAGAGAAAGTTGGTTTCGGTTTGCCGTTATCTGGTGGTGTTTGTTCCACTGTCCCTTTAAAGTGCGGGAAGTCAGTGATTACTTGGTTAATAGCAGCTGTAATATCTACATCGCCAGTTACTTTTAACTTAGCAAGCTCAATAACTGCGTTTAAATTCTTCTCTTCTGTTATACCTGCTTTAATCGCAGCATTCTCAGCTTGCAAATTGAAGAGTGAGTCGCCTTGTTCTTTCACTTTATTCTGATAGTTAGTAAGCTGTTCTTGCTGCTTCTCCTGATCAGTCTTAAGCGTCTCTTGGTGTGCTTTCCAATCAGTAAGTGTTTGCGTTAATTGATCAACGTTTTCTACACCTAATTGTTTTAAAAGAGCTGTTTGTTGTTCCGTTTTCGCTGCATCTAACTGTTCTTGTGTAAATGTCACAGGAGCAGGAGGTTCAACTACTGGCGGTGTTACACTTGGGTCACCTCCTTCCGGTGCAGGTGGTGTTAGATCATTAAAATACTGCATATTTGTTAAACGTAAGCGGTATTTGTTTTTCATTTATGCAGAAGTAATATTGAATTTAACGCCGTCAACTTTAGCGCCTAAGATGAATACATCCCAGTATTTGCGCTCGTAGTATAGGTACTTGCCTCCAGTAGCAGCGCTTGGAGTGTCTAAGTCGACAAACTCATATTTTTGTGGAGCCACTACAGAAAGTGGGTGAATTAAGATGATGTTAATTTGTTTTGCAGTTTCATCAGGCACAGCGCCATTTGTGAAGTTATATGCAGTTTTCATACGGCTAGATGGTACAGTGATGATAGTTACATCATCTAAAGAGTATACGCCACGGTTAACAGCTTTTTCGCCAGTCCCGCCAACATCTAATTTACGTTGTAAATCTTTTGCTGCTTTTACAATCTTTTTAACAGCAGGTGTAATGTAAAGTAGACGTCCAGTTTGCGGAACTTCTGCTTCGTCCATTTCTAACATCATTTGATCGAATACTTCTAAGAAGCTTTCAGGAGTAAGCACAGTTTTGTCAGCCGTTTTACCTGCTCCAGTGAATTCTGCATATAATTTAGAAGCCATGTATTTGTCGTGCTCAGGGACTGCTTCTTCATCATTAAATACACGAGTAATGTTCGCGATTGTGATAGCCATGTTTGTTTCATCAACGTCAACTGGATCAACTAATGTGCGGAATTCGCGGTCATGACCTAAAGTCTTCGGTTCGAATGAGTTGTCAACACGACGAGTAGTGTTACCAACAACGTCACGGTTAACGTCAGTATACCCTCCTACTTTAATACGTGGGATTTGAATCGTTTTAGCACCATTCCATTTAATAGTAGCGTTATTCGGCGTGCTATATAAAGCGCCGAATGCTAAAGCTTGAGAAAACTTTTGAACTAATACTTCCTGATATTGTGTAGCGTAGTTTAATGTAGGCATCTACTTAGCAGCGGATTTTTTAGGTGCCTTCAACTCTGCAATTTCTGCCTCTAGCTCATCGATTTTATCAAGCGCTTGATTGTACTCTTGCACTGAAATGTTACGGCCACCAGTAGCACGCTTAATGATTTTACCTTCGTCATTAATTTGGTCGAATCCGTCGTTTAAATAGCTTGCTAAGAAGTCTTTATCAATGTTTAATACTTTGTTTAATCGCTTTACTTTTACCGTATTACTCATTCACCGTGTGCTCACCCCACTGTATAGCAAACCTGTAGGCTCCAGGAACTTAATTGCACCGTGCGAGAAACTAGGATCTACACTTGTTCCACCTTCAGACTTGCCGCCTCTTAATAATCCATAACGGAACTTCCCTACCTGCATAACAGGCGTTTCTATCATGACATTCGATGCTGTTTCGCCGTATAACGCGAGGAATTCAGTTTGAGCAGCAGTTGCTTTCATCACCTGTTTCTTGATGAACGGCTGCAACGTGTCAAGGTCGATGCCTTCTAACTTGTAATGAATCATTTGATCAATTACATCAGAGGCTCTTTTGATCATCCGCTTCAGCATCGTATCATCAGAAATAGGAGTTCCTTCGTATTCATTTCTGTAATAATCAACAGTTATATAAGGCATCTACAGATTATCTTTCATTGTTTGTTCCACAATTCTTTTCCAATCTTCTGTATGAGCCGCTTTAGCTGCTTCGAACCAAAGTCCTTGCGCGTTAACGTTCACATCATGAGAGAAATTATATTGTGGGTTGTAATACAAACGACGGGCGTACGGCGTGTCCCATCCAACATGCCCTTCTCCTGGTCTACTGTGCCTAACGCCAGATCGTTTTAACTCTGTAGTATCTTCAGGAGCATAGAAATTGCTATCCTTCAGCACTTGTTCATCTAATGCGAATTGAGCCTTTTGTGTAGCCTCCATAACTTTTGATTCAATTTGATGAGTGTCAACTCTAACGTTAACCCTAATCATTTATCCTCCCCTTACTAGTTCAGTAGTGAATAGCGCTGTAAATATAGACTCGTTAGCAGCGTTTCTATCAACGAAATTAGGCTCTACATACTTCACTAGACTAATCAGAGTATAAGAACTATCTATACTGTAAAAAGTGCGTCTGTGAGAGTTATGAAGAGCCTCTGCAATTGCATCTATACTTTCCATTGCTTCTAATTCGTTCTCGCTTTTAACGAGTATTTGAAACTGTTTACGGATTGTCTCGCCGTCAAAGTACTGTTCACCCGGAACGGATGGAATAATCCGTACGGCTATACTCTTGCGCGGCTTACCATCTGTGCCGACGTCAAGGTTGTTTGCTTTGATACGAGCGAATATAACACTTTGTGGCAGCGTATTTAAATGCTTAATCACACTCTCAATAAGCCATTTCATTTAAGGGGTTACTGGCGCGCCTGCTTTAGTGAATGTCGGAATACCATCGAATGAAATCGTGAATTCAATTTCACCTTTACTGTTCGCATCTCCACCTGGTGCTTTGATTTCAGATAACGTTGCTCTACCTTCCCACTTGTCACCGTTAGGCTCTGTTACCTCAAAGTCTACTTTACGTTCTGGTCCGACTTTATTCAGCTTGCTGAAGATGAAATCTTGTGCTGCATCTCCATAGAAACGATGTCCTTCAAAGCTGTATGCTAACATGAATCCTGTAATATCACGTTCAGCAGCGCCACCGCCATCAAAGTAGTAGTTTTCGTCGCTTTCTTCGTTGTTGTCAGGATCTACAGACGTAATACCTTTTGCGATAGGTTCCAATTTTTTCGTACCTGTAGCTGCTGTATTAATTTTAAATTTGTACCCGTGGTTTAATAAGAATGACATTTACTTTTTAAGGTTAGCTAGGTATTTTGACTGCGATTCCTCTGATTTTTTTAACGTTTCCTCTGCGTATAAATCATTTAAGTAATGAACAAGGCTTAAAAGATTTGCTACAGAACGCCCTGAAAGGTCGTATAACTCTTCAAAAGCACCTTCTCCTAAGAAGGTATTGACAACATCTTTTGTAATTTCTTTCTGCTTTTCCGCTAATGAATCAATTTCTTCGTCAGTAGCTTTTTCGTAATCAGAAATTGATTTTTGCAGTTCATCCGTAGACGCCTTGAAGCGTTTTAAAGATTTTTGGTAACGGTTTAAAGCATCATCATTGAATTCTACTTTAAATAACTTACCCGCAACGTTTACCTCTTTATATGTTTTCTCGAAATTAAATTGGAATACTTGTGACATTCAGACATATTGTTCCACCTGCCTTTTTTGCCCCTCTAATCGTCTTAGATACGCCTTATACTCCATTTCTTCCCTAATAGCTTTAGCTTCCGGCAATTCGTATCGCTCTTTCATTTTCTTTATCTGTTTTCGTTCTTCGGAATTATGCTTATCTTTCTTAGGGATTTCGCAGGTTCGGTAATGAATTGCTATTTTCATAGGCGTCTTTTCAGACAAGTTATTAAACAGAGCTAAAAACTCACCCCATTGGAGTTTTCCTTGTTGTTCAAATAAATTGATACTGTAGTCAAATAAAAAAGACGCAAATATCATATCTGCATCTAGTGTAAAATTAACGACAGGGACATCAGGAGTCTCTTCATCGAGCGGATTCCCTAGCGATTCCGTCATTTCTCCGGATTTCTTATCTGCCGTTAAATCAACATTCAATTTATCTTTAAACACATCTATAACAAGGTTCTCTTTACCTTGCTTATTAAGTTGAACTAATAACGAATGATCAACGATAAGCATCATCAAAGCGATATTAGGCTTCACCCTATTGCTAATCGAGTCATCGTCAAATAACTCCATAATTTTCAAGACATTATCAAAGGACAAGTTTAGTTCTATGTCTACCCCTGCCCAGTGATATATATCTCTATTTCTATCGGTTAGTTTGAACATTTAAAAGGAAGGTGTTACATTTGGTTTAAATTGCGCTAAACGCTGTTTACGTCTGTTATTTGTATTTTCAACAGGTTTCGCTAACAATTCGCCGACAACCGTGCTATCCATTACTAAATAAGTAGGTTGATTTCGCTGCGCTTCGCTAACTGTGTTGTTGTTTCGCGCTTGTTCTTGTTTAATTGGGATCGGTTGTTGAGAAACAGGGATTCTTGGCGCTGTATCTATTAAATCGTTGATGAATTTCTTAGAATTAGAGAATTGACTTTGTAATGAATCGCTAACGTGATTCCCTTCTATGAAGTCACCCATAACGATATCTTCTTTCAACGCTGCAAAGCCATCCATTACAGACTCCGCAAGTGTACGGGCCTTTTTAACGGCATATTTAGTCATGCCTACAACACCGTTAGCAAGGCCTTCTGTTACGAATTCCCCTAGAGCGTAGGTAACACGTGATGGTGAGTGAATGTCGAAGAAGTCGGCGATTCCATCTTTAATATTGCTCGCTACTTTCTTCACGGCTTTAACCGCTGAATTGACCATTCCAGTGATACCATTGATTAAACCTTGAATGATATTTTTACCTATCTGATATAGATCAAGGTTTTGGAATGTTGACTTGATGTTATTCATAATGTCAGTTGCTATCTGTTTAGCTGTATTGAAAGCACCTCTCCAGTCTCCGCTGAATAACTGTCCAACCATTTTAACAAGTCCTTGAATAATCGTCACAGCATTCTTAATAGTTAAAGCTATTCCAGCGAAAGCAATCTTAACGATGCCTTCTACGATAGGGAACACCATTTGGAATAGACCTTTAATGAAGTCTAACGCAAACTGTATAACTTGTTTGACGTTATCAAAACCTTTAGACACAATAGACTTAATTTTACCCATTAAATCATTGTCCCAAACACCTAACATACGAGGGATGATAGAGATGATACCTACAGTTAATTCTGTCAAGATACGTTTACCTGCTTCAAGGAACTGAGGTAAGTTCTCCCAAATTTTCTCTATTAGTGTAACTAAAATATCCCACATACCTTTAATCAGGACAGGCGTAACACGTACAATGCCGTTTAGTAAAGCCATTAAGATTTTTATACCTGCCTCAATTATCTGAGGTAAGTGGTCTATGATTACGTTAATAATTTTAAACACAGTATCTATAGCTGTTTGCAGTAGGTTTGGGAACATATTTACAATACCCTCAATCAGCGATGTTAAAATCTTGATTCCGGCGTCTAAAATTTGAGGTAGTAGCTTTACAATTGCATTTAGAAGTGTTTCGATAATCTGCAAGCTTGCATCAATGATTCGAGGGAGGTTCTCCGCGATGCCGTTAAATAAAGATTGGATAATCTGCAAACCCATATCAATAATCATAGGAAGCATTGGTAGCAGGGTATTTATAAGCGTCTCAATCAATGTAACTATAATAGAAATAGCAGATTGCACTAATTGAGGTAATACTGACAGGATACCTTGTATAATGAACGTTAGGATTTCCATGCCTTTCTGTACAAGCACTGGCAGGTAAGTAGTGATGAACAGAACAAACTGACTAAGCACGTTACCTATCGTTTCTAACAGTAGAGGTATTGTCGTATTTAACCCTTCTGCCATTGTCGGAAGGAATCTCATTGCAGTGATTAGTAATGCAGGTAATCCACCGAGAAGCATCCCTATCAGAGTAGGAAGGATCGTCATGAAGATTTGTCCTAACTGAGATGTATCTCCACCTAAGGCTAATCTAACAGCCTCTACTAAACTAGAAATGGCTGTTTTTATCGTAAGAATTGCATTACCTATTAAAACACCTGCTGTTTGGAATCCTACAGGCATTAGATTTAACCAACCATTCATTAAACTACCCGTAGATACAACAGATAATAAATAGTTTCCGAGATTAAGGAAAGCATGACCTAGTTCGGAAAGTGGTCCAAACATCGCTTGCATTGATGTAGTCATAGATGCTAAAAAAGTGCCGACAGCTAATGCGACATTTTGCCAACTAACCGGAAGATGAGAAAGCCAATCGTTG
Source organism: Bacillus toyonensis (assembly GCA_046112185.1). Classification (GTDB taxonomy): domain Bacteria; phylum Bacillota; class Bacilli; order Bacillales; family Bacillaceae_G; genus Bacillus_A; species Bacillus_A toyonensis_A. Next base: position 16,391 of record CP170576.1, on the reverse strand, counting down.
TATTGATCTCCGTCTATAGCAGCCCATAAGAAGTACTTTCCGGACGCCAAAACAGCTTGACCTAACGAGTTGACAGCCAACATCGCAGGGGCAATCGAACTCGCTAATCCTTGCACACTTGGCGGCAAAGCATTCAAAGCATCAGAGAAGATATTACCTGTTAGCGCAACGTTCGTTAAATAACTACCTAGCTGCATCAAGTCTTTCCCTAATTGCATCGTAGTGCCGAATAGAGAAATCATGTTAGTTCTCATATTAACTATAGATTGACCCATAGCCATTGCAGCATTTTGCCAGGAGTCCGGAAGATGCGTAACCCAATCATTGAAATGATCTCCGTCTATAGCTGCGAACGCTAGATACTTACCTAAACTCAATACGTTAGAACCAAACTCCATTGTTTTTGTTCCTGCTGTAGTAAGTGCTGTTTGCATAGATTTAATGCTATTCTGTACTAAATCAGAATTATAAGCAGCTTTTGCAAGATCTACTCCGTTTTGGTATAAAGCTTTACTGAAGTTAACAACCGCTTTAACGGATCCATCTACGAATGCTTTGAATTTTTCGTTCGTTTTATAGAAGTGGGTTAGTCCTACCGTCAATCCGGCTATAGCTGCCGCTGTTATCCATACAGGAGCTGACAATGAAGCGAACGCAGTCGCAACAGGCATGATTATTGGCCGTAAAGCGAATAAAATCGCTCTCAATCCTTTAAAGTATCCGACACCGAGAGCTAGAGGGAATAAAAGCGCCATTAATGCAGGTACTAACATGATCGTACCTTGTATAAATCTAGCCATTACCGGGTGTGCCTGATTGAATGATATCGTTAATTCAGCTAGTTTCGTAATGAATTTATATATAGGGACCATGACAGCGGTAAACGCGTCCCTCATCGGCTTGAGTGCCTCGGTAATCTTTTCTAGCATGTTTTTAAATGTTTCAGCATATTTCGGGTCCATTTCCATATTAGCTTTATGCAAGCCGCCATACATGAACATCATACTTGCACCTACACCAATAGCTAAAAAAGGCAATCCCATAAGAATTGTATTCAAACGCATTGTTTCATCCGTTAGGGTTTTCATACTTGCTTGCGGTCCATGTAACTCTAGAGCGATCTGTGCAGCGGAACCACTACGAGCTACCCGATCCAAGCTATCAACTAAAGCTAATGCAGGTCTTGCTGTGTTGTATAGCGGATTCTTCATGGCGTCCAGGTTTTTTGTTGTTTTAGATGCAGCAGAAGACATTGCATTCATAGCGCCGATAGTTTGAAGCATGCCCATCATCGCGAGTCTATTACCGTTAATCTGAGCATCCTGCGACGCTTTCATTACTTTCCCTATTTCGTTAGCTTGACCGATAAACGCTTGATTCGTACCCTGGAAGTCCCTTGATCCCTGAGCCATCTGATAAAATCCATAAGTCGCTTTGATTTGATCTTCTTTGAAAGGAAGCATGGCCATCCTTTGAGCATGGAAACCTTGCTGCATTTCCATCATCATGCCCCTGGCTTCAGCGGACATATAACGGTAGGATCCACCGATATCACCCATAAGACCGCCGATTTCGTTTCCATAAGCCCGGCGATATTGCCTTGCGTAATATTCCGAGTCGCCTACCATACCTTGCATTCCCCGACCCATTTCGTTACGCATTCCACTAGCTGTTCGTCCCATGTTATTACCGATACGACCTAATTCGTTATTAACACGTTGTACGTCGTTTCTAATGTTCCCTGTTTCGAGCCGGGTGTCTATATTAACACGACCATCAGACATTTATCTGTATCTCTCCCTATAAGTTAGTGTAGCGGCCCCTATATTGGAAGGTCTGACTATAATATCGTTTACACCTCGCTTCACTACAGGAAATCTACTGAATATATCTTTTACATTAATAGCGTCAACCCCGTTAATTGTAACTAGTGAGCGTTCGCTATCTATTACGATAGTGTCCCCTATATCAAATATATAAGGCGTCTCGTCTACCTGGACGTTATTAAGTTTCCAAACTTTCACATCGTCTATAGAACAGGATTGACAAGGTGTATCCGTACCGTACTGCATAACCCCCACGGCAATTTTCGAAACAGGTCTAGTAGTAGCGGGCTCTGTGTTCCCTGTGTCTATCCAGTCCTCATAAGAAGTAAAATCATCTATTTGAGTCCCTACTCGGTAATTACCTATGTAAGCGACCCATTTGTTACCCGCTCTCTGTACAGTCATATGACCGACAAATTGATTTGTGGATAAATTGTAGTTATCCCAGTCACCCATGAGAATCTTAGCCCCTGCTTTTACTTCAGGGTTTTTATAATGTACAGAAGGATAAGCGTCAGCTATCTCAATTTGAGTCACTACAACGTCATTAGCATCTAACAACCAAACTATAACTTTCCCCTCTTCAGACCAGTGGTTTGTCTTCAGTGTCATTCTAATATCGACTTTAAAGTTAGTAAGGCCGGTACCTACGTTTGGAATAGTCTTTTTCATAATTGCTCCATGCCACGCTGAACCTGTCCCGTATGAACTAGCCTTAAATCCTGCTGAACCGTTTAGAACCATCGTACCGCCTCCCATACAGTCACCTAAAGCACCTGTATGAGCAGTCCAACCTGTGAGCGTTTTTAATTCGTCCCATAAGAGCCTCTCTGCTTGCTGTACAATCTTTGTTTTGATTCCAGTAGGATAACCAAGCCGGAAGTATTCTGAGCCATTCCACACATCTAAATGTGGGCTTTGAGCATTTGTTTTAACTGTAATAATTGGAAATGACTCTACAGTCCCTTTGTTGGTGAAGTTAGTTTTAAAGTCTTGACCTGCTGTAGCAAACGTTTTATTGATAGTTGCACCTAATTTGTATGGCATCGTACACACAAAGGTTATTTTCCCTTTGCCTCTGAATACTAATTCATCTAAGTCCGCTGAGTCGTCAACTACTGCAAGGTAAGTTCTGTCTGGTTCATCGTCAAAAATAAGTTCCTTTGGATCGTCTGTAATAAGCCAATCCGCTAAGTCTTCTTTTTTCTTCTGTAAGTTTGCTTGATTGTCTGCTCTTAAGATGACAGGAACCTCTATTTTTCGTACATCTGTATTAGTTCTAATTAAGTGCCCCCCTGCTAAGCCATTCACTTTTATTATTTCTCTATTTAGGGGAGCGAAAGCAGGACGGTTAAAGCCCATGAGGATAAAAATGTAGTCTTTGCGTATGCCGTTAAAAGAAAAACTACCGGATGCCATTTGGCTGCCCCCTTCTAATATTTTATCTATAAAAAACACTTATTGCTGCTCCTGTTTCTTATTTATTAATTGTTGTAGTAGCAATTCTTCTAATTTTGCGATTCTGTCTTCTTGACTAATTAACACACATTTTAATTCATCAATTTGAGCTTTATCTTCTAATTGTTCTTTTCGTATTTGCTGAATAGATGCTACTGACATTGTAGTTATAGCGTAAGGAACTACAGACTTCCCGCTCTTACCTACATACTCTTTAGCTGTTTCGTCTACGATAAATCCATATTGGAGAGCAATGTCATTAGTAGTTAGCGTCTCAGTAGATCCTTCTGCTTGGAGAGTGACTCTGCGGTTATACAACTCGTTTACGTCTTCTTTGAAGTTGTACTGTCTAGGCTTCAGTTTCATGATTTCCTCAAGCGGGTCAACTTGAATGTCTTTGATGTTAGTCTTAATGTCTCTACTCGAACGTTGCTCTAAGACTTGACCGCTTACAGTTCCTTGAAACCATCCGTTGTTTGCATTGATATGAGCATAGTTGTAACTAGCCGTCCCTCTAGTGAAATAGAAGTCCCATTGATTATCTCCGTATCCACTTCTAGTTACCCTTATAGAACGTCCATTTAGTACCCATTCTACATCTTTGTCATTGTCCAACAATTGAGCTGTAGTCTTAGAAGATTGGTTTGCGTCCTTTGTAAATCTCCAATCTCCCCAGTCAGTTTCTAAGATAGCTGTGTGCCCTCTAAGGCCTATACTGTTAGACCCATCAGCAAGGATGTCTACCCTACCCAGACCACGTATAGCGAGTTCGCCCTCAGAGTTAATCTTCATAGCGTTCATGTAACGTCTAAATTCGATGTATGAACTCTTAGTGATTCCTCCATTAGCGTCTCTTCCTGATGCAAGCCCGATAGATGCTACAGAGTTGTCAAAGTTAGTAGCGTTCGCTGTAGTATGGTCAATTACTAGTGAGTCATTTACAGTCCCGCCTGCTCCTGTGAAGTTGTTCCCTAATACAAGAGCTTCAGTGTAAGAACCATTTGATTTAGTTACGAACCCGAGGAACCCACGAGCACGCTGTGTTCCGTAAAGAGTTAAATTCTGTTTCTCAAGTCTCATGTGATTCTCTGCTGAAGAGGAGTCCACAGTCATTATTGTAACACCTTGGAGCATATTAGCCTTAATGTGCTTACCCTCTACATATCCATCTAAGTAAATCTTATTAGCCTGAATCAATACGGCTTGAGCTGTTTGGTTAATTGCTGAAGCTATCCCGCCCGCTTCTACCTTTAGGGTAATTTGATTCTGTAGCAGGTTAATAGAGCTCTCATGTGTATCTACAATGGCTTTACTTCCGAAACGTCCGTCAGCTTCAGTTTTCTTGTACACGTCAGTTGCTAGGACTCTCAGGCTTATTTGCTGGTTAGATTGGCTAATACTTGACTCGATAGTTTGTATCTTAGTGTTATAGTCCGTTGTTGCAACTTTCTTAGCTACTTCACCTACTAGAGCGTCATAGTTCACATAGTCCTGCGGGTGCTCCATGAAAGCAGAAGGGTTAGAGCCGTACTGCAACATAGGTTGAGAAACCCATATACGCCCTTGCTGTCTCACCCAAACCTCAAAGCGTAGGGCTGTAATCGTTGTAGCAGGTGCAGTAACTTTTACAGTGAATAGCTTCCATTGTCCGTTTACAAGTGAAGAAGATATATCCGCACCCGCACCGCCTGACACTGCTGTAGCTCCATTCATAAACTGAAGGTATAACTGTGCTCCTTGGTTAATCTTGCTCTTATCGTCCGTATACACCCACACAGAAGCTACGTAGTCACCACTAGAAATAGTTGCAGGTATACTCTGATTGATTCCACAGTATTGATTTGTTGTAGAAACTAAATCTTCAATTTTCGCTGAATTGTAACCCTCTCTGTTTCGTACAGTGTCAGCTACTACAGAAGATCCTGAAGGTCTAGCCCCTCCCCATTTGTCAAGGCTTGGCGTCCTGCTTGTTATAATCCCCGTTGGGTGGATCACTTTAGTTTCAAAAGAAGTATTTCTCAGCTCGTTCTCTGCACCCAACTTACCAATATAGTCAGTCATCTCAGTTGTTTTAACTCTTAGGTCAATCTGATTATTCATTTGAGTTATCTGTGTGCCCTGCTGTGTAATCTGTGTCCCTTGGTTTGTTTGTGTAGTCGTAAGAGTGTTAACTTTCGAGATAGTGCCGTCAATGGACTGCTGTAGGTTATTAGATTTAGTCTCTAATGCCCCCGCTCGATTAGATACGCTTGTAATGTTAGAAGAAAGGCTGTCTACGTCCTGTTTTAGAGTGTTTTGTGTCCTCATAGTCTCAATACTGTTCGCACTCCACGGGGACTTAATAGAACCTGGTTCAAGCTTTAATTTAGCTAACCATATATTTTTAGTGTTAGCTTCTGCTACTCGGGGGAATCTGAAGCGGATAAACCAACCCTTTGTGTTTGGTTTCAAAGTGAAAGTATGGCTCTCGCGTGACCAACTGAGCTGAGAATATGTTTTAGCTTCTGCTTCACTCCAAGAAGTACCGTCATGTTGGAATATGATTGTTTGCATTCCCGTCAAATCCTGCTTTTGGTCAAACGATAGAGTCAAAGTCTCTCCCGCACTAAAACCGTGCATTAGATTCACATTTGTAGCTCCTATTTGGTAGAAAGCATCTGAATAGCTACTGCAAACAATTTGGATATGATCCATATTGTTTGCGTTTCGTGTAGCCCCGTTAAACGTGTAAGAAGCATCGTCATGCAATACAGAAACTTCACCTTTTTCACCTGAAGACTTGTATAGGAAGTTCTCCCCACCACCTTGGACAGCTTTAGTTATAGTCATCATGTTAGAGTCTACTGTGTTGCTTATCTCGTTAGTTCTAACCACTAAAGTAGAAATGTCCTCGGGTGCAGTTCTCCAAGTGTAGAGCTTTGTCCCTATAGTCAATTGAGGTTGACTTTGTTGAAACCATGCAGTCCCGCCTGTATTCTCATTGACTTCAAACCTCATATAACTATCAGGTACAGCCCCGCTAACCGTTAGCATATCAGCCGTTACAGTAGTTTCTACATCGTATCTAGCCCATGTATTACTTACGTTGAATGATTTAGCGTTGTTACGTCCTCTGAAGAAGTATGATACGATTTTTGTTTGTCCTGCGGGCAATCCCTTAATACGCATATAAATGCTTACGTTAAGAATGTCCCCTACTTTAACAACTCCCCTGTCAGCTAGGTCTTTAAAGTTATAACACAAACTTGACCAACTAGACTGCGTTTCTGCTACTGCGTTGTCTAGGAAAGTATCTGCTGAGATTCTAGCCCCTGCACCTTTCAGAAGCCAACGCTGCAAAGAGTCATACGTTGTAGAATAGCCTTTGAAACTACCTGCGTCCATGAACAAGTTAGTTACATCATCGTTAATAGCTGAAACAGTTGACTCAACCGAAGAAATCTTTTGTTTATTAGCGTCCACCGTTTGAGTAATCTCATTAGTTTTTGAAGTAAATGCATCAAGTGTCGGACTCGGTGGAGCGTATGCAACAACCCCGTCCCCTTCAGTAACCATTATCTCTGTGAACTCTACACCCTTGCTACGTGTAGTAGCAGACTTACCTGCATAGAGAAGAATCCCTACAGTTGAAGCATTAGTTTTCTTGAAAGTGTGAGTTATGAATCCGTCTTTAATTTCAATGTGTTGCTGTGATCCGTTAGGGTAAGGATAAACTGAAATGTGTGTGTCTGTGCCTGCTGTGAATTTGACACGAGCTGAGACTGTGTAGGTGCGATCCATTTGCATATTAACAGGCAAGTTTGCGTAATTGTAATTATCCCCGTCACTGCCTGTATTCTTTGGAGCTACAACCCATCTAGCACTATCTATCTTTAGTAAGTTGTCCGAGCCTGTACGTCTGTTTTCTACAGAAGATACACGTGAGATAGTGCCGTCTATTGTTTGAGTCAGCTCGTTTGTTTTCTTAATAATGTCACCGCTTGGAGCTTGCCAGTCTTCTGTAATTTGATTCCCTTCAATCAATTGGAAGTATCTAACGTAAGCGAAAGCATTTGAGTTAATAATCTCCTGTGAATATATGAAAGGAGTGAATAACGTGTTTTCTGTCCCTGCTACAGTCTTAAACTTGTAACTAACCCGTGTCCAAGTATTAGCAATGATTTTCTTAGAAGCAGGCTCTAAAATAGCCCTCTGCACGGCTGTGTGAGGGTTTGCTCCGATAGTTGACCAAAAGTGCAGGGGATTCCCTGAGCCCTCTGAAATAGCCTGCTCTATAGGTAATTTAATCATTGCAGAGTAAACATATTCTGTATCGGGCTTAAGTGTAATAGGATTACTTGTACGGATAGAACCTTTGATTTTCATAGCATTAAAGCCGTCTTCTGTGACAACTTCCATAGTTGAGTTAACAGGCGTGTTAGCCATCCAACCCACTGTATTAGAAAACATACCTGAGTTTGGGATTAAGTTGTCACGTCCGTACTTGGCATTCTTCATAGTAGTCTCTACAGAAGTAAGTTTCTGAGCGTTTTGTTCTACTGTATTTATAATCTCGTTCGTTTTCTGTGTAAATTGTCCTGTTAACTCGGTAATCTTTTGCGCAGAGCCGTTAGCTGTCTGCTCAATCGTATTCGTTTTAGTTTGCAGGTCTGTAATGTTGCCTGTAGCAGTATTAATTTTTCCTTCTGCTGAAGTCATGCGATTTGTAAGTCCTGTAGCTGTTTGCTCTACTGTAGTAACACGGTTAGTAACGCCTGTCATATTGTTGTTAGTAGTATCGAGGCTTGACTGCTCCGCTTTAGACTTAATAGCGTTAGCGTTACGAGTAATGTCTGTGCTCATATCAGTAAATTTCTTTACATTTCCCGCTTGATCTGTCTCATATGCTTGCTTCCCTACAGTGTTTTGGTCAATGTAATCTCTCGTATATACGCCCGACTTGTCTGCTTTATCTAATAGTTGTTGGTCAATCCAAGTCTTATCTACTTTCTTCCCAACTGTAGTAGTCAGGTCTGTAATACGTTGTTTCTCGGTATTAATGTTTCCCTGTAGTTCTGACTTTGCAGAGGTTAAAGCGTTCTGACCAGATATAATGTCCTGCTTTGCTTTTGTAATATCATTCAGAGTGTCTGTAAGAGCCTGATTTAGAAGTTTGGTATCAGGGGTAATAATTACCCAAGCCCCACCCTTCCAAAGCTTCAGCACCTTATTATTAGGATCGCTATTGTCACTCCAAAGTGTTTTCCCGTCTTTTAGTCCTGTAGTTGGTGGAGTCGGTTGCTCAATGATTTCTACAGTGTTTTCTTTAGCATATTTGAGGGAAGCGTCTGCTATGTCTTTAGCTTCCTTAGATTCCTGTAGGGCTTCCTGCGACTTGCTATTTGCATTGTCGATAATTGATCCTTGCTGATTAACCTTATCTTTTAGGGCTTCAAAAATTCCAGCGGGTACTTTATCTTGTATTTGAGATAACATTTGTTGATACAGTTTTCGTAGGGCTTCATTTGGGTCACTAACTTCACGATATTCACCAAAAGTATATTTATTGGCCGTTACGTCTTTGTGTGACTCATCCCCTCCAATAGCTCTAGCTTCTAAGTACAAAGTAGGCGTAAATCCTTCATCAATGATCCGTAAAGTATCACCTTCAGCTACTTGTTCATGTGTGAAGCCTGATACAGAAGAAATGTCTACAGCGTCCACTTCATAGATAACACTAGTATTAATACGCTTCTTCAGTTCTGTCTTACCAAGTGATAATAAGCGAGTAGGTGTCATTTTATCGTCGTCAGTCTGTGGAGTGTAGAAGCCAAAACGATGCTTTCCGTTCATATTCCAACGTTGGAAGGCTTGTTCATCTACAATGTAAGGCACTCCGTTATTTACAGACTCAATTGTTGTTAATACTCGTTGGCTATTCTCGTCGGTTCCTTCTACAAAGGGAATCAATGCAGTTATAAGATCTGCTGAGTTCTCTCTACGGACAATACCGTTAAGGTCTTTCCCTAAAATGATTTCTTTAGCTGTTTCGCTGCCTCGTTTTACTATTAAGTCAACGTAACGTTTGAATATCTGAGCACCTGTAACCTCTGCTCTGTAGCGCAATTCGCAGTCTCCCCAAAGGGTTCTAATTTCACGAATAACACGCAGAGGGCTCATAAATGTATCAAGCGTTAGCGTTTTGGATCCTAATACTTCTACAATACCAACCTCATAGTCTGTCTTCAGTAATGCGTGGTTTAGCATTGACGTAGCAGTTAAGCTCGTCAGTTTTTGAGGGGCAAAGAAGTCATCTTTATCTAATAAAGTCCAATCCCCCTGAGCATAAAACGTTACTGTTCCCGCCTTGGAGTCTCCTGCTTTCTCTGTAATCACGTAAGGAACCATATAGCCTGAGCGTGTTTCCCGTAGAATAATATTTTGTTGTTGGAATAATGGTATATAAGGAGAAGACTCTAATAGTGTTACGTCTAGTAAGTCTACTGAGTCCTTAACCTCCCAGTGTCGCAAGTCAGAAATGTATTCGTGTTGCTGTACAGTAGCGATAATTTGTTTAGTTTTATAGTCAAATAAGTGTAATTCTCCGTTGGTTTTCATTTATACACCTCCTTTCAATAACAATCCAATAAGTGCCGTTATAATCGCACCAATGATGATTCGGAGAATCCATGTAGTGTTGGCGCTGATTTTATCGAGAAGTTTGTTTATATTTACAATGTCTTTTTCGTTGACAGTGGTACGAGTTTCGATATTTCTGATGTCTCGTTGCATGTCTTTTTGATCTAACTTTATCTGTTGGATCTCTTGTTGGAACTCTTTCTTTAAATCTTGAATTTCTTGCATTCATTTTTCATCAACATCCTTTTTCGTAATTTTAGAGTGATCGTATAATCCACTAGCTGATAAACCGATAATGATTCCCTGGAACACATTCACTTTTATATCAAATGGCAAAAATAAAACGCCTAGCAGAATGCCAAGCGTTAAATTAAGCAATGGAATGTATTTAGTTTGTAAACCAAGCATTTTCGCCACTTGGGATAAAGCTACAACAACCGCAATTATTACACTGACTTCAACCAACTTATACACTTATTCGATTTCATAACATAGATATAGTCTGTTCCCCCTGTAACTCTTCCCAGTTTTGACAGTACAACTGGGGAAGTCGTCTTTTTTTTCAAAGAATGTTAAGCACTTTAGAAGCATATAATAAACTGCTCCTGACATAATGCCATGAATATTAATAGCTGGAGCTTCTGGAGTTGCTGTAGAATGAGCTACAACACCCTCATATGCACCTACGCCATAACGGTATGGTTGTTTTGGTAAATCAGGAATAATAAGTGTTCTATCCGCAAAAGCGCTTGTTGCAATGGATAAAGATAAGATAACAGCAAATGCTACAGAAGAAATATTTTTTAATGTCTTTTTCATTTACCAAAACCTCCACCACGGCTTTTTCTTCTCTTTTGCAGCAGCAACCTCATCCCGAAATTCCTGCATCATTCTCTTCGTTTCCTGCATTTCACGCAATGTCTTCATAAGCGTCTCGTCTCGCACTTCCAATCGTTTTTCCACTCTCTCGTTATGCGCTTCTACACTCGCTTTAATTTCCTGATTGCTTTGCTTCGCCTGCTCACTTAATCGCTTCTCCATTGCTAATATACTCTGATTCATTTCTTGCGCCATAACGTTGTACTGTTCCTGTAATTGCTGTTTAATGTGGAATGGCACTAAGTCCGTTTCCTCAGGCTCTTCTTGAATCAGATCCTGATTAACCTTCTCTATTTGCTGCGCAATCATCTTCGCTGCCTTCTCTAGCGTCATGCCGTCATGCTTACTGAGTTCAATTAACTTCTCAATCACCATAACGTCATGCTCTGTGTACTGGCGTCTACCGCGATTATCTTTCTTTACCATAAATCCTTCCCGTAATAATACTTCCATGTACTTTCTAAGGGTGCTATCACTTATTCCTAGCCGTTTGTATACTTCACTAGCAGAATAAACAATTTCGTCCGTCATTTATAGTTCAGTCAGTAATTTAAATTTCATTTTCTGCTCTGCAGTTAATTCTTTTTCTACATAATTATTTATAAGTAGATCGATTATTTCATGAGCGAATTTCGTGTTGGTAATTTTCATTAATGCTTCAAGTTCTTCTTTCGATTCATTAGGAACTTTAATACTTCCTTGTTGATTTTTAAATTTCATTTTCTCAGGCGCCTGTATTTTCTTTTCTGTGTTCGTATTTAAATCTGAGTTGTCAGTGATAGGCGTAACTGTTACTACAAATGAATTATTCTTATTTCCCACAGGTACCACCTATTCTCGACTTTTCTTCGATTCAAGCACTTGTTTTACAGCGTTTTTTACTAACTTTTGTTTTGGCGAAGGTAATGAAGCAACTTTTTCTTCGATTAACATATTTATTACTTCATAGATTTTCATATCTTCAATTGTAGCAAGTGTTGATATTGCTGTGTGTGTTTCTAATGAGACACGGAAAGATTTTGGTAACTCTTTCGTAGTTAGTTTTCTCTTTGGTTTTTCAAAGAGCTTATCATCTTCAGGGAAAGTACGTTCCTGCTCTTCTTTATTTTCTGGTGTAATCGTTACAGAACTTTCAGTTCTTTTTCTTCTCATACCGAGTTGTTCTTTGTCTATATTCAATTTGTTATCCATTTATCCATTTACCGTTGTCATTCCTTCCAAAATCTCGATTCTTTTTTCAACTTCACCTGCAATATTTTGGTATACAGTATGAACGTTTTTATCATGAACATCTTTCAGGTTATAAGTGATTCCTGTTCTATCAAATCTCTTTAAACGTGCCATCTGTTTAATAATATTACTGAACACATTGGCTTTACCAAAAATCTCTTCAGCTTCTTGAAGAATATCTTTGTCGATTTCATTACCGTTTTGCATTAGTACAGGTAATGCCCCAATAATTTCTAATGGTAAATTGTAATCATCTGCTAACGCGAATACATGCTCTACGTATTTCTGAGCACCTTTTAATGATCTTTCTTGTGTTTGTAAAATAACCATTACATAGTCACTAGCTACTAAGGCACTATCTGCAAATTTATTTAATTGTGGTGGCACATCAATGAAAATGTAATCGTAATTTTCTTTGATTGTACTTAACTGTTTTGCAAAATATGTATCTTGTGAGAAGTCATCTTCAAAATTTCTGAATAGGAACGTTTCATATGTTTGTAAATCCTCGTAAGAAGGAAGCAAGTCCAAATTAGGTAGTACATTAATTAGCGCACTCTGTAAGTTTGCATCTATAAGTGACATAGCTAATGTTCTTTTGAATTCTGGTTCGATTGAATATATTTTTTTCATTGTGTTAAATAGTAAATCAGTCGCATTTGCTTGCGGATCTAAATCTACTAATAAAGTTTTCTTTCCTTGTTTCGCGAATGTATAAGCCAACATTACAGCATTGGTAGTTTTTCCGACTCCACCTTTGAAGTTCCCAGTTGTGATAACTTTGCACATTTACTGTCCAACTATACCTAAAATATCATAGTTAAAGTATTCAATGTTTCTTTTTTGAGAAGTATCTTTAAACAAAAGTTCTTTATCCGCTAAAGAATTTAAAAATCGTCTCGCTGTACTTGGCGCTACTTTAAATTGTTCAGCTACCTGCACCGCTGTAATATTAGGGGATCTGAATGTCATTAAATACACTTGTTTTTCCGTATGTGTATCACACTTCTTCATTCCTGATAACGCAAGTTTCTCTGCTTGATCAAATAAAACATTCAATTTATCAGCCATTCGTTGAGAAGCATCTAAAAAGAAATTCAACCAATTTAACCAATTAGGATTTGCTCCACGAGTTTCATTCAATAAATGATAATATCTAGACTTTTGTTTTTCTAATTCTTCACTTACGAAGAAAATAGGACTAGATAACTGTTTAGATTGCATCATGTATAAAGCTATAATAATTCTACCTAAACGTCCATTCCCATCTAAAAACGGATGAATTGATTCAAATTGAGCATGTAATATAGCCACTTTCAATAAAGGATGAGCATTCTCATCAATAATATACTGATTAGAGCCCAAATGAGAAATATCCATCTTCTCATCATATGGGTGACCATTCGCAAAGAGCTCCCAATTTTCTAAATAACTTTCTATTTCATTAGAATCTATTGGAATGTACACCGCATCTTCAACCCTTTTTGTAGGACCAATCCAATTCGGAATCTTTCTAAACTGCCCACAAGCAACATTAGTTCCTCTAGCATCTCCATCCATTAATACCTCATGAAGCTCTAAAATTAATCTTGTTGAAAGAGGATAACCATTTCTCATTCTTTCTTGGCCTACTGTAAGAGCCTTCTGATAATTTAATACCTCTATTTGTTCCCAAGTTTGTTGAGATTTATGTGTTTGTTCAACCATATCAGTAAAAGTAACCTGAGTTCCTTCAATCCTTGTAGATTGTACAGATTCTTTTAAAGCTAAAGTATTAACAAAATCACTCTTTAAAATTGAACGTTTAAATTTTTCATCAAGTCGCCCTATTTCAGAAGATACATTCGCTAATTTACTAAATAAATCCACAGCACGTTGGATCTCTACACCTACAGGTAATTTTTTAACTCCTTTAATAGCAGTCATTTACCATGGATTATTAGATGCTTTATAAGCAAAATCAACAATTGTAGGTTCATCACCACTAGTGAGTGATAACATATAATTGCCAGCTCGAACTCCTTGTGGATAAAATTCATTACTTTTCCAGTCATATCTCTGACCTGGAGCAAGTTTTACACTATTTATATAATTTTTACCACTATCATGATTAAGATAAACCATTACAGTAGATTTTCCTTTATTATAAAGATACATTTTAACATAACCATATCCCGGGGAAACATAAAACGGGTGGTCTACGGCACTAGAGCTTCCATCCTGTAGAGTTATTGTCCCCTCTTGGTCCTTTACCTCCGCACTAGCATTTGTACTAGGAAGTGCTAATGTAGTAACTCCCACACCAAATACTAAACCTAAAGAAAGTAGTACTGGAAATATTTTCTTCTTTTTCACTCAAATGAGAAAAGGACAGTCATAACCTCCCACCCTACAATATACAGTTAATCCTATTCTATCATACTTGTACAAGCTCACCAATATAGTACTTTTAATAGGATTAATTTGATCTGCACTTACTGAATTTGGATATGTAATGACCAGTGATGTACCCATAGTTGCAAGCATAGCTAAAGATAAAAATTGTTTTTTCTTCTTCATATTCATATCTCCTTTTTCACTTTGTTTTATAGTTATCACCTACTTTTTAGATTTAGAAGACTTCCCACGCTTGCGAGGCTGACGGGTGGTCTTCTTCTTTTTCTTTTTAGAAGTAAATTTCTTAAACACAAAGACCACTAGTTCTCTAGCAATAGTCTTTATGATTTCTAATAAGATCAGTAAAAGAATCTCCATTTAGCGAGTGAACGGAACATAGCTAAAAGTAACTATCTTTAGCACTCTTAGCCACTCTACAGCTACGTTCATAGCTTGAGTGGTTTTTACATATGTAAAAATAGATAAATTCAGTGTTTTTTGTTCTATATATTCAACAAAAGGTTCAATTAAGTACCTTTCAATAAAAAACAAGAAGACAGCACCTATCAATTCTTTCACATGCATTTAAACGTGTTTTTCGGTGAAATGATATTTAATATAATCTACCCCTAGACTAACTAACGGAATAATTATTGCTAAACTTAACGCATAAACCATCGTTTTTACACCTGTATAATCTAGGGATTTATCCGCTATAACTAACGCTAAAACAAATAATATTGTTGATTTTATAAATAGTTTAAGAAAATCAATTTTCATTTAAATTCCTAATAATTGCTTTTTCTTCGCTTGGAACTCTTCTTCAGTAATAACTCCTTGATCTAACAACTCTTTATACTTCAATATTTCATCGGCCCCACTTACCGATGCAGCAACTTGAGGTTTACTTTTATTAACTAAGATATTTTCAATGTACTCTTTAATTTCTTCAGCCATTTTTTCTTCTTTTTTTGTAAACATAACTGTGTTTTCATCTACCGCTGCAGCCATAACTCCTCTTTTACTCTCTTGACTACCCATGAAAATAAATTGTATGTAACCATTTGTGAAGAAATTGGCTTTTTTAATTTGAATACCAGTCATATTGTTAATATCAATAGTTTTTTCGCCGTCTAATCCATGATTTAAAAAATTCAGGGCTCCTCTTCGCTTCAGTCGAATGAAGTTACCCTCTATTCTTACTACTGTTTTCCCTGCCCCTTTAAACTCAAATGTTCTATCCAAGCTCTCCACTTAACGTTTAACACCTAGTTTAGATTCAAGTTCAGTTAAGCTAGATAAAGCATTTACAAGTCTTTTATCAGAAATTTGAACCGATTTTTTAGCTTCTTCCATCCTTTCTTTTAGCGGAGACGCTCCATTCAATCCTTGTTTCACAGCTTTAGCAGCATTAGTTCTGTAACTAGAAGACGCAGCAAAATCTTTCCTGAATTCATCCATTTTTTCCTTTACAATAGGATCCTTTAATGTATCAGTTACTTTGAATTTTACAATGTTCATGGAAAGTTCCCAATATTGATTTGATATTAAATCCATCTTATCTTTTAAAGCATTAGGATCAATTTTCGCAGTGTTAGTACTTACTTCATCCCAAGTAGGTCGCCATTCTTGATTCCATATCTCATCATATTCTTTTATCATGGCATCAATTTTAGGTTTGATTTCATTTTCATATGTAGCTTTATCGGAATTCAAGTCTGCTTTAGGTTGTTCTTTGCTTTTTGTCTCTTTTGATTCCTGCTGCGCTTTTGAATTGTCTTCTTTTGGTTTCTCTTCTTTCTTAACTTCTACAGTAGCTGTTTTAGTTTCCTTGTCTTTAACTTCTTCTTTGGGAGAAAGGTAATAAAAAACTATGGTCAACATAAAACACACTATACCTGAAATAAGATACTTTCCTTTACTTTGATAGTTCTTTGTAGCTTTACTCATAAGTATAAAGGAAGCAATAGTGGCTACAAAGAATATGGCTAATAATACTCGCAT
>CP170575.1:0-145797 GCA_046112185.1 Bacillus toyonensis | reverse complement strand
TTATTGCGGAGCATTCTGAAATATGAGCGTTCCCGTAAAACGGAGAAGATTCGCTCCCTGATCATGTACAGGTGTGATTTGAAAATCTGAAACTTTTATATTTTGTTCTTGAATAGAATATGCTGGTAGGGATGCCACACTTAATTTTAATACCATATCAACCGGAATATTCCCTGTATAGGAAAGATCAATCTGATTCTCTTGTTTCGAAGAAGAACCATACATTTCTCCGTCATCCCCTTGCTAAACAATAGCATAAATTTTTACTTTAAAAGGTTTAGAAGTTCCTGACTTATATACGATATATACACCATAATCTCTTCTGACTGATCCAACATATCCATTATGAACACCACTGTATAGAGTTTTATCTGAACCACTCGATATATCGTCCACTATATCAAAACGAATATTTGGAATATCTTCCGGCCTGAGCGATGATTCAACTTCGAAGCGAAAACTCTGTGCATTTGAAGGAGTTTGATCTAAATCGAAATTGTCGCTGGAACGACCTGATTGTCCAGGTAACGGACCTGGTAATGAAATTTCAGATACTACAAGTACTTCTGCCATCTATTCGTCTTCCATGCAAGTTAGTTCTACACTTTCTACCAGGAATGTTCCTTCTGTCTCTCCGATTTCGATTCGTAAACGATTGGTTTCTGGGAATATTTCAATCGTTTTTGTGATGTAACCGGAAGAAGGGCGACTACTCATGTTCGTCATACTTGGTTGCGCTTCATATGCCTGTGCTTGATACGTTGTGGACGGCATGTGGCTTGTTTTACCACATCCACATGAACAGAATCCTGTTCCGTAATTCTCTGGTTGCTCATTCATCATCGGACTCATCTCTGGTACGATTCCGAAGCTTTCACTATATCGCGTCATATCACAGATACCCGGTTCAACCGGACGCTGAGGTCTTACAGGTGGCCGCGGAGTTACAACCATTTCATCGGATGTAAATGTCACGGTTTCTGTATTTTCTTCCGTACAATCGCTAAGAGTTACATATCCCTTGCCAGATCCTTCTTTTCTTGCCGTTACACGTAAGACATATCCACGTTCTGGTTGCACGCATACTTCTTGTGATACATTAGTATCCCATTGTGAAATGACTAACACATGCGGGTTCCCGTCTCTTTCTTGTACGTCCGCACCATCTGTCGCATGCCAATTCGAAAGCCCGTTACTAAAATCACCATTCTGTATTATATTTTTACTATTATATAGACCCACAGCTTTACCAATATCCAATTGTAACTGCTGGAAAATCGCATAATTCATACCCGGTACATCCTCAAAAATAGAATCATTTACATATGGGATTGCTTTCACTTTTCTTTCTGCATTTACAATGTTTCTCATCGTTGTGGTCGATTTTAGTCTATTTTTTCTCGCATCAGTGAATAGGGAATCCGTCGCTTCTATAGCCGCTTTAACAATTGGTTCTGTCCTTGCACATTTCTGTTCCATTTCTCTTTTCCATTTCTGTTCTCGTTTTTTCACACGGGCTAACGCTTCACCCGTTAATGGATTTGCTTCGATGACTTCTAGATTCTCTAATTGGGCTCTACCAGATGTAGAAGAGATTTTAAATCCAACTCCTATGCCTAAATCCGCTTGCGGATAGATTTCCCCTACATCGATGTGGAATACAAAAAATTGTTTTTTCTCATCAGTACCGTTGGTAAGTGGGACCATCATCTCTGATTTATTTTTCATAGCTAATGTCTGATTACATGTGTCCATCAAATTAAGCGGAAAATTTGCATGGACTTCTTTTCCATACCGGCTCACAAACAGTTCTAAATCTTTACTATTTCTCACAACTCCTCGTACCAAATAACGTGTATATGGTTTTAACTTCGATTCTTCCACCTTTTGATACACATACGTTGGGACCACATTTCCCTCTATCACATTTGCCCCCGGCATATTCAAAGAGCGTTCATTGCAATCTGAACCATCTGACATCACCATAACGTTATTATTTGCTTGCCAGCCATCCTCACCTAACCAATATGGTGAATCAAAATCACCATATTTTAATAGATTACGTGTTTGGCTCGATCGTTTTGCATATTTCAATCGATCTAATAAACACATTTTTTCTTTTAGGTACATATCATCAGACATAGCCTTCACTTTACATGCCGCTTGATTCACATCATAATCTGTGGCATCTAATCGTAATGTACTTTCTGGCCCATTGGTAAACAAGGCATTCACTGCCTTCCATGCTGTTTCTAATCTTTCTTTTGCTTCATATTCTTCTAAAGTTCCTTGTATTGGAATGAATTCAATTCTGTCAATGAATACAGGACCACCACTGTTACAACGGAATTCCATCTGAAATTCGGATTCATTTGCCGTCGTATTGAAAGCATCTATCAATCTAAATTCGCTATATGAAGGTGTATTCGAAGAAGTAGTAGCAGTAAGAGAAAGGGTAGCAGTTTCCCTCCATCCTCCTGCATGCTTCCCTACGAATAGAGAAGCATTTGCTTGAGCTGCATAACGAATCCGAACACGATAAGGTGTTCCCGTTCTCTCTGGTCTAACACGTGTACGGAACTGCGTCCATTCAGTATTATATGCAGGTAGCTTTATGAGATCCCCTCCTGTACTTCCAGGACCTTTTACAACCACAGCACCAAATTCTAAATGATATCCCTTTACCGCCGGAATATGACTACTTCTTGTCGCATGGATGATATTAGATTGTTTTAAACTCGTATGCAACCAACCTAATCCCCATGTTGTGAGTCCCCATGTATCTGACGAAGACGTCGAACCGTACATTGAATTTACATAGGATAAACGATGATCTTGGATGTTTGGATAGAAATCATAAATATTTGGCTGATCTATAGTGTACATACAGTAACCGGTTTGAACAGTACCAGAGCTAGAAGTTTTCCACCTATAATCACACGGGTTAGCAGCTAAATGCATATCATATCCATTTATATAATCACCTGGAATAACGCGTTGAATTAACTCCGCTGCTGGAGCTCGATAATTTCGAAACCCATCTTCCCATGTCTTAGTTCCCATGTCTCTGAATGTACCCACTACCCCTTGAAACTGATCTTGTCTGTTCCCAATATAACCAGGATAATATGTTCTCTCATATACATATAAATTTGTTAGAAATGAAACTAAGTGAGGTGGGCGAACAAAGGCAGTTTCAATAGCCTCCCAACCCTTCCAGTCCCCACCATGAGTACTCCCAACTCTACCGTATGCTGTTGAATACACTTCTCGTGAGAGCTCAATTTCTACCCCCTCTAAATTCGAATACACCCTCGGATCATATGTTGGCCATACGACTACTAAATCTAATGCCATAGTCGTCATGTCTCTTCGGAAATCATTCATCACATTCCATTGAAGCACTTTCTTATAAGCTTCTGTATAGCTATTTGCATAAGGATTTAAGTATGGATATTTCGTATAATCCTGGGGATTTATTGAACCCATTAAATTTTTGGTTTGTTCTAAACCTGTATTATACGTATTTACACAGTGATCGGTATATGCTTGAATGTTATTCTTAAGGTAGGTATAGTAGGTTTCCACTGTAGCTGATGGTATGCCCCATTGAAAGCCAAACATTACAACATCTCGTAAAAAGGCTAGATGAAGATTAGCTGCTTCTGCATACGCGACTAACTGCTGGACTTCATAACCCGATTCCCTAAGTTGTGGCATTGTGTATATAAAGAAATCATGGACATTTAGTGCGTGATTTCTTACTTGTTCTTGTAAAATGGTATTTGAGGGATCTGTTGCTAAATCGTCCTGAAGGTCTAGCTGTACTCTGAGTATTTCTTCTAATCCCTGTAATTGTGCTAGCGCTTCACTTAGGACTTGATCTGAAATTTTTTGATTAACCAGTATTTCTGCCGCTTGCATAAACTCTTTCCACTGGTCCTGAGCATATGCTTTTTTCCAAAGGAAATTAAATATAGATTTGATGATTCCTCCTGCGGCACTAAGGATACTTTTATTTGATCTATAAAGTTCTCTAATGACCTGAAAAGATGTTGTAATCGCATTTGTCACAACATTTTGTTGCTCTACGTAAGATTGTCCACCACTCACATTCATTACCGATTGGTAATCCATACATTCGCACTCAAAAACCGGTGCCTCCGCAAAAGGGTACCTTGACTGAGGCATTCCACTATCATATATTTCAACTTCATTGTGATTATAATCTTGATTCATTTACTCATCCCTACAAGTGCATTCCTTACAACATCGTGGATATCTTCCAGAAAAAGAACCCAATGAAATCACATTCACTGCCTGAATTGCCAGGTGCGCAAGTCCAGGAAAGCCATCGAAATCCGATAAAATAATCGCGCCGTTTTGGAACCCTTGAAATGTCGCCGTGGTAGGGCGTTGAGAGTTATACTGTAAGACAATGCCTATTCCAGGGCTTAAACGTCTCAAGAAGTGGAGAATTCCATTTGAATAACAACTAGCAGTAGAGCCCTCATAATCATTTACCATCGGACTTCTTTTTTCACAATGATTATATTCCATTGCCATCTAATTTTTATAATTTTGAATGGTTTGATACATGGATTGATCTTCTAATCTTTTGAATCCCTCCATGCCAGGTTCTGAATTTACTTCAATAATCCATAACATCCCATTGGAATCAATTCCTATATCTAAGCCCCAAATTCGATGGTGCGGAGAAATCCCCTTCAGTTTTTGAGCAACTCTCAGCGCAACATCATCTATTTTCTTTAATAATTCTTTGAGATTTTTTTCTTTTAAATTAGAATCATTTACTGCTTGATTAACAGTCATAACTTGCCCTTTTTTTGCTAGGTTCGTTGTGAAATATCCATCAAATGCTACTTTGGCATAGAATCCCGTAACTTTCCAAGTACAATCATTTGCTTTCTGTTGCACGATCACGCGGAGATCAAAAGGAGAATCCTTCACTTTGGCAAGTGGGATATATTGCTGAAGAATATATGGTTTAGCATTCATTTTCTGCTTTAGAAATAGTAGCAGTTCTGATTTATCTATAAATCGGAAGATTTTATTCGTGTATTGGATCGTATAGTGATTAGTAGCGTTTATCTCTAATTTCATAATTCCATTCCCCAGACTTCCTGAAATGGGTTTCAATACTACATAATGGTACTGACCTAAAAAAGAAAAAAGATCAGAATCATTTTCTATTTCTTTTGTTTCAGGAATGAACAGAGACAGGTAAGGATCTGTTTTAAAAAGATGATACATACTTTTTTTATTCCCTTTCACTTTAACAGGATTTGAACAAATCTGAGTAATCCATATTCCTCCATTGTGATTGAGTCGTATATTTAGTCCTAGACTATGATGCTGAAGAAAAAATTCATCTTGGATTTGAACAACTTTTAATGCCAGATCATCGAGATCTTTTAGCAGTTGTGCTATATCAAGCCCTTTTAAGTTCGAACATGTAATAGCTTGATCAATTGTTAGTATTTTATTACGTGTTTCTACATATTTTTCCGTTACTTTCCATGTGAAACTATTTTTTCTTCGGTGTAGGATCACTTTTAAATCGAACAAATGATTTTCTATCGTAGACCAAGGGATATATTGTTGGATTTTATAACATTCAAGCGATATATGTTGTTCTACATACGATAACATTTCATCTTTTTGAGAGAACCATAGAATCTTTGTGGGGAATTTTATCATGTAAATACCACTAGCATCTAGTAATATTTCTATACTCTCATTTTGTGAATGAGGAAGAGAAGGGGTTAATATTACATGCTGATACGTATTGAAAAAGGAAAGAAAGTCTTCTTTTCCTTTCACTGATAAGGTTTCAGGTGAAGGAAGGGTTTCTTTATCATCTATTTTTAATAGCAACTGATGAAGTTGTTCTTCATGAATCATTTAAGGAATTGTTACATCAATCGCTTTTTTTATGTCTGCAGGCTTTGAAATAAGGTTAAATTGATACAAAATATCCGCAGTATGCTGTAAATTAGGAATAATAAATTCGCCAATGTTACAAACCGGACAATATGGTGGGGATATATAATTTGAAATGATGGAAAGCATTTTTTCTTGTAAGTCTCGTGTCGTTGTCTTAGGATCAACGTATTTCATCACAAGATCAATCGCCTCGCATTGGTGGGAAATTGCATATTTCCACCCTTTCATAATCGCTGCGACTGCACGTTTCGCTAAACTATAATTCTTATCTAGCCAATCTTCTCGAGCAATTAAAGTATCCTCAACCATTCCAACACCATATGACTCAAACCAAAAAATATTTAATTGATTCGGATGTAACCCTGCATTAAAAATTCGTTGTAGCTCATTGTAAGGCGTGATTGAGCCGACATCGACTACATTATTTAAAAAGTCATCAATGGATTGCTGCAAGATAACATCTACATTATTTTCTAAATTAAATTTACGTAAAAATGCTTGAAATTGATAAGAATCAGTGGGACCAAACGTCCCAATTTTTTTCCCAATCATCTTCGCAGGAGTGGTAATACCAGACGATCGCTTTGTAATTAATCCTCTTGTACTATTTTGTACTATTTGAGCGATGGAAATGAGCGGAATTCCTTGATCACGGCTGACTAATAAACGATCAAATAGTGAGACTCCTATATCTGCAACACCATTAGCTACCTGCTGATCACTATCAATAGTAGGACCACCCTCGAGAATTTTTATATCAATTCCCAATGAAGCAAAGTAACCTTTCTCTTTTGCAACATAAATACCCGCAAATTGTGCTTGATGAATCCACTTTAGTTGTATCTTTAATTTTTCTAATTTTGAAACCATTTAGTCTTCCATACAAATCAATTCGATACTTTCTACAAGGAATGTTCCCTCTGTTTCACCAATTTCGATTCGCAAACGATTCGTTTCTGGAAACATTTCAATTGTTTTTGTGATGTAACCGGACGAAGAACCAGTCACGTTTGGCATACTTGGTGTCGATGAATATGCCTGTGCTTGATAACTTGGCGTGTGGATTGTGTTATTACAGCCACATGAACATACTTCCTTGCTCGTATTCTCCGCTGTATAATTTGTCATATTCATATCTGGTACAATTCCAAAACTTTCGTTGTAACGCGTTTTATCACATGCAGCCGGTGCAATCGTACGTCTAGCTGGTGCTGTAGTACGCGGTGTCCCAACTGGTTCATTGGCTGTAAACGTCACCGTTTCTGTATTTTCTGCCGTACAATCGCTGAGGGTTACATACCCGTTGCCTGTTCCTTCTTTTCTTGCGGTTACACGTAATACATAGCCACGCTCTGGTTGCACGCACACCTCTTGTGACACATTGGCATCCCATTTTGAAATGACTAGAACATGCGGTTTACCGTCTCTTTCTTGTACGTTAGCCCCATCTGTTGCATGCCACTCTGAAAGACCTTCACTAAAATCACCATTTCGAATTACATTCCGGGTCTGATATAAACGAGATGCTGTATAAACATCAGATTGCAGCGTTTGGGAAATCATGTAATTCATGCCAGAAAGTTCTTCTAAATATGGATGATATACGTAGGGAATTGCCATTACTTTTGCCCTAGCATTGAGAATATCCTGCATCGTTGTCGTTGCTTGTAATCTATTTTTTTGTGCATCCGTGAAGAGAGAATCCACCGCTTGTTTTGCCACGGATACCGCCTTTTCTGTCAGCTTACATTTTTGCTCCATCTCTTTTTTCCATTTTTGCTCCCGTTTTTTCACGCGAGCTAACGCTTCACCAGTTAGTGGATTTGCTTCAATTACTTCTAAGTTATCTACTGTTGCCATACCATTTGCTGTTCCAATTTTCAAGATAACCCCAATACCAAGATTTATATTAAAATCGATTTCTCCTGTATCGATATGGAACTCGAACTCGTGTGGGTCTTTACACTTCGTATGGATAGGTGGCGTCATATTTTGTATTTCACTTCTATATCCATTCCCGCAAGGATCACATTCTATACTTTGCGACATGATGTTGTTCGGGATAATTGGATAAGAACATTGTTCCAATCGATACGTTCCAGTGCAAGGATTCGTTGGTATGATATCATTTGGCACATTCATTTTCTTATCTACTTCTTTGTCATATCTTGTGACGAGTACCTCTAAATCTTTACTATTTCCAACAAACCCTCGTACGATATAGCGTGTATATGGTTTTAACTTCGATTCATCGATTTTTTGATACACATATGTTGGAAATACTTTATCATATCCCTCAAGAACAACGGCACTTTCCATATTGAGGTAATTCCCTTTGAAAACGGGGTTATCTGATGTAATGTATACACGATCACTCGTCAGCCATCCACTTGCACCAGACCCATCAGATGATTCAAAATCACCCTCGTTCAATAGATTGCGTACTTGACTTAAACGCTTCGCACATTTGACTTGATCCAGTAAACACATTTTTTCTTTTGGATAGATGTCATCAGACATACACTCCACGAGTTTTGCTGCCTGATCTATATCATAATCCGTGACGTCTAAGCTTAGGGTATTGTTTTGATTATTGGTAAACAAGGCATTCACTGCCTTCCTCGCTTTTTTCAAACTCTGTTTTGCATCGTATTCTTCCACAGGTTCCCCAATTGGAATAAATTCAATTTTATCAAGAATAATCGGTGAAGTACCCATGTTTTGAATTTTTATATCCACAGTAGAACCCTCAAATGTGGCAGCCAACGTTTCAACAAGTGCAAAGGCACCATATGAAAGAGATGCGAGATTTCCCGAAGTCGTAGCTGCAACTTGATAAGTTCCACCAGAAATATCACCAGAAGAAAGTGTTCTTTCAACATATATCTGTGTATCTACATTACTTGCGTATCGAAGTCTTACGAGATAACTCGTTGGAGTAGGATTTGCTGGTGGAGTTACACGCAGTTTCATATAAGATCCATTCGGACCGATATTCACTACGCGTCCACCTGTAAAACCTGGTGCTTTTTTTATAGACCTAGTAATATCAGATACAAGCAGCTCATTCCCGGTAATTGATGTATAATAACCTTTCTCTGCAGGAATTTGGGTAATTGCGTCTGCGCTTAAAGTGTTGTTAGGGTCAGCGCTCAGATGTGTCCATCCAAAAATAAAATTCGTTGGAGAAAAGTCAGTTCCGAGTCCTCCTAGTATGTAGCTATTAAAGTCACGCTGCACCCAGCCGCTACTATTAACATATACTAAACGATGACTATAATCTGTGTATCCGTTATTAGGCATTTCAGAATATGCATTATGAGTATATATATTACCACTACCACCAACAGGAATCACTGATTCTGTGTTTCCATTTGTACGATAGAACTGTAGTCTGTGAAAGAAAGAATGATAATGAGCACTACTCGACCACGATGCCCGTGTAGCATATCCCGAAAACACCTTGAAAACATCATAATTTTCCTGTTTAATCTGAACAGTTTGGATCCCACTATCTGGAGTTTGGACCACCCCCAAAATAGACTTTCCGTGTTCAAATGTGTTGGAAGCTAGTGTAAATTTACTAATTTGTCTGCAAGATGCTATTTGAGTTGTGTTCATATCGTTGTTGCTATCGATTGCGAATTTTAGGCTATAAAGCGACGAAAAGAACGGTAGTTCGGCAGTTGCGGTGAGGTCGAAGTTTTTTACTTTACCCCCATCGTATATACCTGCAGTTTCATCTCCATACAAATACCCCGTCCCGACAGAAGGTGTATAAAGTACCCTTGTAAGCTCCGTTTTCGTTCCCAATGGATAGAGATTTGGATTATAAAGTGGCCATGTCGCAATAGTATCAAGAACTGTAAGAGTCATTTCTCTTCGGAAGTTATTGAATTTATTCCATAGAACACCAGAATAGGTAGTTGTAAATGCGTTCCCACCACTCACTCTATTTAAGCCTTGGTTATACCAATTCATACAATGGTCGGTGTATTTTTTTGTAAGACCAATGAGTCCGTATTCTCCAGAATAATAATCATCAAGCTCCTCTTGAGACATTCCCCATTCACGCCCAAATAGAACAGTCTCTCGCAACAATAATAAATGAAGGTCTGCTGCCTGAGTACATACAGATAGCAATGGCACTTCATATCCTGCAACTGCAAATGAAGGCATGGCAAATGCTATCACTGTATTTGTAGCACGAAATTGCGTTCGGACTCGTTCTTGCAGTGCAAGATCACTTGGATTGTTTTGCCAGTCTTCCGCAGCTTGTTTATAGAGTAATATAGTATTGTGCACACCTTTTAATTCAGCTAGGGCTTTACTTCGTACAGCATCAGTGATAGCCTGGTTGACTAATTCCTCTGCAGCAAGCATCAGGTCATTCCAATAACCGTCAAGAGTTGGCCAAAGTACTTTATAAACTTCTTCTAGTACTCTTGCAACTAATTCCTCCTCTCTTTTTTTTCGGAAAATGGAACCCAGAATGGCTTTACCAACCCCTAATCCTACCTTTCCAGCGATTGCTATTGCACTCTGTGGATTAGGATTAGCACTTTCCGGACAAATTTCTATCCAATTTTCTAATTCGGCTTCGGGTGCATTCACAAGTGGATATCTTGGTGAACGCATGTTATGGATATCATAATTTTGATTCATTTATTCATATTCACGAGATGGAGTATTCAAGAAGTTAAGGAGTCCGGTAAACCGAAGGAGATTTGCCCCTTGGTCTTGCACAGGTGTAACTTGAAAGTCTGAAATGTTTATATTTTTTTCTTGAATCGAATACGTTGGTAGGGCTGCCACGCTTAATTTCAATACCGTATCAACAGGAATACTTCCTGTATACGAAAGATCAATCTGATTCTCTTGTTTCGAAGAAGAACCATACATTTCTCCGTCATCCCCTTGTAAATGACGTTTAAGAGACCATTTCATATCTTCGAGCTGTTCTTTGCTTCGAATTGGTTGTACATCGATTAAATGTTGCTTTTTATCCATTTATAAACTTGCACGAACGTTGTCTTTCTTTTTCCTCTCTAAATTATATAATAATTCTTGAAACATCTTGAATGATCGCTGGAATATAGGACTTTGAATAAAGGTGTACAGGAAGGTCACAATAAAAACAGGACCGCCTAGAATATAACCAATTACTAATACAAAGCTTTCCACAATAATTCTAGCCCGGCTTACAGATAATCCTGTTTTATCAGAGATAGCAAGCATGAATCCATCCCTTGGTCCTGCACCAATTCCGGCAGCAACATACATACCACCGCCAATACCTGTAATTACAATTCCAGAAAGTAATATAAGAATATTTATCCACAACAAATGTGTGGCATGAGGAAGGATATCCAATTTTAAGAAAAAATCCATGATAGGACCGATTAGCAATGCGTTCAAGAATGTACCTATGTTTATATATTTCCGAGCTACTACCAAGGACACGAGAACAAGAAATAGACCGCATATAACACTCCATGTACCAATGGTCCATCCAAATCGCTGATAGAGCGCCATATTCAGTACCTCCCATGGGTGGAGTCCAAGAAATTTAACATTTACTGCAATCGCATTGCCCAGCCCAAAGAAAGTTAATCCTAAGAAAAAAAGAAAATACCGAAAAAGTGCTAGCCACATTTAACGCCAGCCTTCAAAATAAGCTGTCCATGTACCATCCGCTTCTTGGTAGGCATGTTTCAAGTAATAAGTGACACCGAATTCCACCTTTGTGTTCGGTATAGAGTATCTAGAAGTATACCCTTGTTCTACAACTTTAACCAATTGTGCAGCCATAGTAACCTTTTCTGACTTTGGACTTTCAGTATTAGGTGTTGCAGCCATCGCTCCACCTGCACCAGATAACATAATACCAGTTGCTAATGCTCCAACTACTAATTTCTTGAACATTTAAGCTGCATGATTATGAGACATGGAATAATTGTATACGATGCCTAAAATATCAAAGACTGTTTTCTTCTCATACCTATGGGATTTTCGCCCGTTTTGCTGTAGAAGGTTGAACAGGCGAAGTAGCAACTTTGATAACTTTTGGGTGTCTTTTTGTATTGTTTGGAAAAGAAGAGGAAAATAGTCTTTAATCATATATATGGCTTTATATTCACTAAGCTCTCGTTTTTTCTTTATGAGGAGTAATTGACGCATTTGAAACATGATAGAAGAACAGAGTAGAATGGCAATCAATTGACCATACAAATGACATTCCAATCGTTCTGGTTTTATCTTTTTACAATGATGAATTTTGAAAAATGATTTCCACGTTTTAAATAAAATTTCGATTTGCCAGCGTAAAGAATACCAGTCATGTACATGTCCCATCGGGACAATGTCTATAGGGGTATTTGTCATATACACATTGATACCACTGAGCCGTTTACTACGAGGAGAATATGTCATTCCTTTCTTTTTCTCTCGAATAGCTTGATCTCGTAAGCGCTTTTGTTGCTGTTGTTTTGTTAATCGGTGAACAATTACACGAGCTGGTACTTTATCAATCATACCTACATAAGCATCAGCTATTTCACATGTTTGTCCTGGTTGAAGAGAGTTCATTAACGTCTCCATATCTATCTGTATATACTCTGTACCTTTCTTAATTCTTCCATCTTGAAAATAATCAGGGTTAGGATTTTTTTGATAAATACGTGTATTCGACTTAATACGAGAGATATAGTAGGCCTCTTGATCTTGTATATATTGAAGGTCTTTTAAATGAAAATAACCTAAATCTCGGATACATAAATCATTCAATCACACTTTCACGCACCTTTCTGGCGTAAAGAGTTGGTGACTACGTAGTAGCGCATCCACCAATCGCACAAGTTTTCTTGCGGTTAGAACGAGTGCACGTTTGTGTTGGTGTTTTGGTACTTCATTATATTTTTTCACGTAATATTCTTGATAATCAGATACATTCCTTCTTACAGAGTTGGCGGCTTCAACTAAGTAATACCGCAAGTAATGATTTCCATTACGGGATAATGAAGTGTTTTCTGCGGTGAATCGACCAGACTGGTGCGTACGCCAATATAATCCGGCATATTTTGCTACCTTAGTTTCATCATCAAATCTTTCGATTTGACCAATCTCAGCGATAATACCGGCGGCGAATACAGGCCCAATTCCAGGAATGGATTCGAGTGTTTGCGTTAATCCAGCCATGATTCGCTTAATGGATTTTTCTATTTCTTTGATTTGCTGTTGATAGGTACGAATAACCGCAATTGACGTTCCTAGAAGAACATCGATTGAGTCTTCTACGACCTTATCCAAACGATAGGAAGAGCGAACAGCCCTTTGAATGGTTGATGCGACACATTTCGGGTCATCGAATCGGTTTTTCCCTTTCGTTTGTAGGAACTCAGCGAGTTCCTCTAAAGGCATGTTGGCTAGCTCTTCTAGACTGAATTTTTCAAGAAATAGTTCCATCATGGCGTTGCCAAAGATAGAAGAATCTACTCCTTGTGAGAACGTATTACATTTATAACTTAGGTGTTGGAGAAAATGTTGTTTTTCCTTTGTCAACATTCTAACGAGCTGATAACGAGATCTTGTTAATTGCTGGAGTGCCACATACTGACTTTCTTTTACGATGGACATTTGGTTTCGTCCAAATCGTAAGTAATCAGCGATGACAAAGGCATCAATCTCATCTGTTTTATCCATGTCAGAATAGCTTTTCTTGAAATTTGCAATTTGTTTTGGATTCATCAGAAATACCTTTGCCCCAAAGCGTTGTAAGTCTTCATCATAATGAAGAAACATAGATGGATGAAAACTATAAACAGATGTGGATTCTAGGCCGATTTTAAAAGTTTCAATTTCTTGGCTAGCTATACACTGTAACACTCGCTCTTTGAGCGCTGTGGCACCTGGCAAGTCGTTGTTGACTGAAAAGGAATCTAGCTTTTTCCCTTCACCATTTAAAATACAAGCTTTTATATCAAACGAACTTACATCTAAACCAACAAATAATCTCATCTATATATCCTCTTTAGAACTAAGAGTTTGAAGTAGCTTCTGTTCTCTTTCAGTCAATTCGTTTTTTATAAAGTTTTCAAGTAGTTCATCTATTACTTCATACTTTTTTAAGCTTCTTAAAGTACAGATATTTTCAATCAAACTAAATGTATCAGGAGAAACTTTTATATTTTTACGATTTTGCGAACCGACTTGTTTTTTATGTTGGCTTGTTGCATCTGCTATAGTTTGAGAAGAGGGTGTAGTATCTTCTACTTTTCTTGTGACATCAGCAGCTTCAGTAATCTTAGGATCTTTGGGTTGTTGTCTCTTTATTAAACTCACTTAGGATCTTTGGGTTGTTGTCTCTTTATTAAACTCACCTATATCAATTCCTTTCCCTAACTTAGTAAGTTTGTTATCTACGAAATATTTAGGAGTGTATTTGTAGTCTACAATGTCTCCTTTAGTTTCAAAGAGATGAATTCTTTCTTCAAGCTCACAGAATACATCACAGAATAGAGCTAACATTCTCTTATCATGATGATCCTCGAATTGGAACCCAATACGTGGATACCATTCTAGGCGAGCATGATTATTTATTATTGTACTAAAGACATTTTCCTCACCAAAAGTTTCAATAGTATTTTTGACAATCTCATTATGCAATGAACGTTTCTTTTGCAATAATACAGGCAAAATTCCAACTACGTTCATCTTAACAAGATGTCCAAAGTCATCCACTAAAGTTTGTAAATAATCAAAAATCAATCTTTGACTTCCCTCATAAGAAAATTGTTGCGTCTCTTGTACTACTATAACAAAGTCACTTGCTACCATAGCATTATCCACTTTAAGGTCAGTGGAAGGTGGAATATCAATAAATATGTAGTCATAGTCGTATTTAATTTTATCTAGTAACTTTGCAAAATAAAAAGTTCGATCTTCAGTAGTCTTAAAATTTTCAATTAAAAAATCTGTGTACTTTCTCATATCGTAACCGCATGGGATCATATCTAGGTTTTCATGAAGTTTTATAATGCCATCTGATAGATTACCATCTTCTAAACACTTCATTAATGTTTTTTGCATTTCTTCTATTTTGAAGGATTTTGCTAAGAATGTAGTTCCGTTTCCTTGAAGGTCTGTATCAATAAATAAAACTTTCTTATTAAATACTAGAGAAGCTACAAGAGATTCCATACAAGAGTCAGTAGTTTTTCCTACGCCCCCTTTTTGTTGGGCGTTGATTATTACGTGTCCTTTTTTCATTTAACCAGCTGGTAGCCCTTCCAATATGCCGTATAGGGTTTCTTCTTCCGCCATAGCGTTACTTGTTTTTGCTTGTCCAAGAATATTACCCATTTGAGGGAATAGCCCTTGTAAGTAGTTTAAATAACTCTCTCTTTTATTTCCATTTTCTTTTAAAGCGAATGCAATTAGCATCCCAATTGTAGATAATCCCGTTTTTGCTGTTTTCCCTTTTCCCTCAACCGTCTTATAGATTTTTGTGCTCTTT
This sequence comes from Bacillus toyonensis, assembly GCA_046112185.1. GTDB lineage: Bacteria > Bacillota > Bacilli > Bacillales > Bacillaceae_G > Bacillus_A > Bacillus_A toyonensis_A. The sequence goes on along the minus strand of CP170575.1, from coordinate 130,316 downwards.
TTTAGAACTGTATTTAACGTGCTGCGGGAAATATTAAGCGCTTCGCACAGTTCTGATTGTGTAAAGTATAGCACAGGCTTCTTATTTGAATTCATTGATAAGAAAGTAATAATATCAGCTTCCCACTCGTGCCAATGACTACGTACACGATCCTTACGTTGTTTCTTATGTTTTTTCCAAAGTACTGAAGGTGCACGGAACGCTGAAGCTTGTCCACCCCTGCCATATGTTTGTAATAAGCGTTCTATGTAATCTTTATGTGCTGCTTGGTACTTTCCAGAGTACGCAGACATCACAATTCCTCTAACTTCAGTATGTTCTAGCGGTTGCTCTAGGTTACTATTAAACTGATCCATTAAGTCCATTGTGTCATTAATAGCATACTGACTTTGGAAACACGCTAAAGAAAGGGTGAAAATCGCATTGTTTCGCCCTGCTTTTGTTTGTTTTGGAGATACATTTGTACAGCTAATTACTTGTTTGAACCATAATTCATTCATTTGCTTTGGTTGCTCTACAGGAGCGTTTTTAGCAAAAGGACTTTCTATTACATTATGAAGCTGTTCATTTCCCTTGTTGTCGTCTTGTCGTTTGCTCCACTCTTGTAACTCCTTGAATGTATAAACATTTTCCTCAAAGAACATCACAACATTTTGTACTGAAGGCATTCTGAAGAACCCAAAGTGATTGCATGTTAAATCTACATTTGGCAAACTCTCAGCAAACATTTCTCTTAGGTTTTGAGAGATACGTTTCGCTGATTTAATCGCTATATAGTTCTTGTTATTTGATACGTACACAGCTTGATTTAACACATAATACACTTGATAACCCTTCGTTGTTTCAAGAATCATAGTAGGTACACCAAAACCTGCATTTAATGCCACATCATTGATTGCAGTCATAGGGAATGACTTTGAATCAATATCAATAACAAAGCAGTTAATTTGCTGTAAATTCTTTTCTGTATGACCCACAATTGTACGAAGACCATTTTCGCTATATGTCCCAAAATTATATACATTAGGTGTCCAGTGAGAAGCCTGTCCAACATGATCCAGTACAGCTTCTTCAGATGATAATACTACGCCTCTAGTTCCAAACTTGGCGCTTAAATCTTCTTTCTTACGAGTAATAAAAATTGATCCTTTTTTATTCTTCTTACCATTTAACACTTTGCTTTCAAATTTCTCTTGTGTTGCAATAGATACTAATCCAGCTTTCGAGTTTTTAGATTTATATTTTCGTAAACCTTTATGTAGTATTAATTCAATAGCGCTTTGTACTGTATTCATTCATGATTGTATAGTGATTCTCTTTTTCAGTTTTAACATAAAAGCATCCTCAGACAATACAGTCCCTTTTATCACCTTACCATCTTTAAACACCCAACCTATCTTTCCACCAATATCAAATACAAATGATGTTTTTTTATCTCCCTTGCTAAACTTAGGAAATCTTTCTTCAACAGTTAAAAACTCTTCATGCCTTATATATTTTACTTCAGAAAAATTAACTGTTATCTGATACGAATCACCATTCTCCTCCACATCAAGAACACAATAATAATCTTCAATTGTTGTAATTTTTCCCTTTAACAATTAAAGCCGCAAAAAGTTCAACACCAAAGGCTTTGCATGCTTCTGAATAGTTAGCTCCCATTTTAAAACTTCGGGTGAAACATTCATCACTGGCCCTTGACCTGTGTCTGTTCCACTATCACTCCCCATTTCTGTAATAAAAATACTAACAACTCCAAGTAAAAGAAAAGAAAAAAGACCCATCACAAGTAGCGCTAAAGTGATGAGCCATTTCTTTGGTATAATCTTTAAAACTAGATGCATGGTATTAAGCACCTCCCCGAATAACATCACTTCCTCGTCTGTTACTTCTACATGAAAGTGAATGTTTTTTACAGCCCCCCTATACTTACTTTCATCCAACACAACGCCTGATACATTCTTAACGCTAGAAAAATAAACTGTAATTGTATCCCCCACATAAAATACATACTCCGTAGGCTTTTTATAAGTAGCTAGTTTTATTTCCTCCGTATAGAAATCATTAGTTCTAAGCAATGGATTATGCTTCACGTGTGTAATATAAGATAAAGCACCCTTCATTCAGCTATCGATAAGGTGATTCCTTCTCTGTTGTTCTTGCGCGGAAGGAATCACCTTATCCAATCCTTTTTTTAAGTCTTCATTTTGTTTTGTTAGTAATTCATTTGAAAGTTTTAATTGCTTTTCTTTGCCATCACTCATTTATAAAACTTTCATATTTAACTCTTCCACACTTGTAACTCGCCATGTTGTCTTTTCTTTTTTTATGATAATTCGCAACACATTGTTTACTTTTTCTTCTCGATTTTGTGTTGAATCTATAGTGACATTTATAAATTCAGCTAGCACATTTACCTCCTCTTTATCGGGTTCATTTTCTTGTAAATAAAACTTCATTTCTATTGATTTTGTTTTATACGTATCTCCTAATTCGTATTTGTCAGTGGGATAGAATTGTTGTAAAAGTTCTTCACTCATCTATGCCTTAAATGTATATCCTGTTTCCTCATATCCTTCTAATCGAAAGTGAATTTGTATAAATTTTTTGTGTGGATTGTATTCCCTTTGCTCTACAATCAATTTCCCCATACCCGACAGCTTAATTACTTTATTTGTCTCTGTATGGAATAGTTTTTCATCGTTTGGCATTTATAATAAAAACGGTGAAAAAGAACAAATGGATATTCGTAAATTCACACAAGATGTTAACGAATATGCCTGTTGCCAACCTGTTTGCATCGCTCCGCTTCCGTTAAAGTAATACCATGCTCCGTTTACCTGCTGCCAACCTGTTTGCTTCACACCGTTTACATTATAGTAATTCCATACTGATCCAGTTTGTTTCCAACCTGTATCAGCACTTGTGTAAGTAGCTACTGTTGATCCCATCACTGTGAGACCAACTGCCATAGCTAAAACTTTTATATTCTGTTTCATTTACATAAATGCTTTTAGAAGTTCTTGAACTAATGGGATTGCTCCACCTATAAATTTTAAAACTGCCATTGCGATTTCCATTTATGGTGTTGGATGCTCAAGAAAACTTATAACCGCATAAATATATAGAACGACTAGAGCAAAGGCACATATTCCCATAATTATAATCGCTAGTGCGCTTTTCTCTTGTCTAAACCCAATAATTCCAAGAATAAATGCACTCAACATTGTTACCTTAAGCATTGTAGAAATGTTTGGAATTGAATATCCACTCAACCAGGTAGAGAAACTTAAAATTGCGAAAAAAGAGAACAAAGTCAGAATAATAGATAATATATTAATATGCTTTCCATACTTCAAGTGCATTTCGCTACACCCTTTTCTTTTCATTTATTTTTTACTTTCCTCTAGTTTAGAGATACTTGCTTCTTTTTCAGGTAACGTATCAACAAAATCCTTTTGAGATTTTAATAGGTCAGATTGTTGTATCCAAGCCTTAAGATCATCTAAAGATTTACGGGCTTCTTTTACATCGCCAGTAATATCATTCATGTTCAACTTATTAAATGTAGCTAAAAATTCTTGTTGAATCTCACCTTGCAATCATAAACGATTGTAAGGTTCTACGTTTTTGACCATTCTGTACAACGATAACTCTGGTTTATTGATTTCACCTGTAATCTGGTAGCCTATCCTCTGATACAATTTAATGGCAAGTTGGTTCTCTTTCTTTACCGTCAGGGAACATTTGGAAAATCCTTGCAGGGAAGCTTGTTCCTCGGCAAACTCAAGTAGTCTGGTACCTATCCCTAGTCCTCGACTTTCGGGCAATAAGGCAATTGTTCCGATGTGAAACTCGTCATCTTCTCCTTCCTTCAAGGTAAACATGGAATAAAGCATTTTGATATTCAGAATGTTATAAACAACAAAACCCAGCTTTCGGAATGAAAGCAGCTGTTTAAAAGTGGGCCAGGCAAGACGATTTAAAACGGGTATGGGATAGCAAGTAATCATTCCTAAAGTTTTCCCGTCGATTTGAGCTTCATAAGCGTATTGATGACTAAAACGGTTGTTCCCCTGCCGCCATAGCGTACAAAACGTCCCTTCGACTGTGTTCTTCTCCTCAGATCCTGCAAGTGGAAACGCCATGTATTCCAATGCCATTACATTTAGCTGGGCGCCGACCATGGATTGATGAACAGCCTTTACAATAGAGATTTGATTCATTTCCCAGTACTCCTTTTCGCTTTCTATATTATTGATGTTAATTATCATTCACTTCCCTCTCAACTCATCCTTAGCTTTGAAACCATAATAAAATGTATTTAAAACAAGCTCTGCAGCAGATTTTTTAGCCACATTTCCTTCATGTACCTGTTCCCAAGTATGGAAAAGTAGGGCATAAAGCGTATTCAAAATCCATTCGCTGCTAACCGTTTGCTGAAAGTAACCTCTTTGTTGTAACAGCTCAATAACACGTCGTAAGGGTTCCCTCAGCTTCTCTTCGGCTTCACCTAATTCTTTGTTGTTAAATACAGATGTATCATGACCTAGAAAATAGATTTTGTCACCTAAAGGGATTAACGCTTCAATGAGCTCCGGGATATAGTTTTCGCTTCTTTCCTCATCCAGTGGGATCTGGTTTACGGTATCACTTACCAGTTGTATAGCCCGATGGCCCAAGAACAGCATCAATTTCTCCCTGCTTTCGACGTAGCGATGGAGTGTAGCAATTCCAATTCCCGCATATTCCGCAATTTCATTCATCGAAGCAGTAGGATTTTCAACAAGCAATATAGTAGCCGAATCAAGAATTGCATTAAATCTCGCTTCCTTCAACGCTGACAAGTCTTTCTTCATTTATGCAGAAAGTAACTTCATTATAAAATATTCAGTAATGAAATGAAGTGCAAACGGATGCAATAAAAGTAGAAAAATTACTGTAATTATTAATTCGTCATGAAAAATAACTTGAAAAACCCAGCTAATGTGATCATTTTCTCTACTAAGAAAGCGATTCGTACCATTTCCTTTGGCTTTTGTATTTATTACATTAAAGAATTTAATTTCTTCATCGTTATCTAAATAATGAAATGCTAAAAATGAAACATTCAATTATCGATTTACTTGAAAATTCACTTCCGGGTATTTGATCATCAGGCTTTTAAGGGTTGAGCCGTCATCCTTCTGTTTTACATACTGATCAAAAAATGCCAGGCTGAATTCGTTGATAATACGATGAACTTCCTTAGGATTTTCACCTGGGCTCTGCAACATAGGGGAAAACAAATGTAAATCAGTGAAGCTTGTATGATCCGTATGAGGAATGACCATTGACATACCACCACCAGCTAATCCACGTCCATATCGCTCCCTCACTTTATAGGGATCTGCTTCATCAGGCTCTTCTGCACTCATGAGCAGAAATGGTTTTCCAATCCCACTTTCAGGTAAAATTTCCCCATAAAATGCGCCATCCATATTGATAGCTGCTTTGACACGAGAATCTTTTGCAAGTATTTGTGCTGCGGTAGCTCCACCGTAAGAGTGCCCAAACATTCCAATTCGCGAGGTATCGAGCCTTCCTGTAAAGAAGCCGGCCTCATCATGTTGGTTAAGTTTCTCGATTTGATTAAGCACAAAGGTGACATCTTCCTCCCATAATTTTATGTGGCTATCCCCTTCATCAGTTAAATTGACGGGCTGTACGTAAGCAGTTCGACCATCTGGAAAGACGGTAGCTGCAGCATCAAAGGTATGATCGATACTTAGAACAATATATCCTTGACTAGCCAACTCCTCAACTTCAAACGTGTTTTGATTACGAAAACCATTAAAACCATGAGAGAAAAGTAATATGGGATAATGATTCTCTGAGTCTGAGAGTTGTAAATTCATAAACGAATGAGATTTTACCAATTCCATGTGGCTGAATGCAAATGCAGGAATGGACAATGTTTTTTCCAATCCCTTGGAGAGCTCATTTATGTTACGAATATAAGGTTCTGGATCCCCCTTGCTTTTTTCAGCTGCAGGATACCAAATTTGCACCATCAGTTCGCGCCGATCGGTTGGATTTTTCGAATATGGTTCATTTCTCTGATAATCAACCCAATGATATTGCTTCGTACCGACCCAATGTGGGCCAGTTGGTTCTTCAAATGAAAATACTGGCATAAGTAAGGGTAGCGCAACTGCTACAGACAAATAGATGCACAACAACAAAGTCTTAACTATGAATATACCCCAGCTTCTAAAGCCCTTTTTCCGACCAACTAATAAATAGCATAAAATTAAGATAACTGGGGATACATATGCTGGGATCATCTGCCATCTAAAACCTTCTGCCAATAGCTGAACTGCAACCATTACAACAGCAACCAAAATAGCTAATTTAGACCACTTTTTCGTTTCCCTGCCTACTAACAGTATCCAACTCAATAGACTAAAATTCACAACTATCAAAACAACTTCCCAGAAATTCATTTAAAATGCCCAGCTACCTTTACGGAAAATTGGCTCTACAGTTCCATCTGGTAGAATACCGTCGATGTCCATCTCACTGCTACCAATCATAAAGTCCTCATGTGTTACTGAAATATTTGCACCTAACGTTTCAAGCTGATCGTTTTCTAAATCTCTTCCACCCTCTAAGCAAGTTGGATAAGCTTTACCAATCGCTAAATGGTTCGATGCATTTTCATCAAACAATGTATTAAAATATAAAATTCCCGATGATGAAATTGGCGATTCATGTGGTACAAGTGCTACCTCACCTAAATAGCAAGAGCCTTCATCTACATTAATAAGCTCCTGTAATAAATCATGGCCTATCTGTGCTTCAACTTTAACAATTTTGCCTTCTTCAAATGTCAGATTAAAGCCGTCGATAATATTCCCTTGATAAACTAATGGTTTTGTATTGCTTACATAGCCGTTTACACCTTGTTTCATCGGTAACGTATAAACCTCTTCTGTCGGCATATTAGCCATAAAGATAGTATCATCTGGCGTTTTACCACCTCCAGTAATCCATTTATGCTGTGGTGGTAATGCAATTATTAAATCAGTACCTGGCGCTGTATAGTGAAGCTTCGCATATTTTTTATTGTTCAGTAGGGCCGCACGAGCTTCTAAATCTGCTACATGTTCACGCCATTTTTCAATAGCATCGCCTTCACCAATACGAACAGTTTTAAAAATAGCCTCACATAATGCTGGTACTTGTTCCTCAGCTGCTAAATCCGGGAACACCTTCGATGCCCACTTTGATGAAGGAACTGCTACCATCGACCAAGCTATTGAATCCTTCATTACGGCGTTGCGATTGTTTCTCAGAGCAGCTCCCGCTACCTTTTGATAGGTAGCTAGGCGATAAGATGAAATACCTGTAAATTTATCAGGATCTGTAGCATCTATCATTAATAGTGCTCCTTTACGTTCGATCAGCTCATCATTCATTTTGACTATCCATTCTGGGAAGCAATTAAATTCTTCATCTGAGGCATGATCAAAATAAGCACGTTCTATTTCCTCATCCGAAAAATTAACATGAACACGCCCTGCCCCAGCCTTATAAGCCTCTTTCACAACTATACGGGCGAAATCCAATGCATCCACTGATGTATTGACTAATAAGTATTGCCCTGGTTGAATATTGACACCGATTTTCACCGTAAGTTCTGCATATGCTTGTAACTTTTCTTCAAAAGTCATTTACGATGAGTAGAAAATCAAGGGTTTTTGGTTTGAAAAACGTCTTAAAATATAGTTTTCGCAAAATACTGGTAAGTTGATTTTTATGCATAAACAATGTCCGCTAACGCTTATTGTACGAGTTGGTTCCATTGCTACACAAACCCCTAATACACCTGGTAATAAGTAAACGATAGAGATACAGATGAACCCACCAATACCAGCAAACATCACCATGATAACACCAGCTTTTGATTTACTTCTTACCATAACAGAACTAACGATCATTTATGAAACAAACTCACACTTCAAGGTGTTTCGATTTACTATAATATATTTACCTGTTGATTTATTCATTACTTGAGACACTTCCTTCGTATGCATTATCTCAAACCAATCATTTTGTATATCCACCAGTAATTTTACTTCCACATCACTTTCCCCATATTTTAAACCACTATAAGATAATGTTGTCATCATAATCATCTATTTTACCACTTGGACAGATACTGGCTTCCAACCCTGATTCTCTACCCAATCAATATCAACCTTATATTTTTTATTACTTTGTTTATCTCGTATATTACCGTAAGCTTTATTATTACCATTATTCCCAATAAAATCGAAAATCAATTGGCTCTCTGGAACATCAACAGCATAAGAAATTGCTTCTTTCATCTCACTCCAATCTACTGTTCCTTCTTTAAATTTCATTTCAGGTTTTGCTCCTTGCTTTGTACCAATTGGCTTCCAAGAAGGATTAGTTTGAGAACCCTTTTCTTGAGATACCGATTTTTCTGCTTTTTGTTTCTCTTCTAACAGTGCTGCTTCTTTCTCTTCATTTTTCTTCTCTTCTAACATTGCTGCTTCTCTCTCTTCACGTTTCTTCTCTTCTAACAGTGCCGCTTCTCTCTCCTCACGTTCCTTCTCTTCTAACTGCGCTGCTTCTTTCTCTTCACGTCTCTTCTCTTCTAACTGCGCTGCTTCTTTCTCTTTACCTTTCTTCTCTTCTATCTTTGTTGCTTTCTTTTCTTGAGCAATTGCTTTCTTTGATGTATCAGAAGGGGAAAACAACTGGTATGTCACTACACCAACTGTCACTAATACCAAAGTAAATGCAATATTAAAAATCACCTTTTTACGACGATTTTGCTGTTTTTCTTGAAACCTGCTTACTTGTCCCATTTACGTCCACATTAGATCTCCTGTAGAAATCTTTTTAACAATTAAGCCCCTTCTTCCCTTATTTATAATTTTCAAATTAAACTGCCCTCTATGGTACAATAAAGATGTGTTGTTTTCTACTGGGGTATGTCGTAAAATCAAAAGGGATTTTATCTCTTTTACCTTTCTCTCAGAGTAACTTTCACCACTAGGAAACTCTATTATTCCTAATGTAATCTTTAATTCGCTTTCATCAAAAATCCAATCCTTATTAAGTTCCCTTATCTTTTGTATAAAGCTTCTTTTGGTTTTTCCTATATAGATTAATGTTTCATTCTTAGCATATACTCTAGAGATTGCAAATATTCCCTTCTTAAAAGCTTCTTCTCTATTATAAAAATCATTTAAACTATACAATCCATACCATTTAATATGTACTGTTTCTATTAACCTCACCTAATCAATGGCAATGTCAGTCAAAGGGCGTGCAGGTGGTGCGAGTAAGATACTTCCTCGGACAAGTGAGGAAGGCGCTTTGCTCAGTATACGTGGCATTGTACCGGCTCCTAGACTATGTCCAAGAATGAAAATATTACTTGGATCAATGCCTTCTTGCTGCGCTGCTGATTTTGCTGCATATATGGCATCATCTGTAGTATCACGGTCTAACGTAACAGGTTCTGCACTCATCTTTAATGCGTGTTCTAAGGTGCGTTTTTCATAGCGCAACACTGCAATTCCGTTGGATGAAAGGCCCACCGCAAGATCGCGTAAGATTTTTGTTCCCATATATGTGCTATCGCGATCATGGATGCCAGCACCGTGAACAAGAACAACTACGGGTAGCTTTTCACCAGGATTATGTTTCGGAACCGTTAATGTCGCTGGTAACGGATAGGTAGAATTTCCAATGACGATTTCACGTTCTTGATAGGAGTCAGGTTGATCATAGCTAGGATGCGGGATGGTATAAGATTCCTCGGGTGGCCTTTCTCCAATTTCATCTACTTTCCCGCCAGGTGTAAATTTAAGGAGTAGCGGTATGGTGGTTCCTTCGGTAGCTGCTGGCATTTCCACCGTCTGATGGACCAAGTTTCGTTCTTTTATCACGGGGGTTCCCATGCTTTTTAACCCGCTCCAGCCACTTTGTGTCCACCAGTTTTGTAATGTGGTTGCTGTAAATTTGGATTGAAAAGCAGCAGATGTCAACTGGAGTGCCTCTGCATACTTACCTTGCTGGAGATATTCAAAAAATAATGATGTACGCTCCGTTAAAGAGACTAGTTTCTTTTCAGCAGATTGTTCCTCGCGTGTATCTGCGTGAATAGTTGTTGTAAGCGGGAAAGATGAGATGCCTAAAGAAAAGAGCAGGGTAAAGGTAAGTGCAGATCTTTGTATTTTCTTTTTTTTATTCATTTATTTTTTTGTCTCGTTGACCCATGTAATAATGTCCTGGATGACGTACTCGGGAACATTAGCAGGGATTTCGTATTCACTAGGACGACTTAATTCCCCGTCACCCTCCGTGAAGAAATGATTCAATTTCGGGTATTTTTTGAACTGAACATTCCTGCGGTTTGAAAGTCCTTCTTGCCATTTTGTATATTCAACTTTTACTGTTACTTGATAATCGCGTGCTCCTTGCAGAATGAGTAAAGGCTCTTTTCGTGATTTTGCCTCTTCAACTGGACGCCACCTAGAAACATCATACATTTATCTTCCTTCAATTTCTTGAATTTCAAATTTAGCTTCTTTAAAGTCCAACACTTTCCCAGAAGGATCATCACCTTCGAATTGAACAGTTGTTACTGTATGGATACCGTAATTTAATTGTTCTTCAATTAAACTAAGATATGGTACCACATATCCATCTTCTATCCTTCCTGAATCCTTTAATTCCTTAACTTGTGTTGTACACTGGAATTTTTTATCAACATAAATAAATATCCGCTTATCTTCTTGGAATTTAGCCAACTTAACATGTATATCAGCTCTCGATGTATCTTTCTCCATCGGTTCAGCTGGCACCTTTCCATTCTTTGAATCACCCTCTGATGTAGTTATTATCAATTCCCCTTCTCCTACTGAACCAGTCTCAGTAGGGAATGGATAATCCTTCGTTTTTTCTGTGTTTGTTTTAGCTTTTTGGTTTTGCTGTGGTTGATTTTTTTTATCGTTTACATTTTCTACAGAACCACAGCTAGTTAAAAGACCTACGACTAATCCTGTTGCAATAAGTTTCTTCAATTATTCTTCCAAGGAGTCTTCTCGTGTTAAGCTGGTGAGAATATCATCTTTATTGATACTCTCAAGAATTTTCTCTATATTTACTACTGTTGCGGATTTACTAAATTCATAACGACCATAAAAATTAATATGTTGCCATGCAATTGGTGAAATATACTGTAACATTTTCATCTCAAACCCTGTATCTTTGGATTTTATTAATAAATTCGATAATATACTCGCATTGTAATAAACAATACAGTTGCTGAGCAGCCTACTACATTCATTCCAGATGTGCTGATCTTGTTCAGTCTTGAAACGAAGTTTCCCAAAGTTTGCATAGGATACTGATCGGCGTAATTTATGATAGCTTTCTCCACGATTTAGTGATTTTTGAACATTTTGACGTAACGATAATGAATCAATATATTCTAAAAAATATAGGCTTTTAATGATGTTATCATACTCCCATAGTGCCCGCTTGGTTTGATTTTTCCGTGCATAAGAACTTAATTTTCGAACAATAACATTTTGAGTCGTCGTCTTTAAAGCAAGAGATACCATAATTCGTTTTATATTGTCCCATTCTTTTACAATGAGATCTGTATTAATTTTACGCACAGGTTTAATCAGCAATTCTTCATAATGGCTTGGATGTTGAAAACCATATAAATTTCGAGATATCGTTGTTTGAATATCTTTATATCTAGGTGCAAATTGGTAACCAAACAAATCTAAAATAGCAAAATTAACTTCATTCGTTCCATGTGTATCTGTAGAATGGATAGTAGGCTTTATATTGGTTGTATTATTGTATAAAATATCAAATACATAATGGCTTTCATGCTCATTTGCACCAATAATTCTTGCTTGAATTGGAATGTGGTTAGCCACCATTGTATAAGAAGTGATTCCTTTATTCATTCCAAAATATTTAGAAGAGTGACGGGACTGCAGTGTATGAATCTGTGTTTCGTATTTTTGGCCATCACTACTTGAATGGATAAAATCATCAATGTTAAAATACGGAAAAATAGGAAGCTGACTTGTCGCATTACTGATACAATCATTTGCATCTTTTAATGTTTCTAATCGAATAAAATTAGCTGATGTAGTAGCTAATTTTGAAAAATCTATATCAGAGACTTCTCCCATTCGATATAATCCCATATTTGTTCCCCAAGCTATTAAACATGGAATGAGAGTATAATCATTTACTTTTTGATTAGCATATCGTCCCAGAATATGTTCAAAGTTATCTAGAAAATTGCATTGCTGATTTACAAAATACAGGATACTCCTCATATCAACTTGTGGTAATACATCGAAAAAAGAATGATTAATAAGAGATGAAGCTCGAGTATATGGAAGTGTCCAAGAATGATGATTTTTATGTTTTTTCACTTGAACATGTTTGTTGTTTCCATAGGTAATCCTTTTATTAATAGAGATGATACGAGCTTCCAATTTAGTTTCAAGTTCTTTTAAATGTTGTTCGATGGGTTGTTGTAGCTTAGTTAAATTGAAATCTTGAATCATCCTTTCTTTATGTACCCACGTATCTTCATCGACTAAATCATCTTCAAAACTTCTATACTGTATGCTATCTCTACAAAAAATATCTCCTGATTGTAAGCGGTGCCATAAAGAATGATAAATTAAAAATTCATATCGATCTATTAGTAAACGTTTTGAATGTGCATCATCTTTCGTGTAAAGATAACGTTTGGTTCCATTTTGTATAAAGGTTTGTGGAATATCTTCGATATCATATTTAAGTAAAGTTTTTCGTTTCATCAAAACTTCTTTTAAAAAGCGTATTGCATCCATAAGAGAATCTTCAATATCTGTTGTAACAAAATCAATCGTCATAAAAATAGGACGAATTTGTCTCTTGAATTGTAAAGCTAATGTATCAATACGTTCCCAACGGAACGTTTTTTCATCTATCTTCGAAGTATTCAGGATTTGATTTGCTAGCTCAGTTAATTTAGGACGGTCTAGGATAGAAAATACACGTCTTTGTATGTCTTTAAATACTGTATGTTCGGAAATATTTTCATCTATTATAACTTGTAAAACATTTCCGACTTTCTTGAAATCCTCCTGGTTTTCTGTGTAATAGTTATATACTTGGTCTTTTGCAAAAGATAAGATATCATCGTTGTATTTTCTCATTTTATAAATAAAACTATTGATTAAATTATCATTCATTCTTTGGTATCGATAAAAAATAAAGCACAATAAATAAAGATTTATAAGAACTTCATTAAACCTTTTTAATTTATATACGGAATAATATTCTACTAAAGAAGCGTAATATTTAATACTTTCATTAGAAATTTTTAATTGTGGCAAAATTGAATTGGCCAGTTGAAAAAGAGCATACATTTCTTTCCCATATTCAATTTCCCGTTTAATTGCATTCATACTAAAGTCTTTAGGTTCATGTTTGATTCGAGTAATCTTATATAAACCAGAAGGATTATATAATAATTCTTTTAAATGCTGTTTATCCGCCTCGGATAGCTGTTTTTGTATAATCCTTATAAGGCGGTTTTGTTCATATGTAATAGCATTTCCTATAACCTCTTGTATAAAGCTATAACCAGGAATAATAATTCGTTTAGTAGTTAAATAATTTATAAGTTCGCGAAAAATAAAAATCGGTTTCCCACTTATAGCTGCAGCTCTACGAGCTTGTTCTTTTAAATCTAGTCGAGATTGTGAATCACAAAGACAATAATTAAATCGCTTAAGAATAAGTTGTTGTTGATTTAGCCTAGTTTTTTTATCAATAGATCCAAAATCTGAGAAGTCAGCATTATTGAAATGAACTTTAAGAATATATTGAATATCTTCTTCCACTTCACATAGGTTAAATTGAAAAAATAAATGCTTTGACTTAAAGTATCCAAGTTGAAGAATAAAATAAATCTTAGATTTTATTGAACGTAAAGTATATAACAATTCAGTTTCCATTTGAGAAAGAGAAAAATATTGTACTCGCTCTTTAGTTGTAAAAAGAGGTCTACTATAAAGTTGATTTATTTCATCTGTAGTTAAAACAGTTAATCTTTTTTGAATATTCATTTAAGAGGGCTTGCTGTTTTCTAAGCTATATTCGTATTCTTTGACTCTTCTATAAAATGTATTACTCTTCATTCCTACTCTTTGCATGGCTTCTACCGCAGTAATTTTATGATTTTTCCACTCTTGATAGGTTTCTTTAAAATTATCATCTATTTCAACTTTTTTGCGGCCAAATTTAACTCCTTTTTGAAGTGCAATTGTAATTCCTTCTTTTTGTCGTTCGCGGATTCTTTTTCTTTCATCTTCAGCCATATAACTTAATAACTGTAAAATTAAATCTGAAATAAGAGTTTCAATTCCATTTAAATCTTTATATTTCATAGTGTTAAGAAGTGGCATATCTAACACAACGATATCAATCTTTTTTTCTTTAATTAATTCTTGCCATTCGTCTAAAATCATTTGTTTATTTCTTCCCAAACGATCTAATGATTGAATATATAAAACATCGCCGTTTCTCAACATACGTTTCATAAGTTGATATTCAGGACGTTTAAAATCTTTTCCACTTGCCCTTTCTATAAAGATGTATTCTTCAGGAATACTTATCTCTGCTGCGGTTGCGAGTTGTCTCTCAATAGATTGATCTTTACTACTTACTCTAATATAAAAGAAGTTTCTCATCTATAAGTGGGCTGAAGTGAAGAAATAACAAAAAGATACAAAGATACAAAGATACAAAGATACAAAGATACAAAGATACAAAGATACAAAGATACTTACATATACTCTATTATTTAATTTCAACCGTGAAACATAGAATACCCCTCGTTGATCCATCTGATCTAAATCCTTTAGAGAAAAGTATCCTAAATCTCGAATACATAAATCTCCTGGTCGTAAGGTATCTAAACACTCTGTCCCAAAGGTTTTATCATTATTTTTACCTGGTTCCATTTGAAAATCGAGGAATTTTCCACTATGTAAATCATACTCTAGTTGAATCTTAATACCGGCTGTTTGTGCACATCCTCCTGAGCCAGGATAAATAGGAGCCAAATGATTAGGGACTTGAAAAATAGTAGCATCTAAAATACGTATACGTTGAAAATAAGAAGTATATTGGTTTTGGATTTGAGACGAATCGTTTAGTTGGCTTTTGACTAAAAGAGAAAATATACGCTGTAGAAATAACACAGCACATCGGTTAAAACGTTGATTAAGTCCTTCTGGACTCATGAGTATAGCTGTATTTGCATAAAGCTGACTACATAATCGAGTGAGAGAATCGCTTGCTACGTGTTGACTAATCCAAATACATAAAGCGGCCAAATCTCGTGCGCCATACTTACTTTTACGTTTTACGAAACCCGTCTCCTGTGCGAGCTGTTGAAGGATGTTTGGAGATAGATATCGCTGTAGTTCTTCAGCGAATAAATGAAACTCATCTTGAATCGATAGAGTCATACAAAACGCCATTTATTTCTTCACTTCAGCCCACTTATAGTTGAATTCTCCACCAAAATCATTTGTCACAATACCTTTAACTGAAGAACGTTGTAAATACGATCTTCCCTGCTGATAGAAAGGTGCAACCGCACCGTCTTCTAATAAGATTTTTTCAGCTTGTTTCATTGCTTCCCAACGAGCTTTTTCATCACTAGCTAAATTAGTTTTCACTTGATGAATTAGTTCATCATATTGTTTGTTTGAATACTTATCAAAGTTATATGTACTATCTGTCGTGAATAAGTCTAAAAATGTGATTGGATCAGGAATATCGGGACCCCATACATCAACGCCTAGATCATAATCACTATTTAGAAGCAATTGAATTTGTTGCTTGCGTGGCTGCGGCTTAACATTGACCGTTAATCCCTCTAAATTCTTTTCTAATTCACCTTTTAAATACTCTGCATTTTTCTTGGCAAAAGCATTATCACTTGTAAGTAATTCTAGCGTTATCTGCTCTTTACCTAGTTCTTGCTTTGCATTCTTCCAATTTTCCTTCGCTGCCTTCAAATCATCTTTTACTATTTCCCCATTTTCTTTTCGGAAGTCTTTTCCGTCCGAACTTTTAGCGAAATCGGCTGGTATAAAACCGTCTGCAGGAAGAGAACCATTATTTAAAACTGTATCTACAAAGGCTTTCTTATTCATTGCCTGACTGATTGCCAAGCGAGCATTTTTATTCTTTAACACTTCATTCTTTTGATTCATACGTAGGAATTGCACTGTAACTTCAGAACGTTCCTTGAATTCAGGATTCTTTCTATATTTATCTACAAACTCACCTGTTAGTCCTACACGGTCAAGCTGACCTGATTCATATAGATTTATTTCTGTTGATTTATCTTTCACGATATCAAAGTTAATCTTATCTAATTTCACTGTTTTAGCATCCCAATAATTTGGGTTCTTTTTCAGCTGAAAACCTTGTTCATGCTTCCAATTATCTAATGTGAATGCTCCGTTATAAACCAATTGATCTGCTTCTAAACCATATTGCTTCCCTTTTGATTCGAAATACTTCTCGTTAATTGGCAAGAACGTTGCAAACGTTGTCAAATCTATAAAGTAAGGAACAGGCTGTTCTAATTGTATTTCTAATGTTTTATCATCTATTGCTTTTATCCCTAGCTGCTCTACAGGTAACTCTTTACTATTAATTTTCTTTGCGTTCTTTATATCAAAGAATAAAAACGCATATTCCGCCGCTGTATCAGGATTCACAGCTCTTTTCCAAGAAAATACGAAGTCTTCAGCTGTTACAGGTGTTCCGTTTGACCATTTTGAATCCCTCAGATGGAATGTGTATGTTTTTTTATCTTCACTCACATCATACGATTTCGCTACTGCTGGTATCGGCTTATTTCCTTCTCCCAACGTATACAAACCCTCAAACACGTTTTTCATCACGTTCATAGATTCACCATCAGTTGCCTTTGTAACATCCATCGTTGGGATTTCCGCTATATACGGTAAATGAATAGATTGATTTGTTTTATTCTTGTCAGTTGCCTTTGCTGTATTTTCTTTCTTTTCACTACTACACGCTGTTAGTAAAAAGCTAGCTCCTAAAACAGCAGCCATAATAGGCGTTACTTTTTTTAACATTCACTTCCAAAATTTCCACCAGGTTTTCTTTTTTGCTGCCGCTATTTCTTCCTGGGCTAATACAATAGTACGCTTTGCATCTTGAATCTCTCTGACCATCTTCATAAGATTATCATCTCTTAGTTCTAACCTCTTTTCTATCCTTTCTTCACGTTCTTTCCGATCTTTCATATCTTCTCTTATTAATTTATTTCTTTCTTTAATATCATCTTCGATTAATTTATTCCTTTGATCCATACGATCACCAAGTCTCTTTTCCATTTCTAAAAGGTTTGCTTGCTGCACCTTATTAATTTCTTCTATCATAGCGCTATATTGTTGTTGGAATTGATACTGCATTTGATAAGGAACTGGATTTGCCCCCTGGGACTCTTCTTGCTTATTATGGATTCCAAACTGCTTCGCAATCATTTTCGCAGCCTTTTCTAAAGTCATACCATCTTGCTTACTCAACTCTACTAACTGTTCAATAAGTACAACATCAAACTCTGTATATTCCCTTCTTCCTCGACTATTCTTTCTTACATCATATCCCTCACGCTCAAGAACATCCGAATACTTTCTAAGGGTGCTGCCACTTACCCCTAAACGACCATAGACCTCATTGCTGGTATATACTATCTCTGCTTCTGACATTTATGTTCTGTGAATTTCTTCATAGAATTTTATTATACTGCCTCTAGATCTGGATGGGTCAGAATAAACCCAAACACGATATTTGACATATACATTAACAGCATCGTAATCATAAAACTTATGAACAGTAAACCAAACATTTTCATTTGCATTCTTGTGTATACTGTTAATAAGTTGACCAGTAATGTAACCCGCAACACCTTTCGCAAAGTAATTAACTATTATACCTCCAATACTTCCACCTAACCCAGCCATTAAAGCGCTTGACATATGTTTGTCAAATACATTCCAAGCTACATTGTCTCCATCGTAACTTCCTAACCATCTCCAATTATAAGTTCCTTCACTTATAATTACTTTTTCACCACCATCTTTAATCATCAATGTTCCATTTTGATTCATGGACATGTCAGGATCTTTAAATGGAGATTTTGATTCACTTTCTATAATTTGTGGTTGAATAGGCTCCTTGTATGGGACCTTTGATTCATTTGAAATGACTTGTGGTTGTATTGCTTCTGAATGATTTGCTACAGTTTGTTTTGTGTTTTCAGATGCTTGTGCATCAGAAAAAGGAACAAAAACTGTGGACAATAGTGCGCCTGTAACAGTTAGCGTTGCAATTTTGCTTTTCAATCATGATTTATGTCCTCCTATTAGTGTGTTTCTGTGTCTAGCTGTAGCGCTATGCGTGTAGGAAATCCCTCGTAAAATACTGTTCTTCCCAAACTTTGTGCGTATTTCATCCATTACTTTTGTTAACTTTATTTCTTGTTCTCGTTTCGTGACATTATCAAAAAGAGAAATTTGTTCTTCCCCGTCTTGAATTAGGTTTGTTAAGGATATGTTTATGCTGCGAATGGGTTCGCCAGTATATTGTTGATGTAAAAAGTATGTACAGATATGATAAATATCCATCGTTAGATTTGTTGGGCGGTTTAAAGTATGTGTTTTTCTAATGCCACCGGTATATCTCTTGCTATAGCCAACAGAAAATTGAACGGTTTGAGCAAGTTTATTTTGTCTTCTTAGGCGATAACAAACTTCTTCTATATGTTCTAGTAGTACAATCGGGAATTCTTCTATCGTATAGTCACGCATTAGAATTTGGCTTTTTCCGATTGAAGTTGTAGCAGGGACGTATTTCTCTGAAATACGGCTGAAGTCGATGCCATTACTATGTAAATGTAATTCCTCTCCGATTTTGCCGAAACTCTGTTTTAAATATTTTAGAGGATAATTAGCTAAATCCTCGATGGAATGTATTCCCTTGCGATTCAACTTTTCTTCTGTTTTGTACGAAATTCCCCAAAATTTATTAAGTGGTCGTATGCTCCATAATTTTGTTGGAACATCCTCGTACTTCCAAAAAGCAATCCCGTCTTTGTTCTTCTTTGCTTCAATATCTAAAGCGATTTTACTCATTAAAGGGTTCGGAGCAATTCCGATGGTACATTCAATGCGTGTATGTTGATATATTTCACGTTTAAATTTCATAGCAAATTCATATGGATCGTTAGCGAATAAATGAATGCTATCGGTAATATCCATAAAAAATTCATCGATGGAATATTGGTGAAAATCCTCAATAGGAACGTATTGTAAAGCTAGTTTTGTTATGTAGTTGGAGCATTTTATATATGTTCCCATAATCGGATTCACAACAAGAATATCTTTTCTTCGAGGAATCTCGTAGAGCCTTGCCATCTTCTTTACGCCCAGGGCTTTTAAGGGTGGTGTTGCAGCAAGAACGATTGAACCATTTCTATTTACATCGCCGACTACAGCCAACTTTGTGTGCATGGGATCAAGTCCCATCTATTTTACGTCTATTATATTAGAAAATTGTAGTTTCATTTTATTATAAAAAGCATCGGTACATATGACTGCACTATTTTGCTGGTCAATGCTAACGACAGTCATATAGCTAGAGAGTAAATAACCATCTTCATAATATGTAATTAGTATTTCTTCTTCAGATAATAAGGAACATAACAACATGTTCTCGATTAGTTCTTTTTCTTCAGTGGTTAAGATCGGCCGAGTTACTTTGTTTTTCTCCTTGATGATTTCACGAATACCAGCAAACTGTTCAGGCATTACTGCAAACGGAGTGAATTTTACCATTCCTCTTCCTTTTGGCATATTGGCGTTACTCATTCATTGCTGCTGCATCATTATTATAAAGCCAACGCTTAAAACTTCGTAAATCATTCCAACTTTTTCGTTGATAATCATAGGAATATTTAAATGGGGATAGTTATTTATATTGTTATGAATAACCTTTCTTGCTATATTCTTTCTTATCTGATTCCCTTGCATTTATTTGAGTTCTACATAAAATTTAGTATCGATGATTCCAAAAGCAACTTTACATGGGAACGGATTTTTTCCTGTTGAAGCAACACGCATACAAGAAAGTACCCAATGTTCCAGTTCTGAAGGTAAGCGGTATACTTGAATGCTACCATCATTGTTTTTTACTGATACAATCGGTGTATTTACTCTAGTTGTAGCGAAACCGTCCGTTGTTATCATCTACGATTGTTCATCAGTCATCATTAACTCTTCAATTACTTTAATATTATTAAGGGTCTCCTCATCAGTTGGTAAGAAACGAAGAACCATTTTATTATGATGATAAGTCTGTTTATAGTCTTTTAGTTGAAAGTAGCAAAATGCTAATTGTTTATGCGGTAACCAGGTTTTAAAGGGTTGTTGTTCAATGAAATGAGCAGAATTAGCTGAAGGTGCTTCTATAGCTTGATTATACCAATAGGCAGCTTGAGAAAACTGATTATTCTTAAGAAAGAATTCACCTAGGCGACAGCTAAATTCTGGTTGAGGAACATCGTATTCTAAAGACTGAAATGTGATTTCTATTTCTTTTTTTAAATTTCCGATTAGATGATAACAACTAGCTAATTTATGCATAATAAAAAGCCTGTGTTCTAATTGGATATCTTCGTAGTCTAAGAACTTGTTATAAAATTCAATGGCTTGTTTATATTTTTTATGTTTATGTAATTCTCTAGCATAATGAAATATATCGTGAACTGTCATCTTACCTTTATTTTTTTTCAAAAATTGTTCATATATTTTGAGATTTCGATCTGATTCAATATCAGCATAATTTTTTTTATGGGTGACTATGATGTCACTTTCGAGAGAATTATACTGTTCATGAATACTTAGATCTTCATGAACAACGCCGTGCCATTGAAAGTTTTTACTTCTTTTAACTAATCTATTGCGGCGAATGCTGGTTAAAACATTATTGAATTTATCAATTTCCGCATGATAAATCATGGAAACCGCATCAATTTTTTGAGTGAGTGATTGTTTTAAATCAAGTAGCTTTTTACGTTCTTCTGGTAAAAGTATATCATCGGCGTCTAACCATAAAATGTAGTCCATTGAAGCTTGATGGAAAGAATAATTTCGAGCTGCTGAGAAATCATCTATCCATTTAAAATCTAAAATTTGTTTCGTCCATTTACTAGCTATTTGTTTCGTTTGATCTGTTGAGCCTGTATCTATAATAATAATCTCATCAGGGATGTCTTTAACTGATTCTAAACATCTATTAAGTGTTTCAACTTCATTTTTTACAATCATTTAAGGATTGACTCCTACTCCAAATGGACCATTCCCCACTGGAATAGTCGTAATCACGCCATTTGTTAGCCCATCAATCACGGAAACGTTGTTACTATTTAGATTTGTTACGTAGATAAGGTTAGTAGATGGATTAACTCCTACTCCAACTGGATTAATCCCCACCGAAATAGTCGTAATTACAGCATTAGTCGCCCCACTAATCACGGAAACGTTATTATTATAACCGTTTGCTATATAAATTTGATTAGTAGATGGATTGACTCCTACTCCAACTGGAGCATTCCCCACCGGAATAGTCGCAATCACGCTATTTGTTAGCCCATCAATCACAGAAACGTTATCGCTCGCAGTATTTGTTATATATATTCGATTGATTAATGGATTAACCCCTACCCCTTGTGAAGAAATCCCCGCCGGAATAGTCGTAATCACGCTATTTGTTAGCCCATCAATCACGGAAACGTTGTCACTAATAAGATTTGTTACGTAGATAAGATTAGTAGATGGATTGACTCCTACTCCAACTGGAGCTCCCCCCACCGAAATAGTCTTAATCACGCTATTTGTTAGCCCATCAATCACGGAAGCGTTGTCATTATTAGCATTTGTTACGTAAATTCGATTGGTAGATGGATTGATTCCTACTCCAACTGGAGAACTCCCCACCGAAATAGTCGCAATCACAGCATTAGCCGCCCCACTAATCACGGAAACGTTGTTATTATTGGCATTTGATATATAAATTCGATTAGTAAATGGATTGACTCCTACTCCCTGTCTAGTACTCCCCACTGAAATAGTACTAATCACGGTATTAGTCGCCCCGTTAATCACAGAAACGTTGTCATTATTAACATTTGTTACGTAAATTCGATTGGTAGATATTGACCCAGTTGGTCCGGTTAATCCGGTTGGTCCCATTGATCCAGTCGATCCTGTCGGAAATGTAAAAGGTGGCATTGGTAGAAGTGTCGGACCAATTAAATTCGGATCGAATACCGATCCGGACAGAATCTCATGCGATTCAAACTCATTTTTCTCTGACATTTATTTATCCAGGGATGTCGTAGGAACATTTTCTCCCTCTAATATTTCGAATTTAATCTCTCCATTTTCATAATATATCCGCTTTATGATTGGTATAGTTTCCATTTCATTTTCTTTTTCACTTTTATAGTGATTTTTTGTTTCTATGTGAATGATATTCATCAGACATACCCCCTTTTTATCCATAACAAAAAACAAAGAACACATTTTTCTCACAGTTGTATATGTATTCTCATATTTTTCTTTTATTCTTCTTATTTTATGGGGGTTAATACAGTTGGATTTCCTATTCCATAAAAAATAAAGTACCAACTATCTTTTAACTTTAACCCATTTATAGTTAAATTCTCCACCAAAATCGTTGATCACAATACCTTTGACAAAAGAACGTTGTAAATATGACCTTCCTTGTTGGTAGATCGGTGCTACTGCTCCATCTTTTAATAATATTTTCTCTGCTTGTTTCATTGCTTCCCAACGTGCCTTTTCATCATCAGCTAAATCGATTTTCACCTTATGAATTAGTTCATCATATTGCTTATTTGAATACTTATCAAAGTTATATGTACTATCTGTCGTAAATAAATCTAAGAAGGTAATAGGATCAGGAATATCAGGGCCCCATACATCAACACCTATGTTATAATCGCTATTTAATAACAATTCGATTTGTTGTTTACGTGGCTGAGGTTTAATATTCACGGTTAGTCCGTTCGAATTCTTTTCAAGTTCACCCTTTAAATACTCTGCATTTCTCTTTGCTGACGCATTATCATTTGTTAGCAATTCCAATACTACTTCCCCTTTACCTAGTTCCTGTTTGGCTTTTTTCCAGCTTTCCTTCGCTGCATTCACATCATATTTTGCTAAATTCCCATTCACTTTCCCGAAGGCTTTTTCATCCGTTCCCCTCGCAAAATTGAACGGTACAATCCCTTCCGCTGGAAGTGAACCATTGTTTAAGACCATTCATTTCCAAAACTTCCACCAGGATTTCCTTTTTGCTGCCGCTATTTCTTCCTGGGCTGATACAATAGTACGTTTAGCATCTTGAATCTCTCTGACCATCTTCATAAGATTATCGTCTCTTAGCTCTAACCTCTTTTCTATCCTTTCTTCACGTTCCTTCCGATCTTTCATATCTTCCTTTATTAATTTATTTCTTTCTTTAATATCCTCTTCGATTAATTTGTTTTTTTGATCTATACGATCACCGAGTCTCTTTTCCATTTCTAATAGGTTTGCTTGCTGCACCTTATTAATTTCTTCTATCATAGCGCTATATTGTTGCTGGAATTGATACTGCATCTGATAAGGAACTGGGTCTGTCCCCTGGGATTCCTCTTTGTTATTATCAATTCCAAACTGCTTCGCAATCATTTTCGCAGCTTTTTCTAAAGTCATACCATCTTGCTTACTCAACTCTACTAACTGTTCAATAAGCAAAACATCAAACTCTGTATATTCCCTTCTCCCTCGACTATTCTTTCTTACATCATACCCTTCACGTTCAAGAACATCCGAATACTTTCTAAGTGTACTTCCACTTACTCCCAAACGACTATAGACTTCATTGCTGGTATATACTATCTCCGCTTCTGACATTTAATCCAGGTATCCTAACTCTTCTATATACTCTTCCATACATTTTTTTGAATGCAATTTGCTTTGTACCTCTAATCGTTTATTTATAATATTTTCGATGTCATAAGTAGAAATGTTTTTCGCCGCATTATAATCAGCATGTGTTTTATATCCACACTGCTTACATTCAAACATAGCTTGTGTACAACGATTTTCTTTACAAATATATCCGCATTGACTACATCGTTGACTCGTATACGCTGGGACAACTTTAATAACTTCAATTCCATGAATCTCTGCCTGATTTTTGATCTTCTCCTGCAAATCAAAATAAGTCCAATCTTTAAGAACCTTATCATTTTTTGATATACCTTTTAAAAGTTCCATTTGAATACGCCCGCAATTATGTTTTAGACACTGTTTCACTATATAGTTTGCATATTTATGATTAGTGCTATTTCGAAACTTAGCTATTTTATTACTTAACACGTCTATGGGCTGTAATCGTTTCGTCCTACCTTTTCCAGTTCTGCTATTACTACAATATTTACTTTGTTTCAATAAGTTGATACGTCTCTGTCGAATTCTTTCATTAAACATTTTAATTTCATCACTTTTAATATTGCTACGAATAAACCCTTCATTAAAGGCAAAGTAAACTGTATTGATTCCACCCATATCAATTCCCATGATTAATTCTTTATCAAATTTATTTTCTTTTATAGCATTGAATTTATAAATAATTGATAAATACCACTTATTTTTGTATTTATGAATCATACATGCGCCTTTGCTGTATGTTTGATTCATTAATCGATCCAAAATAACTTTCATGCTTTTTTGTTTTTGGGTAGCTAACTTTACAAAAATCTTCCCTTTTGGGACATCGCTATTTCCCTTATGAAAATCTCGTGAAAAAAGAGATATACCCGCAATATAATCTCCATTCTTCTCTTTTGTTATGTCTACAGAATTATTATGGAGATCAATTGGTATGCGATTTCGAAAAGAAGGAATTGACATTTCACCTTTTCTAATTTCATTTCTTCTACTCTTCCACGTTTTTATAATTTTTTGAAGAGTGGTAGACATGTTTCCTTTATGTATATCTGGATATTTACTTTGTAATGTATGGTATATATAACCGTCAATCTTCTTCTGTGTACATCCATACAAATCTTGGACAGTAGGGTATGTCCCTCTTTCTTTAAAGTAGTCAAAGGATAAAACATCAAACTCCCATAATTGTTGAATGGTTCGATTACTTATCGTTCTGACCTGATATGTTAAGTTTCGTAAATGCTTTTCAAATATTGTCCAATCGACATTCATTGGACATAAAATTTGATATTTCATTTATATATATTCTGTTAAATAATATATAATTAAACAATAGTTTACTCTACTTCCACTTGGCACTGATCTTGGTGTTTCTACTGGTGCCGGGCTACTTCCACTTGGCACTGGTCTTGATGTTTGATTTCCTTCACTTGCTCCTTGTCTTACTGTTCCTGGTGTTTGACCTCCTTCACTTGCTCCTTCTCTTACTGTTCCTGGTGTTTGACCTCCTTCACTTACTTCTTGTCTTACCGTTCCTGGTGTTTGACTTCCTTCACTTGCTCCTTGTCTTACGCCTCCTAGTGTTTGACTTCCTTCGCTTGCTCCATTTGATTTTCCAGCTTCTTTCATTTCATCTTGAAGAGTTGTTGTTCCCGATTCTTGCCCATTCGCTACCCCTGGGTTTTCGTTCCCTCCTTTTTTCTTGTCTTCTTGAATAGATGGCATACCACCATTCTTTTTATCTTTTTCCTTATTTGCTACATCATTTCCATTTGCTTTCTTCTCACCAGCTTTTTTCATTTGATCTTGTAATGAATCTTTATTTTCAGATTCATTTCCATTTTTTAAGCCACTTATGAGACCAGCCATTCCACCTGTTGCCATCGCTGCCGCACTTGCGGTTTTAGCCGCTGCAACACCAGTTCCTTGCGCTGCACCTTTCGCTCCTTTTCCAATCATATTTCCGAGACCCTTCATTGGTTTTGAACTTGCAAGACCAGCGATTCCTTTACCAAGTGCGTAACCACCTACTAACATGCCCCAACTACTCTTTAAACCAATATCTATTCCAAATAGTCTTTCTACGACTGCCGGGCCATCTAGAACTGCCATACTAAATGCCGCTAATGCAATCAGATACGGTACACCATTTAATTTGTCATGGAGAAACGCTGTTCCCATTATATATAGCTTCAAAGATAGGAATATCATAATCGTTGCTATAAATATATTGAGGATATTGGATAATACGGCTTTTAACTTTTGACCATTCGCAACATCGGCTGGTGCTAATATGTTTGCTAACAAGTAGTTAAATGCCAATTCATAAAATAATCTAGCTAATTTAATACTTACTAATAACAAAGTTAATCCTGTTATCAGTAAAGTAAAGAATATATTCCAGAAATTCCAATGCCAGCGATAATACTTTTCTGGAAAGAAATCAAACCATCCATCTTTTAATTCGGCTAAAGATGCGACTCCTAACGCATCCATTACTCTTTTATTCTGCAAAATTTTCTGACCATCATCTGATAAATTTTTATCCTTTGTGAACGCAAAATCTTTATCTATTTTTTCAGTAATATCTATCTGTCTAATATTTTTTTCAGGAATATTGTTTTTCGGATTCATATCCTCTTTCTTTTTCCATCCATTTTGATCTATTACTGCTATATCTGTTATGTTCTTTTTAATAATTTCATCACTTAAAGAACCCTTTTGTTCAGATTTCACAACAGCTATGGCATCATCGGTGAACTTATCGACCTTTGTCATACCAGTACTTAATAAACAAAGCACACTCAATGTTACGAAAATATTGATGATAATTTGAGAACGATTCATTTGTTTGTTCATAATAAACATGTAGCCAATATATAAAAACGAAATGGCTAAAAGAACGACAAACAATGGATATAACATATCAACAAAATTTTGTATTTCAGGTGAATTAAAGAATCCTTTAATCCCCAGTATGGCATCTGTCACACCTTCTAAAGCATCTACAACTAAAGATAAACCTACAATTAGGAACCATCCTAGCCAACGCAATACATAATTCACGATGTCTCCTACTTGAAGATAATCTGAGAACGATTCTAAAACCTTTAAAATCTCTTCATCTTTCACCTATTGCCCTAATACCTCTTTTGCTGTCCAATTCACTCTCTCATTTAGTCTGTCGATACGAATAATCAATTTCCCTTTTTGTTCCCGATCTACTGAAAGGAAAAGAACCGCATCTTCTAGACCAAGAATGACCTCATTTTCTTCTGTTACCAATGGCGAGTAACTATCTAAAATCAATTGCATTTTATCCGTTATTGTCGGTACACACATTCCCTCTTCCTCCTTTATATTTGGATTCAAAAAAGCACTCAACTAACTTGTTACTTGTTCTTTTTCTTCTAAGTCACGCAAGATTCGATTAATCTTGTTTTCGACTGCTTGATAAACACTTTTGTCGATGTGGTCATTGTGAGCTAACATTTGAAATTCACTGTAAAAATCGCCCATTTCTTGATTTTCAACCTCATCTATTGCTTTCCCTAACTGTGCTAAAAAGAACTTATCAACCAGTTTCAAAACCGCTAAATCAGATTCAAAAAATTCATTAACCGTTTTTCTCTTCCAATTTTCAATGGAGAGAGAATCAAACGGGCTATCTTCCTGCTGAAACGCCTCTTCGGGAATCTCTTCATCAATTCCCATCATGGTTGGTTCTTCTATTGGCTGCGTTGTCTCTACTGGTGGTAAATCTTCCTGTTCCGGATCTGATGGTTTTTCCTTTCTTTCTCCCAAAAAATCTACAATGAGTGAATTTGGATTTACGTCATCATGTAGGGAATCAATATCTATATCTAAAATAGATTTATCTGTATCGAATTCTACGCCTAAGTACTCCCATCTGTATTTTAAGGCTGTTTCTCCTGTATTATAAATTGGACGAGGTCTGATCCGTTTTCTGTTATTATCCTGACGTTTTATAACACGAATAACGGCACTTTCTCCTTCTTTAAAATTCATAAGTTCATTTGCTGTTAACAGTGGGCGTTGATCTAGACCTTCCGTTTTATTTTTATCAGTAGAAAGACCTTTTCCGCTTCGAGAAGGTAGGTTAATCGTCTGATTCCCTAGTTTTTTGGACACTTTTTCGGCGGTTTCTTGATCGTTAGTTAGAATGTAAATGGTATTCCCACAGTTTCCATCAATCGTATCTGCATCCTCACCATACTTATTTTTTAATTGTGCATATGCTTGGATCACAAGATTAAAGCGAACATTTCTACCGAGACAAACCGTGATAATATTCGCCATTTCTTCAATACTCGGCATATTTCCAAACTCATCTAGGCAAAAAACCACCTCACGGTGACATTTCCCTCCACGAGCGAGGGATGCACCCTTAGCCAATATAAAATAAAGCTGCCTTACAAAAATAGAAGCAATCACATGATTTGAAGAATCAAAGTCTGGTGTAATCATAAAAATAGCGACTGGTTTATCGAAATAATCCACTTTTGTTATTTCCATATCTTCATTTTCTTCTACTACTTTAAATTCTGTATGACCCGTTTTTTTATCTATTTTTGTAACAGTAATTGATGTTTTCGTTTGAGGATTTTCCTTTTCATTACATTGAATGGTATCTCCAACTTGTATTGCTTGTTTAAAATCTAATGCAAAACGTCCTGTAATATCTGCTTTGATAGCCTCCTTTGAGCCATCTGAAAATACAATTTCTACTCGTTTTCTAGGTGTCACTTTTCCTTTTATCGTTTTTCCAAAACCGACACGTTTCAAATCCACACTATTTTTCGCTGTCATTTTAGCGATTTCATCAAATGTAAAAATAGAAAGTCCGTTCATTGTTTGAGTGAAAATCCCACCTCTTGCTTGCCCTTTTGAGAAATTAGAAGTTGCATATTGCATTTTCGCAACGCTATCCGCTGGTAAGCCTTCAAAGTATAAATCTAATGCATTTTTAGGTGGTTCCTCTGGATCTATTATTATTTCTTTCGAACCAAGTTCTGATAACATGTTAGCTACTGCATACATCGTTATTTTTTCTTCTGTTCCTTCTGCAATACATTTATCTGTTATAGCTAAAACCATAGCGTTGCATAGGCTCATAGCGCAATCTTGCCAAAAAGGATCTTTAACACCTGGTTTATAAAACAAAGTGTGTGAGAGTGTTTTACATAATGCCTGTGCCGTTGAATAATCCCCATCTTTATAAGCATCTTTGACAAGCTGCAATAAGTTATAACTCATGGAATCCAGTGGCTTTAACAATCAAAACTTCAATATGATACCCTCGTTCTTCCAGCGTTTCTTTCGATGCGCTGAACAATTCCCCTTTGGATCGTTAAAAATTAAAGATGGTTTATGTTCCGCTCTAGAATAGACATCAATTGTAGGAAATACAAAGGCTTCCCCTTTACCAGAGCGTGTTGTACCAATGATTAAATTGTTTACCGGACTATCATCAATAATTACCTTTTCACCTAATCGTGAAATAACAACACCACCGCCACCTTTAAACGATTCCTCTCGATCCGGTACAGCTCGATACTGCTTTTTCAGCTCTTCAACTGTTGTAAAACGACTAGATCCTTTCTGATGATTATTTAAGTTTTTAAAGGAAGATTTCATTTTGTACACTGTTCTCGCTATAGTTCCAATCACTACAAGGAAAACAAGCATGTAGTAAATTGGATGTTCTGCAATTGGCATCTGAAAAAGAAATCCTACCTCCATATGAAATGGTTTAGGATGTAATAAATCACTAAATGTTGTTTCTATCAGCTCTAAAGATAAGTTGAGTAAAAAATTAGCGATCAAAAACATTCCAACAAACAAAAAAGCACTCAATGGAATGAGTACTTCTTTTTCAGCTAATTTATATTTGATTGATATCTTTTCACTATACATTTATTTACTCGCTACCATCTTTTCATTTTGTTTCAGAACTGGCTTTTCTTGATTTGTTGGTTTTTCCGGTTCTGTCGGCTTCTCTGGATTTGTTGGCTTCTCTGGATCTGTTGGCTTCTCTGGATCTGTTGGTTTCTCTGGATCTGTTGGTTTCTCTGGATCTGTTGGTTTTTTTGGATCTGTTGGTTTCTCTGGATCTGTTGGTTTTTCTGGATCTGCTGGCTTCTCTGGATCTGTTGGTTTTTCTGGATCTGTTGGTTTTTCTGGATCTGTTGGCTTCTCTGGATCTGTTGGTTTTTCTGGATCTGTTGGTTTTTCTGGATCTGTTGGTTTTTCCGGTTCTGTCGGCTTCTCTGGATTTGTTGGTTTTTCCGGCTCTGTTGGTTTCTCTGGATCTGTTGGTTTTTCCGGTTCTGTCGGTTTCTCTGGATTTGTTGGTTTTTCCGGTTCTGTCGGTTTCTCTGGATTTGTTGGTTTTTCCGGCTCTATAGGTGGCTTTGGTTTTTCTGTCCCTGTATTTTCCGTATTACCATTCTCACCTTCCGTTATAATTGGTGGGGTTACAATTGCATCTGGTTTCTTCTCTGGTGGAAGAATATCGCCTATACTCGCTACTGAAGAATCAATATTACTATCGCCGAATGCAAAATGATCTCCATTCACGGTGACTTGTGGCTTATTATCGGTAATAGCTGCAATCACATTATCCTTAGCTGTATCTTGAATTGATTTATCTGTCGTTTCTTTATCAAAGAGTGCTAGAACACGGGAAGTCGTTTCATCTCCATTTTGAAGATTACTTACAATAGATTTTTCTTTAAAATTAATTTTCGATTTATCAAGCTCTTCGAGAACATAAGCAACTTCATTATCCTTAGTTTGAATTGCATTCTCTGTAATTGCTTCGAAATCTTGTTTGTTCAGATTTTCTTTCTTTTCCTCCGGCTTATTCTTATCTACCTTTTTTGTAATAGCTGTTTTACTTTTTGATGATTCCTTACTTCCAAACCAACTGCACCCTGTCGTACTCAATATCAACGAACCACCAAGAAAAACAATTCCCATTTTTTTGTACAAATTCTCATAATTTAAAGGCATCTATAGATCTTTATCAATTTTTTCTAGCTTAGCTTTCTTTTCTTCTTCACTTATCGTAGATTGTTGAATATCTCGTTTCTCTAATTCTTTGACCTCTTTCATTACGTTTTTATTTCCTTGCGTTTTGGCAAAAGAATAACAATCTTCATATTTTTTTAGATTTACAAAAGCTTCAACAATGAGTTTTTCACGTCTACCGTCCATATTGACTTTCCCTTTAAGTTTAATTACTTCCTCATATTTCTTATTAAGTGCTGCTTTTTCAAAGTCGATTACATCATTTTTGACATCAATTTCATTGATTTTATTCATGTTGTCTATCCCAATAAAATAAGCAACCACACTTTCTGCAAATTTCGGCTCATATTGTAATGCCTTATTCGCCTTTCCATTTAATAAATAAGTAAATAGAACTGCCTTCTGGCTATCTTTATCTAATTCTGTGTAATTGACCTTATCGAAGTATTTAACGGCTTCTCCATACTGTTGAATAGTTGCCTGTTGTAATCCTTTTATTACATATTGTTCAGAACCAGCATTTGCACTCGGAACTGGATCGGAAGAGAATAACTTAAAGGCAAATATGGCACCAGCTCCAATTAACACCATGCCCCCTATAACACTCGCAATAATCTTAAATCCTTTTCTATTTTCCTTTCCAGGCTTTACATGTGGCTCTATTTCATTCGATTGACTAGAAGAGGGTTCTTCCTTCTTTACTGGTAATTCTTCTTGATATTCATATTCTTCATGAAAAGGAGAATCATTGATTTCCCTTTTTAGCGTTTCTAACAGCTCCTTTTTTTGTTCCTCTTGTTCCGAATCTAATTGCATCACATTCATTTTTTTAGAAATGTGATCAAAAATATGATCTGCATATCTCGAACCAAGTGATAACGTACCGTTATAAATTTCATTAGAATTACCATCTAATAAATCAAAATCAATATGTTCTTGGTGTCCTACTTCTCTATAAACACGCTCTAATCGTTTAGTTAAGGTATAAGTTTCATGAAACGAATAGCGTTTATCCGACTCAATTTCTGTTCCATTACTACTCTTAAAAATGACAAACATCTATTTCATCCAAAGAAACGGTAATAGAATTTGACCAAATTTCACATTAGTATTTACGCTTTCCGCTAAGTATTGGCATCCCATTACGATAACAAGTCCAGCTGCCCCACCAATAAACCACCAAATACATTTATGTCTTCCTCGTTCACCACCCCAAATTAATAGATAAGCGCCCCAGCAAAATACAATTGCTGTACTAACTATTGCTCCTCTTTGCATCCAAGTAATGAATGAATTCCCCGTATTAACTAAACCGTCCATTGCATCACCTAACACTAACATTTGAGATAATGTTTCCAACATTGACATTTATACGTTACCAAGCTGACTTGATTCATTCGCCTTGCTATCTTCCTTTACTTCTGTTGATGTTGCTTTATAAGCCTGTAAAGCTTTCATTACTAAATCTTGATTTTCTTCAATGTATTTCTGATGATGTAAATGAAGCCAATGGTTATAATCCTGACCATTGGCTCTTAATAGGTTTGCTACCATATCTTTTTCTTTTTTTAATTCCCTCTGTGTAATCGCCACTATATCACCACCTTTCAATTACTTCTGATATTGTTCTTTGCAATTTTGGACAAAATAGGTAACTTCTTTTTCAAGTTCGGACTCTTTAAACTTAGAAAAATCAATATCTTTTTTCAGTTTTCCTTTTTCATAATAAGCGAGCGAATCCCTTCGTTGTGATAAGCCCCAATCATGAGGGTTACT
Organism: Bacillus toyonensis; assembly: GCA_046112185.1. GTDB lineage: Bacteria > Bacillota > Bacilli > Bacillales > Bacillaceae_G > Bacillus_A > Bacillus_A toyonensis_A. The sequence continues at coordinate 97,305 of CP170575.1, read as the reverse complement.
TGAACCTGGAATATCCTCACGATTTTCATTTAATCCTCTTACTTGAATTTTTTCCTTTTCAGCTATATTCTTTACAAGAAAAATCCAATCATTACTATGTCTCATATTAGAATTCAACATAACAAAACCTGTGCCATCCTCACTCATAAACTTCTTCATTTCTAACGGACTAAGTTCCATTACTTCCCCTTTTTCCGAACTAAAGACAAATGTTGAACCAATACCAATTGCAATTAACAGTCCAACAACAGCGGAAATGATCCACCCTTTATGACTCATTTATTTACACTTTTGTTTTACAGCTACTAATTCCGCATGTTTATTTTTTCTTTTAGCAATTAAGTTTTGATGTTCATCTCTAACCGAGCGCACTTGATAATAAATTTGAGCCACCTTTTCAATGCTTCTTGTGCTATTTTCAATTGCGATGGTGCCTTTCAGTTCGTATGTTTTTCCATCAAAAGTTTTAACACTATGAGCTTGTGATGCGGCAATATCATAGAATGTGAGCCTTTGTTCTTTTCCCATTCATGCTAGGATTGTTGTGTTATACGAGGTTATGATGCGTTGCGCTGCTTCTTTTCCGTATATGTGTTGTAATGCGGATTGAGATTCAACTACGATTGAATGCTGAATGTGGTATGTTGCGCTTTCTTTCAAAAACTGCTCCATATGAGGGATTGGGTACAAATCATATTGATGAAATACCAGGTGAATCGGTCTTATATTCTTGCATTCTGTTAGATATTGAAGAAAATTTGATAAAGCTTCTCCTCTCTCTTGATACGTACTTGTTTCCATTTCTATATTGATATACACAACTGATTTTTGTTTTAAGTCAATCTCAAGAGTTTCATAACCAGTTAATAAATCATGTTTGATGATGTGATATCCTTGTTTTCGTTTTTCATGATGTGTATCTTCAAAAAAGATGCCTTTCGGATCAAAAATGAATATAAAATCATCTGTTGTTTCCTGCACACCTTCTATGACCGACTTGTAAGCTCCAAAACGTGCTTTTATGACACCTGCAATCTTTTCCCCTTCTTTCGGTTCTTTCAAAGCTCTAATCACTTTTGTATACTTCTTAGCTATACATAACATCTAAAAATACTCTCTCTGTTTCTCTAATTTCTCATGTTTTTCTTGCTGCCCAGCTAAAATTCGTAAAAGTGTATTGATTGTGCCTTGCCTTGTTTCTTTTGCTGCTAAGGCTAACACGCTAAAGATTTGATAGGCCGGATGATCTTTCTTCAATAACTCCCTTAACTCTAAAAGATAGTTATCTTTTTCTTTTGCTTGTTGTACAAATTCCCTAACCTTTTCTAAATCTGAATAGTATAAATCTCCATGTCGTTGATTTAAATACAAAATACTTCCTGCCAATAATTTTGTAGCGGATTCTATCCAGAAATCATACCTTTCTTTCGGCTTGATTACCGTTTGAGCGATTGAAATTGCTTGCATCAATTCTTCAGGCAACAAAGCACTCTTGCGCCGCATAACGTCTTCCTCAAGTTTCCCTAAATTCCCCATTTTATCGACATAGATTTCTGACATTTAAAATATATTCTCTGAATTCATTAAGCATACAGTGAAGGAATAGAAGGAATCGACACCGCCTACACCAGAGATACCACAACCAGAACAACCACAAAAACCAGAGCAAGCAGAAGCACCGCAACCACAGGTACCGGACCAACCAAAAGTAATCGGAAAACCTGTCATTCCACAAATAGAGAAATCACAGCAGATTGCTATGAAACCATAACTAGAACAAACCCCAAAGAAAATCGAAACGTTTCTTCCAACAACAGGAGGTAAAGCCGAAAATCCATACATTCATTCCAACTTTGCTCGATAATATGTTGCCAAAAAAAGCTTTTCGACTGGTTCTCCCAAAAAATCCGATATACTTTTTGCCCGATTAGAAATTAAACCCTTTCTACCCGACTCAACATCATACAATGTACTTACTGGAATTTTAGAACCTTTTGAAACCTCATTAATCGTATAACCTTTTGATTCACGAAATTCTCTTAAAACTGTCAACTATTCCTCTTGTTCAACTTGCGCTTTTAATTGGCTAGCATATTTTAATAATTCTTCTTCAATACGGGGTTTATGTTTATCTGGTACACTCATGTATCGTTCATAGAGTAATCTAGCTAAACGCTCAACTGGATCTTCACCTTTAATACTTTTTAAGAGGTCTTCATCCGGAATTTCTTTTTTTAATAAAGAAGAGACACTAACGTTTAAATAAGTAGCAATTTCCTCTAATTTATTTAAGCGTGGTGTTTTTTCTCCAGTTTCCCAACTAGATACAGTTCTATATGTAGTATTTAAATCTTCGGCCATTTCTTTTCGGCTTACTCCTTTTATAGCCCTTAATTTTTTTATATTTTTCCCAACAATATTTTCATCGATTGTCATTTTATTTATCACTCCAATTATATAATTTTGCATTTATCCACCACCGCCGGGATCGACCATCATTCTATACACCATATACTGATTCCCAGAACTTTTAGCTTTTTGGGAGTACTGTTGTGTTTCCATTTTACCTAGTGAACTATTCACTATGGTTAATAACAGTATAGCGGCTACTATTAATACATATAACTTTTTCACCATTTTTTCACCATCCCTTGACAACTAAATTATATTTTCTGTATATTCATCATATATTACTTCAGCAAATTTTACATACAGAAAATCATTATTTACTTTAAACATATCAATAGACTGTTTAATTAAATGTATATCTTGTTTAGCCATTCCCAAGTAACACGTTTGAAGTGGTGTTAACATTTTTCTTTTTGATCTAATTTCTTCAAGTATATTTATTGCTTGTTGATATTTTCCCTTTTTAATTAAAAACAAAGCGTATTCAGCTGGGTGTAATCTATCGAAATCAATTTTATTTAGATCTTTCCACCAAAAGATTCTAATGAAGTTAATATCATTTAGAGCTATATTGTATTTTAAACTACCTTTGGCGCCTTTCAATACATTTAACGCTTCTCGAAAGAAATATAAAGATTTTTTATAATCAGAAAACATAAAGTTTTCTCCACTCCTAATGTTCAACAAAGCTTCCATAACAGGGAAGAAATCAATATCCTTATATGTTCTTAATTCACCATTTTCTATTACAAATTGTAAAGAGTTATTTTTTCTTAATATTGAATAACTCCAAAGTTCTTTTACCCAAAATCCGTATAAACTCTTTAAGAAAGTATTGGTTACTAATTTATCATCTCTAATATTCTTCTCGACTCTTTCCTTATACCCTTGCATTAGTCCAAAATCCCCTAAATCACAAAGAATTAACATACTGAGTATATCACAAAAGATTTCTACATCCGCATTAGAATTTCTAGCTTTTTGGATATTCAAGTACACTTCTCTGACATTTTTACCTTTCAAACGATCAATATATAAATTAAATATATCTGCAAATCGTCTCATTTCTAAATCCTTGCTCTCTTTACATATTCCAGCGAGATATTCAATTAATAATACGTGATCGTTCAAATGAGCAAGGGCAAATGCAACTTTAACATTTATGTTTAATCTATCCTCTAAAGTACCTAAATAATCAATTATTTTTTGTTCTTGTTTATCTTTATCATTTGCAAAAACGACATAGGCAATTTTTGCAAATGTATATACAGATATTTCTTTATCCCTGTTAATCCAATTAGAAATAGTAGATTTAGCAACTCCAATTTCTTTTGCAAGATCAGTATATGTTTTGTTTTTAGAAGATAAATAATTATCAATTTCCCTAGATAACTTCTTCATTTAATTGTGCTCTTCTAAAAAATTGTAGAAAATAAATGTATGACTATTATTTGTATCTAAGAGTGAGCTTGTATTTTGTGCATTACATTTTCTACGATCTTGATTCTGTTTAGATTTTTGATTAAACATTTTTATGAAATGTGCAGGATTACTGTTTTCAGCTTTATTAAACTTGAACCATTGCACACATTCTTCAAAATCCCATCTTTTGTAACGATCAATATCCGGGGGCAATCTTAAAGCAATTGTATACGCATCATTTTCAGATAGGTATGTTAGCTCTTGACTCAAAATGTAGTAATACGCTCTTTTCTGATCATCACTCAAATAATCATTTAAGTCTTGTAATCTATTGTTTTTTTCTTTTTCCTCATAATCTACAGCAGGTTTTGATTGCTCTTTAATGCCGAAAAAATCTAAGGAAGGTGAAGGTTTAAAATTGTTTTTTTGCATAAATTCAAGATCTGTTACATTAGACTTTTTACTAATTTTGTTCTTTAAAAATCTAGTAAAAGTAGCACAAACATCAATTGCTACAGCCCATTTTATCTTGAAATATTCAACGATTTTTAAATAGTTATTATGTATTGTTAAGAGGTAAACAGAGGGGGCAATCTTTCCATGCCGTCTTACCTTTATTTGTTGGCATACTCCTAAATCTTGCAGCCAATTAAAAACGTAATTAATAATAGGTTTTGAAATTCCAGATTTTTTGCTGATGTGTTCTTGTCTAACTTGACTATAGCCTTCTTGTACTAAATAAGATAAAACAGTCTCTAAAGCCTCGTATTTCTTTTTGGTAAGATAATCTTTAGTGGTAGCACCTTCACATTCTAGGACAACACTATCAATATAAGAAGTTATTTTCTTGATTGCTTGATTGATAGCTCCAGGAGTTTTGGGTAAGTGATGGATGTGGGGACTTAGTTCCGCTTTTGCTCGACTAAGCAAAAAGTTTCGCAACAACACTTAATTTCGACCAAAAAAACGTTGAATGAACGTTTTTTTGGTGTTATCTTGCTGTTCTTGGCGATCTTCATTCAATAGTTCAATTGCTTTATCCAGTTTTTCTTGTAATAACTGAATCTGTAAATCCTTGTCTTCTTTTTCTGAGCGTTCCTGTAATAATAATTTAATGATATCTTGGTTCTGCTGTACAATTTTATCTTGTTGCTCAAACATGTAAGAAAATTTTTCTTGAATCATCAAAATATCTGTTTCTGAACGTTTTCTGAGCGTTACTTGAACCTCATTTTCCTCATGAACGCTATCCGTTTTCTGAGCGTTCTCTTCAGTGTTTTCCATGCTTTCCATGCTTCTTGTTGCAGCTTCTTCTAGTTTCCAGTTTTGATTTAAGTATTCTTTCATTTGCTTTAAGATATCTATATCATTCTCATAGTAAATTCGTTGATTACGCTCATTTCTTTCAAATATATATTCCATTTTTTCTAGTTCAATTGACCATCTGCGAAGTGTATTGGTGTTTATATCTAGTTGTTTTGCTACTTCTTGTGCAAAATATCCATATTCCAATCAAGGAACGCGAAGTGAGTAGGTGGGAGAAAGTAGCTGCGCGCCTCTGGAATTTTTTCTGCATTTTTCAGGAATTGCTGCTTGCACAAAACAGGTTAAGAGACGAATTGCTTCATTTCTAAGATTGAGCACTGTGTTACGATTTCTATTATGATGTGTGCCACAATAAGGATAATCCCACTCGCGAATGGTTAGATTTTTAGCATCTTGGTTTTTGTAGTTACAATTGGAACATAATCGACTAGAAACAAATGTTTTAGATACTACAACTAATTGTTTGCCATACCACTTTGCTTTATATGCCAACATTTAGAATTCATCTTCTTTAATTAGATTGCCAGCATCGTTATCTTTCGTTAATCTTTGTTTTAAGTAGTTTTCTTTTGTTGTCCTGTCATTTTTATGACCTACTGCAGCTGCTATTACATGAGGTGCTAGTCCCTTGTAGTCGTATAAGTACTGTACATAAAAATGTCTAAAGAAGTGGGGAGTAATCCGTATATTCTCCGTAAAGGGTAACTTTGTATCCTTAATGATTTTAGAAATATATTGTGATAAATAATTTTCTCTATAAGCAGTATGATTCTTTGTTTGAAATATAGTCTTTCCATTTTTATTTCCAATGTCCACAGGTAATCGTCTCCGGATTCGAAACGCAACAATACGATTAAAGATTTCCTTATTAATAGAAACAATTCGTTCATTATCACCCTTTGTATCTACCGTTAAATAGTATCGTCCTCGTATGGCATCATACTCAAGATCTTCCCACTTTGCATGGGCCACCTCTGCCACACGTAACCCAGTAGTAGCAAGGACCGATAATAATCCATAGTTAATTTCATTATCCTTGAAGAAGTTTAGCAGCTGCTTCACTTCTTCATAGGATAACTCGCGTTTTGGTTTATGTTGCTCGTTTACCGTTGTACTAAGAATCTCCACATGAAGAGGTTCATGGATATATTGAATTTCATATAACCATCTTAAGTAAGAGCGAACCACTCCTAGTTTCCGACTAACTGTAGATGTCTTGTATTTTTCTTTCGATTGATAGGAGATTGCCTCTTGGGAGAGCCATCTTTGATAGTTACGGATATGGCGTTTTCTAAGATTCCTCCAAAATTGGCCATTTTTAAAATCTTTTACATCTTGCTGCAGAAACTTTGTACTTTGCTTAATAAAGAAGTAAAACTGGCTTAGATCACGCGCATATAAAGTCCTAGATTCATCTTTAATCCGTTTTTCTTGGTCAAAGTGGATTTGTCGATTTAAATAGTAGTACAAAATCTCTTCATCAGAAAATCCCTCGTATGTATAAAAATCTTCTCTTTCGTTATTGTCCTTTTTAAATTCAGCTTTATCTATATAGTCACGATTCCATACTGAAATTATGTTTACAAAATTTTGTTTATTGTTTTCTAAAGAAGTTTCGTTATGAATCGAATTCAATTCAAATTTCAACAATTATTTTGTATTTTGATAGTAATAGATTTTTTCGCGAATTGCGGACGCAATAAATTCGTCAATAGTACTGTTTGTTTCTTCGACTATTTTATTAAGTACCTGATATTCTTTACTGGAAATCGTAACTGGTTTTGTCACACTGCTGCTATCTAAATAGACGCTATTATTAACACGTTTCACTAATTTTCCTTCAATTAAATATGGTGAGAGGCTCTCAACCCAATCCATTTGCATCCCCATAGGCAATTCAATAAGTGATTGTCTTACATCTAAATACCAAAAACCCTCTTCTTCTGAAATCTTTATATTTCTTGGTGAGACATATTGGAGTATTAAGTCAACTTTTTGGAAAGAACTACTACGTAATTGATCAGACTTAGGTAAACGGAACTTAATAAATCTTTGATGATGGCTCCGAGGTTTATCAGTCAACTCATAAGCTGGTTCATACCCTAATTCTTTTGCTTCTTTTAAGGTAAGTCCATTTCCGAATTCATCAATTAACATAATATCTCCACGCTTTGGAATAGAAATGACTCTTGCCATCGTATTCCCCTGCATGTATCTATGAAATAAAACAGTATTATACTTTTGAGAGTATGTATAAAGTGCATTTGCCTGATCTAATCGATGTACAAGCTTGAGTAACTCTTCTTCTCGTATGAACATAGTTTCACGGTTACGGTATTCTTGTATAGTGGCTGTTAATTCCCCATCTTCTAGCCATCTTTCTAATTGATATGTACTTACATCATATTTTTTACTAGCCTGGTACAGAGTAAGACCTTCAGGTTCTCTTGCTTTTTTTATTGCTTCTACATCACCTCTTCTGAAAAGGAAACTCCCATCTAATCGCCATGTCTCCTTGTTAATTGGAACTAATTCTCCCTTCTTTACCAGTTTGTTTACAATAAAATTACTAATCTCCAAAAACTCTCTTACTTCTGTTGTATTCATATTGAGTTGCTGATTTTCATCCATATTTTTTCTCCTCATTTAAATTGTCCCTCTTAGTATCAAACCTAGAACGGCCATAATTATCGTACTGATAATAATCCGTAAAATCCAAGAGGTATTCGTGCTGATTTTTTCTAATTGCTTATTAATTGTAGAAATGTCTTTCTCGTTAATTATTATTCGAGTTTCTAAATTACGAATATCACGCATGATCTCTTTTTGATCTGATTTTAGACTGTCAATTTTCACATTTACGTCTTCCATCTAAGAGGGACAATTTAAAATTCCCAAAAGTACTTTTTGAAGAGAGACAAGTGTCTCTCTATTTATTTTGAGGAGACACTTGTCGGAAAAAGATAAAATACTAACTTGAATCATATTTCTCAAAAGTAAATGTAAATAAGTAGCCCCAACTATTGAAACTACATAATCCTTATAAATACCACTATTCATGAGTTTACTTAGCAATTCTTCTTCACCTGTCGTTCCATCTTTAAGACCCATTTAAAATGTGTTATAAACCTGCTCACAAGTTGCGGCTGTTGGTTGAAAAAAACAGTGTTTTTTATAACGGCCGACAAGAGGCTGATTATACCATTGTTGAGGACAATCAGCTGGTGGCCTAAAATACCATAAACTAAATTTTCCAGGCCAGTACCTTTCTCCATTGATTACTCGACGAGCTAAGCGTTTTTCACTTTCTCTTGCTCTTTGATAGAAATAACCATGAGTAACAGCTTCAAATGAGTGTTCTTGGAAAATCATTTGTCTAATGGTACGAAGATTTTTAAAATCGGAGCAATTGGCTCTTATTCGGTTAATTCCTACATTTCCGACTAGCAACATACCTTGAGTTCCTTCTCCTTCAGCTTCTGCTCTCAGTAATCTTGCTAAAAGTGCAATATCTGCATCTGTTGCGTTAACAACCCCCATTTATTTTATGTAAAAGGTGCCAAGAAATACTTTGTAGTTTTGAAACCAAGATTTCCATATTTTAAATAACAGCTCAATTTGCCAACGCAGTGAATATAAATCATAGATTTTCTCTTTCGGTACCCATTCCGTAGGAATGTTTGTCATATATACCGTAATTCCTTGTAAAAGTTTCGTAAGCTCTGTATATGTAATCCCTTTTTTCTTTTCACGAATAGCTCGATCATGTAGACGTTTCTGTTTTTGCGCCTCTGTACATCTATAAACCACAATGCGAGTGGGTAGTTTGTCTTTGCTCCCTACATATACATCATGTACTTCATAGTCTTGGCCAGGTTGTAATTGGTTCATGATGTCTTCCAAATGAATTTGTATATATACCGGTCTCAATTGAGCAGGCTTTGTTTTAAATACCACTCATTCTTTTTTTTGTGTCATGTCCATTCGAGTCGCCCCATATGCCTGATCACTTCGTTTTCCTGGTTCAATTTTCACATCAGAAAACTCTCCACTCAACAAGTCATACTCTAATTGGATTTTTACACCAGCTGTATGACTACAGCCTCCGGCACCAGGATAAGTAGCTGCGAATCGATCTGGAACTTGAAAGGTTGTAGAATCAAGGATGCGAATCCGCTCAAAGTAAGCAGAAAGAGAATGAGAAATTGCAGATGACCCTCCAATTTTAGCTTGTAGAAGTGTAGTAAATACATTTCGAAAGAAGGCTACAGAAGCCGAGTTAAATCGTCGATTCAGTCCCTCAGGACTTAATAAAATTCCTGTTGAAGTTTCTAATTGACTACAAAGTTGAGTAAGAGAGGTTGTAGCGATTTGTTGATTTAACCATACACACAAAGATAAAAAATGGTGCCCATGGCACTTACGTTTTCGTTTCATTCCACCTGCTTCTATAGCTAATTGATTAAGTGTAGCGGGAGACATATATCGATATAACTCTTCGGCAAATAAAGACAGCTCTTGTTTTTGATGCATATTCATAAAAAGCACGTCACCCTTTCTCATTAACATTTAAGCTGCTTGGTTATCAGACATGGTACAGTTATAAACGACACCTAATATATCAAAGACTGTTTTCTTCTCATACCTATGGGATTTCCGCCCGTTTTGCTGTAGGAGATTGAACAGTCGAAGTAACACCTTTGATAGCTCTTGGGTGTTTTTTTGTATAGTTTGGAATAGAAGAAGAAAATAGTCTTTAATTATATATATGGCTTTATATTCACTAAGCTCTCGTTTTTTCTTTATGAGGAGCAATTGGCGCATTTGAAACATGATAGAAGAACAGAGTAGAATGGCAATCAATTGACCATTTAAATGGCACTCCAATCGTTCTGGTTTTATCTTTTTACAATGATGAATTTGAAAGAATGACTTCCACGTTTTAAATAAAATTTCGATTTGCCAACGCAAAGAATACCAGTCATGTACCTGTCCCATCGGGACAATATCTGTAGGGGTGTTTGTCATATATACATTGATACCACTGAGTCGTTTACTACGAGGAGAATACTTCATTCCTTTCTTTTTTTCTCTTACAGCTTGATCTTGTAATCGTTTTTGTTGCTGTTGTTTTGTTAATCTATGAACAATTACACGAGCTGGCACTTTATCAATCATTCCTACATAAGCATCAGCTATTTCACATGTTTGTCCTGGTTGAAGGGAGTTCATTACCGTCTCCATCTAAATCTCGGATACATAAATCATTCGATAAAGGCGATGCAGAATTTTTAAAAGTTCTTCTGTGCCAACGGCTATCGCTTGAAACAGTAATGGAAAGTAATCTTTAATCATATAAATTGCTTTGTATTCACTCAGCTCCTGCTTTTTCTTTTCAAGCAGAAACTGTCGCATTTGAAACATCGTAGAAGAACAGAGGAGAATACCAATGAGTTGTCCATATAAATGGCACTCTAGGCGTTCTCTTTTAATATTTTTACATTCATCAATTTGAAAGAGTGACTTCCACGTTTTAAACAAAATTTCAATCTGCCAACGAAGTGAATACAATGCATGCACGTAGTTCGTTGGTACTTCTTCTAGCGACGTGTTCGTGATATATACATTCATGCCCATTAAACGTTTACTTTTATCCTTCATGACAATGCCTTTCTTCTTTTCACGTATCGCTTGATTTTTCAGACGTGTTTGCGTTTGATCAACGGTTAAACGATGGATAATGACACGTGCTGGAAGCTTCTGATTTTGGCCAATGAATGCCTCGGGGATTTCCACCGTTTCACCAGGGATTAGACCAGACAACATTTGTGTCATATCAAGCTGGATGTATTCTGTTTGCTTTTTTAACGTACCATTGCTGAAGTATTCTGGTTCAGGGTTCTTGATATAAATGCGTGTATTCAACTTCAACCGCGAGATATAGTAAGCCTCTTTATCATGAATGGTTTGTAAGTCCCCTAAATCGAAGTAACCAAGATCACGTAAACACAAATCGCCTGCTTCTACGGTTTCAAGGCAAATGGTACCGTATGTTTTATCATTATTCTTTCCTGGTCCAAGCTGCACGTTAAGAAATTGACCACTAAGTAAATCATATTCCAATTGGATTTTCACGCCTGCGGTATTACTACTCCCACCTGAACCTCCAGCACCGGTAGGCCCCGTTGCTCCGACATCTCCCGTAACACCCGTCGCCCCTGTTGCTCCCGTACTTCCCGTTGGAAATGTCACTGGCGGAATAGGTGAAAAAGTAGGCCCAATTAAACTAGGGTCTATTGCATGAGCTTGAATTGCTTCACTTATTTTTTGCACTTTGTCTTTATCAATCACTTATTTAATTGCGATTCCAGTAGGGGGGAATCCTGTCATTGTAGGTGGAATAATAGTATTGGTAGTCAAATCAACGATGGAGACTGTGTCATTCCTAAAATTTGTAACATAGGCAGTTGCTTTTGTCGGCCTAGTCGGTCCTGGTCCACAAGCGAGACAAGCTTTATAATCAGAAAAACGAGCTTGTAACTGTTGTGTTAAATTTTGCAAGTGAACTTTGACGGGAATGCCAACAAGAGGTTGATCTATCATTTGTACTAATGCGAATTGGAATGCTTCTAATGCTTTGATAGTGTTGCAACAGGAAAATGGAGTTGTGTCTAACTGATTCTTAATCGCATTGATTGCATTTTGCAGCTCGAGTTTTAAACTATTACTAATTGGCGCAGAGGTACTCCATACGAGTACATCATTCAATTCGTTTTCAATTTGTGTGATGGATGGCAGAAACATTCACTTCACCTCTACATAGATTGAACTTGCTGTTATATAAAATATTTTCCCTCTAGAATTGTGTACCTGATATTGCGGTGAACCATTTATACTTACCTTCGCATCAATCACAAACTCTTCTCCTGCATCTAACGTACCAGCAACATCCTCATTCCTCCACGAAGGTTTGTTGTAGAATCGTAGGTTGCCCACTTTTGAAACAACGCGCTTGCCTACAATAGATGAATCCACTGTGCTTTTCTTATCGAATTTCACATAAGATGGATCATTTTTAATCCATTGCTCATCGCCGAGATTTAACCACCCATCCTTTTCAGCCCATACTACATAAGCTTCTGGTTTGTTTAGCTGTCGAATTTTAGAATAGCTTGTGCCTGGTCCTTTACGTAAGTTAATGTTGCGTCCTTCGATATAAGCCACACCATCCGTTACAGCTGTCGGTACTTCTGCTGATTTAGATGGCTTCTCAGGAACAGAAACATCTACGCTAGAATTATTGTATGCTCGTTGTACATCTGCTCTAAATTGAGCTTCTGAAATGCCATGAAACTTTAAGTAGTCAATTGGATCTTCATGATCTGTACCGCTGAGGTGATGCGTTACATCGCTATGCGTCCACAATCCTTTTTCTACAGATATCTTGTTATCTTTTAAAATTTCCGCTAAAAGTTTTACATACTTTTCATAAGAACGCTTGAATTTTGTATAGTCCGCTGTTTCGCAAAGTTCCACATGGACGAATCGCTTATTTGCTCCTGGCCCAGCCCCATAAGCAATATACTTTGTATCCGCAATTTGGATTGTTTCATCCCAATCGACTGCATAGTGAACAAACGCGTTTCTCCAAGTACGAGACTCATACTTTTGAATATTAATAGCCGGAGCTTCTGGAGTTGCTGTAGAATGAGCCACCACACCCTCATAAGCTCCGACCCCATAGCGGTATGGCGTTTTAGGTAAACCATCAATAATAAGTGTTCTATCCGCAAAAGTCCCCGATGTATTTTGTATCCGCAACTATCCGCAAAAGTCCCCGATGTATTTTGTATCCGCAATCTGGATTGTTTCGTTCCAATCTACTGCGTAATGTACAAATGCATTACGCCACGTACGAGATTCATATTTTTGAATATTAATAGCCGGTGCTTCTGGAGTTGCTGTACTGTGCGCCACAACACCTTCATACGCTCCTACACCACCACGATATGGATTTTTAGGTAAACCATCGATAATTAATGTTCTATCCGCAAAAGCCCCTATCACAAAGCTGAACAAAAGCAATATCGTCATACATACAGAGAAAACGAGTTTAATTGATTTTTTCACTTAATTGATTTTTTCACATTCGTTCACACCTTTCGTCCCAAGGATTTGTTTAATTTCTGATACTTCTTTCGATAGAGAGCCAAACGCTTTCGCTTGTTCTTCAATGACTTCTTGGTTCTTTTCAATCACTTACGTGTAGAGAATAAAAGCCAAACAAAAAGAGCGCCAAAGTTCTAAGGCAGCTTGTGTTTCTCTTAACGCTTTTTGAAACTGTTGACCAAGGGATTCTTCCTGAAGCTTTTTCATTTCATCCATACGACCATTTACATCACCCAGACCACCATGAACGTTATTTAAGCTCAATACTGCTTCAGCGCCCATGTCTTCCCATTTCACGCCAAATAAAGCAACACCAATCTGGTTTGCTTTTACTTTATCATCCATCTTTTGAAGATCGCCTAACACAGCATTAAATACATCGGCTGCTGTGCCTTTACCTTGATTAAAAGACTCCCATACTTTTTGTGTCTCTTCTGATAAATCACCAAATCCTTCAGAAACACCTTTAGAACCATCCTGTACACGAATACCAAACTCTTTTACAAGGTCATTAATGTAATCAAGATTGTATGAACCATTTTTAGTTCCATTCGCAAGAATGGTAAACATTTCTTGCGCACTAAAACCACCTTGTTTAAATAAAGGTGCATATTCTGAAAGATTATCAAATAACTCATCAGAATAATTTAGACCTTCTTGAGCACCCGCTGCCAATAAATCAAATGTTTGTTGTGTAGATAAACCAAATTGAGACATTAACTGTCCTGCACCACGAGTAGCCTCGTTTAAGTCAACATCATAGACCTTAGCAAGTGTTAAAACATCTTCTGATGCTCCTTGTAATTCTTCATGTGGAACATCACGCATTTAGAGATGAATCGTCAAATAAGAGGAATAATCATATACTGCTCGATGTTTCAATTCTTTATACGTGTATAATTTTTGCTTATCAAATAATTTCGGATGCTTCTGTCTATAGTATCCGAACAATTCTTCTCCATTTTTCCGTATACGATACCGACACGTTTGTCTGATTGTACTTGGTATTTCTTCAGGAGCAAACTGTTTGAGTATTTGTAATGCTTGTGAAGAAGGGATTTCTTCCCCTGTTACATAGGCATGGATAAAGATAAGTTCTTTTATTGTTATATAATTGTAATGTGAATTTCCGCTCATTTAGTTCGTTTTCATTGCTGTCAGTACTTGCTCAGCCGTTGTTACTGGGATACCAGCGCGTATTAACTGTTCAAAGGCACGCATAAATGTAATTAAATTAAAGTTATCTGGTACTTCAATAACGCGAAGCTTTTCTTTTGGTAATCTATCTATCTTCTCAATGAACAATTCCCGAACATCACTAGGAATAGAGCGCTCTTTATGTCCTCTTACCTTTAAGAGTTCACGTATTTCTATTTCTAAAGCTATATAAGCGTTTAGGTTTGTACCTTGTTCATAAGCATACTTTCTAAACAACGTTTCTTCTTGATACTTTAGATAGTTGCGGTGATATGATTCCTCTGTAGCAGGTACAGCAAATTTGTAATTTAGTAATTCATACGTTTTGTGGAACAACTTTTTGATGTTTCGCAGAGAGTATATAGAGAAATGCAATCCGAAATCAAATACAGCTTGTTCTTTTTGTTCTTTTGGAACATGTTGTGTAATCAGAGGATAAATACCCTCTTTAGCTGCGGTATCAAGAATTTGATATTGTGATGTTTGATTTAATAATTTTTTCAGTGTATATACTAATTTGCTTGGATATTCTTCATTACGATCTATCATGTCACGTAAGCTATGAATTACGCTTCGAATTTGTCGATGGCACGTATATTTAAGTACATGGATAAACTTGTTCATGTCTTGTGTAAATTCACCAATATTCATTTCTTGTAGTACGGATTCGATAAAACGAGCTTTACGAGCATAAGTAAGCTTTGGTGTGAATGGATCGCGATATTGTACTTCCCCTGTTTCTTTTGCACATAAGAAATCCGTATGTAAGGATAGATATAGAGTAGTATATCTTTTTTTATTCTTAACCCCTTTTTGTAATTTACAAATTTTGAATAGTGGAGTCCCTGTACATGGTAATGCAGTTGTTAATTCCGTCATAACTGCACGGATTTGATGTGGATATTTTTTATGTAAAAAGCGGTACATCCCACCAAAATGAGTTTTATTCCCTTTTTCATCTTGTTTGTCTAAGGAACGTTTTAGTGTAGTTTCACTGTGCTGTTGCATAGCAATATCTATGAATAGCTTCTTAGATGCAACTGATAACTCAAAGAAAGCTTTAGTGAATACCACCGGGCTAATATAAACATATGCATTCGCCTTTTCAGTTTCTTCATTCATAAAATGAGTTAATTTAATTGTATATCGACCATCTAATTCATTTTCAATCGTAATAATGTTATGTATACTTAATTTCTTTAATGCAATATAGAATTGAGAATGCTGTATGTAAGCAAATTCTTCTTTATATAGTTTGTAATCTTCCCACATCATATGTATTGTTACATTTGGAATGACTCCATTCGTGTAACATTTTTTATGTAGATATAAGAAGACTTCCAAATCTGCGTTTGTAAGGCCATATAATTTATGCTTTCTTCCTATTGTTTCCGAAATAGCAGATAGTGTACGACGTGAAAAAGATGGTTTAGCCTGTGCTACGAAGCCATCCACATCGGCAATACGCTCCTCATATGTCATTTGATTAACAATATCTTCAAGGTATGTATCTTTATAGCTGTAGTATTTCTCTTCGAAAGTTTCAACAAGTTTTTGCCAAGACTTCAGTGTTACTAAAACTGCATTTGTAGATTGACCATTTAGACTACGTTGATTACGAATAATAAATGATTTTCCCATTTATGGTTCTGTAGCAAAGTTTAAAAAAGTATAAGCAGATGTTGATAAATAACACAAATTATTTAAGCAGTGATTAATAATTTGTGTCATTCCTTGTACGTTGAAAAACCGCAGTTTGGCTGTAAACTGCGGTTTCTTATATATATCATGAATCGTTTCGATTCCTTTCAAGGTATGTGAAACATAGCGAAGACTTTGAAATCCTGCGGATTTGGCAAAACATCGCTTGATATGTCTATGGTCCTGTTCGATAAGATTATTGAAATGCTTAACGGTGCAATGTTTCGTATGCACATAAAAACCGTTATTTTTCAGTTTTTTGAACGCACCAAGTAAGGCTCCAGTCTTGTCTGTTGTGAGAACCGTGGGTTCTCCAAAAGCTTTCACTAACCTTTGCATAAACATATAGGCAGCTTGATGATCTCTTATTTTACGAAGTTGGATATCCAAGATGTACCCTTCTTGATAAATCATATGATAGAAATAACACAACTCTCCTTTGACTTTGATGTATGTTTTATCTAAATGCCATACGAAATGTGCTGATTTATTTTTCTTCTTCCAAATTTGATAAATCAAATTTTCATATTCATGAACCCAACGCATTTAATTATAAGTTTTAACTAAACTAGGTTTCATATCAAATTTAGCGATTAAACCATATGGAGCTACAAATCCACTAGAAGGGATCATTACTGAAGCTGAGCCAGTACCATAGTAGTAAGCTTGATAAACAATTTTAGAACAGTAAGTAGGATTCTTACTATATAAATGGTAATCTATTCCGTATTTAGGGAAAATATTCTGCGTAGCACTTCCTGATGTAGAAAAGTAATTTCTATCAGCCCAAGATGCAGCTTGTCTTGCTAAACTATTATTACTTAATCGATAAACTTTAACCCAGCCTTTTTTCTTATATTCATTAATCCAGTTAGTTGTTGATAACTGTCTTGTTGTTTGTCCAGGACCAGGGATATCTAAAATGTGATTGTCTCCATTAGCAATAGCAGCATGTCCGACGATTCCAGCTGAACTTGTTCCGTTAGTAATAAGGATATCACCAGCTTTAATATTAAATCCACCAACAATTGCTCTAGGTACTCTAGTTTTAGCATCTTCTCTTTCAAATTGGCCGTAATTACTTTCTTTTAACCATTCACTATAAGAAATATCACCTTTTAAAACACCAGTTTGTTTACCTTCATTAAATATTTTTTTAAATTCCTTATTTTGTTCTGACCATTGTTCAAGAGACACTTCATTTTGATCTAAAGAGCCAGCTTGGATAGCTTTATTATACAGAGTTTGATCATCAATGATTTCCTCTGCAGCGAAAGCTTTTAAGTTAAAGCCCCCTATAAAAAATAAAATAGTAAATAAACTAACCAATAATTTCTTCATTCACTTTAAAGGTGGATATTTTAAATGTTTTAATTCTTCTGAGATAAGTCCACTACCACCCCATGTTTTTTTCTGAATAACATTTGCCCTGCTATGATAGGCAGAAAAATAAACCATTCCATCTTGGTATTGATATTTATAATAAATATTGGAATCTTCCCCCTTTATAGATACACAATACCAATAACCACCTTGTTTCCAATCTTTATTAAAGTCTTCAACCACTATATCTTCTTTCTTAATACCCTGTTTATTCATGTATTCATGAATAAAATTTGAAGCTTTGTAATAATGATATGTGAAATAAGAAAACGCTACTCCTAGTGATAGTAACACAACTAGTAAAATAATCATTTTTTTTGACATCTATGTAGTATAATTCCAGCATTTTTTTGATTTTATCGCCTTCTCAACTGTTTTTAAGACGAGTGTTACGTCTTGTCTGTTACTTATTTCATACACGATGATTTCATTGTTATATAAATCCATAATACTTGATAAGTACAACTTCTCTGTACCAAATGGCAAATATGTAATATCTATAACCCATTTTTCATTTGGTTTGGTAGCTTGAAAGTTTCGATTTAAGATATTCTCTACAACAATCCTACTTTCTCCATTGATCCAGGTTCTTCGCTTTCTTTTAACCCTACATTGTAAACTTTTTTTTTGCATTCATTTCAATAAAGCAGTAACTTTTCGATGTCCATATCGAAAGTGATTTGTCATACAAATTGTCAAAATGGCCTGTGCTAATTTTGATTCTTTTATATCTTTCGCTTTATTTTCCCATCGATAATAAGTAGAACGAGGTATACCAATTAATATACATATCTCTTTAATGGCGTACTCATTTTTCATTTAAATGTCTATTTGCATTTTTAATTTTCGATTCTCTATCTGAAGTTTCTCTATTTCAGTTATGCATTCCTCACTAGCCTTTTGTAGCGTACTTTGTTTTCCTACAGGGCAGCTAAACCGATACGTTTCACCTTCACGATGCCACTTCATCCAAGTTTTAATCTGTGCTTTATTTTTAATTCCTAATTGATCCATTTATTGTTCTTTTTTTACTTCTGGTTTTACTGTATATGTGTAGCCTTCATTAGCTGATTCACTAAGTTTGGTAGAAGCTACGTTTGGTTTATTAATAGGACTTACTGTTACGGAGAAGTCTGATCCATATTCAGCTGAGTATTTACCCTTTCCTATTACATATGCACCGTTCTGTGGATGAGGTTTTATATTTTTATCAATACTACCAAAACTACTTAAAAATGGTTTAAGTCCCATAACTCTCATAGATCCTGGGTTATTAGGGTTAGTGTTAAAATAAAGAGTACCGTCTACGTGAGTAAGAAGGTTTACATTTCCACTTATCTTACTAGTATTTAAGCTTACAAGAACTTCTACAGATGAATTTGCAGGAACAACGATATTTTGTGGACTAGCAGTATATGTGTAACTTTCAGCCTTTCTTTTTTCTACTGTATTTGAAAAGTTATATTCAGTAGAAATTTGGACATTAGTTTCTCCAATAAGCGGGATACCAAAGGATGCAGAAGTACTTACTCCCAAGTTAAATCCATGTGTAGTAGAATTAGTAACAGAACTTTCGAAAGTTTTCGAGAATTGATTTGTAGTAAGGGTCTGCTCTTTATTTGAATTGTTGGTTAATATGGACTTTCCTACAAATAAACTCTTTGAATCCGTAATAGTAGGCGAACCATCTGCTTCTACATAGGAATTATAAATCTTCGGGTTTTTAATTATTACTTCCTTGGATAAAAAAAGCTTAGGTTGACGTTTTTTATACATTTGGTATGTCTGTTGGATAGGTACCTTCCAGTCTGAAATAGATACGCTTCCTGGTTTTTGTGCATTAACTTGAGTAGGATTAATTTGAGCAGCACTTACTGAATCTGGTGATGCAAATGCAACCGATGTACCAATAGCACCTATCATCGCTAAAGATAGAATTTGCTTTGTCTTTTTGCTAGGTTTTTTCATGTTTTTACCACCTTTATTATAGTTGTAATTTTCTGTTTTTAATATGCAAGTTCTTGAGTTTTCTGCCATGCCAAAAAATAGAATAAGTTTCATCTAATCCAAAGAAAAATGCATTCTTTTGGTATTGTAATACAACTCTATATATTTAAATATTTCTTTTCGAGCTTGTTTAGGTGTTTTAAATTTAGCACCTTGAATAAGCTCTCTTTTTATGGTTTTGTAAAAGGATTTCATCAATGCATTCTCATAAGGGTTGCCTTTTCTACTGACACTTGAAACAGCACCATACTTTTTGAGCATGGCTTGAAAGTTACTGCTTGTATACTGAGACCCTTGGCCTGTATGAATAATTAATCTTTTTTTCGGAGGTTTTTTCTTATATCCTTGTAAAAAAGCGTCTATCACGAGAGAATCTTTCATTTACACATTCTTTTTCTTCAAGAAGACCTGGAACTTTTTTTGTAAATCAAGTTCTTTTCTCAGTTCTTCATTCTCACGCTTGAGCTTTTTCATTTCATACTGAGAATGATAAAGTGCGCTTCCACGACCTGGAAACGCACTTTCCCCATATTCTTCATATTCACTTATCCATCGATATAAAGTATTAGAATGAATCGATAATTCTCTGACAACCTCTTTTACAAACATATATTCTTCCAGTACCAGCTGAACTGCAGCTATTTTAAATTGACGATCATAGACTTTGCTATTCATTTACGATTTATTTATATATCCTTTGAATGAACCTTTTATATACGTATTTGGATATAAATCATTAATCATTGCGTAGGGGCTTCCATTCCAGTATCTTGCTACTGGTGTCCATAGTCTATGCCTTTTTAGCCACTTCATTGTGTATTGTTGTAATAATTGATTATCTGTCAGCTTTTCTTTTTCTTCAATTGTCCACCGTAATGCATCTAGCGCTTTCTCTCTCGTCCAAAAACCACTCGGTGTTACCTTAAATTCCCATTCTTTAAATTGGTTCGGATATAAATCATTAATCATTGCATATGGGCTATCATTCCAATATAATTGACAGGCTCCTCTCAATCCTGATTGAATTAACCATTTATTTTCGTATATATTCTTCAACTGATCCGGATTTAATTTTTCTTTTTCTTCAATTGTCCATTTCAGTGCTTGTAACGCTTTTTCTTTCGTCCAAAATTTATTAGGAGCCTTAGTAAATTCCCATTCTTTAAATCGATTTGGATATAAATCATTAATCATCGCATACGGGCTTCCATCCCAGAGCACCCTTAAAGGTGCACTTAATCGCCGTTCATTTAACCATTTTTGCCCATAAATTTGCAAGAGTTTTTGGGGTGATAATTTCTCTTCTTCTTCAATTATCCATTTTAATAATTGTAAGGCCTTTTCTTTCGTCCAAAAATTTAACGGCGTCATTCTAAATTCCCATTCTTTAAATTGATTCGGATATAAATCATTAATCATTGCATATGGACTATTATCATATTTATGCTTCAATACGCCGCGTAATCGATACTTCGCAATTAATGAGTTATTCCAATTCTGTTTTATCTCTTCTTCGTTCCAATTTAAAATGTTTGTTACTAAATACCTTGTCACTCTTTTAGCCATTTCATTGTTTTCATCTAAACTCCAAGTATTTCGTGGGAATCTATTTCTTTTTCCATCTAATATCTCCTGATAGATGTCCTCTATAGTAATTGTGTTCATTTAGAGGTGAATCGTCAAATAAGAGGAATAATCATATACTGCTCGATGTTTCAATTCTTCATACGTGTATAATTTTTGCTTATCAAATAATTTCGCATGTTTTTTTCTATAGTATTCAAACAACTCTTCTCCATTTTTCCTTATACCATACTGACGACTTTGTTTGTTCGCACTTTGTATTTCTTCAAAAGCAAACTGCTTTAAAATTTGTAACGCCTGTAAAGTTAAAATTTCTTTTCCTGTTACATACGTATAGATAAAGATAAATTCTTTCACTTATTCAGCTTTTACAGCCTCTTTTAATGCTTTACCAGCTTTAAAGGCAGGTACTTTACTCGCAGGAATCGTAAGAGCCTCACCAGTATGTGGATTGCGTCCTTCACGGGCAGCACGTTCGCGTACTTCGAATGTACCGAAACCGATTAGTTGTACATTGTCACCTTCTTGTAGTGCATTTTGAATCGATTGAAACACAGCATCAACCGCAAGGCTTGCTTGTGGTTTTGTTAGTTCAGATTGTATTGCAACTTGTTTGATTAATTCTGATTTGTTCATCTATTCTATTAAAATAGAAAAAGCATCATATCCTCTTAGCATTCCTTTTACATGCAATCCTTTTAACAGAATTAACGTGATAGCATTCTTCTTGTGTAACGCCTCTTGTAGAAATTGTTCCTGCAAAAATAGCATTTACTTCTGTCCTTTTGAAATGCTTGTAATTTCGTTTCCAATGATTTCTCCCCCTATTCTTCTCATTCATACCGTTACTTTGTATTGTTCTAATTCAGCTAACAGTTGTTTTACACCTTCTGGGCTCAGCGTCAGCTTTCCATCTGCTAGTTTTACATGCCTTGCAGATATTTCTCCCGTGATAGGACAAGTACCGTGAGATGTATATTTTTGCAAAATAATCGCATCCTCTTCTACAAAAATTTCTAGTGCATCGCCTGTATCCACTTGTGAAATTTTTCTTGTTTCTTTTGGGATCACAATTCGTCCTAATTTATCTACTTTTCGTACAATACCTGTTGCTTTCATTTACTGCACACCAATTGCATCAAATGATTTCCTGACAGCATCTACCTCTAGAGATTCTGTACCATACAAATCAGCTACGGCTTGCTCCAATGCTGCACGTGCCTGATTAAATGTAGTATATTGAGTGAAGTACGATATATTTGCACGATAATAGATAGCACCTGTTTTGTCCCGCCCTATCCCTGGAACCGTTACCCCATAATGCGTACCCCCTTCAGCAAGTAGATACGCTGCTTTATTAAAGCATAGCGCTATTCGTGTGTACACTTAAAGCATAGCGCTATTCGTGTGTACACCGCCATTATCATCATATCCTATATAACGCTTAGAGTAATGATCTGGATATCCATATTTTTCAGGATGACCCATTGAGCGAAGGGCCCTTCCTGGTGTACCTGGTTTGTAAATTCCTTCTCCAATTTCATAATCTGGAAATCGAATTAATATACCGAAAATATCTGAAATCGATTCATTTAAAGCATCAGGCTCATCTTGATACATTAAGCGCGAAGAAAATTCTGTTACAGCATGTGTTAATTCGTGTCCAACCGCATCGATGGCACCAGATAATGGTAGAAACATTCAAAATGCATTGTTATAATTTGTACCAGAGTGTACAGAGGATTTAATAGATGCCCCTGTATTGTCATAGGAATTTCGATTAAACTTAGATTTGTAATAGTCGTACGTTTTCCCATCATAATAGTGTGCATCTACTGCTGGGGCATCATAGGAATTTGTAAATGAGTCTGTAAAATTAAACCAGAGTGTACCAGGAATATTTTCAGTATCTTTTGCATTATACGTGAAAATTCCATTTCCACGTGTCATACCTTTTAAACGTTGGAATTGCATGGCAATATAAGCCGCTGTCTTTTTACGTTTTTTCTGATTTTCAGTGGGCTTACGATGGAAATAGTCGTAAAAACCACTAACAGAAACTTGTAATCGATGGCAAAGCCAGCGCATTTAGTTTTGGTTGCTGGCAAAGAAGGTTACCGCCTTTTTTAGAAATTCATTTTCCTTTTTAAAATCCTGGATTTCTCTCCGTAAAGAACGTAATTCTTCCATATTAGATTTCTCATTATCCGAAAGTGGGGAAGAATATTTCTTTATCCATGCATTTAAGGTCCCGTTCCCTAGGTCAAATTCTCTTTGAATACTGGAAAGTGTACACCCTTCTTTAACCACCAATTCTACAGATTGTTTTTTAAACATTTCATCATACTGTTTTTTCATTTAAAAAATACGATATACTATAAAACGTGCCGATTGCCTGCCATTTACACCAACTGTAACATCAGGAATACTTACTGATGTAGCACTAACATTTACTACTTGAAGTGTATTTCCTGCAGTTAAATTTGCAATCAAGCCATTAGATATTATTCCTCCTGAGGTAACAGAAACCCCCATAGCTCGTTGATTGGTGTTAATTCCATTAATTTGAAAAGAAAAAACGATTGGAGCTGTACCACCAGTAGCGGTAGAAATATAAAATTCTAATTTATATACTCCAGCAGTTATTATAGTAAGTGTATCAGAACCATTAAAAGTAATGTTATTACTTGCTTGTGTGTTTGAAAAAGTAACAGTTCCATTGCTCACTCAGTCTTCCATACAAATTAATTCTACACTTTCTACCAGGAACATTCCTTCTGTTTCTCCAATTTCGATGCGGATACGATTGGTTTCAGGGAACATTTCAATCGTTTTTGTTATATAAGCGGAAGATCGCCCTGGGCTATGCTGTGTAGACCTGTAGAATTGCGCTGCATTCCATTCTGCCGCATTGTTGCGCATATAATCGCTATCACAAGAACAGGAAGCTTTTCCAGAGCTACCACAAGAACATGAGGTAGGATTCAGATTTTCTGTAGTATGGTTCTCCATAACGTTCGGATTGTATACAGATGTTTCCGTTACATAGTTATAGCTATTTGTTATGTCACATATAGATGATGGTGCTACCTCAACAGGTTTCCTGTCAATTACGGATATGCCTTCGGATGTAAACGTCATAGTTTCTGTATTTTCTTCTGTACAATCGCTGATTGTCACATATCCTTTTCCAGAGCCTTCTTTTCTTGCGGTAACACGTACAACATAGCCACGATCTGGTTCCACGCATACATCTTGTGCTACATTGGCATCCCATTGTGAAATAACTAACACATGCGGATTCCCATCTCTTTCTTGTACACTTGCCCCCGCTGTCGCATGCCAATTCGAAAGTCCACCATTAAAATCACCATTACGAATCACATTTCGTTGATTATATAACTCGAATGCTGTTTGAATATCAGACTGTAACGCTTGGAAAATAGCGTAATTCATACCTGGTAAATCTTCAAACACCGGATTATGAATATATGGGATGGCATTCACTTTTGCCTCGGCAGATTGAATTTCTTGCATCGTTGTCGTTGGCTTCAATCTGATTTTTTCAGTACTTGTGAACAAGGTATTCACTGCTTGCATGGCTGATGGAACTGCTTTTTCTGTCTCCATACATTGATGTTCTCGCTCCATTTTCCATTTCTGTTCCCGTTTTTTCACACGTGCTAATGCTTCACCCGTTAATGGATTTGCTTCGATGACTTCTAGATTGTCTAATTGTGCCATGCCGGATGGAGAAGTAATTTTAAATCCAACTCCTATACCTAGATCTGCTCTCGTATGGATTTCTCCTACATCGATGTGTAAGACAAAATGTTGTTTGTCTTCACATAATCCATTCGTAGATGACATCTGTATACCAGATGGATTGGTTACATACGTATTCGTTTGACATGGATCACTTGACATTGTATATGTTGACACTTGCTCCATTCCACAGCTATTTGACACGCTGGCAGTTGGATTGTATGGGTTCGTTGGGCTGAATGGAATATCCATTTTATTGTGTATTTCTTTTCCATATCGTGTCACAAACAACTCTAAATCTTTACTATTTCCCACAAATCCTCGTACCAAATATCGTGTGTATGGTTTTAACTTCGATTCCTCTACTTTTTGATACACGTATGTTGGATACAGTGTGCTACTGAATTCGATACTTCGTGCACCTGGCATATTGAGATAACGCCCTCTAGAAATAGGTTGATTCGCCTGAACTGTAACAGAATTACTCACTTTCCACCCGTTCTCATTTGACCAATCTGATGATTCGAAATCACCGTAGTTCAACAGATTACGAGCTTGACTTAAGCGTTTCGCATGTTTGACCTGATCTCGTAACATCATTTTCTCTTTTGGAAACAAATCGTCCGACATACAATCCACTTTGTTTGCTGCTTGATCCACATCATAATCTGTGACATCTAATCTTAATGCATGTTTCATATCATTAGTAAACAAGGCATTCACTGCCTTTCTTGCGTTTTCTAAACTTTGCTTTGCTTGATATTCCGGTATAGGCACTGTTATTGGAATGAGTTCGATTTTATCTATAAGGATAGGTGATGTTCCATTATTATATAACTCAAGATCCCAATCTAAGTGATAAGGATACTCTAGCAACTCAGGTACAGTCACATAACCAAAAGAATTGTATGTTAATGATTCACCAGAATATGTCGCAGGAACAGAGAAACGACTTTGATAATCGGTGAAGTTATCCGAGTAATTGGATCTCGCCACTACGAACTCCTTAATTGTGGACTTACTTGCATAACGAATCCGCACTTGATATGCCGGATGTGTTGTTCCTGCCATCCGAACGTTACATGATGAATCTGGAGATAGCAGCGATACCAAATCTCCCCCTGTACTACCAGGTCCGCTTTGAACCACTGCATTCCCAGTTAATTTGTAAGCTTTTACAGCTGGAATTTGAGTGATTTTCTCAGTATCCACCAAATTATTGGCATCTGCACTTACATGTGTCCAGCCGAAGGTCCCATACCAAAGAGAATCCACAGAATAATACCCAAAATAAGAGCCTAAATGGGAACATCGATGACTATAAAGAGATGCGTCATTACAAGGATCTGATGTATTCGCACTCGTACAAGAATCCTTCGGATCACAAGGATTACAATCATCTGAGATACTAGCTTTACAAGGAAATCCCAAATAAGTAGTAGCACTTACCGAATCGAATCCGGCGATTTCTACGTACTGAAGCCCGGATTTAGTAAATTGAAATCCAATCCCTCCTACATAAGTTGCTACGTCAGAATGATATTTACCAATAATTGACCAAATATCATCCTGATTTTCCGGTGCTGGGACAGTAATGACGGACTTTTTGGGTGTACTCGAACCCTGTAAGCCATTAGAATACAAGCTACTAGATAGAGTGTGCTGGTAGTATTGTTGCAAACCAGATAGATATTGAGGATTAGGTGGAAATCTATTTAAATAGAATTCTAGACTACGCAACCATCTAAACAAACTTGGGGGAACGGTTAAATAATATTCTAAATCTTCAATACTAGTAGGCACTGTTTTACCTTTTATAAGACCTGTATATAAAGTTCGTGTAAGTTGCGTTTTTGTTGGGTATGGATAGTACTTCGGATTATAGGTTGGCCATACGGATACTAAATCTAATACCATGATGGTCATATTCCTACGAAAATCATTGAATTTATTCCAGTCATCTGTATTTTTTTGTTGTTGTAAACCGCTATTATACCACTTGACACAATATTCCGTATAGGTTGCTAATAGCTGTAACATACCTGGATTTCCTACTGAGATATTAGAGTAATATTGTTGGACGTCAAGTGCTGAAAACCCCCAGTTTTCTCCATGTTTGACCACATCTCGTAATAACAGTAAGTGTAAGTTAGCAGCTTGTACATAACTGGCTAACAAAAGGGTCTCATACCCTTTTGTTTTTAAATCAATAATAGCGAGTTTTGCTTGATCTTCAGCGTCGTTAAATTCCATTCGTACAATCTCTTTATACTTATTATAATTTGGATCATCTGGAGAGGCATTATTTAAATTACACACGGCTTGTTGATAGTCGTTTATACTCGACTGTAACTTGGCTAATGTGTTGATGGCTTGACTTCTTACTAGATCTGAGATAGATTCATTTACAATGCCTTCTACAGCACTCATTAATTGATCCCAAGTAAATTGCGCTTGAGTAGTCCCCGGCTCCCCGGCCGCCTCTGGCCACATAAAAGGAAGTAATAAACTTATGATTCCAACTGCTGCAGCACTTATTGGAAATGATACGCTGAGTATGAATGAAGTAACTGCTGTACCTATAATAACCCCATTTCTAACAGAATCAAATAACGGTTCTGGATTACTATTTGTACACATGTCTACCCAATCTTTATAATTCATTGATTGTAATGTAGCCATTGGATTCTGCGCATATGGATATTTTGAGCGTCTTATTCCTGGATCGAGAATTTCCATTTCATTATTTCCATAGTATTGATTCATGAATTCTCCTCCTAGCATTTACTGTGGGGTATTTTGAAATGAAAATGTTCCTGTACAACGAAGCAAATTCGATCCTTGATCTTGAACAGGTGTTACTTGAAAATCGGATATTTTTATATTATCCTCTTGTATGCTATATGCTGGTAAAGAAGCAACACTGAGTTTTAGCACGGTATCCACCTGTATACTATCGGTATAACTCAGGTGAATTTGGTTCTCTTGCTTAGAAGAGGAACCATACGCTGTCCCATTATCGCCTTGTACCATTGCTGTCGCAATAAAAGGAATAGTTCCAACTACTTTCAGAACGTTTAATGTCACATCCACAGGTCCGCAATCATCTACAACAATGGTTCTCTGACTGGTTTCTTTGACAACAAATAAACCTGCTAAACTATACGTAAGTTGTCGTTTGCTATTCGGTACATACACAAATCCATGCGGAATATGCACCATACCACAGAATGACAAGTTAGCATGGACGGATTCTGTATATTCGATCGTAGCTGCAGACTGTGTTTGCCCTTCTAACAGAATGTGATTCGGATTTTCTCCGTGTCTCCATTCATTATCTTTTCCATACTGTTTTGGATGCAATGATTTCACCTCCATTCACCTCTGTGCTTTTTCAAACTTTCTTTGATTGATTGCTCGATAGAGAGAACCTTGTGATATTCCAGTTGCTTCTACAATCTCCTTAATGGAATATTCTTTACTATCGTACATACGTAATGCGATTGAAAGTTTGTCTTTTTCTAATTTCGGTCTACCTAACTTTTTCCCCCGCTTTTTGCTTGCCTCTAATCCTTCTTTCACTCGCTCCGCAATCAGGTTTCTTTCTAATTCCGCAATCACACATAGCATCTGCAACATGGCTTTTCCAGTCGGATTTCCTGTATCCATATTCTCTGTCAATGATACAAATTGAACTCCTGTTTCTTCAAACTGCTGAATCATATGTAAAATATCTAAGGTTTTGCGTCCTAACCGTGAAATACTTTCTACGACCACGGTATCCCCTTTTCTGATTACATCAAATAAAGTTTCAAGGCCTTGTCTGTCTCGAATAATGCCTGTACATTTTTCTTTGATAATTTTTTCACATCCGTATTGAGTAAGGGAATGAATTTGACGATCTAAATTTTGATCAAAAGTAGATACACGAGCGTAACCAATAATCATTTAGATTAATTGCGTGTACTGGTGCTCTGTTTGCTTTTCTTCTTTTAGATTCTTTACGTATTTTACATTTACTAGTTCTGAAAATGGGACATATATTCCTGTGACAGAAGATCCTACGAATGCCTCTTCCATAGGATGCCAGATAATAATATAAGTCTCTTCTTTGTAGTACACTTCATCAAATTGTCGTAACTCTACACCATTTCTATCTTTCTGGTTAATAAGTATAGCCCCTTGATTTAATGTTTGCTGAAATTTACCTATATTTATTCCCACATTCTTCGCCCCTTTTCTACATTCTGCTGTGGATATATTTGACATCTACAACAAGCACAGCACCATTATTTCTAACAAATGTCGCAATCCCTGTTTTCTTGTAAACGCATCTACATTTTGATTTTGTCCACCAATAATTAATGTATCTACATCATCGCCAGCTGTCAAATTTTCTAAAAATTTACATATTGGTGGAGGAAATCTCTTATTGGAATGATAACCATCACAATAACTACACATATTCATACCCTCCTTTTTAACTTGTACTATTACTATATTCACTCATACTACATCTGCGTTTGCTACATCACCTAAGTAAATTAAATATACTAAAGAAGTGGCTCGTTCTCCAATCGTCAGCTTTTTGATTTTTAACTCTGTAGAAGGAATATATCGACGAATTAGGCCTATATTTTTTGTGGCATTCTCAATAAAACCATCATGTGAGCCTTTAATAGTAACTTCTGAAATCGGTTCTTGAATTGATCTCTCTGCCCAGCCTTTTGTATTTATTAGAAGTGACCGCTTTTCTCCCTCCATAAACAGTACACATTGACCCTCAAGTAATCCTTCTTTAATTTCATTCCATGTATATACTATTTTGGTATGAGTAGCAATAATATTGGAATTAAATATTTGACTGTCTTCCTTTACTTCTTTTAATAATGGTGTAACAACATTGCTTTTTAATGCGACACCATCTGTAAGGCCTTCAAAATAATATAATAAAATATTCGTTTTTGTTTTTAATTGCAAAGGATGTTCAATCAATTAATTCTTTTTTCCATGTACCTCACGATCTTCGATTACCGCAGCTTCTAGTTCATCTATATAGAACTTTGCCTTTTCTTTTTTATATTTATGTACAAATTTATTTTTATTGGCATTCGCCTTAATGTGTGTAGAATCTGTCATCAACGCACGTCCCCCCACCATACGGCGCTCGGTCGCTTGACTCACAATTTCATCAAA
Source organism: Bacillus toyonensis (assembly GCA_046112185.1). Taxonomy (GTDB): domain Bacteria; phylum Bacillota; class Bacilli; order Bacillales; family Bacillaceae_G; genus Bacillus_A; species Bacillus_A toyonensis_A. Next base: position 67,146 of record CP170575.1, on the reverse strand, counting down.
AATTTCTTCGAAAATATTCGTATGAATGAAACGAGTACGGCGATTCCAACTGATTGTAGAATGATCTGGAATTGTATCTGATAGAGAAAAACCTAGAAACCAACGGTAGGCAATATTCGTTTTAATCTCTTTTTCCAATTGGCGCTCTGAACGAATACCATAAAAATATCCGATAAACATCATCTTAAATAAAACGATAGGGTGAATTGACGGACGACCATTGTTTTCACAGTAATAAGGGCGTAACTTTTCCTCAATAAAATCAAAACTAATTGTCGCTTCAATCGCACGAAGGAAATGGTCTTGCGGAACTAATTCTTCTACAGAAACGGATACACGCTCATCACGATGATTTTTTAAAGCACCCATTTAGTGAATGAAAACAATATAAAATAATAAATATGAAAAAAATAGCCCTCCACCAGACCCTTTTTGGTTAGGTGAAGGGCTATTTTTTTCATATTTTGACAGCGGACAAACAGCGCAGTCTTCTGGATTTGATTTATATTGACGATATCCTTCGCGATCCGTTGTCGTATATTCTAAAATACATCCCATCGGACAAGCAAATACATTCATTTCTTTTACATATTTAAATTGGCTTTTCGGAACGTCTTTATTTCGCTTTCCAAATCGGCGATACCCCATCACCATAAATATATTCTGTTCTGATAGTTTCTTACAGATATAACCTGTAAAATAGCCTGCATCAAGAGCTACAGCTTCAACTTTGAATCCAAATTTATTAATTTGAGCTTGTAGACGTGCTAAATACGGCTCGGAATCTGCCCTATTTCCAGCCGTTATATAGGTATCTGTAATAATATTATATTTCGCATCAGTCGTACGATGATCTAAGAAATGAAAACCGTTCGGTTTTCCATCCCTCATTAAAAATCCACTATCTGGATCCGTTGTACTGATACGAGTTTTTTTAGTAGGGGTATCACTTTCCTTTCTAGGTTTTAATTCGATCCGTTGTACTGATACGAGTTTTTTTAGTAGGGGTATCACTTAAAATATCCCAAATAATTTCTTCCTTTTGGGTTCTTGGTTAGAAATATCAGCTTTAGCGTTGATTTTTTCTAATTCCGTCATAATAAGGTCAAGTTTCTTTTCTAATTCCTGATTTTTTTTACGCTCTGCTTCAAGCTCTTGTTTAAATAAATCATTGCTTTGACGTTCGATTTCAAGTTCTTTTCGAAAACCTATAAATTCAGTCTTTATATCTTCTAAGAAATTTCGAATTTCGCTCGATATAGATTGTAACGCGTATTGCTCCTCTTCACTCTGAAACCTTGACACAGCAACTTCCGAACGCGCTACACCTTGTGTCGCGCGCGATTGTTGCGTCATCAACACGCTAACAGCGTGATTCAATGAAACCTTAGTTTTTTCTCTAATCTCTTTTAGAGTATTGAAAACTGTCACATCACCGGCATGATACAGCCTTGTATCGCCATCTTTATTAAACTCATATCCTTGTTTTTCAAGTTCTAAGCTATATTTTCTGATTGTACTTTCTGCTAGATTGGTGATGCGGGAGACGTCTATTGTTTTTAAGTACACTTCACTTACAACATCATCTTTTTGCTCCATTTAAAAATCTGGGTCTTCTAAATCCTCTTCATTTAATGATCCTGTAATGTTGGTATTAGTTATTAATTGACCCATTTGACCTACGTCTTTTAATAAATCGTCTGCCAGAGAATTATGGGTATTCTCTTCGTTGTGCATAAGGACAGCAGATACAGGAGCCACCTGGAGATCTAAAATTGTTTGTGTAATTTGTTTTATGGCGTTTATCATTTGTTCTTGATTTTTTGAGACTTTTAGAAGTTCTTTTTTTGCATCAAAGGGCTCTTTCTGTGTTAAATCTTGTTCAACTAATTGAATAAGGTAAGTTGCAAGCTTTTTTGAGCGAGCTTTTTGCTCAAGGTGATTATAGACTTCTTCGCTCATGTGATCTGTTCGAAGTCCAAAGACTGTTTGTTTTTCGGTCTTTTTAGTACGCCCCATTTATTTCTCTGTTTTTTTCAGCATTTCGCCGCGACTTTTTACTTCAAGACCATATAGATTTAATTTGCGTGAATCTGGTAAGAAATTATGATTTGCTTGAGCGATTTCAGCTCCATACATTTCTTCTATGACTTCATGAATGCTAGTTTCTAGTATTGGGGCAACACCACCGAAATAAACATATTTATAAACTTTATCAGCTGGTGCAGGCATTACATCTTGGATTTTTAAAATTAGAAACTTAGCAAACTCTTTTAAAGAAGAGCGAATTTTGTCCGTTAAATCTACACGCTGGCCAGTGTTTCCATCAATTAATTCCATTTTTGGTTTTTGGAAATTATTCACTATAAATGTTTCAAATGAACGTAAATCAGAGAATTTTTCTAGGAACTTTTCTTTTCTTAATTTTTCAATATGAGATAGATAAGATAATTTGTCTATCGGTTGCATAGAATCACGGTTCTTAGGTGGTTTTAAACCGGCTGGTGATAATACTAGATCAATTGTTCCACCGCCAATATCAACAAGGACTGTATCGTTGTTATCAAATTGTCTTGCTTCTTCACGATCTTCTAATTCAAAATTCTTTTTAATTGCTAAACGTGCAATTTCTCCTTCGATACGACAAGTTGTCTTTTCTACAGTTATTTTTAATGTTTTTTCCATTCCTGGTGTATGTATTGTAACTTCATGCTCTCCAGCAAATCTTTCCGCCATTGCATTTTGGGCTTCACTAAATTTGGCTGTTCGTTTCAGTAACCATATAGGTAACATTGTTTGGAAATATTCAATTTCGACTGTATTGTCATCCGATCCGCGAGTTTCATTAATAGCATGATAGAAAGAAACAGCTGATAAAAACATTACATAAGGGATAGGGCTTGTAATCTTGTCATGAAGTTTATTGACATGATTGTTAGCTAATGCATGTTTTGCAGCTTCGTCTCCAACTAAGAAGAATCTTTCTGTGTCTTCCCCTGGAATTGTTGTTGAAATAAGTAGGCGAGATAATAATTCTTTAGGATTAGTAATGGTTGCTACAAAAACATGTTGGCGTATGCCAACCGACATCTATTTCGTTTTAATGTGCGATAAATAGTAGTTCTGTCCACTATTTTTAGATTTTTCTTTTTCTACGATCTTCGCTCGTCGTTTTTGAAGTTGTTTTTCTGTTAATCGATTAAAAATAACAAGTGCAAACAGTTGGTGTTTATCACCAATATACGTATTTTTTAATTCAAATGTTTCTCCAGGCTGTAGTTGTTTCAAAATCTGTTTCACATCGATTTGTATGTATTCCGATTGTTGCTTCATTGCACCGTTTTTAAAGTATTCGATTTTTTTTACATATACGTTCGTGTATAATTTTAAACGAGAAATATAGTGTGTACCTCGTTGATCCATTTGATCTAAGTCTTCTAATGAACAGTAACCTAAATCTCCTGGTCGTAAGGTATCTAAGCACTCCGTACCAAATGTTTTATCATTATTTTTTCCGGGTCCCACTTGAAAATTAAGAAATTGTCCACTATGTAAATCATATTCTAATTGAATTTTGATGCCAGCTGTTTGGGCGCATCCTCCAGAACCTGGATATACATTTTCTAAAACATTTGGCACTTGAAACACTTATTGCTGTTTATTCCAGAATTGAACGTATCTATGCAGGGCCTCAACGCTTTTTAATCCCAAGAACGCTTTAATTTCAATGGGTTTCATGCTATTCTGTAGCGCATTTAATATAAAGCGGTTCCGTAGCATCGTAGGTGTGACATGAATTTCAGCGCGCTTCACTTCTTTCTGTAACATTCGTTGTACAGCGATTCGAGTTAAAGCGGCGGGTTGATCGTTTTCATAGTCCCAGCGGAATGTTTGCGGGGCGAAATCAAATGCCACAAAGAAGGGATCGCCCGTTTGTTGGCGCGGTCTAACAAGATTAGGAATCGTATTGTAATAAGATAAGGCAAGTTTTACATGCTCTTTTGAAAGGATAATAGATCGTTTGTGGGCGTGTAGCCCTCCTGGGGTAATCGTATTCGTCCCAAAGTGTACATCATGCATAGAAAGCGTGAGTATGTCCTGGATGGATAGTCCGTAATCTAACATGAAATGAATCAATAAAAGGTTACGTTCTAGAATAAACTTTCTTCCTGACGCCTGGTAGTCGGTTAATCCGTTATAACTACGCATGACGCGGAATAGCTTTTTAATTTCCTTGTCCGATGCAAAGTGTTTAGAAGTCAGTCCAGGAGGGGAGACATCACTTTTTAAATCCTGGGCCGCGCCATGAAATTGTAAAAAGTTAATCAGAATGCCTCGTACACGTTTGACATTAGAAGTTGACGCCTTACGTTCCTTTTTAAGTACTTTTAAGTATCCTTCTAATATGTTTGTATCGAAAGAACAAAAAAACGATTCTGGGGGCGATTTGACGTGTTTCTGAATCCAAGATGTAAAAAGTGTGAGATCGTAGCGGTATTGTTTTACTGTGGAGGATTTACGGCCATGTTTTAACAGATCAGAAAGGAAAACATCAACAGAAAGTTCCCAAGTCATTCATTCCAATACATCTATACATCCCTCTATATCACAACCCCATGCCCCGTCTAGCCAGGCCCATATGTCTCCGCATAGCCCCGCAACGTCATGGATCCTGCATCCCACACAAGCCCCTAAAAAACACAACAACCTAGAACCCCCTATTGCTTGTTTGTATGGTTCTTGCTTATAATTGTGGTACACAATTTTTAGGACAAAGGAGTATATAAACATTTAGGCGTTTGGATCAGTCATTTTTTTGAATAAATCCATTGATGGTATGAGACTCTTCATTGGTTTTCCAAATGCCATATTTGTTCTACGTTCTTTTGCTTGTTGCTCTCTACGTTTTCTATTTGCAGTTAGCTGTTGTGTGTAAATTTTCATGAAATGTGCAGGTGTACTTACTTGCGATTTGTTTACCTCAAACATCTGTACACAATCTTCAAAAGACTTTCTTACTTGCCAATCTACGTTTGGCGGCATACGCAATGCGATTGTATAAGCATCTTTTTCAGTAATGTTTGTGTCTTTACTTAAGATATATATATAAAGTCTCTTTTGATCTTCACTCATAAATTCATCCATTTCGTGGAATCGTAGTTCTAACTTTTCACCCAAAGTAGGGGCATTCTCTGGCTCTTTTTCTTCTACTTCTTCATTTTCTGTTATAGGAGCAACAGAATCCAATATATCTATGCCCTGGCATGTAGGCACAGTTGGTTTTTCAGTTTGATCTATAGGTTTCTCCTGTTCTTTACAAAGTTTTTTAGATAGAAACTTTGTAAATGTAGAAAAAATATTAATGGAAAACGCCCATTTTTGCTTAAAATATTCAATGATTTTCAAATAATTGGTATTGAGGCTTAATATGTAAATAGATGGTGCAATCTTACCATGACGTCTTGTTTTGATTTGATGGCATACTTCAAGGTCCTCTAACCAATTCAGAATAAAGTTGATGATCGGCACAGAAATACCCGATTTTTCACTGATTTGATTTTGTCTCATTTGAGAGTAGCCTTCTTGTACTAGGTAAGATAAAATAACTTCCAATGCCTTATAGCGGCGTGGTGTTTGTTCGAAGTATTCTTTAGTGGTTTTACCTTCATACTCGAACAGAATAATATCAATAGCTTTAATTACTTTTTTAACAGATTTATTGATAGCACCTGTAGGAACATGAGTAAGGTTTGGACTTAATTCTCGTTTTGCTGTACTTAGCAAAAAGTTATTTAGTAGCATGAAAAAACCTCCTATTTTTCCCACTTAGTCAACTAAATTCACCTCGCTTTTCAATAGCGCTTGTTTCACACCTCTAGCATAAAACAAGTTTCCAGATCTTTCAAAAGATATTAATGCCTCTTTTAAACCTTGTATGTCTCCAATTACTTTTGAATAAGAATATAATTGATGTGCACTAAATCCATTTTGTTCCAAATTTTTATACATTGCAAGCCCTTTTTCTCGATCTCCATGTAAACATTCATAATGTGCAAGTTCGCCAATATGAATATAATCAAAATCAATCTTATGAAGATTAAAATTATTTTCAATGTAAAGATGTGCCAATGTTGTTTTAAAAGCAAAATATTTTTGAGATTTTCTAGGGACATGGATATTATCAAGAAGCTCCAAAGCTGATTCCATGTGCATTTCTGCCCTCAGAGGGTCCTCATATGTGTAACTCTCTCCCAAACACCCTTTTGCAACAGCCTTAATCATCGGAATTTCTAAGTCTGATTTTAAGATTGATTCACAAACTTCTCTACATTTATCAATTTTGTCACTCAACAAATATATATAAGCAAGCCTCTCTTTATATTGCATATATAAATGCTCTTTTATATATGTCTGTTTAATGTCTTTTATAAATTTTTCCGCGTCTTTTGCGAAGGGAGCAACTGCATTTGATTCGTCCTCATCATACATAGCCACGGTATAAAGCAAATTTGATAACGCTTGACACTCTGCGTTAGAAGAAAGTTTTAAATTTTTAATTTCATCAACTATTTTTTGCCCCTTAATTTCATTTTTATTTCTTCGATTAAATAAATCATAAATTAATAGGTACTGACTCACGCTATCGGTATTGATATGTTTTTTTATTAATACATCTATAATCTCATAATCACCAGAAACATGCGAATAACACAAGGCTTTCCTAATGTTCAAAGGACTTTTTATTAAGAGTATAAAGGTATTAATTTTTTGACGTCTTACCTCTAAATTGTCATATAAGAAGCTAACCACTTTTAAAAAGCTATCTAATTTCATTTCATATTTGTTTTTATATTCAATTGCCCTAGTTATTTTTTCTCTACTTACTCCCGATAATTTTGCTATTTTACGTAATGTATATTTTCCGTTTATTTTTTGTGATATTTCATCCATAAGATGTTTCATTGTAGTTTCTTTTGTAATGATCTCGTTCATTTATTTGATCTTTTTTTGAGATTTAAATTCATTCATATAGGCAATCAATTTTTTCTCTAATTCAGCTCTATGCTCATCGGGAACGCTTATGTATGTTTCGAATAAATTTTTAGATAAGCGCGAGATTAGCTTTAATGTATCTTCATCCCTAACGGCCGCTTCTGGATTCAATAAGTCATTTATACTTACTTTATAGTATGAAGCTATATTATTGAGCGTGGAAATATCAGGCTCTCTGAATCCATTTTCCCAACCAGCATAGGTACTATAAGGAGTATTTAATTCTTCTGCGATTTTTTTGCGACTTAGTCCCTTTATTGATCTTAGTCTTTTTAAGTTTTCTTCAAGCGGTTTTAGTACATCTTTTTTTTCTAAATTTTTTATCATATCTAGTTTTTGATTTTGTATTTCTATAGAATCTGATGAAATTATTTGTGTATTAACTAATTCATCAATAAGAAGGTCATAGTAAATAGAAAACTTTTTTAAAGATAGCAAATCTGGTTCCCTTAAATCATTTTCCCAATTGTTATAAGCATAATAAGAGATATCAATTTTGGAAGCTAGCTCTTTTTGAGTTAGCTTTTGTGAGTTTCTGAGATGTTTAAGGTTTTGTCCTAGAAATGTATTGGTCATTTAATCTGTGATGGGTATTGCACGATAATATGTTGGTCTGAAAAGTTTCTCGATCGGAATTTCAAGGAAATCAGCTATTTTTTTAGCTTTATTGTCTTTCAGACTCCTTCTTCCAATTTCAACATCATATAATGTGCCGATTGGAATTTTAGCGCCTTTGGAAACTTCCTTAATACTTAAACCTTTGGATTCCCTGTATTCTCGTACAACGGTTTTGTTTTCATGTGACGCTAGCATTTATACTTCTTGATTTTTACGTTTTCTAAATGCGTAAACAGCTAGGATGCTACCAAGAATGACAAATGTAACACCAATCCATTTCCAATATGGATTTTCAGCTTTGCCGCCTGTTGTTGGTAAATAACTTTCTACTTTCTTAGGTTGTTCTTTCATCGGTTGTGGTTGTTTTACAATATTTTGTGGTTTCTCTGGTGTTGGTACAGGTTTTTCAATGACCTGTGGTGTTTGTGGCTTCTCTGGCTGTGGTTGTGGTTGTTCCGGTTGCTCTGGTTGTGGCGTTTCTGGTGTTGGTGGAACTTCTTTTTTCTGATCTGCTACAACATGTTTGATAATCTCACCATCTGTTTTAATTTCAAAAGAGAATGTTTCTTCATTGATTAAATATCCCTCTGGTGCGAATGTCTCTTTATATGTGTATTTACCAGCTGGGAATTTCTCAAACTTTGCAATGCCTTGTTCGTTTGTTTTTCCTTTTACAACTTCCTGGCCTTGCTCGTTATAGATCGTAAACTCTGCACCTGGTAACTTATTGTTTCCATCGGCTACATCTACTTTTGTAATTTCTAAGCTACCCTCAATCTTTTTGTTTTTTACAGTGTGTTTAATAATTTCACCATCTGTTTTAATTTCAAAGGAGAATGTTTCTTCATGTGACACATAACCTTGTGGTGCAAGTGTTTCTTTGTATGTGTACTTTCCTGCTGGGAGTTTATCGAACTTCGCAATGCCTTGTTCGTTCGTTTTTCCTTTCACGACTTCCTGGCCTTGCTCGTTATAAATCGTAAACTCTGCACCTGGTAACTTGTTGTTTCCATCAGCTACGTCTACTTTTGTAATTTCAATTGATCCTCTAATCTTCGTATTCTTTGCAACTAGCTCAATTGTTTTCCCGTTTTCAGTAATACTAAACGGAATCGGCTCTTTTACTAGCACATAGCCCGTTGGTGATGTTTTTTCGATGAATTGGTACTTTCCAAATGGGATATTATCAATTTTGATCAACCCGTTTTTGTCTGTCTTATGCTCACTGATCTTCTTGCCTTTTTCATCAGCTAGAATAAAAACAGCACCTTCTAATTTCGTTTTTCCATCTTCATCTACTTTTAAGAGCTGTACATTCCCTTTGACTTGATTGTTTTTCACTTCAAACGTAAGTGTTTGATTATGCTCTTTTACTTCAAATGGATACTTTGTTTGATTTAATAAGTAACCTTCTAATCCTTTCGTTTCCTGGAAGTAATACTTTCCAAACGGAAGAGAATTTACTTTCGCAATCCCTTCTTGATTTGTTGTTACTTTTGTGACTGCCTTTCCTTCTGGCGTAAATAGAGTAAATTCAACGCCTGGGAGAGTCTTGCCTGTGTCACTTACCTTTTTGATTTCAATATTGCCTTTGATTTGTACATTTTTCATTTCAACAACAGCAACTTCACCTGTTTTCACTTCAAAAGGCTTTGGTGTAGCATCTAGTACATATCCAACAGGTGCTTTTACTTCTTTTACAGTGTATGTGCCAAGTTCTAAGTTACCCATTTCAGCGATACCGTTTTTGTCAGCTGTAATCGTTCCCATAACTTGTTGATTGCTGTTTGCGATTTCAAATACTGCACCTGGTAGTGGCTTTTTGTTTTCATCCACTTTCATCACTTTTAAGGCGCCATTTGCTTTCCAGAATACTTGTAAGTCTGTGCTCACTTGTTCTGTACTGCGCTCTAATAATACAGTTGCATCTTGAATCGTACTTGTTCCTTTATATACAACTGCATGAACATTTGTTAGATTTGAAACGACTTTTAGAGATAGTTCACTACTCTTAGAGGATTTTGGTACTTGGATACGGAACTTTTCTCCTAGTTGAAACGTTTCTTTCCCTTCACCTTGTTCAGTAACAACACGTGTTCCTTGTGGTGCATTGTTCATTTGTACTTGGAATGTACCTTTTTTTGCATTTGTTTGAACGGTGTATGTTGTTGTTTCGAAATATTCACCGTTTAATTGTGCTTCTTGTTTATCCGTTGGAATGACATTCATCCAGACATCTTGTGTATCCTGGCTTTGATTTGCCGCATGAATGATGTTCTTTGCCGCTTTTTCAACAGCCGCATTTTTGAAATGTAATTCATCAATGGAAATCTGACCAAGTGCATTCCAAAGAGCTAATTGTGTTGCGTAATGGGCTTCTTGCCAAGTGGAAACACCTAAATTTTCTGGTGTGTTCTGCGGGTAACCATTCATTAAGATACGATAAGATACATCATCGGTTTTGCCTGCTTCGGGTAAATCCTCTCCATTTGGGGATTTTAAGCCGTATACCAGACAATACGCGATTTGACCACTAGCGTTCTTTAGTAGCTCTGTGCGAATATCTTTCCCATACTGTGGACTATAGGCCCAATCCATCTGATACCTTTCTCGATTGATTACCTCCGCACTAGCTTGATTTAGTGGCATCAAGAAGCTCATTTATAAAGCTATTAAATCTAATTCCTCTAAATCTGTAGAAAGAATCTTAATTTCTTGTTGGTGCTCTTGAAACAGAACATGTTGGATACTTTTTCGCAACTGAATCCCATCTTCCACCAATGCAAGTAAATATGATTTCGTATATTTCCTATCATTGATTTGATAATGTACATCAAATATGCACATTTAAGCGATGAGTGGGTCTAATTCTAAATACACATCAAATCTGTGCAATAACTCTTCTGGTATCGCTTGAAAACTCACAAAAACTCTTACATTCAGTTCCTCCAGCTCTTCTAAAAGATTGATGAATCCCTCTGGATTATTGGAATACAACCTTAATCCTTCATCTATGATAACGACATCCGATTGTTTGCATGTTTCTATTTCGCTTTTGCTTAGAAAAGAATCTTTTGATGTAAAGGTGATAATTTGAGCACCCATTTTTTCGTATTCTTTATACTCTCCATCCCCATCCAAGACAGTCGCTTGTTGATTATCTGCCATGACAAGGTTAAGCAGTTGCTTCATCAACCCTGTTTTTCCTTTTCCTGTTCCACCTCGTACCAGGATATTTTTATTTTCTTCTCCAAAGACAAATTGAGGATTCATTTTGTTCCCTTCATTCTCTATGAAAATGGAATTTGACTTACTCATGTCATACCATTTTGGTTTTATAAATGCTGGGATTTGTGCACTTCTTCCAATAAATGTTCCACACATTTATGATTTACGCGCTTTTTTGTAAGGGTCTAGTGTGACTAAGATAGAAGAGAAAATCATGCTCTTTCCCATTCTTCCCGTCCATTCTTCTGTACGATTATTTGTTGAAGGTGTATGTGTTGTATGTGGAACTCTACCAATATAAAAACCGCGTTTACTTCGCATGTGCTTAATTGGTTTCATTTACGCAAGGGCTAATACCTTTTCACAATGCTTTTGTGTTCGTTCTTCTGCGGCTAATTGAATCAAGATTTGAGGTTGTGTGATCCCGTTTTGAGGTTGATTAATTTGATCTAAGAGTATTTTATAGTTGAAGAGTTCTTGCTTCACTTGTTCGATATCTAATTCACCATCTACCGTTACTTGTTCTTTCCAGAACGTTTCCCAGCATTCTTGACGATTTTGATACGCTTGTTTTCCCATCTTGCTTCCTCCTTTTAAGTGGGGAGGATATTCAGTGAAAGAATGTCCTCCCATTTACTCCTTTTCCCACATATCGAAAATGCTCACTTCTTCTTGTGGTGTATCCTCTTTTATTTCTACATTTTCTGTTTCGATTGATACTGTTTGTTCTTTTCCGATTGTTATAATAGGCTCTTTTACTAGCTTATCTTCTTTCTTTACTTCTATTGTTGTCGTAGCTTGTTTTCGGAATGGGATAATTTGCGCTTGATGTGTGGATTCGACTGGCTCTGTTTCTGAAACAGGTTCTTTCACTTCTTCCTGGGAAGAATTTTTTTCTTCTAATTCATCTAGCCCCGATGTCACAACAGGTTCTTCTTTGGTTAAATTGACTTTTTCGGTTTGTTTATACTTGCCTTTTCCATATAGGAACTCATCAATTTCCTTGTCGATTTCTAATCCTGCTTTCCCATTTTGTTTCTCTAAAGAATGAATCTTTGCTCTGGTCCATTCATTTGATGCATGAATTTCTTTTTCGTTTTTATAATTCGCCGCTTTTCCATTTGGTAGGTATCGGTCTAATGGTGGAACTCGTATGGTACACCATACATTTTTTGCTTCACCTCTGATATAATCTTGTGTTTGAATCGCTACAACTAAGTTAGGAAGGTTTTGCAAATACTCTGTACGGAATTGCTTTTGCATAATGCCTTCTAACGTTTTTGCGGAATTATGACCTTGCCTACATACAAAGTAATTTCCGCCCGCCTCTGTTAACATGTCTGTTAGCTCTCTGTCTAACTGTCCCGACACTTGCTGGGTAATCACCCATAATCCAAATCCATGCTTCCGATCCTTTGCGATGATTTTCGGTAGAACGGGTACTGGCACGTCATGAGCTTCATCTATCACTCCTAAATGTAGTTTTGAACCATGCGGCCGCTGTTGAGAGATACGGTGATATTGGTTACAAATGTAACCGACTGTAAGCAATGTATCTTCTTTTCCCATTCCCGCTAAATCGTAAAAGATAAGGTGTCCTTCATCCATCCATTTGCGAATCTCTAAGGAAAAGCCCGTTTGCCCATACATACGCTTTAAATACAGCGTATTGCGAAAGATATCTAATCGGTTTAAAATCGCCTGTGTGCTGTCTTCTAATGCGCTTCCTACTTCATATTTCCAAAAGTGCGAGTAATATTTTTGTTCTGGCCCTTGTAAATTGGCGATTACTTTTGCTCGAAACAGTTCATCACTAATGAATAATGGGATGCTTAAAATCGTATGAATTTGACTCTTATCACAAAGTAACGTCCCAATAGTCGCTCTTAGTAATCGTTCTGTTTGTTGTGCTTGCCCTTGAATCATTAACTTAATCATTTCCATAATGGATTCAACCACTGTTTGGATATCTTCATTTGGAAAACGATGAAATAAATTCAAAGCTGGCGGATGATCTGTGTTTCGAAAACGGATAAAGTGAACTTTACTCCAATCCACTTCTTTCCCATCCTTTTCCGCTTTCAATAGTCGATTCATTGCTACATACGCCAAATCTTCTGTTGGATCAAATAGAGACAATCCGCCCGCTTCATTCGGATTTTCTAACCATTTATCAATGACACTTTGCATCAACCTCATGGCAATGGTACTTTTACCAGACCCTACTTTCCCCGTAATGTAGCCATGATTTTTGAAAAAGTCTTCTCGAATTTTTACTAATCGGTCCTTGATATAGGGATGCATCACATGGCCAATTGAAATGCCTTCAGCCAATAAATCATTTGGTATCATGTTTTCCCCTTTATCTAGATACAAAATGTTTCGCTCTGTCTTGCTGTTTTTATCACCCGTTACATTCGGAAGATGGAACAAGTTTAATAGCTCTGATCCCGTCCATATCATTTTTCCATATATGGGATGTGGTACAGCTGGCATACTGCGTCTAAACCGTCTGTATCTAAGCTCATTAACGTCTGCCATAATACTTGCCACCATATGCCCTAAGTTCTTGATGACAGGTACACCAGGATAATAATCACTTGCGAATGAAACAGATACTTGAAACGCTACTTCATTTTTTGCAAACCGTTTATTTAATGCGCGAATTTCTTCTTTTTCAAAAGCATCTAGCCCATGCTTTTTCTTCTTTCGAATGGCCTTTTCTGCTTTTCGAATCCCTTTTGTCAGCTGATATCCGTTATCTGGTGTAAAAGCAATATCAATCCATGTCTTTTCTTCCATTGCGCTTCCTAACATCGGTAATACATCACGTGTATAGCGTGCTAGTGATAATGTGGCATCTAGCCGCTTTCTCTTTAATACCATCCGTCCTCCTACCGCTTTTCTTGTTGGAAATGGCATTTCTTCCTTTGGGACGGTATAAATTTCACTGTGGGTATAGGCGCTTTGTATGGCTTGCACAACCTGTTTGATCTTATCCTCTGGACCACCTACATAAAAGCGAACACGCTCATTTTCTCCCTCTGGACGATACATCGTCATGCGGTACCAATCACGACCTTTTAACAGACGTTCTAAAGGCTTTCGACCCGAACCATGTACATGCCGAATCATTTGCCCTAGCTTATCTGGTGTAACTTCATCATCTATGTGAGGAATGAATAATGCATATCGATACCGCTTCTTTTCTAGGTATAAATAGATGCCATGTAAGACAATTCGTATGACAATTCCTAACAGGATCAATAAGGCAATCCCACGAAACACACCGACTACAGTTGGCACCAGCTTCATTAATTCTGTAAGGATTTTTTCTTTAGAAAACCAGACAAATGCGACAGCTCCTATACCTAAAAGCATTTTCCAGTTCTTTTCTATGAAGTTTTCAATTTCTTTGTCGAGCTTGCTGTGCGCCACTTAGAACCTCACTTTCTCTATAGGATTTTGAATATTCCGATAAATATTCCCAAATGGGTCTTGTAATATATCTTGGAACAGTGTGATATACACTGGAATTTCTGGACTACTTACCCCTTTTAAGTAGCGAATCAATTCTTTTTCCCTACTTTCACTACCTGCGACAAATACCAGGCGCCATATCGGTATTTCATATCCCATACCAGCATGTATCCGATAATCTGCCTTTTTTCCTTCTTGCGTCATGAAGTCGTTATAACGGATAATCTTTTTTTCTAATACTTCTTTTGATCCATAAGATCGTTCCATTTCCATGAATACACCGATGTTTTTATCAATTGCTTCTTTTAATCCAATTACCGCAACCCCATCTGGGCGTATAACGCGATTTTTTCCTTTTGCATATTGAAACGTTGCCCGCGGTTCATTGATCCATTCCTTTAGTTCCAACTTTCCTTCTCGTTTAGATATTAATGTCATGGCACATTCAATTTTCGCTAACATTAAACTGTGATACACAAAGGATGCTGAACGTTTGGACCAACTATTTTTCCAATGCACTTCCCCTCGAAACCCACGAACCATCTCGACTCCTTCTGGTGTTAACGTATAAATTCGTTGTGGTTTCGCAAATTTTCGTTTCTGGTTTCGTGGTGAGGTAACAGGTAAATACTCGTAACGGATATAGCCCGCTTGCTCTAGCTTATATAACCGATTTGTTACAGATTTTTTTGTATAATCTACATACACCTTTTGATGAATGTACTCAATATCCAAATAGATGTGTGTATGCAAACTCATGAGTAGTTGTTCATCTGAAATTTGAAATAAAATGTTTCCCATGCCTCTTACTCCTTTTCCCACTCAATTTCGGTACTGGCGTAAAGATCGTTCGTAGCAATCACAAGCAAATGAAGCCATGCCAACCGCGGTTGATTCATCTTTTATTTCATTTCTTGCATAATTGATAAAATTGTTGAGTTTCGTTTGACTGCCTGTGATATAGGGAAATTTAGCATGAACCACATACCGTTTTTCTTCATCCCTCCCCACTTCAAAGGACGCTCCATCTGTAGCCCGAAACTCCCTTACAAACTCCAAACCTTCCAATATATCCATTGTCATCCCCCCTAATGATCGGTCATCTTCCATCTATTTTGTTTGTAAGTCTGTTACAATCCATTGCTTTCCGTCTTGTTTAACAAACAACGTATAACCTGTTTTCATTTTTGTTTCAGAATGTGGATCAATCATAGATACCTCTGTTTGTACCTCATATGTGCCTTTTGTTTTTCCTGGATAAATCTTAGTGGAAAGTACATTTTCAAATTTCATGGCTCCTTCTAACCCTTTAATATCTGTATTGGCCAAAACATAAGCGAGTTCTTTTTGTGTTGCGGTCGTATAGGATTTAAAAAATGTTGGCAAAAATTCTCGAATGTCTTCTTTTACAGTCATTTCATGAATTTCTTCTCGATCTTTTCCTTCTTTTTCTTCTGGTACTTCTGCTTTTTCATTCACCTTAACAATTTGAGGGAATCCACTAATCACAAAAGCCTTTCCATCTGACTGAACAGGAACCGACACTTGTTGGATCACCTCCTTATCCTCTGGCCCGCTATTATCTGCTTTCATGCGGCTTAATTTGTATTTCACTTTAAAAATAACGTTAGCTTCCTTTCCTGTGACTTCATCTACTTTTAATACAGTTGCGTATAGAAAATTCGAATCCCATTGCATACTTACGAAATCTAAACCAACTTGTGGATCGAATGTTTTCGGTATATAAGGCTGTAAGCGCTCTGAACGCTTCTTTTTGCCTTCATCTCCTCTTTGCCAAGTAAAGTATTCTTTTGCGAATCCGCGAGCAAATTCAATTGCTTCTGGACGCGAGGAAAGGTTTTGTTTTTGTGTGACTTCTTTTGGAATGGTGCTAGCCTTTACTTGTGTATCTCCCTTTCCTTTTACTACGGTTGTAATGGATACAATTAACATCCAACAAAACAGGAGCCAAAAGGCCCATTTCCCAATTAAGCGGCCTTTATAGGAAGGAAGTTTTGTGGCTTTCCTTGCCTTCCCTTGTTTACTTTCAAATGTTTTTGCAAACCATTGTTTCACCTTTTGAAACATTTAGACTCCAAACAATCCGCCTAACCACGTTCCGATTGTTTTCAATGCATCTGGTTTGTTAATGAAGAATACAACAATCCCTCCGCCAACAATTAACGTGATCGCTTTTCCCCATGCACGCTTTGCCGCCACGATTAAGATAACAATGATAAACGCACAATATAACGCGTATGTTCCTTGTGTCTTCATCATTTCGAAAAATCCTTCCAACCCGATTCCTAACACAAAATGATTTATATTGAACATTCAACGTGCTTTAATGGTGATCTGTTCATTGTTTTCAACATCTTTCATTTCCTCCTTTTGGGGTAAAAATGTTAGGTTATAAGCGTATATGTCCTTCTCTTCTTCTTCACTAGGTGAATGTACGATTGGTATATCTTTAACATCATATTGCACACACACATGACCACGAATTACATGTTTTTTTAATTTCGGCAAGGCCACTAATCGGCTACTTTGATGCTTCCGTAAACGAAATGTGATCCAGGACCGAACAAAAGAGAATAGTGATTTTCCATCTGTTTTATATTTATCTGCGCCCCATACTAAAAAGAGAGGAATTACACCGTAATACATGAGCCAAACTTGATCGATCATATCCCCAAATATCCATTTGAAGGGAGGAAGGAAGCGGAAGGCTACAAGCCCCGCTTCTACCGCCGCAAAATAACCAAGTGCCCTCCATGTAACCGCACGTGGAAGACGATACCCCATAATTTCGTACTGTCTTCGCATATAGTTCATATAACTTCCGAAACAATAGACAATGATAGAATTTGAGCCTTTTTCCTTCATTTAGGAACGTGTCGCGCCCCCTTTAGGATCGATGATAAAGGCCCTTCCGCCACTCATCACAATCCAGAAAGCGAGTAAGTTCATTAGGAACGATTTCCCTTTCCCTGTTTGCCCTGCAAACATAACTGATAAACTTTCAAATGCTGTTACAATGTTATCCAATGCTTTCGCCGCGAGTTCGGGACGAACAAAAACAGGACGATTTAATTTCTTTGTCTTTCCAATGTAAAACCCTTGATTATCACCAATTTGTGTTGTGGCCCCGAACATTCCCATTGCAAGTACGCCTGGCTCCACAAACAATTTGAAGTCCGTATTATAACGTTTAGAACCTGGTAAGAACTCGTAAAAGTATGACAATTGTTCTCCATATGGATTGACCAATTCAATTTTCATTTTGCGATATTCTGTAATGAGCGTATTTACACGTGATTTTAATGTTTTTTCATCTTCGGCATACACACAAAACAGTACACTTAATTCATATCCAGGTGCTCCCGTTGTTTCAAATCGATCTTTAACAATTTTGACGCCTCTTGCTTTACGATCAATTGTTAAATCTGTTGTGCGACCGCCTACCATTGCTTGTTGGCGTTGATCGTTTAATTCCAGTTCACTATTTGAGAGCTTTTGTGTGACCATCTGGTTTTCTAAGTGATACGCTCGAATACTCATCTCAACAGGAAATTTCAAAGAATGCGATTGTATGCGATAAATCCATTCCCCACCAGGAAAAGCCGATATTTCGGGCATATCTTTTACCGCAAGAAAAGCAACATGAGAGGTTTCGATTTCTCCTTCTTCATTTTGTCTTTCCATTATAAGAGAACGTCCTGGGCTTTCATCAATCACCGTATCCGTTAATTGGATTATTTCTTGTAAATCTGGGCGGCGTACTTTTACCGCCTTTCCTTCTTCATTCTGCAACGTAACTGTAGAACCTACTTTCCAGTTTTGATCACGATTCAGTTCTTTCATTCCACGTCTAAAGTTATGATGGAATAAAAAACGCGTTGTAGATGGTTTCGCACGTCTTGTATTAGGAAATGCTCCTCTAACCTGGCTAAATAACACGTCTTCTACTTCTAAATAATTTTCGATTTCCTCTTCTAAAATATCTGTCACATTCATACCCGATATGTTTTGGGCTGTCTCTGCAAAACCTTCTCTTATCTTCTTCATAAACTTCCATGTTTCTACGACAGGGTTACGAATTTGTCTTTCTTTCTGTTCCATATTCAGTTGTACTAAAACGAAAAAGCGATATTCCATGTTCTCTTTCGCAATGGCAGCATTTCGTAAGTATTCTTTTACCTTTTTAAAAAGAAAGCGTCCTGTTGGGGCCATTGGCCCTTTTAATGTGGAAATATGTTCATCCAGAATTTCATCTGAATTTGTTGTACGAGGAATCACAAGCAAGTGGACATCATATTCTTGGTGGGTAAAAAGAGCGAGTTGATTTCGATAATATACTTTTTTCGTGCTTTCGTCTTGATGATCGTATTCGAATCCATCTACTTCATATACTGCGGATACTTTTTCGTCTGTACTAAACGCTAAATTCTTTTCAACGTGCTTTAATGGTGATCTGTTCATTGTTTTCAACATTTATATTGGCTCGTTACCAGCACAAATGCGTAATTGGTTTAACTTAGTCAGTTGTTTTGTATTTAACGAAAGAAAATGTACGGCTTTTTGAATCCTGTTGGGATTTGTCATGTGTATCAACCGGTGTATCAACTCATCAACGATAACTAAATTTTGATAGTTATCTTCACCGCCAAATCGCAACGGCTTAAGGTGATGACACCGGACACGGTCTATGCCAATTTCTTCATTAAGTACGTAACATCTGCCATATTGAGCAACAAATTTCGATATACGATTGTCATTATATTCAATACTACGATTTCTGGAGTAAGTTCTTTTTACTTGATTAAGTACATCTCTAGGAATAGCTTGTAATTCTCGATGTATTTTCTGCCGTCCTTTTTCTGTATAGTTACAGATAGACTGCGAGAAGTTCCAAGGATTTTTATGATGTACACAAGTAGTTGGAAGTAGTGGCGTGTTCTGTACCATATAAATTTTTGTATTTGCTCGAATCCCTTTAGCTTTCTTACGAAAGGTTGCAGAGGTTTGTGTTAGTGTCACCACTTTTGCATTTTCTCTAAGCCTGGCTCTTATAATTTTATAGAGAGTGTAATGAATTTCCGTCAAATCTAAATAAATCGTTGTCGCATATTTGTAGTAGTTTTGAATACCGACAAGTGTAATGTTAAAACGCAGAACCATATCAGATGTTGGATTGTGCTGAATTTCTTTTATTCGTTCCTTTAGTGTCCGTTGGACACGCTTTAAAGCTTTATTAGACATAGACGTTTTGGCTATAAATCCAAATTTAGCTTTCTTTTGTGGAACGACTTTTATTTTGAAACCAAGAAAATCAGAGGAATTCTTTTTCAGGTGTACCACCTTAGATTTTCCTGGGCTAATTTCTAGTCCTAATCTCGTTTTAAGAAAATCGACCGTCGCATGATAAAAGCGTTGGGCTTCTTCGTACGTTCGACACATGATTTTAAAATCATCGGCGTACCGTACGATATAGCCGCCTTTAAGGTTCGTATATCTTCGAGCATATGTTGTGAAACCATTCGGGCCGTCTTTGAAACGATGAGGCTTATATGTTTCCCATTGATTACTAATCCACCAGTCTAATTCATTTAAAACAATATTAGATAACAGAGGTGACAGGATACCGCCTTGCGGTGTACCTTTTGATGGGATTCCTTCCCCAATGATTTCAGCTTTTAAAAGCTTAGAGATAATGCTAAGAAGCCGCTTATCTCTAATTCCGATCGCCCACATTTGCTTCAGTAGCTTTCCGTGCTGAACATTGTCAAAGAAACCTTTGATATCAATGTCTACACAGTAATAGTGTTTACCAACATTGATTAAGCTAACCATTCGACTAAGGGCGTGATGGGTGCTACGATTGGGGCGAAAGCCATAATTATGATTATGGAACTTGGCTTCACAAATTGGTTCTAGTACTTGTAAAATACATTGCTGAACCAGTCTATCCCATATCGTAGGTATCCCTAAAGGTCGCTTTTTATCGCTCCCTTCTTTCGGAATATATACTCGGCGAACTGGGCTTGGTCGATAATTCATTAAACGCTTTCTGACTTGGCTAATGACTTGAAAGTCATTTAACTGCCGAACATCTTTAATAGTTAAGCCATCTACACCTGCGGTTTTACTACCTTTATTTGTCTTGATATTGCGGTATGCTAGACGAATATTATCCTCAGAGCCTATTAATTCAGTTAACTTATAGAAATTGTTACCGTTAAGACTGTTCGAGTATAAATTGTCATACACTTTTTGTGTATCATAATATTCGTTATGTCTTAGCTTGGTTTTCTTTAACATTTACGCCAATTGTTGCGCTCGTTCTTCGTCAGTTTTTGTAGAGGAATCAAATGCAGTCTTTAATTCTTGGAAAACAGGATCAATTTCTACAACAGCCGTTCGGCCAAAAATATCCTGGAACAATGCTTCACCGCGTCGTAGTTGGCGTAACATCAAGATATTCTCTTCTGTGACCGGTAAGTTATAGTAACGCAACATTTCTTCCGCTTCCTTATCGTATTTCAGCGCAAAACAGAACTTCATACCCACATTGGCAACCTCTTTGTTTTCAGATTGATAATCGGATGCGTTTTGTGTTCCTAAATACAAGCCAATATTGTGATAACGTCCTTCTCGAATGATTTTGTCAGAAGACGCCGCCCCCTCTTTATTTTTCAAAATACTTGATGCCTCATCTTGTAGGTATACTTTGAAAATACTACGGTCGGAATGCATTAAGGATTTACCAAATGCCGCTAATGCAATTAAGATACTACGAGATAATTTGTCTGTAACACTCTCATTCTTATCCTCTGATTTTGGAATGCGTAAATGTTGAATTTGTAATACTTGTAACGGGCGTTCTAAGCTTAATACGCGATAATCTTGACCAGGTCTACCAAACAATAAATCTCCTAGCTGAATTCCTTCTAGAGTTGCTAAACGATTTGTAAGGGCATTTAACCGCTCTAATTCAGTTGGTAATAAATTGGGTTCTAACTTCATTTCCTCTAGTTCTACACGAACCAAAGTTAAACATGCGTCTTCTTTTTCCGCCACTCGTTCAATAGCTTTATATAAATAGTCATATCTGATATCCTCTAAGCCTACATCTGATAAGAACGTTAAAATCTCAAGTGCTAAACCTTTTGCATCTTCTATCGTTGCGCTTATTCGGAATGGGTCTAAACAGCCCGCATCCTCTTTATTCTTCCCAAGCGTCCATACTTGTAAGGTATCCTCATTGAACCCTGGCAATAATTCTGGCCACCTTGTGCGGTATAGTGATAGGTAAGCCTTTGATATTATCTCCAGCTTTTCCCCCACTTCACACCGTACGCGCCCGTTTCCGGGCATACGGCGTTCCATTCATTCCTTTTGCCCCCATTTATGGACATGTACAGGTTTCATATCTCCCACAATTGAACTAAGACTATTTGTTGAATCCCATGCCCATTCATAATTTTTCCACTTATTATCCTTTTTATCTTTAACCATTCGGAGGTATAACCCCATTTGAGCCTTTTCTACAGGATCATAAAATTTTATTCTGTAATAAAATTCATCCTCACCTTCTTGTAAATCATATCTATACAAATCGTAACGCTCTTTCATTTCTTTACTAATGCCTGGATTTTTTACTCGATCTTCTCCAAAATCATATTTTTTGTACTGTAGTTCATTTAATTTTTTTCGGTCCATTTCTATATATGCCTTTAAATACTCAACTGCGGCTTTATCTGCTTCCTTCATATCACGTTCTTTCTGACTCTCTTGTTGATTCGCATTGCTTTTCGTTTCATTTGAGCAACCCGCAACACCCGTTACCATTAACATTCCTGCTACACATAATCCCGATAACATACGTAATTTTTTCATCGTTCCATCCTCCATCTACTCCCCCTTTTTTGGTGGCTCCAAACCATCTAAGTTATCTAAGTTTTGTGGATCACTAGACGGAATCCAGTTTTCACTTCCAACCGCTACAGCTCCATATTGTATATCTGGCGTATCGATCGTTACCGCTTGTTCTTGAATCGGCTGATTTTTACTTACTTCTTTCTCATTTACTTGTGCCAAATCAGAAGTGGTAACGGATTCAGTTGGAATATATGAGTCAGAAGAGTTTGACACTTGTACAGTTGACTCGACATCTATATCAGGTTTTTTAGCGACAATTTGCCCCGCTTCACTCACTTCTGCAGGTATAGCATCTGGAATGTCGGCATTTGATATAGAAGAACTTGTTTCTGTTGTACGTGGTCCAATGACACCTTCTTCATTTACATCTGTTTCAATCGGTGCGGATACTTCTTGTGTTGAAATTTCTTGTTGTGGAATATTTGTTGAAATGTCCTGTTCTGAATGGATTTCTTCTCTTGAAATATCCATTGGGATTTCTTCTGTTGGAATGTCTTGTTGTGGGATATCGGATGGGATTTCTTTAAATGTTTCTTGATCTGCTGATACTTCCTCTAATGGAAGTTCTTGCGTTGGTACTTCTGTCTGGATTTCTTCATACGCTCCCATATCGCTTGGAACTTCTTCTAGTGGTATTTCTTGTTCTGGTACCTCTGTTTGGATTTCTTCATATGCTTCCATATCAGTTGGAACCTCTTCTAATGGCATTTCTTGCTCTGGTACTTCTTGTTGTACCTCTTCATGTACTTCTATATCAGTCGGAATTTCTTCTAATGGAACTTCTTGTTCTGGTACTTCTGTTTGAATTTCTTCATATGCTTCCACACCAGCTTGTGTTTCTTCCCCTGTTGGGATTTCCTCATTTTCTAAAGATACAAGCTCTGGTTGAGCCTCCATTTCTGATTCTTCTACCTCTGTTCCTTCTTGTTGTCCTTCCATTTCTTGTTCTAATGCTTCTTTATCTAAACTGATAAGGTCTTGTTGCACTGGCGCCTCTTCCTCACCTGGTAATGTTTGTTCTTTTCCTTCCTCTCCTTGCTGTGGTAAATTCCCATCTTTATCACGATCCTGTAAGGAAATAAGGTTTCCTTTCTTTTGATTCTCTTCTTTTTCTTGTTCCGCTTGATTATTTGGTAAATCATTTGGTATATTTGCTTGCACTAATGGGTTGGCTTTTGCCTTTTCGTCGTCTGTCCCTGCATTTTCTAACTGGCCGCCTGCCGCCGCTAATTCAGCCGCGCTGTTAAAATGTGCTCCCATTTTGTCTCCAATATAAGACATGGTATTTCCGGCGTACTCTTTTCCTTTATCTACAAAGTTTTCAGTCATAAGGGATATATTTGTAACAGTTTCATACACGCCACGTACTTTACTAAAGGCCGCAACAATATTTCCTCTAAAGATGTAACATAGAACGAAAACAAGAATTTGGAAAATCATTGTAGATACATAGCCTGCAACGCCCGCTTCTGGTAATACGTATAGTAGTTCCGCTATCGTAAAGATGATGACAAGCATAACAGACATAAAGATTTTTAATGCCAATGGTCGAATCCATTGTGAAGCCCAGCTTTCAATTACTCTGCGGTGTCCTGGCAATAGAGCCACTGCCATGACGATTGGTGAGATAATACTCATGACAAGGAACCATAATTGGAATGCTACAATCAGTAAACAAAACGCGATTACTGGAACACCTGCGAATGTATTCACCACATAATACATGATTGTAAATACAAGGCGCTCTCCTACAGAGGAAATCACCATCATTTGGTTTCCTTGATCCTTTACCTCTTTTTGTACTATTTTTACACGATCTTCTCCTGGCGCTTTCGCCAATAATTCATCTACTCGTTTAGCTCCTAATTTTTCTTTTGAATCTTCCCCATATTGTAGAAACAAATATGGTCGTTCAACTAACAAATCCCAAATCTGCTTTTTCACTGAAAAGATTGCATCCGCTTTAGAACGTCCTGGATCACCCGCAACCGTTCCTGTTGCTTTCGCTAAAACCGTTACACTAATTTCAGAACTAATCGTATTTGCACTCTTTAAAATCGTACTTGCGTTTCCAATGTACGTAACAATAAAAGCAATAACAAGTACCGTTTTTACTAACTCACTTAAACCTTTTGATGGTTGGCGCTTAATAAAGAAGATATAGCCTGCGTAACAAGCGGATAACACACATGCAATGCCAATAATTGCTGGGAATAGTCCAGAAGATAAAAAGCCACCTTTTTCAATACCAGCGATATTTTGCATAGCCGCTCCTAATTTATCCGCTACCGCATCTACAATATCCAGGTTCAACGCTTGATCGACTAAAAAGATTGTTAATTGTCCAAGAATCACATTTAACTGAAAGGCCATATTCGCAAACCATTGACAAGTTGTATACAACATCCTTTGTAAATCTTTACCTACACTATCATCACCAAATAAGTACCCACCAACTTTTTGAAACACGTTCTTATCCTCTTCTTTTGGCTGATAAGTATCGATTTCGTAATACTTATCTTTGTAAATACCATCTGTGTACCCACTAAATAGATTTTCAGAGATTCGCGCCCCTTTTTGTTCCTGCTTCTCTTCTTTTTTTGTATCTTCCGCTAGGGCCACATGGGACCCTAACGGTAGTAAGAAGAATACAAGAATCATACAAATAGAGAAAAGTTTTTTCATTCCTTTTGCCCCCATTCATAATTGATTTGAATGCTTTTTAACGATTACCCCATATGCAAGAGCTAAAAGAATCGGTATAATCGCCAAAGTATGAAATAGAAACGTTAAAACAGTAGATTGCTGGTTTTGTATAAAATCTAATAATCCAAAATGACCGATTCCTACAAACCAAATGAAAAAGGCTAGTTTGGCCCTATCATCAATGTGACAATGTGTTTCCCGATGTATGATTTGGAGAGCGAGAAGAATGAGCGTATACCAAATAAGTAATCCTAAACCTATCCATCCTAATAAATCGGTCTGCCATTCTCTTTGAATGAAAAGAATGATTATGTTCATCCACCCCAAACACCCGATACAAAGAAAAATACTGATACTCACCATTTTCATACAAGTTAATCCCCAATGTTTCATATCTATATCGCTCCTTTTTTTCATTTATTTCGGCAAATACGGTGCTGGGTCGACTTGACCAAACATCAAAGATGTTTTGATCTCAAAGTGAAGATGTGGCCCTGTTACCTGCCCTGTTCTTCCGCAAACTCCTACCTGTTGACCGACTCCAATGTTTTGCCCTTCTTGTACAGTAATAGACGACATATGACCGTATAAACTCCAATATCCATTCCCATGATTAATGACAACTACGTTTCCATATCCGCCAAAACCCGAACCAGAAGCGCCAAATTTCGCCCACTCTACAACGCCACTTTTCGACGCGGCAATTTGAGTGACACCGTCCTGGCAAGAATAATCAATACCTTTATGAATGGTGCCCCAGCGTGGTCCAAATGGGCTTGTAATCATTGTTTGAGCGATTGGACGGATAAATCCTTGTGAGCTGGCTGATCCAGTATCTACAACGCCGCCTGGCTTTCCAGCTTCACAATTGAAAGTAAGGCCGCCCATTTGCGCCACAAATTTTGTTACTAATACTGGCCATAAACCATTTGTACCATGCGGATCATTTGCGGCTCCTGGCGGTGCATACTTCGCTCCAATTGCTTCTATGGTTGTAATCCCCATACCGATATAGTTTTTATATAAGTTTCGCGCCATAGCGTTGATTCCTTCATCCAAAGTGGCAAATTTCATAAACCCTTTCATCTGTGAACTGCTAGGGTCCATAAGGCCACCTGGGTTGTTATAGTTCTTTACTGCATTAGAAGTACCATTACCCGTTTCCAATCTTGCAATAGCCGCTAGTAAAACGGGATCGATTTGGTTTTGTGTTCCTGCATTTAAAAAGGCTTGTGCTTTCCCTGTAAAAACGCCGCCCAGGTGGGGTTGTAGTTCTTCTGGTGCCACTGTTTTTCCACCTGGCCGACAAACCGTCATTCCATTACTTGGGATGGTTGCTGGCGCTTCCTCTTCTTTTTTGCCAATGCCTTGCCCCAATATGATAAATAAAAGAAATCCAATACAGACGAACAATCCTATCGTGAAAGTAGAACTCCCAAAAAGAAATGTCAGTAACCAGGATTTCTTTTTCTTCTTCTTTTTTTGTTCTTGCGTAATATCTTCTTGTATCGCTTTGTCTACGACTTCTTTTATTTCTGGTCTCATCTCATCCCCCCTTACGAAACGAATCATCTATGGTCCTTCAATTCCTGTATTGATTTGAAACTCGTAATTTTCTACAAGCCACTTTTCACTTTCTAATAATAAATTCAATTTCATGGTGTGTTTTTCTTGTTGTTCTGTTCCATCTATCGTTACAAGATAATCATATTTAACCGTTACATCCGCTTTATTATCAGCGGTTTTGATGTAATACATATCTGTTATCTTTGCTTTCGTTTGAATATGCATAGAGCCATCATCTTCTATATGTTTATGTTCATCCTCTGGCGCGTTTAATAATTTATTTCGTGCTTCTCCTGTTATCATTTTTTTGATCTTCTCAAATCCTGGCTTTTCTTTTTGCTTGTTATCATTCTCTATTAACAGCTCTACGAACTGTTTCGCCACTTCTTGCCCCTTATCTTGTGTATTTTCTGTTAAAACTGTCACCCGCTTTTCTAATACTCGATTCTCTGTTTTTAGCTCTTTTACTTGTTTCGTCCATTTCTTTTCTGTTTGCTCGACTTTATGCTGTAAAGTACGATTTTGATTCCATAACCATAAACTGATACCCACCAGTACAAGTATGACTAAACCAACGATTCCCTGTTTCATTTAAACCTCTTTATAGCGCTTCTGTAATAATTGCTGTATACGCGCCGCATACATTCTAAAATAGGGAATATTTTGTGCGGCAACTTTCCCAAAGTCCATTTGCATTAATGTTTCTTCTAACAGTTTGAACTCAAATTCTAGGAATTTATCATGTTGCTTCTGAATCGAATGCGGGATATTATGCAAGGCATCCGCAATTTCTCGTACATATGTCACACTGTATTCATCTTCGTTTGAATAGGAAAATACATTTCGAATTAATGTAAACGTTTCTTGTAATACTTCATACCCAATATGATGCAATACATTTTGATTCATTCATTTTTTCTGAAATGGAAACTTTTTGTGTTGAAAATCATACATGCTTTGTTTTCCAACACATCCAATTGAAAAACCTGTAAAAAAGGTTGCACCAATGATTTTTAGTCCCCATTGCCACGTGTTTTCCTGCAAAAAATGATGTGAAACATAGAGGCATACCCCTGTACAAATAATGATCCAGATTCCATATTCATCATATTTTCTTTGTTCTAACTTTTGTTCATGAAACGGATACACTTGGATAAACAAAAAGGCTATCATTCACAGATCATTCTTATTGGTCGCTTGCTCCTGTAGTTTTTGAAGATGGATACGCATTTGCGGTACATACCAACTTTTTCTTAATCGGATGATCGTAATTCCTACAATTAAAATCAAAAAGGCTTGTAGTAAAATATCTTGTGTTTCCCACAACATACACAAATAAAGAAGACTTCCAGAACAAACATAATACATGGCCAATAACAAATTTATATTCGCGATTATGATTTGTTTCTTTACAATCGCGGCTATTCCTGCCAAAACAAGCGTACAAACTCCTATACTTAGCAAAATATATGCAATAACCTTAAAAAAAATCATTTATTTTTGTTCGATTGCATACCGACTATCCTCTGAAACACATAAACTTGCCGCGTTAACTTTTATACTACATTTTCCTAATCGCCGCTTTACTTCTGATTGTAATTTTTCATTTGCTTCCTCTAAAGAACGTGCTGGAATAATCGTAGATTGTGAGTCTGTTACCTTGCCACTATACATTTAATTTATTAACTGATTATCGCTATTATAAATTTGAATTATATACGTATCTTCTTTAACTAGCTTTTTGTTCTCATCGTTTTTCATAGCATTATTTATATCTTGCTCAAGTCTTTTTGCATTTTCCTTTGCAGTTGATTCATTTCCAACTATAGGGGTATTGATTGTAAGCGTAACAGGTCCGTTCAAGTCTTTGCTATTACTTGTTATGGTAATTCCTTTGTACTCTGGTTTACTTAATAGATCATCTATCAGATTTAAACTAAACAGTTCCCATCTATGCTCTTTTTTTGCTAATTTAACGTCTTCTTGGACAATATTAATTGTATAAGATGTAATTTTTTTCTTTTTTAATTCTTTATCGATTTGTTCCTCAATTTCTTTAGGTGTTTCTGTATCAGATATTCTAAGGTCTAAAAACTTTGCGGCATCATCTACTGTAGCGCTAAGAAAATTTTTATCATTGACTACATTATGAACCGTATCCAACACTCTAGAACCCTCACTTTGCGAGGCTTCTACACTATCAATTTGCTGACAAGAGCCTATTAACATTTATTGATGAAATACTACGCCGCTATCTATAGTGATTCTTCCGCCGCCACGATTAATCAGTTTAATACCAAAGTAATCCTGCCCACTTGTAAGATGACCCGTTGGGATGTTTAACCCTCCTGTAAATTCGCCCCTTGCTATGGCTTCTCCCCAAGGGGTATTACCTACGTATAATCCTACAGCTAAATCTCTAACATATTTACTTGTCTCTACAGCAACACTTTGAGGCTTTTTGAATTCCACTCCATTTCTAACCCAAACGTACTCGCTGAAAGATGCACCAGGGAAAGAAGTTGTTTTTAATGCTAAAGGATTAATTGTGTTATTTTGAGACCCGATTAGAGGCGTAGACGAAAGCTGTGGATTGAATTGAGCCAGTTCTTCTTTATTATAGATTTTAACTAAATTATGATCTTTATCATAAATTTCAATTTTAAAATCTTCGCTGACTTGTGTGTGTGATAAATTTGTTTGTTCATAACTTACACCATTAGTAGGAAGTGTTGTTGGTTCTTCTGCAAAAGCGGAAGTTGAAGGGATTAAAACACCCAATGCTAAAGCTCCTACACCTAATTTACCTAGTTTCTTTTTCAACATACTATCATTCTCCCATTCATATTTTTTTATAATATAAAAAGTCGAGATATTATGTATTTCATAGCTAGTCTTGTATCCCTTATATTCATCATACATTTATTCTAAATTTCTTTTCAAAATATGTTCAACTTCTTCTATACTTAATTTACTTGCTTTTGCAATCGTTTCAATTGGTACACCAAGTTCATGCATACCTTTAATCATTTGTATTTTCCCTTCTTGAATTCCTTCATTACGAGCATGGGCGAACTTTGCGGCTTCATCCATCAAAGCTTTCTCCCTTGCTTCATATGCTTGTCGGAAAGAAGAATCTTGACTCATACGTTCCCACTTATTCATCGCTTTTTGTAAAATTGGGTCTTGGTTCATCGCAATATCCTCCAATGTTTGGGTTAATCTTTCATCCTCATTCGCTGGGAGCAATAACAACCAACGAACAAACGAGTCTTCCCAGGGATTTACTTGTTCATCCCGCCACTGTTGCATGAGTTTTGGAATTTCCACAATGTGAACTTCGATATCACTACTCAATACCTTCTGTTGTTGTTGATTCCATAGGATTCCTGTTGTATGGAATGCTTCGTATTCAGGAAACATAACGAAGTTTAACAAATTTATTGTAATTGTTTTACGGAGAGAACTATATGGCATTCCTTTTTGCAGTTGGGATGTGTATAGCCTTCCCCAATAATATAAACTTCTCTTAATCATATCATGATTATTATTTAGCTGTATTTCTACATTTACTTTAGCTCCCGTATCCAATGTAGCGGAAATATCTAAGATTGATAATTTATCTTCTTCATGTTCTCGGTGCAAGTGTGGATCTTCTAATTGTAACGAAACAATGGGTGATTCTAAAGAATCTTGTAACATAGCATTTAAAAAAGCGATTAGAATATCTTCATTTCCACTTGTGCCAAATAATTTTTTAAAAGCAAAATCAATGCGTAAATTCACTAATTTTTGGTTGGACATGGGTTTTCCTCTCCCCATCTCATAAGATGTTTTTCTTTCATTGTACATAAAAGAGTGATACCATGGGTTTTCCTCTCCCCATCTCATAAGATGTTTTTCTTTCATTTAATTTAATGTACTTCCATATTCTTTTATTATTTTATAAAAAGTATTTTTCTTTAGTTCTAATAGTTCCATAAATTCAACTCCACTTAATTCTCTATTTTTCCACTTCGGATAAGTTTCTTCTATTATATGTATTTGCTTTGAGCTTAATGTTGAAAGGTTAAATTGAGGGCGTCCTAAATGCTTCTCTTGCGATTTTGCTACTGCAATACCTTCCGCTTGTCGCTGGTGAATCTTTTTACGCTCTTGGTCTGCAACATAGGAAAGCAAAGATAAAAACTGATCTTCCATTTAGTAGATACCCCCTTGAAGGATTCCTAATGCCTGAGGCAAATGATCTCTCAATCCAACTGTAGCAAGTTCATCTTTTAGCCTACTATAACTTTCAGGTGTAATTTCGTATCCTTTAAAACTCTGTAAAATCTCTTCTAATTTGTTCTCTACCCATAGTGGCATTGTTATAGGAACACCTAATACATCTCTTAAGATTTCTGAGGCATTCGACGCCTTATTTTCGAAGTCTAATAACTCGCTTACTACTAAATGATTTTCATTGTATTTTAGCACAAAGATGGAAGAATCTCTTACAGAGTTTACCATTAAAGGGCTATGTGTAGAAATTATAAATTGTGCATTAGGAAAGGCTTGAAGCAAACTAGGCATTAATCTTCTCTGCATTGAAGCATGTAAATGATTTTCCGCCTCGTCAATTAATACAATATATGGCTCATATTTATCTCCATCATACATATAGATTTGCCATGCTAAATCTAATATTGCACCTATACCGCCAGAAACAGCATCTAATAAGAAATCCCCACTATTTGTTTCTAATACCACTTCACCATCTCTAATTGAAATCTTTTTAAAACCCAATGTTGGTGGAAGAAGTACTTTTAGTATTTCGATAAATCCTAAAAATAAATCTAATGCTTCTTTATTTTCATTAACATGCGAATTACCTTCACCAAATAGAGCTAAACTTATAAGTGTTGATTTCATTTGAAAGGAAGGAGAATCTCCATAACTTTCAAATAATTTATTCATTAAAGAGTGGTTAAATAAGCTAAAAGCTTCTTCTCTAGAAGCAGGTCTTACAGGAATGTTTCCGACTGATTTGTAAGAATACGCTATTCTATGAGAAGGAATATTGATACCTTTTAAATCTAAAGAATTATTAGTATAGTAATTGGGACCAGGAGTTTCATAATTTATACAATAGTTTGCTGAAGGAGTTAAATCTGGAACAAATAGGTTTGCAGTCTTACCATTAAAACACTCTAAACTCCCGATTTTTATCTTATCTTGTTGCTCTTTAGGTTGAATTTTTCTTCTGCCACCACTTTTATATTTCAAAGATGTAGTAGATTCTTTCGATGGTATAGCCGTTTCATTATAGCCCCAGCCAAGCTGTGTGCTAAACATTCTTAGAATTGTACTTTTACCCGCACCATTTGCGCCAGTCAAAACCGTTAACCTAGGATGAAAATCAATATCAACTCTTTCAAATTGGTTCCAATCCTTTACTTGCAGATTTTTTAGTATCATTTGTATCATTCATGCAGTTATAGCAAGAGAATCTAATAATTGTTTTATCATCAATGAGTATTCTTGATCCTTATTAGTAAATGATATTAGATCATCTAATATCATTTTTCTTAACATATCGTCCTCAGTATTCTCATATTGCCAAATTAAGGGTTGGATTTTTTTAATTAAATTACTTCTATGTTCGATTAATTCAATTCGGTCAAGTTTTAACTGTTTAATAGTTTTATATGCGCTTCTACATTCAGGTTTTGCAAAAGGAATGGGTCCTTGAAATATTATTTGGTCTTCGGGAGAATCAATATATGGATTAAGTAACGGTAAAGTATCATCGTAATAATTACTCTTACTCTGATTACATTTTGCACATCCGATTGTAAGATTATCCCATAAAAATGTTTTTTGAGGGAAGATACTTTTAGGTATTATATGTTCAATATCTCCATAATCTATATGAAGTATCTTACTTTCACAGTATGCACATTTAGCATATGTTTCTTTTAATAGTGCCTCTTTGATTTCTTCATGACGATATCTACCTTTAATATGATTAGGTACTTTTTCACCAGATTCCTCAAAACTTAACAATTCATTTGTCCAATTGATTTCTTTCTCCACCAGGATTGTCGGTTTGGACGATTTTATTAAAGAAATCATTCATGTTAAAATTTGCTGTTCATGATTCCCTTTAATTTCTTGGCCCGTAATTTCTCTATTAGATTCTAATATTTCTAGACATTTCTCTAAAAAATCTTTTTTATCTCGATCTGTAACCTTTTTATTAGACTTTAAGATTTTTAAACATTTCTCTAAAATTTGCTTATTATCTTGGTCTGGAACCTGTCTATTAGATTTTAAGATTCCTAAACATTTCTCGAAAACTTCCTCATTATCAATAATAACAATGTGCAGTTTTTTTCTAGCCCTTGTCACCATCTGATAGAGCATCTTTATATTATCATAATAGTAATCCTTCTTACTTGTTAATAGATTTTTATCATAGATAAAATGAGAATCTATTACAACAATTACATTATCAAACTCCTGCCCGATAACCTTATGTGCACTTTCATCTTGCAAATTTTGATAGGATTCATAATGATAAGTTTTACGTCGGCCTGGTGTATAATTTATCGCTTTCCATCCATTATCTGTAAGAACCCTTAAATAATTGCTTACCAATGAATCATCTGCAAAATAACGCAAATCAATGTTAGTATAGCAATAATTTGGATTTCCTTTTGACAAATCAAATAAATTCGTTATAAATGCTGATAGTTCCCTATTTACTCTAATCTTATCAGTTAACCGATGATATTTAGGAGAAACTTCATTTTTAATAAACTGAGGAATATCCCTTTCGATCTCCTCTTTAGACATACATTGGATGGGATCATATGAAAAGATACATTTTATATTTGTATCATTTATTTCTTTTAATAAATAATCTAATTGATATTTATATATCCTTTGAGTCTCATCTATTATTATAAGGTCATACTCCTCTATCTTATAATCTTTATAGTCTTTAATAAATGCTATCTCCCAACCATGATTTTGGTTGAGCAATTTTTGTCCATCGTTTAATGAACCACAATGGATAATAAGTACTTTTTTCTCACTATCTTTATATGTTTTTGCGATATCATAGGTAAGAAGTGTCTTTCCTGTACCAGCATGACCTTCAATTGAAATATAAGACGGACCAGT
The DNA here is from genome assembly GCA_046112185.1 of Bacillus toyonensis. GTDB lineage: Bacteria > Bacillota > Bacilli > Bacillales > Bacillaceae_G > Bacillus_A > Bacillus_A toyonensis_A. The sequence continues at coordinate 33,387 of CP170575.1, read as the reverse complement.
ATTAGTATTATAACTTAGTATTTTATTTTTAATATCCTCCTGATGTTCAGTCAAAAAGTACTCATTTCCTAAAAATCTATCTGTAGAATTAAATGGAGAAACGAGATACTGAGAGGGATCAAAATACTCATTTATATCTTTTATTTCACTTACTAACTGCCTCCTTAGACATCTGACTAAAAATGTGGTTTCTACTTCTACAAATTCTCCCTGTTCGTTTATATGATAAAGCTTTTTTTCTGAGGAAACATAAGTAAATTGCAAAACTTTTTTCCCTCTAAAACCAAGGTAGTATTTATTTCTTAACAGTTGTTTTTCCATTTTAGATCCAGTATTTTTTCTTTTCAATTCAATATTTATAATTTCATCTTCCCCAAAGCGTAAAAGATCGAACTCTACATTAATTTGATTAATTTTATATCCAACATAAAATCCTTCCACAATTCTTACACTTTCAAGAATAGAATGTAACTCCAATACTAAAGAAGCTACATCTTGTAATTCATCATCATCAATATCGATTCCAAAGTGACTTTTGTATGATTGAAAAATGGTATCATTTAGTTTACTTTTAGCATTAACTAAAGATAATAGATTAATATGTTCCATCTAATCTTTGTTTTCGTAGCGTTTGACGACTCTATAGAATGTGGAACTACTTGTTATGGTACTTTTCTTCATAGCAGCTGTAGCTGTAATTTTCCCCTCTTTCCATTCATTGTAAGCATCGATAAACTCCTGAGTAATTGTAGTTTGAGGTCTACCTAAGTGTTTCCCCTGGGCTTTTGCTAAAGCAATTCCTTCAGCCTGACGTTGTTTAATGTCCTGACGCTCTTTTTCAGCGAATGCTGATAGGATAGTTGCAGTTGCTTTTTGAATAGCACTTTGAATGACATTATTTGTGGCATTGTCGTTATAGGTTACATTTATAAAGGGCTCTTTTAGGAATTGTAAATTTATTTTATTTTCCTCGTAATATCTAAATTCTTCTAAAATATCAATCATAGTTCTTCCTAATCTTGTAAGAGAATCGAAAACAATGGTATCACCTGGACGGGCCATTTTTTTCATAGTCTGATAATTATCTCTATCCATATTTTTTCCACTTTGTTTATCAATAAAAATATCTCGCTCGTTAATTCCAATATTTATCATATTTGTAATTTGTCGTTCTTCGTTTTGATCTTTACTAGAGACACGAACATATCCGAATTTTTTTGTATTCAATTATGGTTTGTTGCTTACTAGGTTAGGTTGTGAGTAGTTTTGTTCGTATAATGTAATCATCGCTTTATAAGAATCTTTTTTATGTAGATTATCATCATTATCATCAAGAAATACCAAGAAAAACTTTAAAAATCTGATTTTCCATTTTGGTGAAAAAGGTCGGTATAGTTGGTCAGTTTTCTCTAAAAGATCAAGTTGCTGATTTAAATAGCGAAATTCATTTTGTGTAGAAATAAATTTTTCACAGGTTGATCGTGAATCATCCCAATTGTGAATAATCGCATCTAATGAAGGGATATTTGTAGATAGAATTTCGATTTCATTGTATAAGATAGAACCTTCACCTACCTCTGTGATTTTTTCTAGAGGAGTTTTTGTTACATCTTTAGGAAAATTTAATTTTAGACCTAAGCTTTCTAATCTCAATTCTAGTTTGTGCCGGTTGTTTTGATACTGATTGAAAGCATTTTTACATGGGATATCACATGTATGATAAGATACTTTGGCTTTTATAAAAGGAACGTTAAGAATCTTGGCTAATACAGTTCTATGATTTCCTTCGCATGTATAGTAAGCATCTTCATCATCTAAATAGATTACATCGATAGCATATTCATTTTGTTCAAAGGAATGGATGAATTTATCTAATCCATCATTTTTTAATATGTTAAGAAGTCTATCTCTTTTGTGATAGTTTAACTGTCGAGCCTCTAGAGTTAAATGATCCCACCAAGTAAATCTTGTGTCACCTCTAGAAAGACCTTTAAGTTTTCTTAGATTTATACTTATAGGTATTTCATCTGTCTTTACGTATGTGTGATAATTCATTTGAATTTCATGTTCTGTTGGCTTTTCATTTTTCATTTTTTCCAAATGACTCGTTTTAACTCCAAGGGAAAAAAGTTCATTATATAAATTGTGATTCATTTAATTATCTTTTCCGCCAGGAATTAATTCTAAGAATGAAGTCCTGTTATCTTCTTCATCTTCCTCATCTATAAAAGCATCTTCACCATACAATGCGTAAGCAAAGACACCAATTACCTTTATTTCATCTTCAATTGTAATATCTATAAATTCACCTTGTCGGTGATTTTCATTCCCTTCATAAACTTTACACAAGACCATTGATCCTCTAAAACCAAAAGGATTTTTTTGTGATTCTTTTGATTTTGCTTGGGCATCACAGACACCTACGAATCCGCCACCTAACGAATTGAATTCCACCCATTCACATTTTAAAATCTCTTTGAATTTAGCATGACTTGGGATGATTTCTAGATGTTCTATATCAATACCACCTTTGTTGAGTAAAGCTTTTATTGTTTTTTGACTCTTTTCCATTTATATATTAATTGACCTTTTTTTATCTCTTCCTATTAAAGATTGCTTGTAGTAATCGTAGTATCTTTTTAAGGATAAATGAGATTTAAAACCGATTTGTAAAATGATTTGTTTAGGTGTGTTTTTTTGTTTGATTTTCTTTAAAATAAAGGTGTTTCTGAAATGTTGAGCAGAAATCCCTTTTCGTAAATTGGCACGTTTCACTTCTAAGCGAATCATCTTTTGTACAGATATTTCGGTTAAGTTTTTAGGGGCATCATTATCATAGCTCCAATGATATGTCCCGCGAATAGAGTCAAAAGCAACAAATAGTGAATCGCTGCTGTGATATTTAGGACGAACAGGTTCAGGAATTGTCTTATAGTAGTTGTATAAATTTAATTTATCTTCTTCCTTTAATTGAATGGTACGATTTATTTTTGAGTCTTCAGGAATAGATATTGTATTATTTTCAAAGTGAATATGCCTCATTTGTAGAGAAACAAGTTCTTGTAAAGATAGCCCATAATCTAAGAGTAATATAATAATAGAAAGATTACGCTCTAATAGCATAGGGCGTGTAGTTTTTTGTTTCCCAGTTAGTCCTTCTAATGAAGAGACGACTTCCTTTAAACGTTTTTCTACTTTAGTGGATATAAAATCTTCATTCCTTAATGAACGGTCTGGTTGATCTATTTGTATTACACTTTCTATCGGGCTAGGTAAATCCAATGCTTCATAAAGTCTATTTAGTGCAATATAAATACGATGTATAGTCTTATCCGAATAGTGACGTTCTTCTTTTAAGTAACGAAAAAAATTCTTGAAATCTTTTTTGTTGAGGGATTCCCATATATCTTCATCAATGGTCCGATCGGTAGTTTCTAACCAGGATAAAAAATATTTCACATCATATAAATATCTTTTGATTGTTGATGGTTTTCTTCCTTTCTCTGATAAAAAAGTAGAAAAAATCTCGATTGTATTTATTGTTTCTGTTCGGGTACTACTCATTTATACAAACTTCTTGAAAAATTCCATAACAGAATTCACAAATTTAGTTGGCAGATTAGCGGGTTGTTCATGTGAAAACTTTTTAAGTTCAGATGAATATTTCATAAGTTCTTTATTAACATCCTTCATAGAAGCTACCAACTCATTATATTGCGGGTATTTTTTTTGTATTTCTTGAGGCGTTAAGTTTTTATTCTCTTCTTCCTTCGAAGCTTCATCATACCATTTTTTATACTTCCCCTGCCATTCTGTTAAATGCGGTCTTAATCCCTTATTCAAAACATCGATCGATAATTGTACTATTTGCTGAGCATTATCATTTCCTTCTAAATCCTTAGCAGAGAGTTCTAGTAAATATTCTCTAGTTATTTTAAACAATTCATACCAAGACGAATAAATATCAGTAAGAATATCATTATTTTCATCAATTGGAATTGCAGCTTTCCTAGTATTCAACTGTACATATAATTTCCATGCGATATCCAACTCTTTTTGAGAGAGGTCTGCCTTATCAAAAGCATACGTACCTAATGCAAATGGGGCATTTATTGTAATATTTCCCCTTTTGTAAGATGTAAAAAATTGAATAGTCATACATACAAAACCTACAATGCATAAAATTAAACCTATCTTAAAAAAAATTTTCTTTTTCCTCCTTTTTTTATAGTTCCAAGACATTTATCCATTCCTCACTCTTCTTGATCTCCAGTTCTGTACTAAATGAGGGAAGTTCCTTTTTGAATAAGCTTCTTCAATTTTACTTTCTAGCTGCCATGAAATATTTTCCCATCTCATTGTTACTGCATAACCACTATCTATATTATCTTGTAATCTAGCAGGAACAGAATTAGCCCCAGGCAACATAATTGCAAGTAAACCATTTCTGGTCCTGCCAAGATATGTACGTAAAGATGAATAAATTTCCCAATCTACCCATTTCCTTTTATAAGTCTCTTCACCAACTAGCACTATAGTAACTGTTGAAGTTTTCAAATGCTTAGTACGAATGACACTTAATATATAATCATTATCGTCACTATCTAATGCTGCTGGAAGAGAGCGATCAATTAAAGTATTATCACTCCCATAAGCTGTTCTTAAATAATTCGCTCTAGGCTGATCTTTCCCGTGATGATAACTAACAAATACCTTTCGCGCCAATTACCTATATTGTTTTAAATATTTTTGCAACGGATGCACTGCTGAATGATATTCAACTACATTAGGTACTTTTTGCATAGATTTCTGCAGCACAGCTTCCCTTTTAGATAATTCTCTAAGATATTCATTTAAACTTTTTATACCTTCCAATACATTTGTAACCATCAAATAAGAAGGTATATACTCAACCTCTTTCAAAAACAAAGTCGATATAGTACTTTGGGTACTTCTTTCATTATTAGACTGACTTTTAGCAAAACCAATCTCATATGGAACCCACCATGAGTTCTTTGTTTGATTTGATACTAAACACAAAATGTCAGTTGAATACGCAATTCCTCTTTCAATACTCTTCACAATCGCCTCATGATTATTATTTGCAACCGCGTTTTGAAGCCCTCTATCATATATATCAAGATAAATATCAAATCCAGATCGCTTGATATATTCACCAATCTCAATAGCAGTAGTTTTATCTATTGAAATATGAGAAATAAAAATACACCTTTTCTTTCTAACTTGCCACTCGCTATAACTTTTTTGAATACTCCCTGTTGCAGCTAAATTTATTCCTGAAGTTCTCATTTAATTAAGCTTTACTCCATATTTTTGCTTAGCAAATAGTATAAATTCTTCAATTGAACTAATGTATTTCCCGAAATCTTTATCCTCCTGCCATCCCTTAAACAACTTTTCTTGTCTGTCAATCAAGAATTCTTTTCTTTCCTTATCCTGCCTTTTTTCTTCGATCCCTTGCACTGTTGATTTGATTTGTCTTAACATACCGTTAATATGACTGACTCCCTGTTCAATCTCATTAATATCCCGATACAGATCAGAATTATCTCTAATTTCTTCCTGTATTGTTTTAATTAAATTTTCAAAATCACAAAAATCCGCATCGATTTTTGTTACTACTTTTTGAAGCTGAGGCTTGAGATTCCAATTTTTCACTAAATATTCAAGTCCCTCACAAAGCAGTTTTAAATTTTTATATGTATTATAATTTAATCTCTCAACCTGGACTACTGTACTATTTAAATATTCAAGCAGCTGTATAAAAGAATCTCTAGTGTATGCTTTAGCATTAATGGTATCACCTTCTGCAATATTGCATAATGCATCAACTAGTGTGTTTACAGCATCATCACTGGGCTCAGATGGAAAATGTTTTTTATAATAGTTTTTTAACAATCTACAAACTTCTTCATTCATTTTTTTTAGATCCAGGGCAATAATTTCAATCTCATCCACATAAATTGTTTCCTCCGCATCTCCAACTAGCACTAGTTTGTATTCAATTTTTTTTCTACATCCTTTATAGCCACTTTTTAAAGCTTGTAGCCAATCATGAGCCTGTTTTGCGGTGAACTTGTTTTTAGTAGATTTAACCTGAATTAATAACTCGCTTCCATCTGTTTTTTCAAAGTAAACATCTACTTCTTTCGCTTCATCCTTTGGCTCAATTGAAAATTCCTTCCAATTCAAATTATTTTGTAATGCTTTAAGTAAAGATACAACTGTTTGAACCTTATATCCCCTAAGACTATATCTTCCATGATCTGACATTTACTTTTGATTTGGTTTTAGTTCGATCATTTGTATATGAAAAATATCATTATCCGTTATATCTAACATTTGCATTTCTTCCTTTAAAGATTGCCACGATTCAATATTAATTGCTCCTGTAATTGAGGAAGGGATTTTCAGAAAGATTCTACCGTTTGGAATAGAAAAACTGTTTGAACGAATCAATCTTACAACAGCGATTGTCATCTATATCGCCATCCCAATACGTTTTTCCTCCTTTATTTTTGTGTAATGTCCAAGTACATCTACTTGGTATTTCTCAAATAATAGTAATTGCTTTGAGCCTACATTTGCTATAACACTACCATCGTGTGTTTCAACAGTAATCCCCGCAGTTCCACTATGAACACCTTTAAAATATCCAGTGAGTGAGGGTAGTAATACTTCTTTTTTCGATAAAGTTGTTCTAGCTTTAATTGTTTTATTTTTTGAGGGGACAATTTGAATTAGATCATTGGGAAAAAGACTAAATAAAAAAGTAAAGCTAGGATCAATGGTTGTCCAATCCTCATATCCTTTTCCTGCTGTAATTGCTTTTTGAGGTAAGATATTTTTCATAAGATCAATTGTGTAAATGGGAATTAAATAGTACTTCTCATCCTTTTTGAATACATCAGTACGAGCAATTTTACTATTATACACGACACCTTTACCTTGATTAACAGGATTAACAATGGTTCTTGTATCCATTATTTTAATAGATTTTATAAGTGGTCCAATTCCTCCTGATTTTGTGGGTTTGTATAAAGGTTCTTGGAATGATTTGCGTTTATCTTTTTTATGACTTAAATAACGTTCTTTTATGGCATTATACGTATATAAATCAGTTTCTTTCCCATACATGGGAAAATCACCATTGGCATCAAAAGGAATATCTTCTAACTTTGTTTTTATTGCGGTTAATACTTTCCCTTTTTCGTTATAGCCAATAAATTTTCGAATCGTTTCTTGATGTAATTCACCAGTGATAGAGCGCTTAGGCATTCTTGAAACAAAGATAGGTTTGATTTCGGATAGATTGACATCGGCGTAATTTTTAAAACGAAGGCCCTTTAAATATTGCTGGGTATTTGGAGAAATCCTTGCTTCTAACTCTAAACGAAATCCTTCCCAAGGTTCAGGAAACGGCATCCGTGTGGCTTGAAGGCTTCTATTTAACTCTTTTAACTTATAATATTTTGTTACTCTTTGAATCATGTGATCGGATGTGACAGCAACGATTACCGCATCTAAAGCATGATGAATATGTCCCTCTTTCCGATCTTTGTTAAATCCCCATCTACTACGTAAATGAGATGTTATAATTCCACTAACTGTATGAACTTTTTTCTTACGAGAGCTTTCAGAAAATATGAGGTGTTGTTGAATAAGGGATGATAGATATATTGTGGCATAACGGGTATCATTGAGATTGCGTTCAATAAATTCTTGTTCTCTCGCATATGAAAAGTGTTGTAAAAGTAATTTTTGTTGTTTCTTTTTGGTGATTTTTTTATTTGACTGTACCCTTGTTTCAAAGTCATTCCAAATTGAAGTATTCCCCATGTATTCATAAGGAGTTTTGTTTCCTTTACGCTGATTTTCTGTTCCTAGTGTTAATGTTTTGTTGTTATAGCTGTCATCTAAGCTACGGCTATAGGGGAGTATGTGATCTACTTCCGTATAACCTTCTTCAAATAACCGATGTAGTTCGATATATTTTCCAGAATACGTACATCTACCATCTTGCTCATTCCAAAGCTTAAATTTCACAATATTTATTCCTGAGGGGTTAATGTTCCCCAATTCTTTTAACTTATGAATGGCGTGTTCATTCTTTTTAGAGTTATCCTGGTACATACTATCTATTTCTTTTCTTTCTTGGAATGTTTTCGATAATTCTCTTGCAGTTTCAATATGGATTGCGTTTGGAGAACCATATTTTTTTATAATGGCATTTATAACTTTTCTTGTTTGTGAAAGAGCACGATGTACAACAGGATTTGTATTTTGAGGGATAACAGGTAGGTACTTTGTTTTTTCTGTGTAGGATGTTCCTTTAAAGTTGTATCCTGCCTTCTCACATGCCTTATCGTATGATAGCCCTTCTTCTAAAAAAGGAATAATATTTTTTAAAGCTTTAAATGATAAATGTCCCATTTTCGTGAAATTCAGAGTCAGTAATGCTTGAATAAATGTGTAATCGTAGGTCTTTTTAGCTAAATTATTTATAGGTTTTCCTTTTGCATTTACATATTTATTTTGTAAATATTCAAGGATATCTTTATCATCTTTAAAGATAGTTAGTCCGTATGCAATTGTATCGTAATCTATAGGTAATAAATTTAGGGCGTTCTTCTCATAAATTTGTTTATATACCTTGTTAATAGAGTGATATTCCTTGAGTTCTATACATCTTTTATTCTCCAACGTAGTATCTACTGTATCAGCTGAATATGATAGGCTATTAAACTGAAATTCATTAGGAATGGATAATAATTTTCGGATATCAATGTATTTAACAATTGATTTTTCAAGTGCTAGATTCATAATTTGTTTCTTTTCTTTGAAAGAGAGTTCTTCTATCCTTTCTTTACTGATCAGTCGGAGGTTGTTTATGGTTTGTAGCGCTACAAAATATTGAAATGACCAAGAAGCTTTAGGCACTCTTTTTTCTTTTGGTTCTAAGGTACAGTAACCAATCATTTTTTCAATTTGATCTTTAGAAGCATAGGGACGTTGAGATGCCCAGATTTCTAAGTAGCTAATTTCAGATTCCTCTGTTGCATAATCGTTTTTGTACAAACGTTGTGCAGTGAATATCATTTGTATTTCTTCTTGAAGTTGTTGACGGGTAACGGTCCCGATATAAGTACCATCTTTGTTTCTTTTATGGTTTTCAAATTTTTTATCTTTTAGAATCATTTCTCCAATAGTTCTATAATTTTGTTGCTCCATGATTTGTTGGTTCTCTGAAATGCTCTCTAAGATTTGTCCGTTTTCTGAGAGAGTGGTTTCTTTTCTATTAGATTTAAATCCTCTTCTTTTAGCAAGATGAATAAGAATTCTAGTAAACTCTTTTGGATTTAGTTTGCGTTCTAGAGCATCTAAACGTAAGTTCCAAACATCGACTTCAGTAGTACTTTCATATAGATGGTTAAGTTCGTTCTTAGATAGTAAGCCTTGTTTTACTAAAAGTATCTTTATCCGTAGCATTCTATGTTTTTTACGGCGTAGGGTTCTCCTAGTAGAGCGTGCGTCACGCCTAGGAGTAGCCAAAGATTTTCCGTCTTTCGGATTTTCAGCTTTATCAAAAATACGAATCCCTAAATCTTCAATTCTCTCTTTTTCTTGATTGATTACAGCCCAACCACAAGATGCGATTCCAATATCCAATTAATAAAGGTTTGTAGCCAAAAATACAAAAGAATTAAATGATATATGTGCCACTATTGGTACTTTTATATCCCTAGTCTTTTCATAACTCCACGCATATAGGCATCCGTTTATAAAGTAAGGGAAGAAGAACCAATCAAAATGCACAGCTGCAAAGATACCATTAGCTATAATAATTGCTTTTGTACGATTAATCCGCTCAAATAGTGTTCCTATTCCTAACGGCAGAAACTTTCTAAAAATCCATTCCTCAATTACAGGCGCTATTAATAGCGGGACAATTAGATAGAATATATTCAACTCTACTTTTGCATTACCTGTATCAATTCCAAAATAGCCTTTTATATAGGAAAAAAAGAGACTGGACATGATAGCAAGTCCAATCGTCATTAACACCCATTTTCCCTTTTCTACTACTCTTTTTACATTCAATTATTTTTTAGCAAATTCAAATGTGATCCTTCCGCTAGAATCAAGCTTCAGATACGCATCAAATTCTTTTCTTAATTTTCCTTTCATTCCTTTAATCAATCCTGTTTTCTTACCCGTTAATAATTTTTTAACGTTTGCTTCGCTGATTTTCTTTGTTAAAAATTCGCTTGGAAGAGAGAATTTGCCCCCCTCTTTATAACCCGTACAACCGTAAAACGTCTTGCGATTTGCTATCTCTTTGCCACATTTCGGGCATTTACCTACGGAATCCTTTGTCTTCATTTCTTGTACTTTGCTATCTATCTGAAGCTCACCAATCGACTTCGTAGCATTTACGATCAGCTGCTTCGTGAATTCCCCTGTCTTCGCAACAAATACCTCTTTAGAACCTTGTTTCTTCGTTTTTACTTCCACGGATTTTACTGCACCTTGCTGATTCGCCCCTTCAGTAAGGTGATGTTTCTTCAGTAGCAATGCTACTTCATTTTTAGTTTGGAATCGCTCTTTGTATCTTCCCTTGTACGTTCCTTTCATTCCCTTGAATTGACCTTCCAGTTCAAAGAAAGGGGATGGTTTAAAGTTTTTGATGTCCTGCTGCCGTTGATTAATAAGACATAAAACAGGAGTCTGAACACGCCCTACACTGTAAACACCTTGTACGCCTTTTTGACGTAATAAAAGCGTATATAATCGGCTTGCATTCATACCAATTGCCCAGTCACTAATCTGACGAGCCTGCGCTTCAGCAAACATGCTCTCAAACTCCTCACCTTCCTTCAAGTTCTGAAATCCCTTTTTAATTTCATCCACTTCTAAGCTGTTGATCCAAAGGCGTTTCATTTTTTTAGAAGAACAGCCTGCTTCTTGAATGATTAAACGTGCGATTGCTTCACCCTCTCTATCAATATCCGTTGCGATTGTAATACACTCTGCTTCTTTCATTAATTTCTTTACAACGTTGAACTGCTTTCTTTTATCAGCTGATACTTTATATCCGTAGCGTTCGGGTAAGATTGGCAATTGTGACATATCCCATTTTTCCCACTCTACTTTATAATCTTGTGGTGCTTTCAATTCCACTAAATGCCCGTATCCCCATGTAATATTCGCTCCATTCGGCATTAAGGAACAAGGCGCAATAGAAAAGCATCCATCCTTCTTCTCAACTTTCGGGAATGCTTCTGTATATGCTTTTGCTTGGGATGGCTTCTCTGCAATAATTAATGTAGTCATTTATCTTTCCATTCCTCGTTGTTGCAAGTAAGCAGCCCTTCTCCCTTGCTCTTGTTGATTGGCTACTCGCTTGCATTCATCGTTCCAGCCCCATTTTTGCCCTTCAGACGGTGCTTGCGGATATTCAGGCTTAAATGCAACTATGCTTCCATCATTCTTTTCATATCGAAAATGTATTAATCGTTCCGCAAAAGCTTTACCAGCTTTATCATTGTCTACGCATAATGAAAGACTGTCAGGAACATCACCAATCCGCTCTTGACTCTTCATATAATAATTAAATACAACCTGCGGTTTTAATCCTTCCATACTAACTAAATGCGTATCTTTGAGGTCATGTTTATGTAGCGATACATAGCTCAATAAATCAATTGATGATTCAAAGAATTTTAGATTTCGGGGTTCGCCCTGCAATACATTAAAACCGTAGTTAGCCGTAGAGTTTTTTTGTATACTTTTCCACGCTCCACGTTTGTATTTATCCGATTTTACGACTCCTTGCTCTGATCTACCCATTACCGCTCCCATTTCACGGTCTTTCCATAAAAATAATACGTTGTTGTACTTATCTTGTTTAATCAGCCCTTTTTTATGCAAAGCATCTACAACTTGCGGATCAATCTTTCTTTCCTCAATTAGATACTCCCTTGCTCTATCAAATTGAGGTACTTCTTTTTTTGCAAAATGGTCACAATCATAAGGCTCACTCACAAATGTAACCTCTGAAGCTTTTTCATAGTCCTGTTCTCCGTCCAGTAATCGCTGCATCGCCCTAGGGAACGAAGCATCTTCTACCTCCTGTACAAACTTAATAATATTCCCGTTAACCCCTCTACTGTTCCAGTAGAACTGATTTTTCTTCCTATCGATGATTAAGCTATCGTGTTCCGCTAAACGGTAATAACGTTCACTGTCAGACTTTAATGGTATATCGTTTTGCATACAATAATCCACAATATCAAGAGATGCTGCCTTTTCAATTTCTTCTTCCGTATATCTTTTGGTATTCTTCTTTTGTTGTTCCATTTAACTAAATAACGCTTTAAAGGATTCTAAAATACCTGAAGCTCCAAGTTGAAAACTTGCCATTCCATACGAATACAGTTCATAAATAACTACGATCATACTAATCAATAAAATCATTTTTTCCGCTATACCGTTATAGCTGTAGTAAAAAACATGGAATCCGCTTTGAAAATTTCTATTGGATAATGGCAGCAGCCACTTAATACCTTTTTTAGAGAAACTGTCTTCCACTAGATGTAGAAAGTATCCTGCAAAGATGCACATGCCATTAGTAAAGGACAATGGTGTCATCCCGACTGCAAATAAAATAGGAATCAACACAAGCACTAAACCAAATAGTGAATGAGTGATTCCCCTATGACCAAATACCATATTCATCAAGTCCGATACTCCACGAGTTCTCCTACCAATCCATGAATGCTGTTCATCTATATCAGGCAATAATGCCCCAAAACTAACCGCTATAACATTTCCAACCGTGAGGTTTCCCGTTGATGCCAAGACAGGCAGGGCGACCGCTAGGCTTGTTGTAAGATGCGTTTTATACTTCATTTAGTAATCACGACCAAGCATGTGTTTCATCATATAATGTCTTCTTGCCTGCTCTCTTGTTTGCGATAATTTCTGTTCTTCCTCCTCATGGATTGTATCTTTCCCAACATATCGTTTTCCGACGTCAGGGATGGTTTTTGATTCTTTCACCTCTATAGCGCCATGCTCTTTCTCCACCGATCCCACCACCTTAGCGGATTCCATTTGAAAGACTTCTTCTGTTTGGGTTTTGCGGTCATTTACAATCTCTTCTACTGGATTGAAATGAACTTCTCCCTCTTCAATCTTCTGTTCCTCAATAAAATGAATAGGAGCAAGTCGTTTTTCTTCAACATCTACGTAGCCGATTGTTGTATAATAAGCATCTTTTTCTGTTTCTTTAGAAGAAAAATGGTCAACCTTGTCCTGTTGATTCTTACCAATCACAGTATGAGTATGATCTACTGCTCTTAGCTTTTCAGGATTAGATTGACCTTTTGTTTGTTCATATTCATTTATTTCTTGCTGCAATGCTTGTTTAACTTCATCTGATAAATGTCTTTTTTCATTTAAAATTTGCTCATACGGAGACTTGTAACCACCATCACCTAAATCTAATCGATCCATCGTAATGACTTCCATTCGATTAAAATATTGATCCATTTCTTTTGGAAGAATTAAATGATAACGAGTTTTTTCAAAGGGAATGTATTCATCTTTCTCTTCTGCTTTTTTAGATTCAGCATCTATTTCCACAATTCGTTTACTCATCATTGCATTTGCCTTACCAAAAGGAATTGCTTTATTTGTTTCCAAATCAGCTTCAGACCATTGTATAACAACCATAGGTTTCTTAATTTCATTATGATCTAGCGCAATAAAATTCTGTTGATTCTCTTTATTAAATCCTTCAATAAATTCCTTATCACTTAATTCTTGGGCATTTTCTACATCATTATAAGACTTACCCCTTTCTGCCCTACCACGTAAAGCACCTACAGTTACTATTTCCTCTTCAGTACTCGTTAAAGCGCCATAGCGCACTAAATATACATCCTTAACCTCGCCTTTACTTTGCTCCATATTCTTTTCCCTCTCCCTTTGCAATTCAGAAATTTTCTTATTAATCGTGTTTATGAAGCTACTTGCTGTCTCATGAATACGCATAATGGATTTATCTTTCTCCTCTATATCCTGTCCATTTTTTGTCCATTGAGCGATATAAGATACTGCTGCTTCGCTTGTATACATCCCATAATGCTTACACACAATATAAGAAGTTAATTCCGCTTCAGATTCTTTACTTGATCCACATGAGCGATCATATAAAAATTGTTTTGAGACATAATACACTTACAGGGCTAATTTGAAGTATATTTTTTCGTAAGTTTGTTTTCCTCTGCCCCAAGTTATATTCCAATCATCTAATGAGCCTGAATATACTTCTTTAAATTTTAGAATCGGATTATCCATCGCGCCCACTATCACAATTCCAAATCCTTTATCATATGTAGAATCATCCTCATGTTTTTTCCACAACTCAAATTCTGTAATCTTATATTTTTTAACAAAATCAATAACCGTTTCCAGTATCCAGTTTTCATTTTCTTCCTCAAAGATTGACTTCTCCAAATCCACCTCAAAACACTCACCATAATCATCTTTTCTGACTAGAAAATGACTTTCTCCTTTCTTTATGTTCGCTTCTATAATGGTTCTATTTTCTTCGTTACGGCTAAATCTCACACTTGAAACGATGGAATAATACACTTTTTTCTCCAATGTAAATCCTCCTATAAAATAAGTTGTATTGGTTTCCTTTAGATTAATAATCCATTTCTTGTTGTCTTGCAATTAATAATCCATTTCTTGTTGTCTTGCAATTCGTTCCTGTACTCGCTCATACTCTTGTTCTGCGCGCCATTTTGTTAAATCATCATTCAACACTGCTTCAATATTTCGGACATCTTTTTTTCGAATTAATGGCGGTTTGTATTGAGAATAAGTAGTGTATTCTCTTCTTTTTTCTGACCGCCCCCTTTCATATTTCTTTTTAATCTGTTCATTTTTTTGCTGAAATTGATACAGCGGATTATCTTCATATGGGTTCTTTTTCTTCAATTCTTTTAGCAAGGAATTACCCATACGCTTCTGCATATCTTTCATTTGATTCTTTGCGTAATCCTTTTCTTCCCTTTCCGATTCCCCATATAAACCTTTTTGAAAGCTAGATTCTTTTTCTACAGCTTCCTTATATTCATTAAAAATTGGATTGTCTTTCATCAACAATCCTGTTAATTCATCAATCCTATTTCTTGTTTCATTCGGCATTCTTTTGCTGCCATATGTCCAATCTTTTTTGTTACTAGGTAACCCTTTGTATATCTCTTGTAATAAAGCAACTTCCCTACTTGGTTGTTTTTCTTTTGATTGTAGGAACTCACTTTTGATTTCTTGCACCAAATTATTTCTTAGATTTGATATTCGACTCAACTCACTTGTACGATCTACGAGAGAGTTCGCAAAAGTGGTTTTCATATGATCTAATGTACTTTGTTTCCGTTTCCCTTTTGGCTCATAAAAAGTTTCTCCATCCACCTTAACTTCGACTAGCTTTCTTCTATTTTCTTTTTCTACTGTTCCAAAATGGATATGAATGTGTTCTGTATTTCTATGAATAGATGCAAACCAAAAACCATTATTCTCTTCAATTTGTTCATCTTTGAATAACTGTTCCATCATCTTATGACTTGCATTTCGTATCCGATTTTCATCTAATATATCCGTTACAGGGTCATATAATTTTTGTTCGATTAAAAAATCTGCATCGAATGAAATAACATCTTGATAATAAACCGATCCTTTATTCTGTGCTTTTCCAACCAGCTCTTTTATTTCATTTAAATCATTGGAGGTAATTACATTTTTGTCTTTCGAGAAGACACCCGACAAAACTTCTTCTGTTTCTATCCCTTCCTTTTTGTACCCTTTCATTTCTTCAGGAGACAAATCTTCTATATGTTTATTGAGCAATGACATCTCTTCTTCTTCCGTTTTTGTCATTTTCTTTTTACTTTCTAACGCATATTTCCTTCCCATATAGCTAACATACTTTTCAAAATCATTCGTGGTATTAAAACTGTTTGGAGAAGTTAAAAGCACTTTTGCTTCTGCTTCTTTTTCAGATACACTCACTTTCTTTTGATTAGAATGAGGACTTCCCCTCTCCATATCAAAAGAGTCAATTGCATTCTGCAATCGACTCAGTTCGGTTAATTCTGTATTTGTTAATGTATGTCCATCCTTCAAAAGTGCTTTTTGTCTCATGCAATAATCTACATACGTTGTAAAACTCTTTTGGTTTGGAATGGTATATTGAGATGTTAATATGATACTTGGTGATTTCCCCATTTATTCTAATTCTTTTCGTCTATATTCGGGAATTTGTTCCCACTCTATTTCCTCATACATGGTCTGTCCTAATCTAGAAATTGCCTTATATGGTTTCCCTTTTTTCATGACAATTTGTACATCATCCGAAATCATCGTTAATGTTTTCTTTGCAAAAGAGGGTACTTTAACTTCTCTCTGTACGTGCTCATGCTCCTTCAACGCTTCCTCATTGTTTGTTTCCAGTGATTCACGTTTAATAGTTCGAGAGAACTTCCCTTCCGATTTTTTTGTAACAGCAGAAGCAATTTTATTTTTAACTTCCTGCTGCATTTCTTCTAAACTTAAATCGCTCCCTGATCGTGCAAGAAGTTCCATTTGCAACTTCATTGAAACATCCATTAGTTCCTTCATTGTATTAACAGATTGCGTTAACCCTTTCACTTCTTTTTTCAAAAGTGATACATCATCATGACCTTTTCCTTTTCTCATTGTTTCATCCAATAGCACGCTACCGTGTCGTAAGGCTTCCGCTTCAGTCGAATACTCTGGATACTGTTTCATGAAATCTTTAACTATATCTTTATGTATCCTATTCCCACGGAAGCGGAACATTTCTTCAAATCCTACTCTAGACATCTATTCTCTTTGTCCCATCAATCTAATGAATTCGTTTGTAACATCTATATACTCTTGTAATTTATTCTCTTGTCTTTCTAATGACACGCTAACATTGCCAACTGCTTCATCAAATTTATCTTGTTTAAACTGAAGCAAAGAATGTTCTACATCGTTTTGAATTAGATTTCTCAAATATTCTGCACGAATATACTTCCTGTTCAATTTCACACTTATCAATTCACATCTCTTATCAATATCTTTTATATACTTACGATCAATACCCCTTAACAAGATGTCCATTTATTTAGACTTATAAGTTCCATTTGTAAATTTTTTTAATTTCTTTATCACTAACCCTTTATGGATAGCGAAAATTTCTGGAAAATCCGAGAGACACAAATCAATAATTGTATTATCAGTTGTTCTTATATAGTAATATTGCACAGCCCCCTCATAATCCGAATATAAATAGTATTTATGAATCTTATAATCTAATCCCTTTTTCTCTAATACCTCATAAAGCTTATTTTTAGTTTCATCCATTACGTCAAAAATCGTTAACTGCTCCATCTAAACTAACTCTAAGAACAAGGTTGTTTCATTATGTTCATTGGTATGCACATTAAACCGTTTTCCGGTAGCTTCTAATGCACTAAAAAGCATTCTTTTATATCCTTGATCCATAAAATCTACACTGATTTGACCATGATTCATAATAAATTGAAGATCAGCCATCATCTTTTTAACTTTCCGTTCCATTTATTTACGACTTAACCCTTTGTCTACGATTTGGCGAATTGCTTCGTTTCGGTTTTTCAGCTTATTTTCATGCCAATAATTTTCTATTTGTTCCACTTGTTCTTTTGTAAAAGTAACTAAAATTTGAGTGTACTTGTCTTTATTAACAGCCATTCATGTATGAATTGGTTCTGTATGTGTACATGTGGGATATTGTGAACAGCCAAAAAACTTATTACCTGTTTTATTTGAATTACGAACGACTAAATCATGTTTACATGTGGGACATTTCCGTTCTGCAGGTTTTACCCCTTGATACACATCTTCAGCCGAATATTCGGGATTGATTTTATTAATCAATTTCTGAAGTTCTACTCGATCGATTAGTTTTACCTTGCAAACTTCCGCTAATTCTTTCGCCTGCCTTGTATATACACTGTTCGTTACAACCCAGCCCTCATGTGCCTTGTAATAGGCTTGTGCTGCATATATCTCTTGTACGGCACTAATGCCGACTCTATTTTTCATCCCGTAGCGTTTCGCCTGGATTACAATACGATTTTTCCCCTTCAATACCAGATCCGCTCCGAAATCATTTGACTGCTTTGTGACTGTTGGAGAATAACCCAACTCTCGAAAGAGAGCTTTTAGATATACTTCGAATTGATGTCCGTCCATTTTGTCTATATAGCGAATACCGGACTTAGCTATTCGCTTCAGTATTCTTCGCTCCCGAAACTTTCGATACATAAATTTACAAATACGGAAAAGAACATAAAGGATAAAACCATACATCAAAATTTGTAATATGTTTGGCATTTCTGGTAGATTAGACACTTAGACACTTCTCTCCACCTCTTTAATTGGTTTTACTTTCTTTGGTTGTGCTGTTTCTTTTACCTGTTGCTCACTCACTTGTTTCTTCCGGACATCGTTCCAATCTTCTTTTTCATTCTTTGGAATATCCTCTTTAAGATCTACAAAGCATTTCATCGTTTGAATGAAGTCTCTCCCAGCCTTATCATTATCAACTGCCATAATGACCTCTTTAATATCGTACCCTTCTTTTTTCGCATCCATTAAAGATTCAATCACTGTTTTGGACTTCAAACCATGCATAGAAACCAGGCGAGCGTTTTGGATATTATTTTGTTTAATGCTCCAATAAGATAACATGTCGATTGGATCTTCATAAAAATAGATCTTATCCGGCTTACCCACATCAACCGTAAAACCTGCATTGATTTTTTCATAATTCGGGACGATTTGTTTAAAGCTGCCTCTTTTATTCTCCATTTTTACAGTGCCTTGACGGTTCATTCCAATTATTTGCCCTTTGCCCCCTTCTTCTCTCCATTTGAACACGACATTGTTTTTCTTATCCTGGGCGATGAGATCCTTTTTAATCAACCAGTTCACCAGGCGAGGATCTATTTTCCGCTCATCAATTAAGTATTGCTTGATTTCTGTTTGTTTCGGAACCTCTAAGTGTTTTGGATAACTAAAAGGCTGCTGCTCCTTTTTGCGTTCTTCTTCAGCTTTTGAACGATCAAACTCTTTGTAGTCCCCCTTCTGAATGTCCATCACAGCTTGTGGGAATGTCATGTCATAGTACATCATCGCAAAGCTAATCGCTCCGTATCCTTTTTCCCCTCGACTATTCCAGGCGTACTGGTTTCCTTTAATGATGAGACTGTCATGTTCCGTATGACGATAATAGTTTCCTTCTTTCTTAAATGTTTCTCCTTTTGCTTCCAGATATGAAATCAAGTCTATTTTTCTTGCTTTCATTGCATCCTCCGTACTGACACGTGCCATTTATTTGCCGAATAAGAATTTTAATCGCTTCTCCTGTACGCTGTATGATAAACGAGCGTCAAATTTTTTCCCGTTTTTGTTCGAGATAAACCCTTTGATCTGATCCGTTACATTCTTTTCTAATAACTTTTTCACATGGTTACTACTTAAATTTTTACCAGAGAATGTACCAAAAATAATGAAGTCACAGCCTTTTTTGTATTTCTCACATAAGTAGTTACTTTTCCCTACAAGAACTCTACTCTTACATAATGGACATTTGCCAATGGTACGATCTTCAGTCGTTGGAAAACGGAATTTCAAACTCCCGTCCGCTTCCATATAGATAGCTGCTGTAAATTCTCCCTTTTCTCCTTGAAAGCCGTTGATAAAATCCGTTGTTTTATACTGAATTAACTTTTTCACCTGATTACCTGGGATTGCTTTCCCTTTCATCTTGGCTGGTAACATAAAATCACATCCGTTTTTATGCTCCGTGCAACCATAAAATGTTTTACGATGAAGCATATCCCCTTTTTTACATTTTGGACATTTACCAAATGAAAGCTCCTCTTGTGTTGGGAACTGAAATTTAACTTTCCCTTCATGTAACACGAGATAAGCGGAAAACTCCTTCTCATTGGACTTAAATCCTTTTAAAAGATCTGTTTTCTTATCTTCAAACAGCTTTTTCGCTTGCACTTCCGGAATTGTTTTTTCTTTAATTTTTTTGGGTAAAGAGATTTCACATTTCGGATAATTACTGCACCCATAAAAGTTGCCTTTATGAAGGATTTTCCCCTTTCTACAAGGGCATTTGCACACCTCAATTTGTTGATTCCAAGTATTAATAATGCTATCCGACACCTTATCATCCATTGCGCCTAATTGCTCCACCGTGTCTTTTACAAACGTATTTGTTTTCTCTACAAATTCCTCATATTTCATTTCTTTCTTTTCGATCATGTAGATCATCCCTTCCATTTCAGCCGTATAAGCTGGATTTTTGATTTCATCTACCGGAAAAGCATCTATAAACGCACGACCAATATTAGTGGTTCGAATCTGACTGTTGGTAACATCAATATAGCTTCGCTCTAACAGTTTTGGAATAAACGTTTCTTCCGTTGCGACTGTCCCAATCCGTTTTCCTTTCATAAGTTCTTTCAAATGTTCATCATCTAATTTACGCCCTGCTGTTTCCATAAAGGTTAAAATGGAACTTTCCGTATGAAAGGCTGGTTTCTTTGTTCGAGACTCAATCAAGTCATACTGAACGATTCTGAAAGAATCTCCTTCTCGTAAAATAGGTATCTGAAACGCTTCAACTGATCCCTCTTCTATATCCTCTTGAAACACACTTAGAAACCCTTTCTCTTGTAGGATCTTCTCTTTTGTACTGTATGTGTTGCCCTCTTGATCTATAAAATGTACTTCTCTTACCAGGTAGATTGCTGGTTTCATAAAATTCCCGATAAATCGTTTTACAATTAAGTCATATAACTGTTTTTCTAATGGATTTCGGTTGGTCCCGACATATAATTTTGTTGTTGGGATGATGGCAAAGTGACTACTGACTAATTCATCATTAAAAGTAGAATGTTTTTTCGTAATAGAAGACGGAATTACTTGTTGTACGAGATTTGCATAGGAGCTTTTTTCTAATGCTGCCATTACTTCTTTCACTCGTTCCACTTGTTCTGTAGGTAAGTGCCTGGATGAAGAACGAGGATATGTGATAAAGCCTTCTTCATACAAACTCTGAATATGCTTTTTTGCTGTTTCCGCATTTATCTTCAGTTTGGCGTGGGCATCTTTGTAGATATCCGTTAAGTTATATAATAATTTTGGTTTCTTTTTTCTATTGCTTTCTTTAAATTCCGTTACAATTACATTCGTTTCTTTCAAGCTATCTCCGAGCTTTTGTAGTGGCGATGAATCTATCAGTTGCTCTTCTGTTTTCATTACTGGTGATAAACCGTTTTCCGTTAGTAGCTTTAAATTGTAATAGGTTTGTTCTTTATAATTTTGAATAGCGATTTCCCTTTGACGAATTTCATTCAAGATACACATTTGAACACGACCAGAAGCCAATAAGAATTGGTTTCTTGCTAGTTTGGATGTACAGCCTCTTGTAACATTAATCCCTAGAATATAGTCCAGGTATTGCCTTGCTTTAGCGGATTGTGCAAGCCCGTCATAGTCTGTTCCTGGTTCTAATCGGTTTAATGCTCCTTCTAATTCTGCGGCCTCATAGGAAGAGATAAAAAGACGGGATTCTCGCTTGTTCACACCTGAATGTTCAACTATTTCTCGATAGATAAGTTCACCTTCTCTATCGGCATCACAGGAGTTGACCACATGATCTACATCGGGACGATTTAACAGCTTCACTAATATTTGAATTTGTTCAAGACTATCCGATTTCGCTTTATATTCTGGCTCTAAAATAATTGGCAAGTGATCAAATTTGAATTCTTTGTATCGCTCATCCATTTCTTCCGGATGTTTTAGCTCTAATAAATGTCCTCGGCACCAACTAATAATGTAATTTTCATTTTCATAGTAGCCATAATATGGCTTGCTCCCTGGATACCTTTGTGAGTTTCTAAATCTAGGTGATTTTAATAATTCAACGGCTACCTTTGGCTTTTCCGCAATAAATAATGTTTTTCCCATTCATCGTTCCATTTCCATTGTTTCCTTTTTTCTACTTGATTTCTTTGTAGCCTTCGACTGCTCTACATTACCTGACTCTGGCTCTTTGTCTTTTTCTTTAGGATTCGTTTGTTTTCCGTTCAATGGCTGAATTTTTTTATCTACATCCATTTCCTTTGATGTTGTAGACTGATTCACCGTTATGCCTTCTTTTCCAAGCTTTTCATCCACCTGATTTTCTAATTTTACTACGTGTTCCTGGCTTACCAGCTCATTATCAATCGAAACATATTTCGTTGTATAATACCATTCTTCAGCTTTTACACGAGTGACAATACTATCAATATTATCTGGTGTTTCTTCATACTGTGAACGTCTATATGCTTCGAATTTTCGGCTTAAGTCCTTATCTAATGTAGTTGACTCTTTTTCTTTTGAAGGTTGAATTTGTTGATCTAAAGAGACAATAGGTGCATATCCTTCCTTTTTCATTTCTTTGTACAATTCCATTTCTTTTTCATTAAATGAGTAATCTTTTTGTCCCTCCGCTTTATCAACTAAGAGTCCAAATCGTTCATCTTTTACGATTTCATCTAGACTCATATTTGCATCTTTTTCATAAACAACAAATGACAAATTTCCTCTTCCATCAAAGATAGAACTTTGAACCTTTTCATATAAATCTGGTTTCAAAATGTTATCTAAATAGACATTCTCTCGTTTCCCGTTCTTTTCCATTAGGGAAACGTATAAATCGTCCCGATCTGTTTTATCTTGATTCCATACAGACAAATAATTTATATCTTTCGTAACGGCATCCATCATGTGGATTCTTGCTTGCTCTTCATCTTGTATACTGTTTGCTAACACTTCAATTGTAACTAAGTGGTTGGGTGCCTCTTTTGATTTTTCTAATGTACTTTCCTGTGCTTTTTCCATCGGTATTTCTTTGTTATTTCTATAATTCATCACTTCATCTCGTAACGCTTGTTTTACTTCATCCGATAAATACCTTTTCTCGTTTAATACTTGTTCATACGGTGTCTTGTAGTCCCCATCCCCCATATCCAAACGATCCATACTCACAAGCTCCATTCTCCCAAAATCTCTATCTACTTCTTTTGGAATGGCAATATGGTAACGAGTTTTATCATATGGTACGTATTCGTCCCTTTCTCTTGCTTCCTCTTTTTCTTTTTCAATATTTGTAATGACTTCAGCCATTTTTTCATTGGCCTCTCCAAATGGAATCAACTGACTACCCTTAAAATTTTCGTTTTCACTCCACTGAACTAACATAGTTGGACGATTTATTTCATTTTGATTTAGTGCTGCATACTTTTCTTGATTCGCTTCGTTAAATGCATCAATAAATTCTTTATCACTCAATTTTTCTGCGCCTTCTATGGGCTCAAACGCTCGGTTTCTATCCGCCTGTTCCCTTAACTCCGCAACAGAAACAAGCTCTTGTGTCGTGTTACTTAAACTCATAAATTCGACCAATAAAATATTTTTTTCGTCCTGTTTTTCATTTTGATTTGCCATACTTTCCACCTCTTTTTCATTTATTTGTTGTTTTTCTTTTTCAAAAGCACCTTCAATTGTTTCGATAAACTCAATCGAAGTTTCATGTACTTCTTTCAATAACTTCGTTTTATCTTTCATTTCTTTTCCTTGTGTCCAGCTTGCTAAATAGCCTAATGAATATTCGCTCGAATCAATTCCGAAATAAGAAGAAACAGCATAAGCTGTCATTTCTGCTTGAAATTCTTTTTCTGGCGCTGTGTAATTCATATGTGTCTCTGCTGTATGGAGTTTGGCATGGGCAAGTTCATGAAGAAGGGTTTTCACATTTTGCAATTCACTGTTTCTAGGATTCAAGGCAACCTCTTTTGTTAAGGTGTAACTAACCCCCTTTGCGACTCCAAGTTCTTGCTTTGGCTCAATAATTTTCACACCATTCTTTTCCGCTACAGCCTCCATCCCCCTGTACAAACTCTTGTAATCTTTTACGCTTCCTTCTAACCAACGATTCGGAAAAATACGAGGGAGATCTTCCGCTTTTACGTTCGTTTGAGACGCATCAAACACATGACCGACAGCAAAATATAAGCGTCCTGGTTTCACTTCTACACTTTTAGCTTCGATTTGTTTTTTCTCTTCCACACTTGCTTTAGTTACTGTTTTCCAAGTGCCCTCTTTGTCTTTAAATTTTGGTACAGTTCGGTTTGGAACAAGGATCTGGATTCCTTTCTCGCCCTTCTTAACCGCAAACCCTTTTTCTTTCCAAAAAGAAAAGGAACCAACTGCACTGGCTCCCTCGAATTGACTCTGTATTAATGAAATATTAGATGGTGAATAGTGATAAAACTTTGCCATAAACGATAAATACTCTTTTAAATCTCCCGGTGTACGAAAATAACCTTCTACGCTTTTTCCCATCTTTTTTGTTAAAGCTTGCACTGCTTCTTTCTTTTCTTCTGCTGATTTCGTTTGATACTTTTTCTTATAATTTTTACTCATTTACTCATGATCTTCTCCTACGCTTTCACTCGCTTTTTGCAATTCCTCCATGTCTTCTTCATTCCATCTTTCCGTTGTATCAAAGAAAAGTGCATGTGTTTTTACGTTAACCGGAACTAACATATTCTCTTGATTCATGACATGGACTGCAAGTTCTTCCTCTTGTTCTCTTGTAATTTTGATTGTTAGTTCTTCCTCTTTTACAAGTAAAACAAGTTCACCTTCTCCAACCTCTTTAATGACCCCTAATGCAATATCTTCATGAAATAATACCATTTACGTTACATTGTTCTTTGATGCCTCATGATCTATACGTTTTTGTCTTGCATGACTAATTCGTTCCGCTACGACTTCTTTTGCAATTTTCACGCCACCGACTTCTATTTTATCCGTTGTAATAATGCTTTCTAAATCCAAGTCATTAGCAAAAAAGTATCCATTCATTAATTCGATTAAAACTTGTGTATTTCTATCCGCACTATTTGCACCAAGACGAATTTTTGTTAGTTCACTTTTCAACACATCGTGTAGATTCTTTGATACAATTTCGGAAATATAATTCAATGACCATTCTGAACTTTTGGATGCTTGATGTTCCATACAAATTTTCGATATAGCATCACCTGGATGTGTAATATTATTTTCATCCATATAGTCTTGAATGTATTGATGGACATTTTCATTTAACGATAACTTCATTCGTATTTTTTTATTATCCATCTAACCCCTTTCATTTTCATATGCATTTTCCCTTTGCATACGTTCGTAGTACTTTTGGTTCTTCCAACTTTCATATTCACTTTTAAAAGCACGTTCCACTTTCCTCATAGAATACTGAATAGATACATTCTGTTGAAATTTTTGAAACGGCTTTGATTTTTTCATGTGATGGATTCTCTTTTGTTCTTTATCGTATGCCTTCATTTCTTGTAAAAAGGCGTTCCCCATTCTTTTATACAGGTCATTAATTTTATTCGTCTTATAGTTTTCATATTGCTTCTTATCATATTTTCCTTCTCCGTATGCTTCTTTAAAAACTTGAACTTCTTTATCTAATTTTTGGAGAAACTGATCGTAATCTTTTTTATGATGATGTTGAATATATCTACTGCTTAATTCATCAATTTCCGGCTTCAATGGTTGAATTGTATTGTAGGTATATTGCCATTGTCTTTTATCGCTTGGTAACTGTTTATAAACCCTTAAAAACAGTGGTTTCAAATGTTGATTACGCCAATCAAAAACGGAATCCTCTTTTTTCTTTCCCACCATATTATTTCGAATCAGATCATTAATTTGTTTTTGTTCCTGCTTACGATCTAACAGATTATTTACGACTTTTCCCCTCATCGCATCCAATGTTTTGGGTTTTCTTTTGCCACGTTCTCTCGTTGGAACTGGTTCAACAGTTGCCACATGAATATGAATGTTATCTGTATTAAAATGAATGGCTGCCGACCAGACAGAACTTTTTTCTAACCCCTCCCTTTTTTGCATTTCCTTCATCGCAAGCCGTGTCACATCCATTAACTTTTTTTCATCCACTGTTTTTGTTTTCTCATCATAAATGCCTTGTTCCTCTAGCCAAGGATTATGAAAAGAAATGACATCTTGCCACATGATACTTCCATTTTCGTGAGCGGTTTTAAACATTTCCTTTAAGGTCTTTTTCTCACTTTCTGATAAACGATTTGAGTGTTCCGTAAATAGCGCCGATGTCTTTTCTGGATTCCCCATATATTCTTGATACGTTTCAAACATTTTCGGATTCAGCTTCACTTCACTTTTGGCTTCTTCCCGATCTACATACTCAATATAGTTCTGAAAGGCATCCGAACTTGGTAACACAAACTTTGTTTTTAAAACAACACCTGGTGTGCTGGATGATTGAACAGGAACCGCATTACTCATTTTCAACATTTACTCATTTTCAACATCCTGCATCATCATTTGAATAAACTCATTCATTTTTTTCATTTCGCTATAGCACTCTCTCATTGCATAAATGTTCTTTTCAATTAAATTTTCTAACTCCATTTCCTTTTTCGTTTGCTCCGGCAAAAAAGCCGCCATTTCAATTATTCCTTTTAAAAGTTTTTGTCTCGAAACTCCTTTCTTTTTTGCCATTTCATCAAATTTTTTGATTGCAACCGGATCTATATCTCTTATTTTTAAATGCACAATTTCCTCTCCTTTCTGCAATTGTGGGTAGAGAACCAAAAATAGTGAGAAGAGCATTCACTTTTTATTAATTTCTTGTGCCTTTTCTTCTAATTTTTTGATCTTATCTCGTGCAATTTTTTGTTCCCCTTTAAACAATTCCACGTTCTTTTCTGATGACTTTATTTTAGATTCTAAGGATGCTATTTTTGATTGAGTTTCCGTTTTTTCTGTTTCAGTTTGGTACTTCATTTAGAACCTTCTTACATGACCAGAAAAGACTTTTTTCCAATACGGATCATTTAAATCTTCAATAGAAACACCTTTATTCGTTTGGCATCCAATGAAAGTATTTTTATCAATTACAATGCCAACGTGTCCGTCATGTTTATAGGTATCAAAGAAAATAACATCACCCGGTTTCATATCATTTGCTGATACTTTTGTACCGATTCTATTTAATGTTTCCGTACTTACAGCTCCTATAGGACTGGTATACACCCCTACTTGTTCGAATGTCCAGCGTACAAAACTACTACAATCAAAAACCCCTCTTGCAATGTCATTTGTATTACGTCCTCCACCAAATACATAAGTAGAACGCCCTATCCATTGGCGACCTACATCGGCAACTTTTGAACCGCTACTGCCTCCACTTCCTGGACTTCCTCCTCCACCAGAAACGACAGAACCCGGCTGATAATATTTCAACTAGACTTCTCCTTTGTGCCTTTTAACGTGGCACTCTTTACATAACGCTATGGTTTTACGATTCCTTGAAACCATACGTTTCTCTAGATAGGACTTGTTCGGCTTATTTTTAATGTCTTTCAATCTTTTTACGTGATGCATATGAATTGTTGTATTCGTTTTCCCACACAATTCACATTGTTCTGCTTTGATTCGATCAGAGAGTTTCGTTTCACTTAACACATATTTTGTATCTGGAATTAAATCTAAGTTCGCTTCTTTTGACTGTTTCTCTCGTGGAAAACTACGTTCAATAAAATGGGTTTTCTTTTCTCCTTGAGATGTTTTATATGTGACAGTAAATCGTCTATTTTTCTCATAACGTTTTCGAATCTCTTTTGTTTTAACTCTATACTTAGATGCAAATGTTTTTAGCATAGAGTAGTACATGAAGTAGGCAAAACGATGCATATGATTGCTCACGTTTTCTGCTAGCCGATAATAGTTATACAATCCTCTTATTTCACTGTTATATTGAGTGACAATCTCTAAATCTTCATTATGAATGAAGTATCCTCTTTCTTTGGGCATCCAAGTGCCATCGGCACTCATTTTGATAGCTTGGTATTTCTTCAATTTGTTGACCCAAGCCTCATGAGGCATTTTTAATTGAACTTTTCCATTAAGGTATCTACATACTCTCCCAATCGCATCTTTTCGAGGTGCACTTCCTCTAAAAACACGAATGTTGTAACCGAGAAATCCTGCATATTTTTCAGAAGCATGGGTAATAAGTGTTTTCTCTGGCGACAATTCCAATTGAAGTGTCTTCATTAGATACTCAGTCAATGTTTCCTTAATATATCTTGCATCGTCCTTTGAACCAATTACACCAATTAGAAAATCATCAGCATATCTAACATAAGTAAGACGCTTATAAGTTGAATCCATTGGATTACTATATGGAATTGTCTGTAATTCTTTCTTTAACGCTTTAGCTTGTTCTAAATGTTGTTGTGCTTCTTCCTTTTGTTCTTTTTCTAGTGCATTTTTATACTTCCGAATCATGCTTCTCATTTGAGTATATTTCCGTTGATATTCCGGATTGTTCTTTCGTTTTTTACCTTGATTGAATTGTTGTATATAGTTCATCATGTATTGGTCTAACTCATTCAGGTAGATATTAGAAAGAAGTGGACTGATAATACCACCTTGCGGAGCACCGCTAAAGGTATTATGAAATTTCCATTCTTCCAAGTATCCAGCACGCAGAAATTTCCATATCAGTTCAATAAATGCCTCATCTTCAATACGTTTTCTTAAAATGCCAATCAAAGTATGATGATTGATGTTATCAAAAAAACCTTTAATATCCCCTTCAATAAACCAATTGCTACCAGTAAACGTTCTTTGGATTTCTTGAAGTGCCGTGTGACAGCTTCTTCCTTTTCGGTAAGCATGTGATGATACGGAGAACGTTGGTTCATATATTGCTTCCAATATCATTCTCACAACTTCTTGCACCAATTTATCCGCAAAACTAGGTATACCCAATGGTCTTTTCTTTCCGTCTTTCTTTGGGATATATACTCTTTTTGATGGGAACGGTTGATATGTCCGTTGCTTAAGGGCTTCTATCAGCTCTTCAATAACTTCTATTGAAAATCCATCAATAGAACGTTTATCTACACCCATCGTGAGTGCTCCATCATTTTTACTCAGATTGTCATATGCAGTGAAATAAAACTCTGGATTGTACAAATTTCGATAGAGTCTTCGGAATTTATGCTCTTCCTTCTGACCCTGTCTTTGCAGGTTGCTTAACACTACTTTTGGACTTTGCATCTACGGGCGCACTATATCGCCATAACACGCTTGATACGGTACGGCTTCTGGTCTAAGGCAATGATACATACCAGTGTGGGCTACTTTTTTGTATTGCTCCTGTGAGAATTTTATGGCTAATTCTTTTGTATATTTACCACCATTTGAGTTAACAAAATCAAAAAATCCTGTCCCGAAATTATAAGCTTGAAGGGCTGTTTTGATGTGATCCATGTCCCCTGGACTCGTTACACCTGCTCTTTCTATCGCATGTTTAAACTCCTGTACACCAGCCCAAATACTGTAGTCTGGATCTGTAATACAGTTTGGTGATTTACAATATTTCGTATTAAATGCGCCTTCGGAACTCTGCATCGGATCACTACCACGCCCTCCGCTTTCTTGCATCATTTGTGCAAGCATTAAAGCGACAAACGGTTCCACGCCAAAGGCTTTCGCATGCTTTCGAATCGTAGGCTCCCATTTTAAAACTTCAGGCGAAACATTCATGACTTGCCCTTCACCTGTATACGTAATATCACCTGCGTCTGTTCCACTTTCCCCACCCATTGCTGCAATAAAAATACTCATAATGCCAAGTAAGAGAAAAGAAAAAAGACCCATCACAAGTAACGCTAAAGTGATGAGCCATTTCTTTGGTATAATCTTTAAAACTAGATGCATTTAAGCACCTCCCCCGAATAACATCAATTCTTCATCTGTTACTTCTACATGGAAGTGAATGTTTTTTACAGCCCCAATACTTAAAATGACATCCCCTGTTGGTAAATGTGGAATCGCTGCAATCTCACTTTCACTTAACTGTCCTGCGAATACTTTTCGTAACATATCTAAACTGTTATTATCTTGCTGCATAATAAATTTGTACTGTGTAAGTTCAAATAGTTTTTTAATTTCATCAATCATTTCTTGTGAAGATCCTTCCGGTACAAAATCTCGAATCGTGTGACTTGCATATAGAAGCCCTGCAAAGTATTTTCGATCTTCTCGGCTAAGTTTCGTTAAAAATTGTAGCGCATGAGCACTTTCTTTTTTCGTGTTAATAATATGATGCGCCTCGTCAATAATAATGAAATAACGAGTTACATCTTCAAAAGCAAGCTGCTTTTTGTTAAATGCTTTTAATTGAGGTGCACCATTTGAAATCATTTCATTCCAAAGGAGATTTAACACATTAAAGATCTGTGCCTGGAATACCTCTGCTTTAAAACTGGATATATTTCGTAAGGAAAAAGATACAACTTGTTCTTTCTTGAAATCTTCAATTGTAGTAGGTCCATCAAATAATTCTGCATATGTTTCTACTAAATTTACAAGATTTAATTCGATCAATTCTAAACGATGTTTTCTGTTTTCTCCTAAATTCCCATGATGTTTTCTATTGTCTACATTCTCATATAATTCATCACGAACAAAAGATAAAAAGTTTGAGAAAATGGGATACTCATTTGGTGTTCTTGTTGTAATTTCATTTTTCGCTCCTTTTTCGTCATTCCATAATCCCATACGAATATATAGTTTACGAAGTAAATTTTCATATTCTTTAATTTCATCATCTTTTGCTTCTGGTGCAATGAACCGATAAATAATTGTCAGTTTAGATAAATGCTGGGTAAAACTAACTTCCTCACTTTCCGCTGTCTTATATACTTGAAGTGGGTTAATCTGACCTTGTGATCCGTCTAACGCAATTGTCTTTCCACCTAGCTCCTCTACTGTATCTGTAAATTCTTCTACAACATCAAATACCCGAACAAAGTGACCCTTGCTTGCATAATCCACCGTTTTCTTTTTTAACAATGTTGATTTTCCCGCACCAGACTTTCCAATCATTACACCGTTATAACTCTTTCTTTGATTGTCTTTATGGAAGATATCAAAAATAACATTTCCTTTTGTTTTCGTTGTTCCATAATACGTACCGTATGGATCGTGTAAATAAGAATAATGAAACGGACACCCACCAGCCAAACTGACTGCCGGAATTTCTTTCCCTTTTCTTCGGTTCACATAATTTTTTTGTGTATCAAAGCTCGTTACGAGTGCATCCCATTCATACTCTTGTTCATTTAAAAAGACAGCTCCTCGAAAGTTATAAGACTCTAATGTTTCCAGGATCTCTTTTACTTGTTTTTCTAGCTCATCTATTGTTCTAGCGGAAACATAAATACGAATATGAATACGTTTCATGACTTCACCTTGTTTCAAATCCGTATAGAGAGCTTCCAGCTCTAAAAATTCATTTTTCGCATCAATTCGATCTATATTATCCTTTGCTGTATCATGTCGCACACTTTGTTCACTCATGGATTTATTAATTGATTCAACAACTTCTTTTCGGTCATCACTCATGACATCTAATGTCGTAATCACATTCGGCATATTCATAATTTGCTCTAACCAAAAATCATTTACCTCTGTTGGAAAGTCAAAAACATGAACACAAGTACCTAATCCATCACCTGTTTGAAAATAACTTTCTTTAAAACTAATTCCCCCTTGTGGCTGAACTCTAGCCACTAAATAAGGGTTATAACCTTTTTTCTTTTTTAGTTCCTCTTGTTTTACCTTTTTGGATTTTTTACTTTTGAACGCAAACATCTACCATATATTTTTCGTTCCTAATTTTGCATTTTGATTAAACAATTTAAACATAAGCTCTAACTTTTTCTCTTCATCAACCTCTAATAGTTCAGTAGAGCGTTTGATATATCGCTTTGCTGCATCCACACGTTCTTTTACGATTAATTCCGTTTCTCCGTAAATAAATAAGAAGGCTTCCCGATTTGTTCTGCCCCATTCTAAAAACTGCAGTTCTTTTAACTTCTGATTTAAAATCCGTTCATACAAAGGGCTGGTACATTCTTTAATTTTCTTCTCTATATAACATTGTTGTTCAGTTGTTTGACATGGAAAGTTTAAAAAAACGAGTTTAATGGACTGTTTGTAGGCTTGATAAAAATAAGCATGTGAGAAAATAACAAATGCTTGCTCGTCGCTATTTTTAGAGAACATATCGTCACCTTCCACTTGAAGAATTTCTAAAAACTCCTCATTTTTCAGTTCAAATATGCCCTCCTCTGTCATATCTACAATTTGCATAATTTCTGCAATACTTTTCTTTACCTTTGGTGGTGCTTCTTTCTTTTTTCTAGATAAAAAACCTAAAATTTTTGGATTTTTCTTTTTCGAAACGTCTTTCTTTGGCTTTTCTTTTTTCTGTTTTTTTACTTTTGGTTCTACCTTTGGTTTTTCTTCTTTCTTTTTGTTGGGTACCACTTTCACAATTTCTTTTGGTTCAGAAATTGATTCTTTTACATTTTTTTCGTTAAATCGAAATGCATTTTTCTTCGGTCTTTCTAGTTGTTTTGGCTCTTCTTTCTCTACATCTTTTTCGCTGAATAACGCCATTTATTGATCGTTATCAATGGCGCAATATGCACCTTTTCTTCTTAGCAATGTAATAATCAATACTTCATACATTCGTTTTTGAGGATTCGTACTTGGTCTCCAAATCATGATAATTGCAATAACTGCCATGAAAATAACAAATGGTAATTGAAAGGAATCATGTACAAAATTCCTAAGAATCATCGTTACAACTAATAAGCCAATTAATAAAAAGAAATCTATTAAATAAAGCACTTTATTAATCCGTAATTCTGTACTGATTTCCTTCGGAATCCGATAGCTTCTCATTTATTTTTTATCTGTATTATTTTTATTTTTGTTTACAATATCTCTCCAACTTTTACCTGTGTTTTGACCCATCTGATAAAAACGCTTTGTATTCTGTACCGTTTCAGAATTATGAATGCGTTCTTGTACTCCTCTTACCTTTTGTTTCACGGATGATGTTGTATTTTTAACTTTATCAGTTGTATATTGTCCTAATGTCCGTGTTTCCTGACTTCTACTTGCTGCCACTTCCTTATCACTTTCATAAGGAATAATTGGGCTACTGTGTGTCACCGTTGCGATGTCGTCTGATGCCGGGCTACTTCCACTTGGCACTGATCTTGGTGTTTCTACTGGTGTCGGGCTACTTCCGCT
>CP170574.1:0-172569 GCA_046112185.1 Bacillus toyonensis | reverse complement strand
TTATTTTTTTGTCTCGTTGACCCATGTAATAATGTCCTGGATGACGTACTCGGGAACATTAGCAGGGATTTCGTATTCACTAGGACGACTTAATTCCCCGTCACCCTCCGTGAAGAAATGATTCAATTTCGGGTATTTTTTGAACTGAACATTCCTGCGGTTTGAAAGTCCTTCTTGCCATTTTGTATATTCAACTTTTACTGTTACTTGATAATCGCGTGCTCCTTGCAGAATGAGTAAAGGCTCTTTTCGTGATTTTGCCTCTTCAACTGGACGCCACCTAGAAACATCATACATCTAATCAATGGCAATGTCAGTCAAAGGGCGTGCAGGTGGTGCGAGTAAGATACTTCCTCGGACAAGTGAGGAAGGCGCTTTGCTCAGTATACGTGGCATTGTACCGGCTCCTAGACTATGTCCAAGAATGAAAATATTACTTGGATCAATGCCTTCTTGCTGCGCTGCTGATTTTGCTGCATATATGGCATCATCTGTAGTATCACGGTCTAACGTAACAGGTTCTGCACTCATCTTTAATGCGTGTTCTAAGGTGCGTTTTTCATAGCGCAACACTGCAATTCCGTTGGATGAAAGGCCCACCGCAAGATCGCGTAAGATTTTTGTTCCCATATATGTGCTATCGCGATCATGGATGCCAGCACCGTGAACAAGAACAACTACGGGTAGCTTTTCACCAGGATTATGTTTCGGAACCGTTAATGTCGCTGGTAACGGATAGGTAGAATTTCCAATGACGATTTCACGTTCTTGATAGGAGTCAGGTTGATCATAGCTAGGATGCGGGATGGTATAAGATTCCTCGGGTGGCCTTTCTCCAATTTCATCTACTTTCCCGCCAGGTGTAAATTTAAGGAGTAGCGGTATGGTGGTTCCTTCGGTAGCTGCTGGCATTTCCACCGTCTGATGGACCAAGTTTCGTTCTTTTATCACGGGGGTTCCCATGCTTTTTAACCCGCTCCAGCCACTTTGTGTCCACCAGTTTTGTAATGTGGTTGCTGTAAATTTGGATTGAAAAGCAGCAGATGTCAACTGGAGTGCCTCTGCATACTTACCTTGCTGGAGATATTCAAAAAATAATGATGTACGCTCCGTTAAAGAGACTAGTTTCTTTTCAGCAGATTGTTCCTCGCGTGTATCTGCGTGAATAGTTGTTGTAAGCGGGAAAGATGAGATGCCTAAAGAAAAGAGCAGGGTAAAGGTAAGTGCAGATCTTTGTATTTTCTTTTTTTTATTCATTTACGTCCACATTAGATCTCCTGTAGAAATCTTTTTAACAATTAAGCCCCTTCTTCCCTTATTTATAATTTTCAAATTAAACTGCCCTCTATGGTACAATAAAGATGTGTTGTTTTCTACTGGGGTATGTCGTAAAATCAAAAGGGATTTTATCTCTTTTACCTTTCTCTCAGAGTAACTTTCACCACTAGGAAACTCTATTATTCCTAATGTAATCTTTAATTCGCTTTCATCAAAAATCCAATCCTTATTAAGTTCCCTTATCTTTTGTATAAAGCTTCTTTTGGTTTTTCCTATATAGATTAATGTTTCATTCTTAGCATATACTCTAGAGATTGCAAATATTCCCTTCTTAAAAGCTTCTTCTCTATTATAAAAATCATTTAAACTATACAATCCATACCATTTAATATGTACTGTTTCTATTAACCTCACCTATTTTACCACTTGGACAGATACTGGCTTCCAACCCTGATTCTCTACCCAATCAATATCAACCTTATATTTTTTATTACTTTGTTTATCTCGTATATTACCGTAAGCTTTATTATTACCATTATTCCCAATAAAATCGAAAATCAATTGGCTCTCTGGAACATCAACAGCATAAGAAATTGCTTCTTTCATCTCACTCCAATCTACTGTTCCTTCTTTAAATTTCATTTCAGGTTTTGCTCCTTGCTTTGTACCAATTGGCTTCCAAGAAGGATTAGTTTGAGAACCCTTTTCTTGAGATACCGATTTTTCTGCTTTTTGTTTCTCTTCTAACAGTGCTGCTTCTTTCTCTTCATTTTTCTTCTCTTCTAACATTGCTGCTTCTCTCTCTTCACGTTTCTTCTCTTCTAACAGTGCCGCTTCTCTCTCCTCACGTTCCTTCTCTTCTAACTGCGCTGCTTCTTTCTCTTCACGTCTCTTCTCTTCTAACTGCGCTGCTTCTTTCTCTTTACCTTTCTTCTCTTCTATCTTTGTTGCTTTCTTTTCTTGAGCAATTGCTTTCTTTGATGTATCAGAAGGGGAAAACAACTGGTATGTCACTACACCAACTGTCACTAATACCAAAGTAAATGCAATATTAAAAATCACCTTTTTACGACGATTTTGCTGTTTTTCTTGAAACCTGCTTACTTGTCCCATTTATGAAACAAACTCACACTTCAAGGTGTTTCGATTTACTATAATATATTTACCTGTTGATTTATTCATTACTTGAGACACTTCCTTCGTATGCATTATCTCAAACCAATCATTTTGTATATCCACCAGTAATTTTACTTCCACATCACTTTCCCCATATTTTAAACCACTATAAGATAATGTTGTCATCATAATCATTTACGATGAGTAGAAAATCAAGGGTTTTTGGTTTGAAAAACGTCTTAAAATATAGTTTTCGCAAAATACTGGTAAGTTGATTTTTATGCATAAACAATGTCCGCTAACGCTTATTGTACGAGTTGGTTCCATTGCTACACAAACCCCTAATACACCTGGTAATAAGTAAACGATAGAGATACAGATGAACCCACCAATACCAGCAAACATCACCATGATAACACCAGCTTTTGATTTACTTCTTACCATAACAGAACTAACGATCATTTAAAATGCCCAGCTACCTTTACGGAAAATTGGCTCTACAGTTCCATCTGGTAGAATACCGTCGATGTCCATCTCACTGCTACCAATCATAAAGTCCTCATGTGTTACTGAAATATTTGCACCTAACGTTTCAAGCTGATCGTTTTCTAAATCTCTTCCACCCTCTAAGCAAGTTGGATAAGCTTTACCAATCGCTAAATGGTTCGATGCATTTTCATCAAACAATGTATTAAAATATAAAATTCCCGATGATGAAATTGGCGATTCATGTGGTACAAGTGCTACCTCACCTAAATAGCAAGAGCCTTCATCTACATTAATAAGCTCCTGTAATAAATCATGGCCTATCTGTGCTTCAACTTTAACAATTTTGCCTTCTTCAAATGTCAGATTAAAGCCGTCGATAATATTCCCTTGATAAACTAATGGTTTTGTATTGCTTACATAGCCGTTTACACCTTGTTTCATCGGTAACGTATAAACCTCTTCTGTCGGCATATTAGCCATAAAGATAGTATCATCTGGCGTTTTACCACCTCCAGTAATCCATTTATGCTGTGGTGGTAATGCAATTATTAAATCAGTACCTGGCGCTGTATAGTGAAGCTTCGCATATTTTTTATTGTTCAGTAGGGCCGCACGAGCTTCTAAATCTGCTACATGTTCACGCCATTTTTCAATAGCATCGCCTTCACCAATACGAACAGTTTTAAAAATAGCCTCACATAATGCTGGTACTTGTTCCTCAGCTGCTAAATCCGGGAACACCTTCGATGCCCACTTTGATGAAGGAACTGCTACCATCGACCAAGCTATTGAATCCTTCATTACGGCGTTGCGATTGTTTCTCAGAGCAGCTCCCGCTACCTTTTGATAGGTAGCTAGGCGATAAGATGAAATACCTGTAAATTTATCAGGATCTGTAGCATCTATCATTAATAGTGCTCCTTTACGTTCGATCAGCTCATCATTCATTTTGACTATCCATTCTGGGAAGCAATTAAATTCTTCATCTGAGGCATGATCAAAATAAGCACGTTCTATTTCCTCATCCGAAAAATTAACATGAACACGCCCTGCCCCAGCCTTATAAGCCTCTTTCACAACTATACGGGCGAAATCCAATGCATCCACTGATGTATTGACTAATAAGTATTGCCCTGGTTGAATATTGACACCGATTTTCACCGTAAGTTCTGCATATGCTTGTAACTTTTCTTCAAAAGTCATTTATCGATTTACTTGAAAATTCACTTCCGGGTATTTGATCATCAGGCTTTTAAGGGTTGAGCCGTCATCCTTCTGTTTTACATACTGATCAAAAAATGCCAGGCTGAATTCGTTGATAATACGATGAACTTCCTTAGGATTTTCACCTGGGCTCTGCAACATAGGGGAAAACAAATGTAAATCAGTGAAGCTTGTATGATCCGTATGAGGAATGACCATTGACATACCACCACCAGCTAATCCACGTCCATATCGCTCCCTCACTTTATAGGGATCTGCTTCATCAGGCTCTTCTGCACTCATGAGCAGAAATGGTTTTCCAATCCCACTTTCAGGTAAAATTTCCCCATAAAATGCGCCATCCATATTGATAGCTGCTTTGACACGAGAATCTTTTGCAAGTATTTGTGCTGCGGTAGCTCCACCGTAAGAGTGCCCAAACATTCCAATTCGCGAGGTATCGAGCCTTCCTGTAAAGAAGCCGGCCTCATCATGTTGGTTAAGTTTCTCGATTTGATTAAGCACAAAGGTGACATCTTCCTCCCATAATTTTATGTGGCTATCCCCTTCATCAGTTAAATTGACGGGCTGTACGTAAGCAGTTCGACCATCTGGAAAGACGGTAGCTGCAGCATCAAAGGTATGATCGATACTTAGAACAATATATCCTTGACTAGCCAACTCCTCAACTTCAAACGTGTTTTGATTACGAAAACCATTAAAACCATGAGAGAAAAGTAATATGGGATAATGATTCTCTGAGTCTGAGAGTTGTAAATTCATAAACGAATGAGATTTTACCAATTCCATGTGGCTGAATGCAAATGCAGGAATGGACAATGTTTTTTCCAATCCCTTGGAGAGCTCATTTATGTTACGAATATAAGGTTCTGGATCCCCCTTGCTTTTTTCAGCTGCAGGATACCAAATTTGCACCATCAGTTCGCGCCGATCGGTTGGATTTTTCGAATATGGTTCATTTCTCTGATAATCAACCCAATGATATTGCTTCGTACCGACCCAATGTGGGCCAGTTGGTTCTTCAAATGAAAATACTGGCATAAGTAAGGGTAGCGCAACTGCTACAGACAAATAGATGCACAACAACAAAGTCTTAACTATGAATATACCCCAGCTTCTAAAGCCCTTTTTCCGACCAACTAATAAATAGCATAAAATTAAGATAACTGGGGATACATATGCTGGGATCATCTGCCATCTAAAACCTTCTGCCAATAGCTGAACTGCAACCATTACAACAGCAACCAAAATAGCTAATTTAGACCACTTTTTCGTTTCCCTGCCTACTAACAGTATCCAACTCAATAGACTAAAATTCACAACTATCAAAACAACTTCCCAGAAATTCATTTATGCAGAAAGTAACTTCATTATAAAATATTCAGTAATGAAATGAAGTGCAAACGGATGCAATAAAAGTAGAAAAATTACTGTAATTATTAATTCGTCATGAAAAATAACTTGAAAAACCCAGCTAATGTGATCATTTTCTCTACTAAGAAAGCGATTCGTACCATTTCCTTTGGCTTTTGTATTTATTACATTAAAGAATTTAATTTCTTCATCGTTATCTAAATAATGAAATGCTAAAAATGAAACATTCAATCACTTCCCTCTCAACTCATCCTTAGCTTTGAAACCATAATAAAATGTATTTAAAACAAGCTCTGCAGCAGATTTTTTAGCCACATTTCCTTCATGTACCTGTTCCCAAGTATGGAAAAGTAGGGCATAAAGCGTATTCAAAATCCATTCGCTGCTAACCGTTTGCTGAAAGTAACCTCTTTGTTGTAACAGCTCAATAACACGTCGTAAGGGTTCCCTCAGCTTCTCTTCGGCTTCACCTAATTCTTTGTTGTTAAATACAGATGTATCATGACCTAGAAAATAGATTTTGTCACCTAAAGGGATTAACGCTTCAATGAGCTCCGGGATATAGTTTTCGCTTCTTTCCTCATCCAGTGGGATCTGGTTTACGGTATCACTTACCAGTTGTATAGCCCGATGGCCCAAGAACAGCATCAATTTCTCCCTGCTTTCGACGTAGCGATGGAGTGTAGCAATTCCAATTCCCGCATATTCCGCAATTTCATTCATCGAAGCAGTAGGATTTTCAACAAGCAATATAGTAGCCGAATCAAGAATTGCATTAAATCTCGCTTCCTTCAACGCTGACAAGTCTTTCTTCATTCATAAACGATTGTAAGGTTCTACGTTTTTGACCATTCTGTACAACGATAACTCTGGTTTATTGATTTCACCTGTAATCTGGTAGCCTATCCTCTGATACAATTTAATGGCAAGTTGGTTCTCTTTCTTTACCGTCAGGGAACATTTGGAAAATCCTTGCAGGGAAGCTTGTTCCTCGGCAAACTCAAGTAGTCTGGTACCTATCCCTAGTCCTCGACTTTCGGGCAATAAGGCAATTGTTCCGATGTGAAACTCGTCATCTTCTCCTTCCTTCAAGGTAAACATGGAATAAAGCATTTTGATATTCAGAATGTTATAAACAACAAAACCCAGCTTTCGGAATGAAAGCAGCTGTTTAAAAGTGGGCCAGGCAAGACGATTTAAAACGGGTATGGGATAGCAAGTAATCATTCCTAAAGTTTTCCCGTCGATTTGAGCTTCATAAGCGTATTGATGACTAAAACGGTTGTTCCCCTGCCGCCATAGCGTACAAAACGTCCCTTCGACTGTGTTCTTCTCCTCAGATCCTGCAAGTGGAAACGCCATGTATTCCAATGCCATTACATTTAGCTGGGCGCCGACCATGGATTGATGAACAGCCTTTACAATAGAGATTTGATTCATTTCCCAGTACTCCTTTTCGCTTTCTATATTATTGATGTTAATTATCATTTATTTTTTACTTTCCTCTAGTTTAGAGATACTTGCTTCTTTTTCAGGTAACGTATCAACAAAATCCTTTTGAGATTTTAATAGGTCAGATTGTTGTATCCAAGCCTTAAGATCATCTAAAGATTTACGGGCTTCTTTTACATCGCCAGTAATATCATTCATGTTCAACTTATTAAATGTAGCTAAAAATTCTTGTTGAATCTCACCTTGCAATTATGGTGTTGGATGCTCAAGAAAACTTATAACCGCATAAATATATAGAACGACTAGAGCAAAGGCACATATTCCCATAATTATAATCGCTAGTGCGCTTTTCTCTTGTCTAAACCCAATAATTCCAAGAATAAATGCACTCAACATTGTTACCTTAAGCATTGTAGAAATGTTTGGAATTGAATATCCACTCAACCAGGTAGAGAAACTTAAAATTGCGAAAAAAGAGAACAAAGTCAGAATAATAGATAATATATTAATATGCTTTCCATACTTCAAGTGCATTTCGCTACACCCTTTTCTTTTCATTTACATAAATGCTTTTAGAAGTTCTTGAACTAATGGGATTGCTCCACCTATAAATTTTAAAACTGCCATTGCGATTTCCATTTATTTTACCTCGTTGGCAACAAAGAAATGCTCACATACACTTGAAATACGTTTTAAATCTACATTGCCGCCTGAAATAACCGCTACTACTTTTTTACCCTGTACATATTTATCCACTTTTCCTGCAAGAAGAGCGGCTGTGGCTAACGCTCCCGCACCTTCTACGACAGCTTTTCCGCGTTGCAGTAAGTCTTTCATCGCTACTTCTAATTCCTGTTGCCAACCTGTTTGCATCGCTCCGCTTCCGTTAAAGTAATACCATGCTCCGTTTACCTGCTGCCAACCTGTTTGCTTCACACCGTTTACATTATAGTAATTCCATACTGATCCAGTTTGTTTCCAACCTGTATCAGCACTTGTGTAAGTAGCTACTGTTGATCCCATCACTGTGAGACCAACTGCCATAGCTAAAACTTTTATATTCTGTTTCATTTATAGTTTGTTTAATTGGCTGTGTCTTTTAGAATATATAAAATATACTATTACTCCAATAAATAACCAAGCACCGAAATAAATCCAAGTTTTTAAAGGTAGATTTACCATTAAGAATAAGCAACATGTTATTGAAATAATCGGTAAGATTGGTACCAGTGGTACCATAAAACCACGTTTTAAATTCGGATGTGTTTTACGAAGAATGATAACAGTTACGCCAACCATGGCGAATGTTAATAATGCTCCAATATTCGCTATATTCGACAATTCTTTTAAATCGATAAATCCAGCAATTAAAGCACTACCAATCCCTGTTAACCAAGTTGAGAATACTGGCGCCTCTGTCTTCTTATTAATTTTCGCAAAAGGTTTTGGTAATAAACCGTCACGGCTCATCGCGAAGAATACACGTGTTGTTGCATAAATGTAAGCGAAAATTACAGCCATAATACCAATTACAGCTCCAACTGCGATTACACCCGCCACTTTATCTTGTCCTACAACTTCTAATACGTAGGCCATTGCTTCTGGTACATCTAATTCCTTATAAGAAACCATACCTGTCATAACAAGACAAACTATAACATAAATAATTGTACAAATAACTAAAGAAGCAATAATACCAATCGGTAAATCACGTTGTGGATTTTTTACTTCTTCAGCAGAAGTTGCTAACGCATCAAATCCTAAAAAAGCAAAGAATACTGCAGCTCCTCCGGAAAAGACTCCGCTTATACCATACGGTGCAAATGGTATCCAGTTTTCTGGTTTCACGTAAAAAATACCAACTGAAATGAATAAAACAACAATACCAATTTTTATTAATACCATTGCGTTATTCACTCGCTTACTTTCTTTCGTACCTTTTGATAATAACCAAGTTATTATCAATGTAATGATTACTGCTGGTAAGTTAACAATTCCACCTTGCGTCGGAATCGTTAACAGTGATTTGGGTATCTCAATCCCAAATCCACTTACTAAGTTGTGGAAATAGCCTGTCCACCCACCTGCTACCGCCGCAGTTGTAACTACATATACTGACAGTAAGGTCCATCCCATTAAATGGGCTACAAACTCACCAATCGTCGCATATGAATAGGTATATACACTACCCGAGACTGGAAGAGTAGAAGCGATTTCTGCATAACATAGGGCAGCAAATCCGCAA
This sequence comes from Bacillus toyonensis, assembly GCA_046112185.1. Taxonomy (GTDB): domain Bacteria; phylum Bacillota; class Bacilli; order Bacillales; family Bacillaceae_G; genus Bacillus_A; species Bacillus_A toyonensis_A. Next base: position 163,391 of record CP170574.1, on the reverse strand, counting down.
ACAATTGCTGCAATCATAAATGAAAAAATAACTGCTGGACCCGCATCTCTTGCTGCTACTAATCCAGTTAATACAAGTACTCCTGTACCAATTATCGCACCAATCCCTAGCATGGTAAGGTCAAATGCGCCTAATGTTTTTGTCAAAGTCTTACTTTTACTATCTTCTAATAATTTCCTAACGGATTTTTTCCTAAATAAGTTGGCCATCTATTTGCCACGTAGTGAGTAGATATAATGAATCTGTTCCATCGGAACAATTTCCCATGGTATGTTGGTAATATAAATATTGATTTCTGTTAAACGTTTACTTTTTTCAGAGTATGTAACTCCTTTTTTCTTTTCAACATAAGATTGCTGTTTCCTACGCTTTTGAATTTGAGTTGATGTAAGTCTGTATATTACAACTCGTGAGGGTAATTTTTGTTGTCCAATATAGGCATTCCGAATTTCATAAGTGTCCCCTAGTTTTATCTGATGCATGATATCTTCAAGGTTAAGTAAAACATATAAAGATTGCTTTTTTACTGTCCCATCCCGAAAGAATTCTGGAGATTCATTTTTTACATATACTCTATTATTTAATTTCAACCGTGAAACATAGAATACCCCTCGTTGATAAAGGCGATGCAGAATTTTTAAAAGTTCTTCTGTGCCAACGGCTATCGCTTGAAACAGTAATGGAAAGTAATCTTTAATCATATAAATTGCTTTGTATTCACTCAGCTCCTGCTTTTTCTTTTCAAGCAGAAACTGTCGCATTTGAAACATCGTAGAAGAACAGAGGAGAATACCAATGAGTTGTCCATATAAATGGCACTCTAGGCGTTCTCTTTTAATATTTTTACATTCATCAATTTGAAAGAGTGACTTCCACGTTTTAAACAAAATTTCAATCTGCCAACGAAGTGAATACAATGCATGCACGTAGTTCGTTGGTACTTCTTCTAGCGACGTGTTCGTGATATATACATTCATGCCCATTAAACGTTTACTTTTATCCTTCATGACAATGCCTTTCTTCTTTTCACGTATCGCTTGATTTTTCAGACGTGTTTGCGTTTGATCAACGGTTAAACGATGGATAATGACACGTGCTGGAAGCTTCTGATTTTGGCCAATGAATGCCTCGGGGATTTCCACCGTTTCACCAGGGATTAGACCAGACAACATTTGTGTCATATCAAGCTGGATGTATTCTGTTTGCTTTTTTAACGTACCATTGCTGAAGTATTCTGGTTCAGGGTTCTTGATATAAATGCGTGTATTCAACTTCAACCGCGAGATATAGTAAGCCTCTTTATCATGAATGGTTTGTAAGTCCCCTAAATCGAAGTAACCAAGATCACGTAAACACAAATCGCCTGCTTCTACGGTTTCAAGGCAAATGGTACCGTATGTTTTATCATTATTCTTTCCTGGTCCAAGCTGCACGTTAAGAAATTGACCACTAAGTAAATCATATTCCAATTGGATTTTCACGCCTGCGGTATTACTACTCCCACCTGAACTCAACTATCCTCTTGCGGAAGATTTTACAGCTGAATTCATGTGTTCCCTTAAGAGAACCCGTTGCATGTATTGTATTAGCTGGACAACCGCCACTACAGTAAAGCTGTGCCCAACATTCCTGACATTCTGGTTTTGAATAACAATTACTCTCTTTAAACTGCGACTGTATCTCTGCTTTTGTAATGCCATCCCAGATATTCCCCATACTATATTCTTCTTCTCCAACAAACTGATGACAAGGAAATATCTCCCCCACGGGGTAATAGCAAGATATTCGGTCCCAGAACCGCAACCAGAAATTCTCTTTTGAACGCATGGACCTTCTGAAAGGTCAAGCATGTAATGATAGAAAATAAAACCGTTTCCTTTTTCCTCACTGTTTAGCATTTCTTTCGAGAGAATTTCATATTGATTGTAAATTTCCAGAAGGTCTTCTTCACAGAGCGCATATGGTTCTCGTTGATTACAGATAACAGGTTCCATTGAGATTTTATTAAACCCTAGGTCAGCGATGTGATAAATATCATTGGTAAAATCAACGTTATTATGGGTATAGGTTCCACGTACATAGTATTCTTTATCTCCACGCTTCTCAACAAACTCCTGAAACTTTGGAACGATATGATTATAGCTACCCTTCCCATTGACAGTTTTACGAAGATAATCATGAACTTTTTTTCTTCCATCAAGGCTTAATACAACATTGTGCATTTCTTGATTCAAGAAGTCAGTAATTTCATCATTAAGCAGCATACCATTTGTAGTAAAGGTAAAACGAAAAGTTTTTTTGTACTCTTTTTCTTTATTTCTTGCATAGGCAACAATCTGTTTGACAGTCTTCCACGCCATGAGTGGCTCCCCACCAAAAAAATCAACATCGAGATTTCGATGATTACCTGAGTTTTCTAATAGAAAATCGATAGCTCTTTTTCCAACCTCATAACTCATGATGGCTCTATTTCCATTGTATTTTCCTTGGCTAGCAAAGCAGTATTCACACGACAGATTACAAGTATGTGCGACATTAAGGCAAAGAGCCTTCACATAAGTGGGACGATTTATCAAATCAATCGAAAGGTCCTTATAATCATCTTCGGTAAAAAGCTTTCCATCTCTTTTTAGTTCTTCAATATCCTCAATAGTTTCTCGAATTTCCTTCTCGGAAACGTGAATATCATATTTATACTTTCCCTGCATCATTGACAGGATTTCTTCCATAGGAGTATTCTCATATAACATAATTATTTCATAAGCAAGAGCGTCAACAACATGTACCGACCCGCTATAAGTATCTAATACGATATTGTATCCATTTAATTTATATTGATGAATCATCTACTTGTTAAATTCAGCAAGTAAAATATTTTTAAAAGGATTAGGACTGTCAGTTCTACCCAAACTATTCCAATTGACGACCAACGTATGCTTGCCTCCAAGTGTACCTCCAACAAGAGTAGTAAACCCTAGAATGCCACCTGTGTGTCCCCATATCGAGACACCGCTTGGAAGCTTAGTTTCATAGATTCCAAGACCATATCCATCGATTCCTTCTTTTCCTGTAGGAACTGTAGTAAGCATTTGTTTTAGTTGCTGTTCCTTCAGTAATTTGCCACCGAGCAAGTAAGAGAAGAATTTGTTTAAGTCGTCAGCAGTAGAAATCATATCTCCAGCAGAGCTACCTGCACTTGGGTTATAATAAGTAACGTCTTTTAGCTCACTTGCTCCGTCTGGTTGGACATATCCACGGGCATGGTTAGTGCCTGGAATAACACTTGAGTTGCCTGGTAGGAATGTATTCGACAATTCAAGTGGTTCAATAATCCGATTTTCAATCTCTTCCGCATAGCTGTTTCTGGTTACTTTTTCAATAAGAATGCCCAGTAATACGTATCCTGTGTTTGAATAAGACCAGCCATCTCCTGGGGCAAAGTCTGGAGGCAGAGAAACCCCCATCTTCACTAACTCTTCAGCCGTATACGATTTTTTTGTATCCGTAAAATCAGCGTCTTTTGACCTTGAGTATTCAGCAATACCGCTTGTATGGTTCAATATCTGCCGGATAGTAATCTTGTTACCATCATATCCATTTCCTTGAATGACACCAGGCAACCAGTTTTCGATGTAGTCGTCTAGATTCAGGCGATTCTCTCCAGCTAATTGAAGTACAACTGTTGCGGTGAACGTCTTCGTCACACTCCCAATGCGAAAGCGAAAATCTGTTTTCATTAGTTTCTTGGTTCTCAGATCCGCTATTCCAGCGGCATACCCCCACGTTTTTCCATCCTCAGAAGTTTTAGCAAGTATCCCCGGGTATCCAAGTTGCAATGTATCCCGCATTGCTTGCTTGACGGAAGTATGATCTCGTTGAGTATTTGTTTGTAACGTACTAGATACATTTTGAGTGGGCTCTGCTTTTACAATTGAGGTTGGTGTTGTATATAACAGGGAACTTCCAGCTATTAAAAGGGCAAGACTTGCACATGTAATTTGACTACGTATTTTCATATGGCATTCCTCTCCTCTATTCATCTAGTTCAACGTGAGTGCAAATTCCGAGTTCGGCGCGCCAGCAAATACAACCGTTCCGTTCTTCGGCAGTTTTACTTTGTTATTGCCGCTCACAACGGTAAAATTGACACATACTCCCTTCTCATCATACACCGCGAACGAACTCTTCGATGGCAACGCCACGGTCATCGTTTTCCCCGCTGCCGCTTGTGGGATCGTAAACCATTTCGCATACCCATTTGCTTGCAGCGTAACTTTGGATGATTGGCCTGCATCAAGCGGTTTTACGCTGGATCCACTTACGTATAACAATCCGGCCATCTCCATATATTCACTGCCGCCTTCTGTATAGAAATGAGTTTCCGTCGTATCACGGCCATTCATCACGGGAATCTGGAGCTGATGCGCCGCGGTGTTCGGACCTGTAATTTTTCTGCCGTCCCAATAGCCCGCCAGGCCTTCCTTGCGACTAATTTGTGTGGTAATAAGTTTCGGTTGAACGAGATATTCAATAGAACTAAATTTCTCGTTCACGAGATAGAACTTGACGCCTTCCCGCTTCGCCCATGCGGCAGCGGTTTTCTTCGATAGCACGTTGTCTTCTAGTTTCTCGGCTAAATAGTGAGTCATCACATTTTGCCCTAAGCCTGGCGTCGATTTATATGTGCTCTCCTTCAAATAAGTTCTTCCATTCTTCTCAGTGACGAAGCTGAGCTTGGAAGTACCCTTCTCATTAATAAAGCTTCCATTCGCAGTATATACATATTTTTCCTCTCGATTAGATGGTAAGAACAGTTCTCCATTCTTCGTAATTTCTATTTTGAAATGACTGTCGCTATTGCCATAAAAGCCCGCTTTCTTCGCCACGTCTTGAGGAATCTTGGCCTTGATCGGCTTGCCAAAGGATTTGTTTGGCTTGATTTCCTTAATTGTGCCCTTCTCTTTAAGCGCGGCGAGCAGTAATTCAGTTGCCAGTAGTTGATTTGTAGAGCTTTGCCCGCCGGATGACAACACAGCCACTGCCATCTTCTGTTCCGGAAGCACGACCAGTATAGCATGTTGCAGTGACGTGTCTCCGCCCTTAGCCAAGCCTTTTATCCCATATTCACTGAATGGGTATAGTTTCACACTATCCCAGCCAAGACCATAGTTGAAAATATTATCTCCATCCCCCGGCCACATTCCTTTTTTATATTCCTCTTGCTCCATCGCCTTGACTGCCTTATCAGAGAGGATCCCTTTTCCCTGTCTCATAAATAATTGTGAGAATCGTACCATATCTTCTGCCGTGGAAGAGATCCCTCCCGAGCCAATCACATTCACCGATTCAATTGGAAGTTGCCCTTGGTACGCCGGAAAATAAAGTTCAGCCCGCTTTTCGCCTTCCCATTTGTCCTGCGGCGTTTTCGTATGATTCAGCTTTAAGGGTTCTGTAAACCGTTGATGTAGAAATTCGGTAAAGCTCATACCGCTGACTCTTTCCACCAAAATCTCAGCCAGCGTAAAGCCGTCGTTGCAGTATACCGAGAGCGCGCCAGGATTCGCCTTCAAGCTTTGGTTGGACAATTGCCGCAACAAGACATCATGGGCATAGGTATCATTATCGTTAAATAAAAATGCATTACTTAACGTGGAACCTTGCAAGCCGGAGGAGTGGTTTAACAGCATACGCGGCGTAATGCGTTTGTACCGCTCGTCTTTCATCTTGAAATCAGGAACATAGTGGACGACAGGAGCATCCAAATCGACTTTTCCTTCGTCGACCAATTTCATTACAGCCGTTGCTGCATACATTTTACTGACTGAACCAATCCCGTATAGAGTATCTTTAGTCAGCGATAGTTTCCTTTTCATATCGTTCTTGTCTGTCTGACCCGACAAAATAAGTTTGCCATTATCAATCAGCGCATACTGCACGCTAGTCGTCCCATGGGACTTCGTGAGTAGGGCAGCCTTATCTGCCGCAATCTTCTCCAGTTCTTGGCTAGCAACTTCTTGGTTAGCTACAACCGGAGTCTTACTGCTAGAAGACGCCATCGCGCCTGTTGGTAGGGTCATCGTTAGCGCCAATGTAGCGGCTAATACCCCAGATAGTTTATTTTTCATTTACCAAGGCAAAGCTCCAGTATCATCGAAAAATTGCCCCGTAGGTCCATTATCCGGGAGAGTGGCAAGGCGAACGACCACTGTTGCGGCTTCTTCTACCGTACGTGTTCCTTGAAAATGATTCAAATCCGTTGCTGTAAAGCCCGGACAAGCCGAGTTTACTTTAATCGGTGTGTCTTTCAGCTCGTGGGCCAAATGAACGGTAAGTTGATTAACCGCAGTTTTGGATGAGTTGTAAGCCAGCGCCTTTGCATTATAAAATTCAAAGGAGGGATCGCTATGTTTCGTTAATGACCCCAACGCGCTGGACATGTTCACAATTCGGCCGGCATGAGACTTGTGAATGAGCGGGATCATTGCTTTGGATACAGCAAACATGCTGAAGAAGTTTGTTTCGAAGGTTTCTTTCAACAGGCTTATGTCCAAACCAAGTGTAGAGGTTCTGTCCAGTGCCACACCTACATTATTAATTAAAACGTCTAATTTACCATACCGCTCTTCTATTTTCTTGGCAGCGGAGTCTATGGATGTCTGATTCGTGACCTCGATTCTAATGAAGTGAGCATCCGATCCTGCAGCTTGCAATTTAGCTGCGGCCTCTGTTCCTCTTTCTGTATTCCGTGCTCCTACCAATATGGTGAAGCCTTGTGCTCCCAACTGTCGGGCTGTTTCAAATCCAATTCCTTTGTTGGCCCCAGTTATCAGTGCAATTTTATTTTGTCCTTCAGAAATCATTTAATTATTTTGACCTGCTCTATCTCGTACTCCGAACTTCTCACCATGGACCAATTTATAATCGATAAGATCCAGTATTTTTTGCAGTTCCTCCATTTGACTTTTAATATTTTTTTTGTAATCCTGAAGCATGTCGTATAGTTTTGAAACCGACTTAATGTCACTTTCAAGAGAAAACTGCAAATAAGGCTTCATCTCGTTCAATGACATACCTGTTTTTTTTAAGCAAGTAATCATACTGAGGGTATCTTTGTCAGCTGAACTATAGACACGATGACCATTTGCTTTCCGTTTAGCATGTGGAAGTAATTGAATCTTCTCGTAGTAACGAATCGTGTCCTTACTCAGTCCAGTTTGTTCCGCTATTTGCTTTATAGAGAATGTATCCCCCACTTACTTTTGTTTAATATTTTTATCTAATTTTTCTTTTATTATCATCATGGAAATACGAATTTCATTAATCTCACTATCACTTAGTCCGTTAAACAATTGATTTATTTGTTCATCTGACTGAATATGAATTATATCTAGTAGTTCCTCTCCTTTTTTTGTCAAAAAGAGTAAGTTTTTTCTGCTGTCTTTTATTGAGCTTCTTTTCTCTATTAATCCTTCCTTCTCAAATCTACGTAAAATTCTGCTCATATAGCTTCTATCAATATTAAGTTCTTGCACAAGATTATTCGCAATACACTCTGTTCTTTCGCTTATTTCAAATAGTATTCGTGTTTCGGTTAATGAATAATCTGTATCTAAAATCTGGTTATTAAATAAGCCAAGTACCTTTGTATAAAATCGGTTGAATTGCCTAATTTCATAAATAATTTTTTTATCCATTTAAAAAGATTTTATATACCATGCATTCATAGTGGAGTGTTCAGAACCTGGTAGGGGCTCATTTAAAAGTATAAATCCAAACTTTTCATATAATAGACATGCAGTTTTCAATTCATGCATTGTTTCTAAATAGCACTTTTCATAATGTTTAGAGGTAAATGACAACGCTGTTTCCATTAGTTTCTTGGAAAGCCCTAAACCTTGTGCCTTTGGACTTAAGTATAGCTTTTGTAATTCGCAAACTTTATCATGTTCGTTAAACGGTGCTATACCAATTCCACCAACAACTTCTCCTTCCATTTCTACTACCCAATAGTTCGCATGTTTTAGATTATTATAATATTGGTGTAGGTCGTTAAGTTGAGGGTCAAAATAAGCTGTACCTGGAAGTGCTAATCCAAGTGATTTTAATGAATCTTGTATAATTTCTTTTACTTTTGCATTGTCTTCTTTTTTCATTTTTCGAATAATCATTTATAATTGGATAATTTCTCTTATTTCTTCTATAGGTAACTTCGTAAATTTCGCAATATCCTCTACAGACATTCCGTTTTTATACATACCACATACCAATTGTATACGTTCGGCCTTTTTTCCTTCTTCAATACCCTTTTCAATACCTTTTTTGATTCCTTGCTCCTCTGCGTGAGCAAACTTTGCAGCTTCATCCATTAGGGTTTTTTCCCTCGCTTCATAGGCTTGTCGGAATGTCGAATCTTGACTCATTCGCTCCCACTTATTCATTGCTTTTTGTAAAATCGGGTCTTGATTCATCGCAATGTCCTCCAATGTTTGAGTTAAGTGTTCATCTTCATTTGCCGGAAGTAATAACAGCCAACGAACAAATGAATCTTCCCACGGATTAACTTTCTCTTCCCGCCATTGCTCCATTAATTTAGGAAGCTCTATAACATGAATCTCTATATCATCACTAAACTGCTTTTGCTGTTGTACATTCCATAACTTTCCCGTTGTATGAAATTCCTCATATTCGGGGAAAAGTACGAAGTTTAACAAATTAATAGTAATTGTTTTACTAAGAGAGCTGTAAGGCATCCCTTTTTGTAACTGTGAAGTATATAATTTACCCCAGTAATACAAACTTCGTTTAATCATGTCGTGATTATTATTCAGCTGAATTTCTACGTTTACCTTAGTACCTGTGTCTAATGTGGCTGAGACATCTAAAATTGATAATTTATCATCCTCGTGTTCTCGATGTAAATGTGGATCCTCTAATTGTAGTGACATAATAGGTGATTCTAATGAATCCTTTAGCATGGCATTTAAAAATGTGATAAGAATATCCTCACTACCACTTGTCCCAAATAATTGCTTAAAAGCAAAATCAATTCTTAAATTTACTAATGACTTGGTCATTTAAACACATGCTTTATATTCCATCATTATATTGTTAATAATTGTTTTGACAGGCAAAATTTCTTGGACTTCATTTACTCTTGCGCCTGCGAAAACGAGGCCGTTTTCACAATCACCATCCATAGAGGTTATCAAAGAATCTAGCGTGCAGAAACGATAAGAACAGTTTTTTAAGCAATTTATACACTTTTTTATTTTTATCTTTTTATTATCAGCTATTAATTTAGTGAAGTTATTCTTAATCGCACGACCTTGGAGACCGACAGTTGTTTTGACTAATATAGTATCTTCTAATCGAGCATTTATATATTTTTCTTTAAAGGATAGTGGTGCGTCACACTCATTACTTGCAACGAATCTTGTACCCATCTGTACACCAGATGCACCCATTTTTAAGGCATGAGCAATATCTTTTCCGGTCATAATTCCTCCAGCAGCAATTACCGGAATATCCACCGCTGCAACTACTTCCGGTAATATATCGAATAAAGGTCGCTCGGTACCCAGATGTCCTCCTGCTTCATGCCCCTCTACTACAACAGCGGCCGCACCCAATCGTTCAGATAATCTAGCGAGTTTGGCTGAGGAAACTATTGAAATAACTGGTATGCCGGCATTTTTCCCCCAAGTATACATATCTCGTGAAATGCCAGCACCAGATATGATGAAATCAACTTTTTCCTCAATGGCTGCTTTCATTTTTTCAGCAAAATCATTCATTGCAAAAAGGACATTTACTCCAATATAACCAGTTTTCCGGATCTTTTCTTTCGCCTTCCTAATATGCATTCTCATTTCATCTATGGAAATACCAGTTCCTGATATAATCCCAATTCCTCCAGCATTTGCAACTGCAGATGCAAGTTTACTTAATGAAATGCCTACACCCATTCCTCCCTGAATAATTGGGACCTTTGGCATCATATGCCCGATTTTTAATTGTGGAAAGTTCAAGTAAATACCCCATTTCATTTAAATATCAATATTCCAAAAATCTTGATAATCAATATGCCTATCAGATTTTTTGAGTATTCTAATGATTTTAGTTGCAGATGTTAAAGTGGGAATACGATCCTTTTTATTTGCTAAATCACTTATCAGAGATTTACTTAATCCAGTTTTTTGTACTAGCCATTGTTGTTTAATTCCTCTGTGATCTAAATACTCACCAAATGGAGTTCTTTTTTTGCCTAGGCCAAACATTCAATCCAAGCCAATTTTTCTAATATCCTTGCCATTATACAGTACACGATAAGAAACTATAGCTGAAAAATAAGCATCTCGCATGGAATAACAATGTGGGCATTTTTCTGCTTCTTCACATTTATCACCTCCGATACATCCAGTCCCCACACAGTAAGCACAAAATAAAAAGCCACCGAAAGGTGGCGAAATTTTTAAGCGTCCTTTGTTTGATCGGTTAATTTCACATTTTTTGTTAATATTTCCTTTCATTTATTTAACAGCCTCTTTTAAAGCTTTCCCAGCTTTAAATGCAGGTACTTTTCCTCCTGGGATATGCATTTCTTCGCCCGTTTGAGGATTGCGCCCAGTACGTGCAGAACGCTCACGTACTTCAAATGTACCAAATCCAATTAACTGTACGGATTCCTCTTTTTGAAGAGATTGTGTGATTTGATCTAGGACAGCTTGTACAGATGCGGTAGCATCTTTTTTAGTAAGTGATGTTTTCTCGGATACTTGGTTAATTAGTTCTGCTTTGTTCATTTATTCTCCCTCTTTTTGATTACTTTTATCATCTAGAATACGTTTGAGCTCATCGATCTCTTTTGAAGTTAGCTTTTCATCTTGTAAAAAATTAACAAGCAACGGTTTCAAAGCAGCACCGTAAAAACGCTTAATAAAAGATTTAGTTTCTACTTGTAAATATTCATCTTGTGAGATTAAAGGACCATACATGTACGTTCTTCCTATTTTCTGCTGAGAAAAAACAACTTGTTTTTGAACTAACCTATTGATTAATGTTCTAACTGTTTTTGGATTCCAATCCATTTGTCCTTCAAGAGCTTGAATTACTTCATTTGCCGTTTGTGGAGATTTTGACCAAAGGACTTTCATTACTTCTAACTCAGCTTCAGATATCTTAGGTATTTTTTTCACTTATTCCCATGCAGCAAATGCTACATAATCTTCTTTACCATATTTGTTTTGATATTCATCTGCGTGAATTATATCAACTTCTCCAACATGGTCTGGCTGAAATCCTGTTCCATCTCCATTATCAATAGGTTTCACTAGAGAAACTAACATAAGCCCCGTAACTTCAGATTCTTTAGCAGTTTGCTTCAATGGAAGACCTTTAGATTTAAGATATTGCTTTTGTTTCTCGGTAAGTTTAAGTACTGCTGCTTCTGAAATATCTGTGTTCTTTTTACTTTCCTCAAGCTTGTCCATTTCTGATTGTTTTGCGGCTTCTTCTGCCTTACTCTTTTCAAGCTTGTCCATTTCTAATTGTTTTGCGACTTCTTCTACCTTACTTTTTTCAAGCTTATTCATTTCTTCTGATTTTGCGGCTTGTTCAATTTTATTTTTTGTAGCCTGTGATTCACTCTTAAACTCCTCAGCACTTGCATTCATTAAAGAAAAAGTAGATATACCTAATACAGCTGTCAATCCTAAAGCTGACCAACGATACGATTTTTTATTGAATTTTTTAATCATAATAATTCTCCTTTTTAATGCTTTTTTATTTTTACTTAGATTTGCTAAACTAGGCATTTGATAATAATTTGAATAGTGTTCTAATAATGTAATAATTGTATGCCCATATTCAATTTTTTCTTCCGAATCAATAAAAGTAAGAGCCAATGCATCACATGCAATTTCTTGATCTTCGCGCATTGAATAATAGGCATACCAAAGGATTGGATTAAACCAATTTAGTATAAGCAAATGATGCATAAGCCAATTAACCCCAACATCTTTACGTTTAAAATGAGCTAATTCATGATAGAAAATAAACCGTAGCTGATTATCATTTAATCGTTGTATATGCTGTTCACATAATAATATTCTAGGTTTTCTAAATCCAAGGAGTGTCGGACTAGCAATCTTGCCGGCTAATTGCAAAGGAATATCCTCTTTTATAGACATCGTTTCTTTACAACCTTCGAAAATATTTAAAATTCTTTCATCTGTTATAATTGGTTGCTTTTGTATGTATAAATATAAACGTCTATTTGCAATTAGTGTTAAAGTCCCTAAGCAAAAAACACCTAGCATCCATATATATAAACAGATTTTATACATTGATATATGTTTGGAACCCGATTCAACTGGTGATTTATTGTAATCACTTGAATTAACAGTATACTTCGCAGGTTCATTCATCACTTTTAAACCAGAAACATTCGCTTCCTTCTGAATTAGAGAAGTAGAAGTTACATATCCATGTGAAAGTATGGAGTATAGGCTATAAGAACTATCCGGTGACCAAGGTAAAAGTAATCTTACAATCAAAATTAACCACAATGCGTAATGCCATCTTGCTGTTAATTGATTCCTTAGTAGAACTTTGATACATAAGATAAAACCTACCAATATACTAGCCATAATAGTAGTTTCTAACAGCCAATCAAAAAAAGTAGAGAGATACGTCTGTATTAACACATTTATCATTTATCGTTTTCCGACAGAAGACTCCTTCCTCAAAAATGTGAAGATGTGAAACACCAATTTTAGGTGGGAGATGAATGTCGGTTGGCATAGGCCAACATGTTTGCTATCTTCGTGACCTGCATACATTTCTAAAGCACTTTTAGTATTTTTCGCAGAAATAATACGATATGTTTTTTGCATACCATCATGGTCAACACCAAATGGTACGGTTGCCCTTTCATAATGGTTATCAGAATACTGAGTTGCAGAAACAAACTCATCTTGAATTTTTTTCAATTTAAATGATTGATTCCAACCATTGTTCTTGTCATATACCATGATATTTGTTTTATCTGAAGAATATGCACCTTGTATGTCTAGAACTTTATTCGGATTTTTCTTGTTTTTTATATAAACATATCCTTGCCCAGCATCTTCTAGAATCCAATATTGCTCTAATGTTTTTTGGTTTATTTTTGTAAAAGCATTATCAGAACCATCATTATTATTCCAAGTTAATACGAAATTTTTATCCCAGTAACTTTTAATTTGGTATGCTCCGTTTATTTTATCATATTCAAATACCCATTTTTGGTGCGATCCACCATGATTTCTATATAGATTAATATTTTTATCTGGAGCTCCGTAACTCATATCTACAACACTTGTATTATTTAAACCAGAAACAATGTGGTATGTTCCCTCTGTTACATTAACATAATTAACATGATCATCAATAAAATCCCCTTTATCAGTATCAGGATTTAAATTAGGTAGTAAATTTATTTTATTCGCATTAAAATCTGCCTGTGCTTGACTATTATTTGTCATATATTTAGTAAGAACTTCTTTTCCCACTGGTTGTGAAGTTAAGGTTGCCAATGATTGTTGTTCTGTTGTTAAATATGAAAAACGGTCAACACCTAAACCTTGAAATCCGTCAAGAGAATTTGGACCAAATTTTTTCTTATAAAATTCGTCAACAAGGATTTTATTTTGCCCAGAGGTTTTTTCTAGATATATAGTCTTTTCTTGATTAAGACCAACTCCCGTTTTTCCTTCATCTAACTGTGCTTGTGTAATATAAAGAAAATCGTGATTTTCCAAAGAGTTTTCATCAGGATATAAATCCACAATTGTACCTGCTTCTGTAATTTTAAGTTCTTGTCCTGACTTTAAGTGGTAAGTTTTAATTTCTCCATTTGGTCTAAGTACTTTAACAGGTTTCTCAAAATTCAAATCATTTTTTGTATGATACATAGAAATATTAAATTCTCCAGACTTAAAAACAGGGGCTTTGTAAGATATATTTTCAGCATAAGGACCAGTGTAATCTGTTAAGTCAGGGTCTTCCACAGCTATCCCAAGCGCTCCATAAATGTCTTTCACTATGCCTAATGCCGTAATACCTACATCTACTACGACACCTATACTTGCACTAGCCTTTTTTTCTGCAATAGGAGCCACAGAAAAAAGAATACCTAGTGCTGCTGTTACAGGTATGACTTTTTTTCCAATTTCAACTTTTTTAAACGCTTTTTTCATTTATTTCTGCTTTATTCTATTTTTTCGTAGTGGCCGTAAGTTTTCAAAATTCACTTTTTGATTTAAATTCCAAATATAATCTCCTGTAAGTACGATATGTTCCCAGCCTAATGGAGAGATGTGCTGAATATATTCCTCTGGAATATGAACACCATTATTCCGTAACGTTTCAATTGCACGAGAGATATAGATAGAATTCCAGGTTACAATCGCAGAAATAATGAGTTGAAGCCCACTTGCGCGATGTAATTGATCTTCATAGGATCGATCACGAATTTCTCCTAATTGATTAAAAAATACAGCTCTAGCCAAAGAGTTTTTACTTTCGCCTTTATTTAACTCAATCTGAACTTTTCTTCTATGTTCAGGATCTTGTATCCATTTTAGCATATATAAACTTCGCTCTATCCGGCCAATCTCACGAAGTGCAATAGATAAACTATTCTGTCTAGGATAAGATGATAATTTTTTTAAAATCAGGGAAGCTGTAACTGTCCCTTGTCGTACAGAGCTAACTAAACGTAATATTTCATCCCAATTTTCTCGTATTTTCTTTACCTGAATCGTTCCGCCAACCATGAAATTAACATGTTCATATATTGTTGGAGCAGATAATGTATATATTTTATGATTATCAATCGTTTTAATTCTTGGTGAAAAGCGAAATCCTAACATATGACACATTCCAAATATATGATCAACAAAACCCGCGGCATCTGTATAATGTTCTTCAATTTGCAAATCTGTTTCATGATAGAGTAGCCCGTCAATAATATGTGGTGCCTCTTCTGAGGAACTAATAACTTGGACATAAAATGGATGATATTGATCTGATATATGTGTATAAAAACTTACTCCTGGGTCATGACCGTACTTACCATTTACTTGTGCTAGGGGACTAGAAGTCCCACCGGCACGAAAAAATTGTCCATCTGAAGATGAAGTAGTGCCCTCTCCCCAATATGAAGAAAAAGGTTGCTTATGATGAAAATTTGCAATATCTCCAAGTGCTTTCGTATAGCTTTCATCTCTTATATACCAATCCGCTATCCAAGCTAGCTGAGAATATGAGATATTTGGACAAGCATCAGCCATTTTACTCAATCCTAAATTAATTCCATCTGATAAGATAGCCGCAAATAAAATCGATTTTTCTTTTGGAGCCTTTTGAGTGTGAAGATGAACAAAGTGTTTACTAAACTGTGTCCAAGTATCTACCTCTACTAATAAATCTGTTAATTTAATACGCGGCAATAAGTCATACACAAGTCGAGTAATTTCTTCTACATCTTCTGGAACCATCTTTTTTAGAGAAGCAACTTGTATTTTACCTCCATATATCGTTACACCAGGCAAGTCTTGATTTGCAATTAAACAATTGACTTTTGAAAGTTCTATATCTAATTGTTCAAAACGTTTATTTAAATATTCCTCTACATCTTCTGTAAATTCCAGAGGAATTTGTTGGGTTTGCTTCATATGCTGCCAAATATGGGGTGGTAAAAGATATTCTTCGAAATCTTTATATTGTTTACTACCTTTTACCCACATATCACCAGAACGAAGGTTATTCAGTAACTCTGAAAACAAACTAAATTCATAGTAATGTCGATTTATTTTATTGTCTTGGTACACATATTTCATCCATTTAGACTTTATAAAATCTGTCGGTACATTATCAGGTATTTTTCGTTTTCCATATTGATTGACTTCTTTTAATAGTTCTAATGCTTGTAATAAAGTTTGGTTTGTTGAAGAAGCTTTAAACACATATCTATTGAGTAGACGTGGAGCCATTTTACGAAAATGTCCATAATGATTATCGAGTAAATCTAAGTAATCAAATTCTATTGGTCTAGCTAAGCTTTCAGCTTCATGTACAGAGTGAATAAATTTCTCCCAAGATATAATAGATTGTACAGCTTCGAAAGGATCTGTTTCTAATTCTTTTGCTTCAATTAATGCTTTTCCTATTTCGACATAAAGTCTAACTTTTTCATTTATTAATTTCCCATCTTTCTGAAATTGTTTATTATGTTTATTTTCTCCGCGGTTAAACATTCGTCCCATTAATTTTGCAAACATATCTAAACCTTGATCAGTTAAAAAAGCATAGATATGGATAAGAAAGGCCATAATCGTTGCATATCGTTTCTTTTCATTAAACCTAGATAAGTGTTGTATAGAATAACGAGAGCCCTCACGGGCCATTTGTATTAATCTATTCTGATGAATTTCTTTCCCGTTATCTAAAGGTAAATTTAAACTTTGAATAAACTCTAATCGATCCAAAATTTCATGAAAATTTTTAAGCGATACAGCACCCGGTGGTTGACGTAACCAGGATAAAAGTGATTTTTTGTTCTCTTCACGGGTATAAAGTAATGTATCTAGTTGTTCGTATTGAAAAGAAGAAAGTCCTTTCGTTAAACATTTAAAAATTTTTTGCTTAGCACGTTCTCTTACAGACCAGGCTAAATGTTCTATAGCGTAAACTGCTGGAAGGATAATTTTCCGTTTTCTCATTTCTTGAATAAGAGCTTCTACCAGTAAATACCCGTTTTCTGTTTTCATGGCTAAAGGAAGAAGCCATCGTGCTAATTCACGATATTCTCTCAAAGTAAAAGTACGTAAATTATAAAAATTCCGTATTTTATTTACATGTTCTCGCCGTGTGGTATCTCGAGTACGTGCGTAATTTTGTACCTCCCAAGAGGCTACACCTATTTGTTTTGCAAGAAAATTCACAAGAAATTGTGGGATTTTTTCTTTAGCCAATAAAGGCCTCCCTGGAAAACGAAGATAAGAAATTTGAATAGCAAATCCCAATCTGTTGTGGTCACCACGTTGTTGATTAACGATATGTAATTCTTCATCAGATAAGGTATAGTATCGAATTAATTCACGTTCACTCATCTCACTTGGAATTTCATAAAAAAATGTTCTTTGTATATCTGTAAGAAGTTCTCTTGTTTTCAATATTGGATTCCTTTCTTCTAAAAAATCAATTATTATCAATTAAAGAGTCGTTTTTTCATCTTCTTTCAATTCTCTTAATTTCCGATATAACGCAGCTTGACTTACACCTGTGATAGCACAAATTTCTTTAATCGTTTTCTTCGTTTGTTGGCGTAATTCAATCGCATGGTTCATTCCTGCATGTTGTTCTGTATATTTTTTTATTCTCCCCCGGTAAACTCCTTTTTGTTTTGCAAGTTTGATCCCAGCAATTTGTTTTTCCTTAATCATTTCTCGATCCAATTCACTAAAAGCAGACATAACTGTTAAAAAGAATTTTCCTGTTGGAGTTCGTGTGTCAATTCCTAAATTTAAAACCGCAAAGTGTACGCCTTTTTCACGAAGATGTTCAACAAATTGTAGTAATTGAATTGTATTCCGTCCTAGTCGGTCCATTCTTGTTACAACGAGTGTATCTCCCTTTATTAACCGCGAAAGTAAATCATCTAGTTCTATTTTTTCTTGACTTACACCACTGATTTTTTCTTTTACAATTTTATCAACCCCATATTTTAGCAGTTGTTCAATTTGTATATCTAGATTTTGATCTTGTGCACTGACACGAGCATATCCATATATCATTCACCCATAAATGGCATCTGTTAAGTCAACAGTAAATTGACCATCCATTCCCTCAAATGCAGTATTTGTAAAAGAAACTACTGTTAATTTTTCTATAGGGTCAACAAACCATGAGTGTCCATAAGCTCCGCCTAATCTCCATGTTCCAATGGACTCTTTTGTATTAGCTTCTTTGGGATCTTTTA
Source organism: Bacillus toyonensis (assembly GCA_046112185.1). GTDB lineage: Bacteria > Bacillota > Bacilli > Bacillales > Bacillaceae_G > Bacillus_A > Bacillus_A toyonensis_A. The sequence goes on along the minus strand of CP170574.1, from coordinate 145,369 downwards.
ATATAGTAAATCCTAAACCAAAGCCTCTTCCGGGCCATCCTGTTAATGGTAAATTTCCGGTTTGAATCTTGGTGATTTCATTTTTTATATCTTTTGGTAGTAAAAAATCTCCTGATCTCAACTCTTCAAGGAAATAAAGAAAATCTTCTGCAGTTCCATTCATTCCGGAACCTCCTGACGGGAAAGCACTGGTGTCGAATGCACGAGCAGGTTCAAATACTATACCAGCAGTACCTTCAAACACTTGAGCAACTTCCTTATCACCCATTCTTTTAGGAATAGGAGAACAACTTAGATATTGTGTAACTATTTTTTGTTTATCTATAACATCAAATGATGTATTCGTCATTTTTAATGGATCAGTTATTAAAGTTTTAATTAATGTTTGCAATGAAGCTTCATAAGCTTTACTGATTACTGCGCCCAATACGTCTACAGCTATGGAATAACCCCAATTTGTACCAGGCTTATATAATAACGGTGCAGAGGAAAGGCTCTTTAAATTTTCTTTTAGAGAAAGTCCTGAAAGATCCATTCCATCTGAAATCCCTGCTTTTTTATATGCTCCTCCTTCAGGCTCTAAAAATCCATATGTCAACCCAGCGGTGTGGGTAAGCAAATGCCTTATAGTAATAGGGGTCACCTATTTCTGCTTTTGTGTAAAACCAGATGTTTTAGCTCTCCATACAACAATATATGCAACTAGCAATATGCAGAACATTACCCATGGGAAAGAATAAACTCCAACGGTTTCCAAAAGGAATGCTCCAACCACACTTCCGCCTCCAATAGCTAAGTTCCAAGTTGTCACGAGCATTGATTGAGCGATATCTACACTATCTCTACCAGCATTTGCAATCGCAGTTTGCAGAAGTATTGCTGCCCCACCAAATGTAAGGCCCCATAATGTAACTGCAAAATAGATGACAATAGTTTGATTCAACCCAATGCCTAATATTACAGATGCCATACCGAACCCAGCAATACTGATTAAAACTAACAACCGTAACTTACTGTCAATTAATATTCCAATAATCCAAATACCAACTAATGCTGATATACCAAATATAAGTAATATCATGTCAATCTTTGGTGTTAGCCCAATATAGTCAAGATAAGGTGCAATATAAGTATAAAGAATGTTATGTGAAAGTACCCAAGCTAATACTACAAATAGTACTGATCTTACCCCTGGAGTGACCAAAACCTTTAATAGAGATATGCGTTTTTCTATAGATTTTCCAGGAAAATCGGGAAGCTTCCATAGAACCCAAATTACTAATATTAAAGATAAAATTGACAAAATCCCGAAGACAGATCGCCATCCCAAAAATGACCCAAGAAATGTTCCAAGAGGAACTCCAAATGCAAGAGCCAGAGGGGTTCCAGTCATCGCTACGGCCATAGCCTTCCCTTTAAGTGATTCTGGTGCCATTAGACGGGCATATCCGGCAGTCATCCCCCAAAGAATACCTGCAGTTACACCAGCTAAGAAGCGAACTATTAACGTTAAAGTATAATTAAAAGAAAAAGCTGTAATAGTATTAAATAAGAGGAATCCGACGATACATAGAAGTAACAAAGCTTTTCTTCTCCATACTTGAGTTGCTATAGTTAAAGGAATGGCAGCTAATAACGATCCAAGAGCATATGAAGTAACAAGTTGCCCAGCAAGGGATTCAGTAACTCCTAGTCCATGACCAATCTCTATTAATAACCCAGCAGGTATAGTTTCTGTTAGTATACAGATAAATCCAGCCAGCGCCAGAGCAATTAAACCATTCCACGGAAGTCGCTCTGGTAAAGAGGAAGTGGTAGCGCTTCTTCGGGTGGATAAGTTTACATTTTGATTCATTTATTTATTTTTTCTTTTAGAAAAGCGTTGATTCAATCCTTCTGAGCTCATCAATACCCCAGTTGAGGCTTCTAACTGACCGCACAATTGTGTAAGTGATGTGCTAGCGATTTCTTGACTGAGCCCTACGCAAAGAGAAATGAGTTCGTTTGCTTGATACTTACTGGATCGCCTTACAAAGCCAACTTGTTTGGCGATATCTTGTAGGACTACCGGAGATAAAAGGTATTCTAGCTCTTGTACGAAAAGATTCAGTTCATTTGAAATGATAGAATTCATCAAAAACGCCATCTAAATACTATTTAATTTTGTTTCAAATTCAGTTAAAGTACCTGAAGCGCTACTAAACTTTTGTTCAGAAAGTTGTCTTGATTTTTGAGCTTCCTTCATTCTGTCTTCCATTGGATCTACACCTCGTGCCCCTTGCAATTATGATCTATCCTTCCTCTTATTTTCCTCAGTTTTTTCATCCAGGATACGTTTAAGCTCGTTAATGTCTTTTGAAGACAACTTTTCTTCTTTCAAGAAATTTACCAGTAAAGGTTTAAATGCTGTACCATAGAAACGTTTAAGCAAAGATTTTGTTTCTACTTGTAAATAACTATCTTGCGAAACTAAAGGATAATAAGCGTACATTCGTCCTTTATCTTGATGGTAAGCAACTGCTTCTTTGTGAACTAATCGATTAATTAGTGTTCGAATCGTTTTGGGTTTCCAATCCATATTCTTCTCCAACTCTTCAATTACTTCATTTGCTGTTTGTGGAGATTTTGACCACAGTACTTTCATTACTTCTAACTCAGCTTCTGAAATTTTAAGTAATTCTTTCATTTATTTTATATAGGACAGCATAATTTTCTCTAATTCTTCTTTACTAACATCATTTGCAAGTATTATGACCTGATAAGTGCTATTCTTTCCTTTTGCAGAAACAATTCCTTCCATATACTTCGTATTACTTTCAGATGATTCTGCAAAAGTAATGTTTGCACCTTCTAATTCATAATTTGTTATCTTTTCACTCTCTTCCATTATCCCGTAAAATGGATTTTCTTCTTTACCTCTAACTACAGATTGATTCACAACATACCAAGACAACGAATCTCCTCTGTGATATTCAGAAACAATAACGGGATTCTTCCTACCAGGAAACATCGATGTTTGAACATCTTCTCCAGCTAGTTTAAACCCTTTTACTACAGTAGTTGGTGTCTTAATTGGAAATTCAAGATACTTCTGTGCTTCCTTTTTAGTTAATCTAAAATCCGAATAAATTTTCCTTCTAAATGGTTCAATCTCTTTGTCATTTTCCTTATATTTGTTCTGTTCCTCTGGGTCTAATTTTTCAGGATTCCCCACTAAACTTATTTTTTTGCTCAAAGTATATGACTCTGTTTCTAATTCAATAAATCGTTCAAATTCTTCTTTCGTAAACAGGTTTCGTGCCACTCCAAGTTCTGTAAGTAAAATATTGTACTCTCCTTCGGAAATTAAAAATTCTGTTTCTGCCTGTTCTTTTGTACCAATCATTTTTTCAACTATTTGCTGCATAGAGATATCGGGTTGTGTTTTTAATTCTTTCATACTATTTTTCTCTTCTATTTTTTGTTTCTTAGAGTTAGTTGGCATATCAGCACGAGCATTTAATAAGGACACAGATGATACTGCAATAACTGCGACAACCCCTAGCGCAGACCATCGATATGAATTTTTTTTGAATTTTTTAATCATTAGAATCCTCCTTTTTAACGCTCTTTTATTTTTACTAAAATTCGCTATACTTGGTACATGATAATAACCTGAGTAATGCTCCAAAAGACTAATAATCGTATGTCCATACGCAATTTGTTCCTTTGCATCTATACATGTAAGAGCTAATGCATCACATGCAAGTTCTTGATCTTCTCGCATACATGAGTAGGCATACCAAAGAATAGGATTAAACCAATTTAAAATGAGTAGGCCATGCATAAACCAATTCGCACCAACATCTCTTCGCTTGATGTGAGCTAATTCATGATGGAAAATATAGCGTAGCTGTTGTTCATCTAATATGTTCATATGTACACTTGATAACAGCAACTTAGGCCGAATAAATCCGAACACTGTTGGACTGGGAACCTTTCCAGCTACTAGTAAAGGAACATCCCGTTGTACAGACATAGATTTCTTACACCCTTCAAAAATCTTGACAATCTTTTCATCTGTAATAACAGGTTGTTTTTTTATGTAAAGTAATAAACGCCTGTTCATTATTATAGTAGCAACACTTAGAAGGATAACGCCCATAAGCCAAATGTAGATAATGGTTGTATAAAATGAAGACTTCTTGTCATCCTGCTTTTCATAATTGTATGTCTGCACCTTGTTTCCCTCAGCAGCTAGTGCTGAACTAGGGGTATCTGTATCTTCTTTAGTATTCGATTTTATATCTTCTGTATATTTTAATTTTTGCATACGTTCTTTTGTAAGAATACTGGTTACAGGGTTTCGGCTAGAAATGAATGTATCATCATTCTTGTAAGTAAGAACAGAATAAATACTATAGGAACTATCTGGCGACCAAGGTATAACAAGTCTTATAATTAATATCATCCATAGCATGTATTGCCAACGTGGAGTTAATTTATTGCTAAACAAGACCTTGATACATAAGATTAAGACCACTAATATACTAGCCATAATAGAGGTCTCTATCAACCAATCAAAAAAATGAGGCAGATAGACATTTATAAACATTTCTATCATTTATGGCCCTTTCACAGGCAAACCAGCTTTTAAATGCTCAAGTATATAGCTAATATGTTGTTCAGCGATTTTCTCCCCTGGCAGCAAAATTGGGATGCCAGGTGGATTAATGTAAATAGATTCCGCAATAATCCGTCCGGCAGAGTGTTCAAAAATGACATATTCGGTGTCACCATAAAAAGCGTCTCTTGGTGTTAATGTTAGCTGTGGAATATTAGGGAATTTTACGTCTACTTCCTTGATTTCATTAGTATTATGTGCCGTTTCCGCAAGCTCTGCTAATGCTGTAAGCAAATAATCCACCTTATCTTTCGAATCACCTGGTGTCACCAAACATAGAATATTGTACATATCACTTAGCTCAATCTCGATATTGTAATAGTTTCTTAGCCAATTTTCCGCATCATATCCTGTAATCCCAAGTTGCCGAACGTGTACTGTGAGTTTTGTCGGATCAAAATCAAATGCCGCATCCGTCCACAAAATCTCACTACCAAGAGAAGTAAGGCCAGAAATCTCATTGATTCGATTCCTAGCATACTCCGCCAAACGAATTGTTTTTTCTGATATTCCTTCTCCTTGTAGAGCGAGATATTTGCGTGCAGCATCTAAAGAGGCTAATAAAATGTACGAAGTTGATGTTGTTGTTAGCATACTAAATATTTCCTGCACTCTTTTCGGCTGAATAATTCCTTTTTTTATATGAAGCATTGAGCTTTGTGTTAATGATCCACCAAGCTTATGCATACTTGTTGCAGCCATATCCGCTCCAGCCTGCATAGCTGAAAGCGGCATATTATTATGAAAATGCAACAGTGCTCCATGCGCTTCGTCAACAAGTACAGGTATTCCATAATGATGCGACAAGTCTACGATTGATTTTAAATCAGTACAAACGCCAAAATAACTTGGATTAATTATTAGTACCGCCTTGGCATCTGGATGTTTTTCAATCGCCTTCTTTACCGAACTTACAGAAACTCCATGATCAATGCCCCATTGCATATCACGCTGAGGGGTTATAAATACGGGCTTTGCACCAGCAAATATGATTGCCGATAAGATGGACTTGTGTAAATTACGTGGTACGATGATTTTATCGTGTGGTCTACAAACCGACATTATCATTGTCATAATCGCACTACTTGTCCCCTGTACAGAAAACAAGGAATAGTCTGCTCCAAATGCATGTGCTGCCAATCGTTGCGCTTCATCAATTATCCCAGTGGGCTGATGTAAATCATCCAAAGGGGCTATATTAATTAAATCGATGGATAAGGCATTCTCACCTAAAAATGTTTTAAATGCTTCCTCCATTCCCTCCCCTTTTTTGTGACCTGGTATATGGAAAGGAACCGGTTTTCGATTTGCGTGTTCTACTAAAGCTGTAAACAACGGCGTGCGTTGATGGTTCATTTACTCCCCCAATCCTTTACTTATCATACTTAATACCCGATAATGAGCTTCGATTGTGGTTTCGATATCCTCATCAGAATGGGCGTTGGATATAAACATAGCTTCAAAAGGGGTAGGGGCTATTAAAACTCCATAATTCAACATTGCTGCATAGTATTTTTTAAATAAACGCATATTTGAAAGTTGAGCCGTATCATAATCCACAACTTCATGCTCCGTGAAATAAAAGCTAAGCATTGAACCAACTCTATTTACTTTCATTGGGATACCCGTCAGTTTGGCATTTTGCATAAAACCTTCAGCCAATCTGGCTCCTTTTTTTTCTAGTTCCTCATAGATTCCATGTTGATCAAGTAATCGCAAAGTTGCATAACCAGCCGCCATGGCAACCGGATTCCCAGACAATGTTCCAGCTTGATAAATCAATCCAGCAGGGGCCATTTGTTCCATAATTTCTCGATTCCCTCCATAAGCGCCAACTGGAAGTCCCCCTCCAATTACTTTTCCTAGACATGTAAGATCTGGTTCAATCCCGTATAAACCTTGTGCTCCATGATAGTCTACACGGAAACCAGTTACTATTTCGTCGAAAATGAGTAGACTTCCGTAGCGCGCAGTAATATCCCTTAGTCCCTGAAGAAATCCTGGCAATGGTGGTACGACACCCATATTTCCTGCTATTGGCTCAACAATAACAGCAGCAATCTGCTCACCGAATTTTTCAAATACAAAACGAACACTTTCCATACTGTTATAAGGTACTGTAATGGTATTCGCTGCAACGCTTTCTGGAACTCCTGGACTGTCAGGTAAACCCAAGGTTACCACACCAGATCCAGATTTAATTAAAAACACATCCGCATGTCCGTGATAGCCACCTTCAAATTTCACGATTTTTTGCCGTTTCGTATAGCCTCTGGCTAAACGTAGGGCACTCATGGAAGCCTCCGTACCAGAATTGACCATTCGTATCATTTCAACAGATGGTACGTTTTCACATATTAACTCCGCCATTTTTGTTTCAGTTTCTGTTGGTAACCCAAAACTTGTTCCCTGACTTGCTGCTTCCTGTATGGCTTTAACAACTTCTGGGTGAGCATGACCTAATATAAGCGGTCCCCATGAACCAATATAATCAGTGAATTTATTCCCATCGATATCAAATAAGCTTGCCCCTTTCCCAGCTTTAGTAAAAACAGGTGCCAAGTCGACAAATGAAAATGCACGAACGGGACTGTTTACCCCACCTGGTATGACCTTTTTTGCTTTATCAAATGCTATTGTAGAATATGTGTCTTTCCTTCTTATATTCAATTTCATTTAACCTCTGACTTTGAAGAACTCCCTTGTTTTGTGAAGAGCAAATATAAATTGATCGATATCCTCCTCTGTATTGTATAAATAAAAGCTTGCACGTGCCGTTGAACTGACACCTAAATGCTCCATAAGCGGTTGACAGCAATGTTGTCCAGCGCGTATAGCTACTCCATACGTATCCAGAACAGTTGCAATATCATGCGGGTGAATATTCTCTACTTGAAACGTCACCAGTCCCAAACGCTCTTTTTCTGGACCAACTATCGTTAAATCTTCAATCTGCTTCATTTGCTCTACTGCATAACGCGTCAATAGCTTGTCATGCCCCGCTATCTTTTCTATTCCAATTTGTTCAAGAAAATCTATCGCAGCTCCTAAACCAATAGCTCCAGCGATAATCGGCGTACCCCCTTCGAATTTCCAAGGTGATTCCTTCCATGATGAATCATATAAGTTAACATTATCAATCATTTGCCCCCCAAATTCGATTGGCTCCATCTTCTTAAGTAAGGACTCTTTTCCATATAAGGCCCCAATTCCCGTAGGCCCACACATTTTGTGTCCTGAAAAAGCATAGAAATCACAGTCCAATTCTTGAACATTCACTTTTATATGAGGAACACTTTGTGCTCCATCCACTAAAATAACAGCTCCATTCTTATGGGCGATGGATGCCATTTTCTTCACCGGATTAGTAATGCCTAGTACATTTGATATGTGCGATACGGTAACTATCTTTGTCCGTTTTGTGATTGTATTCTCCACATCTTCTATTGTAAACGTCCCGTCTTGTTGCAGTGGGATATATTTTAATACAGCTCCTGTACATTTTGCTACTTGTTGCCAAGGAATTAAATTGCTGTGGTGTTCCATTGCGGAAATTACAATTTCGTCCCCGCTCTTACAAATTGATCTTACATAACCGTTTGCCACTAGATTGATTGCCGCTGTGGTTCCACGGGTAAATATAATTTCTTTTTCTGATTTCGCATGAAGAAAACGAGCTACTTTGGATCGTGCACCTTCATAAGCATCCGTTGCTCGTGAACTTAGTGTGTGAACCCCACGGTGAACATTCGCATTATCCCATTCATAAAAATGTTTCAGTGACTCAATTACCTGAATTGGCTTTTGAGCGGAAGCAGCATTATCTAAATAAACAAGGGGATGTCCATTTACCTGTTGGTTAAGAATCGGAAAAAGCCTACGTACTTCTGAAAAATTCATTTACAGAATAGCATCTTTAACAGCAGTTGCTGGTGTATAACCTAAAACAAGAATTGGTACAGTGATACCCGCCTCGCGCAACTCAATTGCTTCGTCTACGAATGCAACGCCAAATTGACTAACTCCAGCATCAATTATTGCTTTTGAGACTTCGACAGATCCATGACCATACCCATTTGCTTTTAAAACTACCAATAACGCAATGTTTTCATCGTTCAGGCATTTTTTAAATTCTCTTACATTGTGTTTTATAGCGTCTAAATTTATTTCAACAATTGTATCTCTTCCATATCTCGATCTCATCTATGAAATACACAGAAAATGGAGACAGTAATAGCTAAGCATGCAAAAATTTATATATGGTATTTCCCTTTCATTTCCCCTTAATATATTCACAACTGTAGTTATTTTGCCTTTTTCTTTATATACGCGTGGTATTCTTCGATCTAACATGCAAACCACTTCATAGTTAATTGTACCTAGTAAGCATGCAATATCTTCTAAAGTAATTTCTTCCTCACCTTGTTTACCGTAGAAAACCACTTCATCTCCTACATGTACAGGCATTGCCTGCGTAACATCCAGCATTAGTTGCTCCATACAAACACAGCCTATAACTGGTACACGAACCTCATTAATTAATGCGTGTCCTTTATTAGATAATTGACGATTGTAACCATCTGCATAGCCAATCGGAACAGTCACAATCCATTCTTCACCAGTTGTCATATACGTATTTCCATAACTTGCACCGCGATTTTTTTTTGTAAACTTAATATGGGCTACCTTCGACTTTAATGATAATGCTGGTTGCAAAGATACAACTGTATGATCTACTTCTTTTGATGGATACATACCATAAATACCAATTCCAACACGAACCAGATTTTGAAAGGTATGGCGTCGTTCCATCAATCCAGCACTATTTGAAGTGTGTATATATGAAAAATAAACTCCCATTTCTTTCGCTGTATTTACAATCTTCTCAAATAAGTTTTTTTGCATGTTTGTATAAGTTTTATCGACTTCATCAGCCGTAGAGTAATGTGTAAATATACCTGCTACTTCTATATATTTCATATTTGTTAGTTTTTCTAAAAATGACATGACTTCTTCTTGTAGGCCAATACGATTCATTCCTGTATCGATTTTTATTTGAATACATGCTTTCTTTTCAAGCCCTTTTGCACACTCATTAATAATCTGTAAATCTTCTGTTCTATAAACAGTCATCATTTAAAGCCATGCTTTTTTTAGTAGTGTTACGCCTAATGTTATCTCTTTGAGAGATAGCCCACCAAAAGCTAATTTAATAGTGGGTGTACTCGTATAATTATTAACAAAATAATTGGATGTTGAGCCAATATCCACACCTTTTTTATACGCATGTTCTATTAGCCAATCCTCTGATTTCTTCAAATCTACCTTTATTAACAGATACAACCCTGCATTTTTACCGATAATTGTTATATTATTACCGAAATTCTCGTCTAAGGTAGCAATTAAATGCTCCATTTTTTTTCTGTAAATATTGCGCATTCGCTTTATATGCCTATACCATTCGTTTTCTTTCATGAAATTTGCCATAGCGATTTGATGTATCGTCGATGCTGTATTTTCAAATCCTTTATATTGTTCTTTGTATCTTCTTTCTAGTTCCTTTGGTAAGACCATATAACTTAATCGTAGTCCTGGTAAAAATGCTTTTGAAAAATTACCAATATAGATTACCCTACCTTGATCAATTGAAGCTACGGAAGGAAACGGACGTTGGATATAGCGAAATTCACTATCGTAATCGTCCTCTATAATATATCCCTTCTTATTTTTCGCCCATTGAATAAGTTGTTGTCGTTGCTGAATCGACATGCTCACTCCATATGGACTATGATGAGAGGGGGTTACATAAATTAGCCTTGAACGAAAATTTCTTAACGCATCTAATTCAATATCATCTTCATGTACAGGAAGGAATTCCAATGAAAAATGATGTAATTTAAAAACTTCTCTAGCCCCCCAGAAACCTGGATCTTCTACAATAACACTCGAAAATTCATCTTTTAAAACATGGCTCAAATAGGTTAACATTTGTTGTGTACTACTTCCTATTATGATAGAATCTTTCTCCGCATTTAAGCCTCTAGATTCTAATAAATAGTTCGCAATTTGTTCTCTAAGGATGGATTCACCAAATGGGTCACCATATCTATATAAAAGGTTTTCATTCATGGAGTGATTTATAAATCTCTTCCATGTGTTTTTCGGAAACATTTCTTTTTCTACTGCATCTATTTTGAAATTAATAATACTTTCCTTAATAATTGGCGTTACTTCTTTGTCCTTAACCATTTCTGCTCTTTGAAAAAAATTGGATTCTAATTCATTTACAAAAAAACCTCTCCGATTTTCACCACGAATATACCCTTCAGCCACAAGCTGTTCATATGCTATTAATGTCGTATTTCTACTAACATGAAGTGAATCTGCCAATTGGCGTATGGAAGGCAATGCCTCATCTTTTTTTAACACACCTTTTTCAATCAGTAACTTAACATTTGTATAGATTTGTTTATATTTTGGAATGTTTTTCTCAAAAGGAAATAAGTAATTTTTCATAATCAGCTCACCTGACATTTAATTTTTAATCGTCGCTGAGATTATACTTGTTTTTTTTCTGTGATATAGACTCGTAAGTTTATCTAAAAAAATATATAGCTGATTATTCATTGTTGTATAGTCATTCTCTCTTAATTGCATTGGAGATTGAACGAAGTGATAATCCTTATACGTTTCCAACTCTTGTTGAGAATGGTCAATTAATAATTCTATTAATTCAGAGGTAAATTCCATATGGCATTGAAAACCATATACGAGTTCGCTATATTCTACAATCTGCCTCGGACACCCCGCACTATATGCTAGTATTTTACTGTTTCTTGTTAAACCAGGCATATCATTGTGCCAATGGCCAACGGAACTTGAAGTAGAGAAATGAGAGAATAGTTCATTACTTTTTCCTTCTTCCGTTAACATAATAGGGAAGGATCCTAATTCTTTTTCAGGACTATGTTCATACGAAGCGCCTAATGCTTCTCCGATTAATTGGGCACCCAAACAAACTCCTATAACAGCTTTCTTAGCATTTATACACTTTTGAATGACAGATATCTCTGCTGCTGCATTAAAATGTGGGCACATACCTTTTGGTGTACTCGGACTTTGTGGCCCACCTAATACAATGAGTAAATCAATTTCATTGATAGTAGAGGGAAGTTTTTCTTGCTCGTAAACTCTTGAATAACTAACCGTATGGCCATTCCTTTCTACCCATGTAAGAAATGCGCCTGGTCCTTCAAATATTTCATGAATAATAAAGTGTATATGCATTCAGCTACTTGAATAAAAACTACGACTTTTACGTTTTCTTTTATAATGCTGATGTCCATGACCAGATGAATTTCTTTTATAATCGCTACTTGAATAAGAACGTCCTCTACGACGATAATCACTGCTTGAATAAGAGCGATGTTTTTTCTTTCCTAATAAAGAATCAATAATTTTTTTGAACATCTATTTAAAGATTTCATTTTTTATAGTGGAGATTAACTGCTCCATGAATACTCGACTTGCTGCACACAAATATTTGTTTTTGCGGTAAGCGATGCCAATTTGCGTAATAAGCATCGGGTTTTGAATAGGGATCGTCCGAATAAGTTTATTGTCGACATAATCAAGATAACCTTTTGGCAGAATGGTGACACCGACACCTTTGCTGACCATATGGATGATTGATTCCATAGTTGTCATTTCCATCACTGGCTGTGCTGTGAATCCAAGCTCATTACACTGTTCGTTAATCAGCTGCCTCAAAAAATATGTGTCAGGTAATAAAATAGATGGAGTATCTTTTAAAACGTCAAGCGTAACAAACGCCTCTTCTGCGATGGAATGATTGATTGGAGCTGCCAGAGCAAGATGTTGTTTAAAAAGCGGAATAGTTTCGAGCTCATCATGTTTCATTGGCAAGAACACTATGCCCAAATCGAGTTCGTTTTGTAAAAGTCCGTTATAAATATCCCCGGTTCGCATACCTGAAACAGCTAATTCAATATTTGGATACCTATGGTGAAATTCGATTACAGTTTGAGGAATCAAGTAATTTGTAACTGTCAAAAGTGCACCAATCTTTAATGAACCTCTTTTTAAACCCTGAATTTCACTAATTGCGGCACGTGCTTGTGATAGCTCATGAAATACATTATAGCTATGATGAAGCAGTGTTTTACCCGCTTCTGTAATAGTAGTTCGCTTTCCGACACGATCAAACAATGGTGTACCGATTTCATGCTCAAGCAAACGGATTTGCTGGCTTAATGAAGGTTGGGCGATTCCTAATTTTTCGGCCGCACGAGTAAAATGTAGTTCCTTACATAAGGTCATCTATCCCATAAGATAGGCTTTATACAATCTTTTCTGTAGACGTAACTTTTTCTCTTTTTCTTTTCTTCTTTTTTTACTCACACGCTTTGCTCTTGAAACTACACGTTTACTATACTTTCTCGGTTGTGGCTTTTCTCGGAACCGTTGAACCTTTTGTATTGCTGAAATTGGTAACATACAAACAACGCCCTGTTTTTCAATTTCCTTTGGTGTGTCTCTATACCAATTGGGATGATCCTGTAAGGCATTAAAATCAAACATAATACTATATTCCTTCTCCATCTCTTTTTCCCACACTTCAAAAGCCTCTGCCGTTTGTTCATCGATTCTATTTTGATACGAAATGCTTTCGTTAAGCAAGCCGCACCATACTTGAAAATCACTCCAGAGAATTACACAGTCAGGTACCTCTAACGTAAGAATGACAAACCTTTCTCCAGTTTTTCCCCAGCATTTATCATTTCGATTAGGATAACTATCAGTATGCCATACCCATATAGGTTGCTCACCTTGATATGACGAAATTTTCTTTTTCATGCGACATCCCATCCAATGATAAGGTATCTTAAAACTAGGATCTACCCACTTATCGTCACCAGTTATATACCCTTGTTCCTTCCAAGCTTTCCAAGCGGCTTCGCGCTGTACAGTATATACAATCATCTATTTATTATCTACTGAACAATCTTCATTTTGAGATTGATATTTCATTTCCATTGCATCCAGCAAAGTGAAAAGGATAATCTTTGATAGAACCAAGGAGTGTGTCTCTTCCAGCATTTCATGTGGTCGTTGGACGAATGTTCCTTGCTCAATATCATCGGCACAATGTACGGTTAATCTTTCAATGCTGTCTGCACTGGATTCTAAATGAAATTGTAACCCAACAACATGGTCTTCATATACATAAGCTTGATTAATACATCCTTTGCTATACGCGACTCTCTTTGCTTGAGGAGGAAGCTGAAATGTATCTGCATGCCAATGGAAAGGTACAAACTCTTCAGGAAATTCACTAAAGAAATCGTATTGTTTGGCATCCACTGCTAATTTAACAGGGAACCATCCAATCTCCTTGTGATTATTTTTAAATACTTTTCCGCCAATTACTTCTGCAATTAACTGAGCCCCAAGGCATATCCCAAGCACTAGTTTTCGATGCTGAATAGCTCCCTTTATAAATTGTTTTTCCAAGCCAAGCCATGGATATCTTTCCTCGTCATAAACACCCATCGGACCACCTAGTATGACAAGCATTTACCTTACAGACAATTTATAACACGGTTGCCTCGGTTGACTAACCTGGACAATCGCTTCACCTAGCTCAAAAACATCCCCGATGCAAACATCTGTTTCCAAAAGTCCCCGGGTTGTTAAATTTTCTCCAAACGCACCGTATTTTAATTTTTTTCGTAATTCGTCTTCCCAAAATGAATAGTGTTCATACGGATAGACACATACAGCTTTCTCCTTACCTCCATGATGAACAAGATCCGCCTGTCCATCACCCTCAAAATTTAGCTTTGATAGAAATAGAGCTTCTTCTGCAGGGTTCTTGAATATACCAGTAGAAACTTCTTTATTTTTAAACTCAACTTGCGTTGGCTTACCTACATTGATAGAAAGAATCTTGACTTGTTCCATTTATATATTGCCAGTTAATCTTTCCTGAGTATTTATCTCAATGCCGTCTAGTCGTTTTAGACAGGTAGCTCGCCAACTTGTTGACAACTCTTCCACCTCAAGTAGCTTTTTAATACCGTTAAAATTTGATTTTTCATGATGCATGATACGATTCGCATAAGAAATTGTAATTGCTTTTGGATGACAAAAAGTCCTTTTCAAAACGTCCGATTGGGATACAAACCCTTCCTTAAGAACTCGGAAATAAAAACCAGTATATCCTGTCTCTTGAACTTTTAGTACCATATGGGGCACCTAGGATTGTAATTCACATAGATACTTTTCAAGACGATTAAGAGCTTCCTCTAGCACCTGCATCGGCTGTATGTAAGAGAGCCTCACATACCCTTCACCATGCTCCGTGAACGAGTTTCCAGGAATAAGGGCAACCTTAGCGTTTTTTAATACATCAACAACAAATTCTGAGGATGTTTTCCCAAACTTTGAAATAGACGGAAAAAGATAAAATGAACCGTTGGGTTTAACTACAGAAAGCCCCATACTTTGTAACCTTCCATATACATAGTCACGACGTACACGGTATTGATCACGCATGATTTGAGCATCATTAATTCCTTCAGTCAATGCCTCGATAGCAGCAACTTGACTAATTGATGAAACAGCAGACATCGTGTATTTCTGTAGCTTCCTCATTTCCTCAATAAGATATCTTGGTGCAAACGCAAATCCTATTCGCCATCCTGTCATTGCATGAGATTTTGATAGTCCATTAATGATTATTGTTTTCTCTTTCATTCCCTCCATTTTCGCAATTGATACGTGCTCTCCTTCAAAAACCAATTCACTATATAATTCATCTGAAACAATCATCACATCTCTATTAACCAGTAAATCCCTAATTTCTTTTATTTCTTTTTGATTTAGTGTAACTCCAGAAGGATTCATTGGTGATGCGATAATAACACAGCGTGTATTATCTGACAGCTTTTTTTGAAGTGCCTCTGCTGTAACTTTAAATCCTGTATCCCTTGTGTCTAGATAAATCGGTTTAGCCCCGCATAAACGAATAACTGGTTCGTATCCAGGGTAAATAGGAGTTGGTAGAATAACTTCAGATCCTTCACTAAGTATAGTCCTAAGAGCAAGATAAATTCCTCCGGTTGATCCGTTAGTCACTAGTATTTCGTGGTTAGGATCATAAGTAAGGCCATATTTTACATATAAGAAGTTCGAAGCAACTTTAAGAAGTTCTGTATAACCCGAAGTAGGTGGATACGTTGTGTGGTTATTTTCAATTGCCAGTTGTCCAGCTATCTTTATATGTGCTGGAGTAGGAAAATCGGGTTGACCAATAGTTAAATGGATGACATCTTCATGCTGGGAAGCCATATCAAAAAAGGTTTCCATTTAGCTACCTGATAATCTTTTTCTCTTAAATTCTTCATTTTTAACTGTCCCTTCTAATAAATTAGTAGTTTCTTTGTACGCACTATGATTTGTCGAGCCAGCATACTGATTGAGTGCGAATGAACTGCGTATTGCTTCTGTAATAAATAACTTTGCAATTCTTACTGCATTTATAACGGACTGTCCTTTTGCTAGTTCAGCCGCAATTGCTGCAGAATAAGTACATCCAGCACCATGTATGTGATTGGTTTGGAATCGTTCTGATTGTATATAATTAAAGTGTTCACCATCATACAATAAATCTAATGCTGTCTCATGTTTTATGCGGCTTCCGCCTTTTACTAAAACATATTTTGGACCTAAGTCGTAAATGATTTTTGCTGCTTTTTTCATGCCCTCAATGGATTTAATCGGGGCCATATTACTTAAATGCGCCGCTTCCAGCAGATTCGGTGTAACAATTGTAGCTTTTGGTATTAGCAAATCTTGCAAACTATCCACTGTTTCGGGATACATTACTTCTGTTACACCTTTACATATTAGAACCGGATCAATAACAATATTGTCGAGTTGATATTGATCTATTACTTGGGAGACTAACTCAATTAATTGGACCGACCCAAGCATTCCTGTTTTTAATGCATTAATACCGATTCCTTCAATTATGGTTCTTAGTTGCTCCTTTACAGTAATAATTTCTTGTGGAAATGTACGGTGCTCCCAGTTATTTTTAGGGTCCATCGTAACGATAGTCGTTAATGCAGTCATGCCGTAGACGTTGAGCTCCTGAAATGTTTTCAAATCAGCCTGGATTCCAGCACCTCCACTACTATCTGAACCGGCTATAGATAAGACCTTGTTTTTTACCATTTAAGTCAACTCCTTGTATATTGGAAATTTTTTAGCTAATTCTTTTACGATAGAGCATGCTTTTTCTTTAGCTCTTAGATTTGTTGGGTTTTGCAAAATTAAACAAATTACTTCAGCAATTTTAATCATTTCTGATTCTCTCATTCCTTGAGTTGTAACTGCTGGTGTCCCCAAACGAATTCCACTCGTAATAAAGGGCCCCTTTTTATCAAAAGGAATTGAGTTCTTATTAACTGTTATCCCTACTTCCTCTAATAATGTTTGAGCCTCTTTTCCGGTTAGGTTCATATTACAAAGATCTATAAGTAGCAAATGATTGTCCGTTCCACCTGTCAACACATTAAAGCCTAAATCTCTCAGTTCTTTTGCTAGAACTTTAGCATTATTTATTGTATTTGAAATGTATTTTTTAAATTGGGGCTGCAAGGCTTCATTAAAAACGACTGCTTTGGCAGCGATCATGTGCATAGAAGGCCCCCCTTGTATACCTGGGAATACACTCCTATCTACTTTGTCAGCCCAACTTTTTCGGCAGAGTATAATTCCTCCTCGAGGTCCACGTAGAGTTTTATGGGTGGTTGTAGTAACAAAATCAGCGTATGGAACTGGACTAGGATGCATTCCAGTAGCTACAAGACCAGCAATATGCGCTATATCCGCCATAAATAATGCGTCAACTTCTTTTGCGATGCTTGACAACTTTTTAAAATCAATAATCCTTGGATATGCACTTGCACCAATTACCATCATTTTAGGTTGGTATTTCAGTGCTAAAGCTCTAACCTCATCATAGTCAATATTGAAATTGTGCTTATTTACTCCATAAGAAACAAAATTATATAATACACCCGAGGAATTGACAGGGCTCCCGTGTGTAAGGTGACCACCATGGGATAAATCCATTCCTAATACTGTGTCACCAGGCTTTAGACAAGCTGAGTAGACAGCCATATTCGCTTGTGCCCCAGAGTGCGGCTGTACATTCGCATGATCTGCTCCAAATAATTGTTTTACCCGATCTATAGCTAAGTTTTCTACTATGTCAACATGTTCACAACCACCATAGTATCTCTTTCCTGGATACCCTTCAGCATACTTATTGGTCAACACTGTCCCCATTGCCTCTAAAACGGCTAGACTTACAAAGTTTTCAGAAGCAATTAGTTCAATATGTTTTTGCTGGCGTTGTAATTCGGAATCAATTGCCTTAGCTACCTGATAATCTTTTTCTCTTAAATTCTTCATTTATGCTCCTCGATCATCACTTACCGCTAAAATGCTACTAATTGCAACACTAATTTGGTTTGGATTTTCAAGAGCCACACCACTTGCATTACTTTCTACTTCAACGCCTTCCCCATTACCACGACGAAGAGTAACAAAATTTTCTCCAATCTGTGTAATAAGGCCTTCTACGTGAAATGATGGTAAAAATAATACAACTCTTGCTCCTACCAATTGAAATGCTTGCAACAGAGTTAGAATTTCATTATTATCCATCTATTTTACATCACCAATTGCTCGAATAGACTCAAGTTTAACATTAATTCTGTTCGGAAAACCTATAATATTACCAGTTGAATTACTTGTTACTTCAACATTTGGTCCACTAACAGTTACTAAATTTTGACTCACATTCATTATAATGCCTTTAATATGAATTGCTTCTAAAAACAATACAGTACGTAAATGAAGTAACTGATAGGCATATAAAAGTTCTCTAATCTCATTTGTTACCTCTGCAAAATTATTACTAGAACTATTCACTACTGAATGATAAGAAGAAGATCCCTCTAATTCAGAAGAAGTGTTAGGAGACATTTTTGATTTTAATAAAACGTTAGAAGATTTATCTGATTCAGCTGAAGTATAAACCATTCTTCTTGATTTATACGGAGTAAAAAAAGGAATAGGATTTATCTCAAATAATCTAAATTTGCGTTTATCTTTATCAGAATTAAAACAAAACTGACACACTTAAAATTCCTCTATTAACATATTTAAAGCTTTTGACTTTATCCTTTCATATTCCATAGCTCCAGCAAGTTCTTCAGCAAGTAATGGTGATTTTCTGACGTATTTTTCACGAATCACATCATACAATTCGTAAGGAAATAACATATCAATAAACATAATTTTCTTCTGCTCTGCTGTTAAAGGAGACACTGATTCATATGCGTTAATCATAATTTGAAATTGGTTTTCATTCCAAACACCAGTTGTATCTAGTAGAGGAATAATCATTTTACGCAAGTCTCGAATAGGAAGATCGTAAGAAACTGTATCTAAATCAATTACCCAAATTTGATTACTTGGATCTAATAAGGAATTTCCTGTTCCGTAATCTTGATGACATAAATTAGGGAATGCTTGTAATTCCTCAGTCCATTTTGTATATTCAGATTCCAATAGTCTTTGGTGTGTATGTTTTGCTTCTGAAATGAAAGCATCAATTTCAGCCAAATACAATTGTGAAAATGGGTCATCCGGCATAGTTGCGGATAAAGTTTTCCAAATCTCCATCTGTTGAAATCTTTTAATGTAATGATTGGGCCAACGTCCCAGTTTTGTAAAGATAGGTATGCCTGGTGGCGGTTTGTAGCCAATAGAAGCTACATGAAAATCTGCTAACCCTTTCATAATCATTTCAAGGTCTTCTTGCATTGTAAGCTCAAACGGTCTTCCCTCAATCCACTCATAAACAACAAATAAAAATGGTCCGTGTTTTGTATATAACTGATTCACTTTGCTTGGAATTATGCTCGGAACACGCATGCCTTTTTTGGCAAGATAATCTTGAGCGTGAATAGAAAATAAAGCCTTTTTTTCAGGGCGATGAATTCTCTTTAAGCAAAATGGGCCATCTGCAGTATGAATTTTCCATACTAAGGCTAGTTGTCCACCTTGTATTAATTCGACTGTAGTCGCTTGAATGTCCCAATGTTGAATCATTGTCTCTGCCAATGCTACTAATTTTTGCTCCTCTTCGGGCGATAATGTATACACCGCTTCTTCATTATGATTCTCCAGATATACCACCATCCTTTTATTCTCTCTTATTACTGTATGGTACATGACCATTTTTGCTCTAGCCATTTATAAAACTTCCCCATACACTTTCATTAAATCCGTAGCGACTCGGTTCCAATTAAATTCTTTTTCGACCTTCGCACGTCCATATTTCCCTATCTGTTTTCTTTTATTTTCGTTATTTAATAGATTAATTATCTTTTCTGCATATGCATCAGGATTCTCAAAGTCATTGACAATATATCCATTTTTTCCTTCTTCAATAACTTCAGGGTTACCGCCTCGATTACTTGTGATAATTGGTAAACCCGCTGCCATCGCTTCGTAATGCACCCTAGCAAGAGGCTCTTGCCACTGTGAAGAGCAAACAAAAATATCTGACATAGCATACAGTGTTGAAATATCCTTTGGCTTAACAAATTTAATAAAGACTACATGTTCTGGATACATTGCTCCTAAGGTATATAAGTGTTTTACATAATTATTTACATTGTTATCTCCAAACCATTTTGAACCAATAAAAACCATTACGATGTCTGGATTCTTCTCAATTATTTTAGGAAGAGCTTGTAGCAAAATATGAGGACCTTTTACTTTGCTCAAGCGTCCAACAAACAAAACTATTTTTTTATTTTGTAAATTCAACTGTTTTTGCACATGACTTTTAACTTTTGTACCATTAGCAGTCCACGAAGGATAATATTCATTTACATCTACACCAGAATATACTGTTCTTGTCTTTGCTTTTGCAGTTTGAAAGCGCGAGGTAATTGTTTTTCCTATATAATCACTAACTGTTACAATTTTGGAAACAGCGGAAATACATGCTTCGCCCTCTTTATCACTTATCTTTTCGTATGCAAACATTTCATTATGCACACTTAACACGAATTTGGTCTGTGGTGCCGCCTCACGTAAAATTGTAATCCAATTGGGACGATTACATAAATGAACCACATCATATTTTTCCTGTTTCAAATGTTTAATAACATCAGGCAGATACTCCTCTTCTGGAAAACGTATATACCTTACACCTTTGTTTTTTTCTTCTGATTTTAAATTAGGATCTGTTATAGAAATAACTGTCACATTTTTTCCATTTGAAGCAATAATGGAAGCAACAGAATCTATATAAATTTGAATAGCTCCCCCACGTACAGCTGGTACAGGTAGCTTTTCAGTGGATATTATCGCAATTTTCATTAAATCGCCTCCCTGTTTCATTTATTTCCCTCCGCTATTGCTCTTAATTTCGTGGTAAATATCAGAAAAACTTTGTAAAAATTCTTCCTTAGAGTCTTCAAGTGCTATGATATTTTGCAATGCCCAAATATACTTTTCATCAGACCACGAACGCTTTTGTCCTAAATAGTATTTATGTGCAATTGCACAGAATAAGTGAGGGAACGATAAATCAGTCCAAAGAACACGAAATTGTTTTTCTGATAAGGAATTTTCCGAATCATATGCACTCAACATATGAATTGCTAAATTAGTATCCCAAACTGACATTTTTTTCATCACTTTATTTAAAATGATACGTAGATCCCTCACGGGTAAATCACTTGTAATAGAATGTAGCTCTTTCATAAACACAGCATCATCTATTTCTGCAAACCTTGCTAAAGTAAAATCTTGTTGACAAAAACTATTAGATGCTATAATTTCTTTTGTCCATTGGTCATAATATGGATCATCTATTTCTTGTAATGCTCTCTTACCACGCTCTAACATCTTATCGACGTACTCTAAAAACATCGTTGAAAATATATCATCTGGAAAGGAGAGTGCAATTCTTTTGTTTCCTTCTAATTCTTGTAATTTCCATCTGTATAATTTATGCCATTTTCCTAATCGGCTCCGAATTTTACTTTCTTGCATCGGAATGTATCCTTCTGATGCTTGATGAAATTTACCTGCATATATGAGTACCTTTTCTAATTGTTCTTTATTATAATATATGACTTCTTTCCCTTGATGCTTATCATATAGTACATACGCATACCCATCAGATCCGATACAAAAGCCCCCTCTTGTTGTTTTATGAATGTTTGTAATTGGTAATCCATTTTGAAGGAGATGTAAATGTGCTCCAGCAATAAATAGCATCCTTTTGGGGTGCATATGTGCTTGCTTTAATATTTTTAATCCTTCTTCTGTTTCAACTTCCCACATTGTTCTCCCACTTCTGCTTGATTGTAAAATGATATTACTTACTTCAAATGGATAAAAGCTAAGGACCTTTTTTAAATGTTCACTCTCTAATCCAGTTGTTTCTTCCAATCATTCATTTTCCTTAGCGCTCTTTACTAAGTTTGCTATCCATGGGCTTTTTAATGGCTGATCGGGAGTGATAATTTTGAATTTTACTTTCGGCTTTTCTATTTGAGTTGGAACGACCTCATTTTGTTCCGGGTTTTGTTCTATTTCTATTGCATTTTGAGTCTCTTCATCTTTTACTTCATCAATTATTGTAGTTTTTTGTGGAGATTTCTCTTCTAGTTCTATTGCCTTCTTCTTTTTCTTTTTCTTCTTCTTCCTCGTCTTCCTCGTCTTCTGAATCTCTTCATCTTTTACTTCATCTTTTACTTCATTTTTTACTTCATTTTTTACTTCGTCTTTTATTTCATCTTTTTCTTCATCAATTATTGTAGTTTTTTGTGAAGATTGCTCTTCTAAATCTAGCAATCCGATTTTGGGTAATTCTTCTAATTCTATTTCCTTAATAGTCTCTAAATTCTCTAGCACCGAAGATTCATTTAGTACAATGTTTTTTTGCTGTTCATACTCTGACAATTCCCATCCCATTGGCCCTGGTGGAGAAAACACAAATTTCTCTAAATCTAAAATAGGGATTACTATCTCTTCTTGTTCTGAATTCATTTACGCGTCTTCTTCTTCACCATCGTCGTCCTCGTCCTCGTCTTCATCATCATCATCTTCGTCTTCATCTTCATCTTCGTCTTCATCATCATCTTCGTCCTCATCTTCGTCTTCATCATCATCTTCGTCTTCATCATCATCTTCGTCTTCATCATCTTCGTCTTCATCTTCGTCTTCATCTTCGTCTTCGTCTTCATCATCATCTTCGTCTTCATCATCATCTTCGTCTTCTTCGTCTTCATCTTCGTCTTCATCATCATCTTCGTCTTCATCTTCGTCTTCATCATCATCTTCGTCTTCGTCTTCATCATCATCTTCGTCTTCATCATCATCATCTTCGTCTTCATCATCATCTTCGTCTTCGTCTTCATCTTCGTCTTCATCATCATCATCATCTTCGTCTTCGTCTTCGTCTTCGTCATCATCTTCGTCTTCTTCGTCTTCTTCGTCTTCATCTTCATCTTCGTCTTCATCTTCGTCTTCATCTTCATCTTCGTCTTCTTCTTCATCTTCGTCTTCTTCGTCTTCATCTTCATCTTCGTCTTCTTCGTCTTCATCTTCATCTTCTTCGTCTTCTTCGTCTTCATCTTCATCTTCTTCTTCGTCTTCATCTTCATCTTCATCTTCGTCGTCTTCGTATTCGTCTACGTCGTCTTCGTCCTCTTCGTCTTCGTCGTCTTCGTCCTCTTCATCTTCTTCCTCGTCCTCTTCTTCTTCCTCGTCTGTAAAGATAACTTCTGTTTCATCAGTATATTGAATTTCAACCTCTACACCATTATGTGTACCAGATTGAATTATTTCAGCTAGAGCTTTTAGAACTTCCTGTAAATCACCATCTGAATTAACACTAAAGCCATTCTCAACATCTAATTTTATTTTTGCTCTTTTCACATCAGCCATTTAAACAATTAGAATTTTGAGGGGGCGTATTAGATTTCTAGCAGGTTGATTAGTAGATTCTGCTACTTGTTTATATACCTGATCTAGTTTTTTTGCTGTATGTTTAAATGTAAAGTTTTCCTCCACAATTTTTCTTCCGTTTTCAGCAATCAATTGTGCAAATCCTCGTTGAGATAACAAAGCCTGGGCAAGTCTGGCAAATTCCATTGGATTATCATATTGTTCTACTAGGCAGCCGTTATATTCATCTGTTATAACTTCTGCATTTCCTCCACGGTTTGTTGTAATAATTGGGATTCCAGCAGCCATTGCTTCATAATGAACACGTGCCAATGGTTCGTTCCATTGTGAGCTACATATAAATATATCCCCCATTAGAAATATATTATGAATTTGATCTGCAGGAATAAATTTGGTGAAAATTACGTGTTCTTTAATTGGCCTAGCCATTCTATATAGCTTTTTAACATATTTATTTACTCGGTTATCACTAAACCATTTACCACCAACAATTACAAGTACCGTATCTTTATGCGTTTGAATAATCTTCTTCATAGCTTGAATGAGCAAGTCTGGACCTTTGTTTTTGCATAATCGGCCAACAAATAGAATCACTTTTTTATCTTGGATACCGTATTTTGTCCGAAATGCATTTCTTATCTTTTGTCCTGTTGGTGTCCAGATGGAGGGAGATTGTTTTAAATTAACACCAGAGTAGACAATGGAAATCTTTTCTTCAGCTTGTGGAAACCTCTCAATCACAGTTTGTTTAATATAGTTACTAACAGTCACAATGGCGGTAACCATTTCAATAATAAGATTTCCTTCACAAATAGATAGTTTATGTTCAGCAAACATATCGTTATGAAGACCTAATACAAATTTACTGTGTGGAGAAGCCTGTTTATATAGAGGTATATTTTTAGGACGATTAAAGACATGTATAATATCAAAGGTATTGGTTTGGAGTGTTCTTATAACATGCTGTTCATAATCTTTTTGAGGCAAATACACGTAATTGACATTATCTTGTGTTTTTTGATTTGGAAGACTTGGATCTGAAATGGAGAAAATAGTAAGTTCATAATCTTGACTTATATAGGGGGACACCCCATCAATCATCATTTGAATTGCTCCACCTTTAATCGCGGGAGATGGTAATTTTTCTGTACATATATATGCAATTTTCATCTAATCCCCTTTGTATAGTTGTTTTATATAATGATATTCTGCTTCCAGTCCGTCGGATAGAGAAACCGTTGGAGAATATTGCAATAATGTACTGGCCTTAGATATATCTGCCCATGTCTGCTTCGGTTCTCCAGGAACTGATTTTAGAAAGGTTTTGGTTGCTGATTTCCCTGATATTTTTTCTAACATAGAAATGATGTCTAAAATGGATGCTTGTTCTTTTCCACCGATATTGATAACTTCACCTATTATATTTTTTTTTGTCTCTAAAGCGGCCACCGTTCCTCGTATACAGTCATCAATATAGGTAAAATCACGTGTTTGTGTTCCATCACCAAATATTGTGAGAGGTTTATCCTCTAGCAGTTGTTTAATTAATCTATGAAATGCCATATCAGGACGCTGCCTTGGCCCATAAACTGTGAAATATCTTAAAATAACAATTGGTATGTGAAAATTTTTGTGATAAACATGACATAAGTGCTCACCACTTAATTTGGTAACACCGTATGGAGATAGAGGGGTAGGTAATAAATCTTCAGAAACTGCGCCAGATTTTTCACCATAAACAGAAGATGTGGATATATGAATAAATTTATCTAATTTTGTGTGTTTACAGGCTTCAAGTAACTGCTGTGTAACCATTATATTATTTGTAACATAAGGCTGAAAATCTTTTCCCCAACTTGATCTCACACCAGGAATAGCAGCTAGATGATAAACAACATCTATATCTTGTAATAGTTTTGATAAATCTGTATTTAGAATGTCTTCTCGTATGAATTGAAAACGTGAATTCAATTCGAGAGATTGTATATTACCTGTCTTTAAAGTAGCTGGGGTAGGACCGATGAAATGATCAATTCCAACTACATGATATGCACTATTTTTAAGTAACGCTTGACACAAATGTGAGCCAATGAAACCAGCGGCTCCTGTTACAAGTATTTTCATTCATGACCGACCCACTCCAATATATTGTAATCCGTATTTTTCTATTTCATCTTTTTCAATGCAATTGCGTCCATCCACGATTGTGCATCCCTTCATAACTTGTTTGACTTGTTTCCAATTAAGTGTTTTAAATTCATTCCAATCCGTGGCGATAATAATACAATCAGAATTTGTAATTGAAGATTCTAGGTTATCATGCTGGGTAACTTGTCTTTTTAAATGTGAAGGAAGAAAAGCTTTGGGGTCATAAGCATGTAGATCATAGCCATGAGGGATTAACTTTTCAAGAAGTATTACGGCAAGGGAGCTACGAATATCATCAGTATTTGGCTTAAAGGCAATTCCTAAAACCGTTATTTTTTTTGAGGAGGGTTCTTTTATAGCTTTTTTTATTTTTTCAACATAGAGATCTATCTGTGTGGAGTTAATGGATTGTACAGCTTGTAAAATAGGAACTGCTACGTGCCTATCATTTGCTGTATAAATGAGTGAATGTAAGTCTTTTGGGAAGCATGATCCGCCATACCCCATCCCCGCCTGAAGAAAATGAGGGTTGATTCGAAAGTCATGGCCAATTCCTTTTGCCACTTCAACAATATCAATGTTATATGCATCACAAATTCGAGAAATTTCATTTATAAAAGATATTTTGGTAGCCAAAAATACATTAGATGTATATTTAATCATCTCTGCTTCATTTAAACCTGTACAAAGGAAAGGAGCGCTAATCTCTTTATATATATCCTGCATAATTTTTAACGACTTTGTGTCACCTTTTTGGATACCTATAATAGTTCTATCTGGAATGAGCATATCGTGAACAGCAGAGCCTTCGCGAAGAAATTCAGGATTGGAGACAATATTGAATAAGGCCGATGAAACCCCACGTTGAATAAGTGTTTCATGTAATTGTTGATTTGTACCTGGTGGAACTGTACTTTTCGTAATAATTGTTTTATACGATGTTATAGCTGGAACCAGTAGATCTATGACGGAGTAGATATATTTTAAATCCGTCTTTCCACTTGATGTAGAAGGGGTTCCTACAGCGATAAAAATAACGGGTGATTGTCGAATAGCATTATCGATATCACAACTGAATTGTAATCGGTTTCTATTTTTGTGAATAAGCTCCTTTAAATCTGGTTCATAAATGGGGCACTCTCCCTTTTGGAGAGCTTGAATTTTTTCTTGATCCTTATCTACACATATAACATCATGACCTAAATCTGCTAATACCGCTGCTGATGTGATTCCCACATAACCAGAGCCTATAATACATATATCCATTTAATTTTTACCTGTTTTGTTTTGTCCATATATAAGATTAAGAAGCTGCATATATTCATCTTCTTGTCCGATATCAAATCGTTTCCCATCAATCATTTTTCCATATACTTTTTTAGTCATAATTAAAGAATGAATCGCATCTGTTAATTGATATTCCCCCCCAACACCAGGTTGAATGTTTTTTAATAAAGGAAAAATATCAGGCGTGAAAACATATCTACCAATTACTGCAAGATTAGATGGAGGATTTACTTTTGGCTTTTCTACAATATTCGTAACATTCATATAATTACCCTTTACAATATTCCCTTCAATAATTCCATACTTCTCTATGCACTCATCTGGTACCGTATGAATGCCTATTACACTATTTTTCGTCTCTTTATAAATACTAATTAACTGATTTAAAGCGGTTTCTTTATCAGAAACTACAATATCATCTGGCAAGAGTACAGCAAAAGGTTCATTACCAATAAATGTTTCACCTAATTTTATTGCCTCACCAAGTCCTCTCGCATATGGCTGCCTTATATAATGGATTTGAACATTAGGAATAGCAAGCCCTTTTAACAGATGGGCTTTTTTTTCTTTTTCTAAAAAAGCCTCCAATTCTAATGAATAATCAAAGTAATCAACTATTAAATCCTTTCTGCTAGAAAGTACAATTAATATTTGCTCAATACCTGATTTTACAGCCTCTTCCACAATATAATGAATCGCAGGTTTATTACCTATTGGAAACATTTCTTTTGGAATTACCTTTGTAATTGGAAGGCTCCTTGTGCCGTAACCAGCGGCTGGAATGATTGCTTTTTTTATCACTTAAGCAACCAAATTTGTTACCTTTAAAACCATTTTTGTTATGATTAAAACCAAGTTTGTTACCTTTAAAACCATCTTTGTTAGAGTTAAGCAACCAAATTTGTTATCTTTTAAACCATTTTTGTTGTAGTTAAAACCAAGTTTGTTATCTTTAGAACCATTTTTGTTATAATTAGGAGCCATCTAGTATCTTTTTTTTCTTCTATTCCTTTTAATGTATTCATAAATTTTATCCATGACAAACGTTTCGTGTTCTATCCAAATGGCTTCAGCTTCTTCTAAAGTAACTACTCTTATTAATTTCTCAATTGCTGTGTCTTTAACTAAAAATGTAGCTACAGCACCTGTAGATGTTGAATATTTCCTGATAACTAAATTTATAATGTTATCAATCTCTAATATTCCATTATTATGAGAATAATTCTCAATTAGACTACTTTGGTTTGTTATTTCTTTATCAGACAGTTCTTTTAATCGGGAATTTAGAGTGAATTCTATATAACCTATTGGAGATTTAATATCTGAACGAAATCGTATATCCTCAATTATTTCTAATACAATTTCTTTATGAGCTTCCCATTTTTTTAACACTTTAGGAAACACTTTTTCTTTACAGCGTTCTTCAAATCTTTTAATTTTTTGTTCAAATGTATTGGGCTGTTGAAATTTATCTAAATTCTTTTCAAAGTGAACTAAATTGTTGTCTTTCTTTTTTTTACCACAAATAATAAATTTGATTTTTTGTACTTTTCTTCCCAATTTAATTTCTTCAAATTCAAAAGAAATATCTGTCTTTTGGTCCAATTCTTTTTGAGAAGGTTTTAACACACGTTGTTTAAAATTTGCATAGTTAGGGTATATATCCATTGCATCTAAGTAATACCTTAAATTTTCGAGACTAATTGTACGTTCCTTTAAATCTTCATATTGTTTTAGTAGTTCATAAATACGTATAGCGTATGTACTTTTCAATTTAATAACATTAGCTAATCTATAGCTTGTAAATTTGCTGCTTAATTCTAATAGAAATGGCTTTAATAATGGATCGAAACGCATATCGATTGTTCCTTTATTTCTGTTGTAAATCGCTGAAGAAAGCCAAGATACCTGTATCAGTTCTTCCCCCGTCCGAATTTCAATTACTTTTGATAATAATTCTTTGGTAATTTTACTTAACTCCGAATATTTAGTAGATCCATTTAGACCAAGTAGATCATGAAAATGTTTAATAGGGAATGTGTAAGTTTTAAAATCCCAATCATTAGGTTCAATATTACTAGCCAAACAAAGTAATATTTTTTGTTCTACTAAATTTAAACGTGAATTTGCTTCAATTAAAGTATTTGACTTTGAAACAATATTATTTTCTTTAATCTGCAAATCTTTATTTTCAGACATTCAAGCTAATGCATTGAATCCAAATTTAATTGGCCCTACACTTCCACCCATTCCCTCATTTACTCTGCCAACTGGGCCAACGGGAGGGACGGGCCCAACGGGAGTAACTGGGCCAACAGGTGCAACTGGGTCAACGGGATCAACTGGGCCAACAGGTGCAACTGGGCCAACGGGATCAACTGGGCCAACTGGGCCAACGGGATCAACTGGGCCAACGGGATCAACGGGATCAACGGGATCAACGGGATCAACTGGACCAACGGGATCAACTGGGCCAACGGGATCAACTGGGCCAACAGGTGCAACTGAAAGTTGTCTTTGTGATTGCTGCGTTTTACCTATGCAGAGCGTTTTACAACAACTTATTGGGGAAACTGTGATTCTTGGCACTATTGCAGACACGCCCAACGCCCCCCCTCTTTTCTTTTTATTTACTATCACTTCCGTAAATGATTTTTTAGTTACAGTTACAGATGGTACCACATCCTTTGTGGTCAATATTTCTGATGTAACAGGGGTAGGATTTTTACCACCAGGGCCATCTATAATATTACTTCCTCCTGTAGACTCAGGATGCGAATGTGATTGTCGTGAACGACCAATTAGGGAGTTATTGGATACGCTTATCGGTACTACAGTGAATCTTTTAGCAAGTACTGGTTCTACTGCAGTAGGTTTTAACGTGGAACAAACAGGTCTTGGTATAGTTCTAGGTACTTTACCTATAAATCCAACTACAATCGTAAGGTTTGCTATTTCAACCTGCAAAATTACAGCTGTGAACATTTAAACTACTCGTTGAACACTAATAGCATCTAAGCTTGTCATATTAAGGTTCACAGCAGCATCCACCCAAATAAGAAATCTATCCTCTATACGAATAAAGACTCCTATTCCATCGATCTGATCTCCACCTGAAAAAACTCTAATTTTATCGCCTTCTCGTAAACCATTTAATCTTCTTCGTCCTTTAAAATTCCCCCATTCTCTTACTTCCTCACGGCCTCTTTTTCTTCGATTTCTATTACATTCATCACATTCACATCTACGTTCAAAAGACATTTATTTTATGTAAAAGGTGCCAAGAAATACTTTGTAGTTTTCTTGTATATATTGAAGGTCTTTTAAATGAAAATAACCTAAATCTCGGATACATAAATCATTCGCTGTCACAGTTGGGGCACACAGAGAGCCGTAAGTGCGATCATGTTGTTTACCCGGACCTGTATGAATATGTAGGAACTGTCCACTTAACAAATCATACTCAAGTTGAATTTTTATCCCAGCTGTATGGCTGCATCCTCCTGCACCTGGATAAACCGATGAAAATACATCCGGGAGTTGAAATGCCGTTGAATCTAAAATACGAATACGCTTGAAAACAGAAGTGTATGGAGAAGAAATTGGCATAGATGTGGCCAATTTTTTGCTTAGTAGTTCGGCTAGTAGGTGTTGTAAAAGTTGGACGGCCGCCTTATTAAACCGTTGATTCAGTCCCTCAGGACTGATGAGTACTTCTGTTGATGCTTCTAAACAGCTAGATAACTGAGTTAAAGAAGTCATAGCTACATTTTGGCTCACCCATACACATAAAGCTACTAAATCTTTTGCTTGGTACTTACTGGTTCGTTGTATAAAACCAACATCTCTAGCAAGATCCCGTAAGGTATTTGGAGATAAAAAACTTTGAATCTCTTGAGCAAATAGTTGTAATTCGTCAGATACAGAAACAGACATAAAAAACGCCATTTAATTTTTTTCAAGCCATATATTTGCTAATTTACAGATACCTTCAGTAATCTCATGTTCACTTAAGTTTCCTAAACCTAATTGAATATGTGGATATTTAGGTGCTTTTTTAACAAAATATTGAGAGCATGGATAAACAGTAACGCCATTGCTAAATGCTTTATTTATCAAATCTTTCTCGCTCATTTGAGTTTTGACTTCAATAACTACATAAATACCAGAGTAGTAACCCTTGATTTTTATATTGTTTTTAAAATGCTTATTTATCTCTTCGCATAGTACTTTTATTTTACGTTTATAAAGAGTTTTCATTTTCCTTAAATGTGCATACCAATATCCCTCTGATATAAAGTAGGCTAGCGTTCTTTGATGAACAGAAGAAGCAGTTTGTTCTAGTAAAGGCCCAATTTTCTCATACGTAGGAAGTAATCGTTTAGGTAATACCATGTAACTTACACGGATTGAGGGTAATAATGCTTTAGAAAATGTGCTTAAATACACAGTTCTATCATTAGAATCTATACTATGTAAAGAGGGGACCGGTTGATGAATATAACGAAATTCACTATCGTAATCATCCTCAATAATATATCCATTAACCTGTTCAGCCCAGTTAATGAGTTGTAACCTTTCACTAACAGGCATCGTTAATCCATATGGAAAATGATGAGTTGGTGTAACGTATACCAATCTTGTGTCTGTTGTACACAATTGATCAACGTCAAGGCCATTTTCAATAACAGATATAGGTTCAACGGAGAATGACTGTAAGGAAAAAAGTTCCCTTGCTCCATTGTAACCAGGGTCTTCTACAGCTATCCGATGAAATTCTTTTTTTAAAAGAATGGTCAAAATCAATAACAAATGTTGTGTACTGCTACCAATCAGTATTTGCTTATTAACAGCACTTACACCTCTTGATTGAAACAGATAATCTGATATAGCTGTCCTTAACAACATGTCCCCTTGTTTTTCCCCGTAGGAATACATGATAGGATCCATTAAGACTTTATTTGTTAGGCTTCTCCACTTTGCAATAGGAAAGTTCTCCCTGTCCACCGTACCAATTTTAAAATCAATGGTTTTTCTTATATCTTTTTGTCTTCCTCTAGGAGTTATTACAGTAGGCTCATATGTAAGTACTTGATTAGACATATTTGCCTGTACAAAATAGCCCTTTTTATTTTCACTTCGTATATAACCTTCTGCTAGAAGTTGTTCATAAGCAACTTGTGTAGTATTTCTACTTACATTTAAAAGTTCTGCTAATTGTCGAATAGAAGGTAGTTTTGTATCATAGGTAATTTTTCCTGATAATATTTGCATCCGTATATAAACATATATTTGCTGATACATTGGAACATTACCACTCTGATCTATATTAAAAATGAGTTCTTTCACTTAACTAGTCTTTTTTATCCGTAATTCTATATTTTGATATTTTGTTCCAAATCCTAAAGCAATAGCAGCTCCAATACAACTTGAAAGACAGCCAGCAAATAAATATACAGATAAATCTGATTCGCCAATTATCACAGAAGCTATTCCTCCAATTGCAGGAAAAAGTGCTACCATATAACCACTTTTTGCCCCTCCAATTCTATCTACAAGTTTCAAATAGAATAACCATGCTGCAAAAGAAGCAATTAGGGTTAAGTATAGTAAAGCAGATAAGTATGAAATAGATGTTGGAAAGACTAGTTTTTCTCCTTGAAGTAATACAATCGCTCCTATCAATACACTTCCTGCTGTAAAGCCAATTGAATTTGCATATACGGGATTAACCTTATGTTTTGAATTTCTTGCAGAGCTAGCATCTCCTATCGCTGTAAGAATAGTACCTAGAATAGCCATCATAATTCCTTTTACATCATCAAATCCTTTAAAACTGTTTATATTCGGATAGATAAGAATACATACGCCTAGCACTCCTAGAATTCCTCCAATTAAAACACGAGAATGTAGCTTCTCTTTCAAAAAAATTCGAAGGGCAATTGGAGTTAAAATAACTTTCAATGAAAAAATCAAAGTTACGATAGCGGCAGAACTCATTATAGTAGCATAATAGAGACATAGGTAACTCAATGCAAAATTGCAAATGCCAAATAAAACGACAAATGGAATATCTTTTCTATTAGGTTTTCCATTAGGTTTAATAAACCATATGAGAACTAAAAATAAGATTGCCGTTAGAACTAAACGGTATAATAACGAGAGTTCTAGACTAACTGGTGTACCTTGAATCTTAACTACAATAAAATTAAGTCCCCAAACAATTAAACAAAATAAATACATTTAAGCTGCTTGGTTATCAGACATGGTACAGTTATAAACGACACCTAATATATCAAAGACTGTTTTCTTCTCATACCTATGGGATTTCCGCCCGTTTTGCTGTAGGAGATTGAACAGTCGAAGTAACACCTTTGATAGCTCTTGGGTGTTTTTTTGTATAGTTTGGAATAGAAGAAGAAAATAGTCTTTAATTATATATATGGCTTTATATTCACTAAGCTCTCGTTTTTTCTTTATGAGGAGCAATTGGCGCATTTGAAACATGATAGAAGAACAGAGTAGAATGGCAATCAATT
The DNA here is from genome assembly GCA_046112185.1 of Bacillus toyonensis. Taxonomy (GTDB): domain Bacteria; phylum Bacillota; class Bacilli; order Bacillales; family Bacillaceae_G; genus Bacillus_A; species Bacillus_A toyonensis_A. The sequence continues at coordinate 111,637 of CP170574.1, read as the reverse complement.
GACCATTTAAATGGCACTCCAATCGTTCTGGTTTTATCTTTTTACAATGATGAATTTGAAAGAATGACTTCCACGTTTTAAATAAAATTTCGATTTGCCAACGCAAAGAATACCAGTCATGTACCTGTCCCATCGGGACAATATCTGTAGGGGTGTTTGTCATATATACATTGATACCACTGAGTCGTTTACTACGAGGAGAATACTTCATTCCTTTCTTTTTTTCTCTTACAGCTTGATCTTGTAATCGTTTTTGTTGCTGTTGTTTTGTTAATCTATGAACAATTACACGAGCTGGCACTTTATCAATCATTCCTACATAAGCATCAGCTATTTCACATGTTTGTCCTGGTTGAAGGGAGTTCATTACCGTCTCCATTTATTTTCTTGGATCATACGAAGCTATTGGTTTAACGGGTTTCGTATCCGTCGCTTCCCATATAGGGGAAGTTACTGTTGGATATCTCAAAGCTTCTACTTTTTTTCTTGTTTCTTGTGATGCTTTCAGTCCCCATTGATCAAAGAATGGAAGTAAATTTTGTTTCGTTACTTTCGATGTATTGTAAATAAATGCTTGTATTTTCTCTTCATTCGTTTCTGGAAGTTTGTCTTTTGGCAACTCTCGATATAGTTTGTGAAGATTTGGATAGAAATCTTCACCATATGCTAAATGAAGCTGCCAAAACATAACAACTTTCACAAACGGGTCATTAATATTTTCATATTCTTTATCTGTTTGTTTTAAGTATTGAAAGGCTCTGTCATAATCCCCTTCTTTTTCTAAACGTGTTGGTTGACCTGGGAATAATTGTTTTTGTGCAGCTAAGGAGTATATATTAACATTGACTTCAACTACTCCATCCCACGTCCAAGGGTATTGTTGCCTTGTATGTCCTGCTTCATGCATTTGTCCCCATCCAAATTCATTTTCATTTAAAGCGCTTTCAATCGCATCATAAGCAGTAGTAAATACGACTCCATCTCCACCTGCATACATGTACATGCCCGGTGGGTTGTTAGGATTTTCTGCAAAAGCCCAAAGACGGCGAGTTGAACGATGTAACGGATTAGAACTTGTTTCAGATAATCCCGATATTCTATCTTGTGCTAGAATCATTTCATCATATTTTTTTAATAAAGGAACAGGATCTTGATTCACAATGTATTTCTTGGCACTTTCCTGAGTAACAGTAAGTATTGCTTTCTTTGACTTTAATTGAACAGCATGCGCATCTGGATACTTGTCCATCATGGCAATCCAATCTTCTTTCGTATGCTTCCCTAATTCAAAGAATGGGATAGGACTCCCGCCATGTGTTACTTTTACCTTAACAGTTCCTTTCTCTTCACAATTATCAAATCCTAATAAACCACCATTTTGAGAGGAGATGGTGTTAGAACCAGAAGAAAGACGAAATGCTTTTCCACCTTCTTTGTCATATTCATTTGTCCCAATAGTTACTCCAAGCTTGTTTAATCCTGATAGTCCCGATACTTCAATTGTCACTTGTTCATTCGGTTTTACATAGATTCCTGTTGGCGTATAGTTTCGTTGCTCTCTTCTTCTCTCTCTTTTTGCTTCACCCATATAATGTCCTGTACTTGGAAGTTCAAATGTTCTCTCTTCATGTTGCGCTTGAGTTTTCGTAGTTTCAGCATGAATATTCAAACCATCTACAGTCATAGGCGTAAATAATGTCGTTGTCAAAACAGCAGATGCCATAAATACTTTCATTGGTTTTTGTAATCTATTATTCTTTCCTCTGCTCATATAATTCATTCCTTTCATTTATTCTATATAAGAGGTGTCTTTTTCATATGCATGAGTAGGATTTGCTTCTGTGCTTGTTTCCCCATCTCCAAAGTCCCAAAGATAAGAAATGATTTTTCGATCTTCAGCTTTTGAACTATCGCTCTTAAACTCAATTGCGTTATTTGCTTCCCCGTAATATGAATCTTTTCTCTTTACAATCATTCCTTCATTTGCACCTTCATCCGTTGCAATGCCGTGGAAAACAATATCATATTGGAACTGATTTTCATTATTTACACGATAATTTACAAAGTACGCTGTTACTGTTTGATAACCGCTCCATCCTTTTTGCGACAGCTTCTCTAATACTTCATTCACTTGTTTACTCATCGTTTTCCAGTCTTCAGATTCACCTTTTGTTGTACCACCTGTGTACGTACCTTCAACTGTAAATGTATTAAAGAATTGAGATTTTTGCTTTGTAATCTTTGCACCTTTTACATTCGCAACATCCACAATTTCCTGCTTCACTTCAGCTAGTGCTTTTTGTGCATGACTTACTAAATAATCATCTGATACTTGTGGCACATTAAAATTCTCTTGATTATCAATTAATTGTTGCATATATGTTTGAAATTCTTTATTCAATTGTGCATCTTTACTTAACTTCTCTCGGCATACATCATAACCTTGTACATCATTTGCACGAATTAAATCTTGTATTCTATCGAATGTATCAAATTTATGATTATACATATAAGACTGCAATGCAAAGGAATAGTTATAAAAATCCCACGTTCCATATTTTGAAAATAATGTTTTTTCTGCTGTAAAGCGATTTGCTGGTTCGGCTGATAAACCTCTTATAACACTCTTACGCGGTACCACATTATTTGTACGTGTCGATCCTGCAAAGAATTCTGCATTTCCTTCTGCATACCATGTCAAACGTTCATTTTGCTGTATATCTCCTTGCCCAAATAATCCAGGCACTTCGTATCTTCCTTGTAAATAGTGTGTAAATTCATGGCGAAACAATTCTTCTAAACTATAAATACTTTGCTGCGGCGTTCGTTCATATGTAAAGAACGTTCCGTCTTGTTCAATATAAATACCACCATTATCCGTATCATATCCATACAATTGCTGGTTAAATTTATATTCATCAGGCGTGTTATAAATTACGATTGTTAATACATCATCCGCATTCCCTTGTTCTAATGCTTTATCACTTCCGATTACACGGTGATATTGTGCTTTTACTTCTTTCGCAGCCCAGTACAATCTTTGTATTTTTTCCTCTGTCACTTTATCTCCGGCTTTAATGACAATTTCTCCGTCATCAAATGTATATGTTTTAGGTAAAATTTTCTTCTTTCCCTCTTCTTTAATTTGGTCTAAATTTACTGTTTTTCCGTTGGCGTCTACTCCGCCATAATTTGTAGCAATCTGCTGTGCCGCACCAAAATATTGCTCTCCTAAATATGGATACATCTGCATCGCTTGCGTAACAACGTCTAACCCTTTCTTCGGATTACTATGAAATTTCCCTAAACGTCCTGCATAGTAAATCCCATTATTAATAAGCCAACCATTTTCTTCCGACACATTACGTATAAGCGCCATTTTATTGACTTCATTTATAAAACTATCAATCTTCCCATACCACATTGTCTCATTTGGCTCTTTACCCGAAAAGTGCCAATCAATCTGTATATCGGCATCAACGGCTTGCATTAAAACGTATACAGCGTTTCCTTTCGCACGGTCACTTCCATATGTAGAAAGATTATTATTATACTGTTTTAAAATTTTTGCTGCATACTGCACCGTTTCAACGTCACTAGAAGCATTTCTCATTAAATCTCCGTATGCATTTACAACCAAATCTTGCTCAGCTGTACCAAGCTTAAAGTTTGGATTCTTTGCAATTGCTTTTAATGCAGGTAAACACTTATCTTTGAAGCTTCTCTCATTTAAATAACTTAATTCATCATTATTATATCCGACATAAAAAGCAGAACGAAGCACTTCAGTAAATGTATCAATTCCTTTTGCATCATTTTTTGTAAACGTACTTCCTCGTTTCTCTAATCCATCCATAATTACCTGCATACGCTCTTTATTTTTATAGAAAACTTTTGTTTCCTCATTAAATTGAAATAAACCTTTAATTTGTCCGCTGCGAATATTCGCTAGTGTATCAATTAACTCCTCATCACTCATTTTATTCAACTCATCCAAAGTATAGCTTTCCTGTGACTGCTTCGCTTTCACACTTTTCTTAGCAGGGGCTGGCTTCTGTGAAAAATCTCCTACTTTTAAACGTTCTTCAAATGATAATGTTTCATCAACTTGTGAAGAATGAGCAACTGCATCTTTTGGCGTTTCTATCCCTACTGGATTCATTTGTATTACATTATAAGGTACTTTTTCTTCCGCCAATACATCAGTTTGCACTGCTCCTAACGACAATGCAATTGTACTAATTCCAAACATAATTTGATTCATTTTCCTTTTCTTTTTCATTTACTGTACCACCTCAAAACGCCCACCCCAATTTAAACCAAGTTGCTCTCCTATATACCCCATTTGTTCGAATTTTTTGATGTCACCCCAAGGTATAGAGTTATTTTCGTAAGGTGCAGCATCAAAGGCTAATCCCCAATTGTGATAGGATTCCCCGCCTCGAGCGTTTGTAACCTTTTTACCCGGTTTCCATCTTCCTAAAGAAAATAGCCGGTCTTGTTCACTCCAGCTCCTAAACATTGAATATATTCGAACATCTAAGCCATTAGCTTTTGTTAATTGAAGAAACTCTTTAGCCAGCATCTCCACATATGGGTGTAAGGAGTGTAAATGATTAGAGCTAGTATAAAATTCAGATTGAGAATTGGGATTAAATAATTTGTGGCGTGTTCTCGGTGTAATATCTCCGGAAGGGTATAAATTTTGCTCTTTTTGGTATTCTTGTGTAGCTTGGGTAGTTAATGTATCGAATATCCCATTAAATACTCCAAAATAAATCCCTATAGATTGCAGCTTCTTTTGTATTAATAATACGTTCTCAAACAATGATTTCCAAGTGTTAACTTCTACTATTCCATTAGGATTTAATTTAGTTTTTTCTTGGAAAATTTTTGTGCATTTATTTGTTTTTTCATCAAAAAAGCCGGTAATAGCAAGTTTCTCGTAGTTTACTCCCAAACCTCTTAGATTTAATTGGAGAACTGTTACATAATAGCCTGTAGAACCTAATTTAAGAGTGGGTAAACTCTCCATTTAAGAAAAGGGATAATATCTATTATTATTGTAGAATGATTGTGTCTGCTGATAATCGGACACATTTGTCATAGAAGGGGGATAAATAGATACTGGGCTTTGATTTTGAGAAGGCATTTGTGTATTAAGATTTAATCCTATATTCGTTTGCTGTGAAATTGAATTACTTGTTAAAGACGTTCGGGGAGTTCCCAGAGTATATTGTATTGCTTCAAGGAGTATCCATAGTTCTTTACGCACTACTCCTGTAACAGTAAAACTTTTTATCTTCTGAAACTCTTTCACTGATTTTTCAGTTCCAAGGCCAAAAAATCCATCTAATTGACCCTCGTAAAAACCATAATCCTTCAATAAATTTTGTAATTTCCTTACTATTTCTCCTTGACTACCATTTTGCAAAATAGGATACATGCCAGGGAGATTAGTAACATACACATACATATCATTCATTTTATTCCAAGTTACCTCATCTACAGCCCCATTTTCAGAAATTTGGAACTGTCTTTGAAAAACCTTAACTGCATTTGCAGTACTTGAATTGAATGTACCGTTTACTCTTACTTCAGGAATATCTGTATATCTTTTTCTTATATGAAATAAATATTTTTGAATGGTTTCAACAGCAGTATTTTGATCTCCTTCCTTTAAATTATATCCTGGGAATGACTTAATTACTTTTATAAAATCAGCTAAACGGATTTCTATATTTTTATAGTAGTATTTCAAGATATCCATGTAACTCATTCCTTGTTCTGCAAGGCACGCTGTCCCCCATTGATAAAGCATTCCTGGTCGACTTGCAAATGGGCATGGTTGCTTTTTACCAGCACGATATTGCGTGAAGAACGGTGTGTTTTCTCCGTGCTTTGCGAGGTATTGCTTAAATACCTCCTCCACTGCATCATCAGTAGATTCAAAGGTATTTCTCCCATGAGTATACTGTTGATCAAACTGTGTACTACTTGTGATGGTGAATCCTTTTCCTTTATAAGGATTTACATAAATACGGTTTAGTGTAAAAGTCATTATGCAAAGAGCATTGGCTAACAATGCTTCTTTTTTCCAAGTCGGATAAACCTCGGAAGCGACCACATTTTTTATATAATCTTTAAATCTTAACTTGTAATTTCGTGCGGGCGTATTTGGATGACCATCGTGAACGATAACAAATTCAGGTATCACAATATCTCTATCGCTATCTTCTCTTGTCTCTTGTTGTGCCTCGATTTCTTTTTGTAGTTTCTGCTGCGATTCCTGCTGGGGATATTGTCCGATTAATGTATGTTCCGGAATATCAATTATTTCAACAGACTCCCGTCCTTCCGCGCCACTAATAGGTATAAGTTCCATTTTTTGAACAGCAGTAACACCTTCAAAAATTTGTGTACCACGTAGTACTACAGGTGCATAACCTGTAGCTTCAATGGAAATTGCATACTCTGAATATGGTTTAGGCCCTAAAGGATCGGTCGCATTCTCTTTAGGGGGCGTAGGCAATGCTACTGTATTCGTTTCACCGAATTCATTCGTATATAAAGTAAGAACCTCACTTTGTCGGGAAGCTAAAATACGCCCTTCATTTGTCATTTTATAAATTGATACTTTGACACCCTTAATCGGTCTTTCTGTGTCTTTTTCATATATTTTCGCGAAAATTTTTCCACTTGGTTGCCGATAAAGCGCTTCTTGCCCTTCATCACTCACTCCTACTATAGAATATGGTGGTTTATAATCTCCTGAAGAATATGGATGAGAATTATACAAATTCACTTATAAAAAGTTAATCTCTGATAGTGGATAAAAGGCACGAATTATACTGACATAATCTCTCCCCTGATCAGCAAGGTATATACTTCCCCATCTACAGAAGTATTCATTTGAATCATCTCTTATGCCACTACAGTAATTAATTAGTAGTGGTTCAATACTATACAGTCTTGTAATATATTGATTAAATATCTCGTCAACTATCTCATCAATTTCAGAAAAAGTACTTCTACCATAATAATAAGATTGATCAAACAAAGACTTGCTACTGATTGTAAACCCTCTTTCCAAATAATGATTATTATATATACGATTTAACACAAAAGATGTTATACAAATTATATTAGCCTTAATAGCTTCTTTGGGCCATGTTGGGTAAAGTTCTGAGGCAGCTACGTTTTTTATATATTCCTTAAATTCCACTTTATATCTTGGAGCTAATTCATTAGGATTTCCATCATGAACTATAATGTATTGAGGTATGCTTAAACTATTTGCATGTTGAGGAAAGTGAGAAAAGCTGGGATAGTTTGACTGAAGTTGTCTTTCTAAATAATATTCAGTTAATGCATGTTGAGGAACATCAATTGTTTCAATTAATTGACGTTCTCCTGTTCGATTAACAGGAAGCATTTCCACTCTTTGTTTCGCTGTAGTTTCCGGAAAGATTTGTACACCTCTAACTATTTTAACACCATAGTTAGGTGCTTCGACTGTAAGAATATATTCTGTATAAGGTTTAGGTCCTGAAGGATTATAAGAATACTCTTTAGGAGGCGCTGATAGAGAAATGGGACTTGTTAAACCAATGTCATTTGTTTGGAGTGTAGCAATAATTTGACTACTATCATCTTGCTTACGAATAAATACCTTTGCACCCTTAATGGGTTTATCTGTATTCATTTCATAAACAGATACAATTAATTTACCAGTTGATGCCCGATAAGAATTCCGTGTATCATAATAAATTTGATTTTCATTTAATAATGGATGTGATTGATAATAAAATTGCTGTCCTAAATCCAATGGATAAGCATAAATTTCATTCAATCAAGAAGAACTCAATGAAAAATCAATGTTACGACCATATTCGGGAAAATCGATAAGGGGATTTCTATTCCCTTGAGTGTCTTGAATACTTTGATTTCGATGCTTTTCATAAATGCTTACTGGATATTGTTCATGCCATTTAAGTAATAATTCAATGTCTATGTTTTTTTCATTGTCATTTGTAATTTTATCTGGATATCTTAGTAAAAAGTATAAAGTGGCTCGTGCTACTATACCTTTAGCGTATTCAGGTTCGAATAAACTCTTCTCTAATTTCCCACACTTTTGTCTAATTGTTTTCAGCTCAATCCCCCCTTCATAATCTGGGAAATCATGATAAGGATAGTTACTTCTCATCGAGTTACATTGTGGATCACATGCGAATAAATGATGTAAATCACCTCTCATTGGTTCCTGTTTATGAAACCAAGATTGTGGTACTACGTGTTCACAGTTCAATTTATTGTTTTCTTCAATTTGCTTTTTTCGGGTTTCTAACTCATTTTCAGTTAATGAGTAATTAGTCAGAAGTGAATCTAATTCATTTTTTCGTTTGTTGATTATTTCAATGTCTTCAGCAATAACTTCTTCTGGTTTTCTTATGTTTCCAGAATAGATACTTTTTAAATTTCCGTCTTCTTGTAAATCTACCCAATTATATAAATATTGTGCTGGATTATATTTGACGGGTTTATGTGTATTTTCTATTAAGGAATGCAAAGCCTTAAATAATTCACTTGGTTTTAATTGATCAAAATTAATTGGTTTATAATAAGGTGCTATAATGTTTTTCTCCGCATCTTCATCAAAGTATTTTTTTGAATCGTTTTCAATAATACCTTTATTTTTATTAAGTTTATTAAGAAGTTCAATTTGTTCATTTTCACTCATTAATAAGGTTGAAAACTCATTTTCTGGAATACTTGAATTGTTTTTTGTCATCTATGATTGTGACTGGAATGCTAAAAAGACAGATTCCCATTTATCAGTGTCTTTATAATGGAAAAGTACTCCACCATCTTGCCAAATACCATCATCTTTTCTAAAACTTCCCACATTTCCTTGGTTCATGTGGACATCATGAATTCCAGGAGGGATTTTTTCACCATATGCATAAATATCGACTTTTGGATTATTTTCAGATGTTTTCATGTAATTCAAAAATTTATCTTGTAAATCGTTATCATCTCCAGCTGCAGTTACTGGAAGTGGGACTAATTTACAGCGGTCAAGTAAATTACCTCGAATATAATCTAGTGCAATTTCTCTATTATTACTAGTAATGTTTGTGAAGCCGTAATTTAAGTTAGGTAGGTTTGTAATTTGCTTAGAATGAAAATTTTTACCCGCATAATACAATAACTCAGATGGACTTTTTTTTGATTTGACATTAATAATAATTTCGTATTCACGGTTATTATTATCTGAGATATTAACTGTAAAATGAGGTGTGCTATCCTTATCGTCAGGAGGGGTATATCCTACTACTTGACCTTTTAAAACCCCATAATTTTTTACCGGCATTTATTCTTGTGCCAGATCTAACAAACCATTACCTACTAAACGCTTCGACTCAGCAAGAGGTGTTGTTCTTTTAATCAATTGTGCATAAATTTCATCCTCAGATAACGTTCTATCGAATTCCTGTTTACTTTCACAAAGTTTAATAATTAGTGCTGAACCACCTGAAATATGTGGAGTTGCCATTGATGTCCCACTTAATGTTGCATAGCCTCCACCTTTATAAGTCGATAAAATCCCTACTCCAGGACCAACTAAATCTACATTTTTATTTGAATCACTAAAAGGAGCTATTTTTTTATTAAAATCAACAGCACCAACTTCTACAACCTCTTGATACGCACCAGGGTAGCTAAACGTATCAGTAGCATGCCCATCATTACCAGTTGCGCAAACAACTAATATATCGTTATTCACTGCATTTTTTACAGCTTGATGTAGTTCTGGTACATCTTGAGGTCCGCCTAAAGACATAGAAATAACTCTTACTTTTTCTCCATTAGGGCCTCTCCAGTTTACTGCGTAATTAATCCCATTTATTATCCACTCATAGGATCCTTTACCATTTCCCGCTAAAATTTTTACGATAAGTAGCTTAGCTTGTGGCGCTACACCTAAAACACCTTGATTATTTTCTGTAGCAGCAATCGTTCCCGCCACATGCGTTCCATGACCATTTAAATCAGAATAATTACTAGGATCACTATTATTATCAGTAGTAAAGTTTTTCCCCCCAATAATACGATCCTTTAAATCCACATGATCTGTTTGACATCCAGTATCTAGGACTGCAACTACAATATCTTTTCCTTTTTCACTTTTTTCCCATACTGCCGGAGCATTTATGAGTTTGACGCCTTCAGGTATTTCACGAACTTCACTAACAACGTCCAACACTTCAAAAGGGATTAATTCTACTTCGTTACACTTTACATCATTTGAATTATTTTGACTCATTTATTCGTAATGTACACCATTATAATTTACAAAACCTACTGGGTGATGCGTGAAATGTATGACTGGATCACCTGGATTCCCAATTCCTACTTTTACATGTGTTTTATCAACATATTCCCCTTGCAGTTCGATTTCTTCCCCTTCTTTTAAGCCTGGAATTGGATTTTTCAATCCTAATTTATCCCCAAAACGAATTGCACAGAAGGCTTCATCTTCTACTAAAGATTTTTGTGCCCCTTTTATATCAATAACTTGAATATTATTAATTAAAAAATGCTGATGTGTTCCGCCTTCTGAATTAGAATCATCGTCTTCTACTAATTTTATTGTTGCTTTTACATGCACAATTGGGGCATGAAATGAAAGTGGATTTCGATGATGCTCCATAAAATGATCTGCTAACGTATTACCAAAATGCGGATGTCGTTGTAAATGCTCACTCATTTAAGATTTTACAATACCTACATCACTAAATGCTTTGTTTACAACTTGATCTGTGTTTTGGGGCATTTTCCCTTCGTTTATAAGTACTTTCGCAGCTTTTAGAATTTCTTCAAAAGCATCATGGAAGCCAGAATTAGGCTGAAGATGCGGCCATGCATTGTACCATAAGATTGCAGCATTATCTGTTCCTATTCCCATAGACACGAGATAAAATGCTTTGTTTGGGATACCACTGTTTGTATGCACGATATAACTTTGTCTTTTTTCTTCAGTCTCAAAATTAAGGTTACTACCATCATCATATTTATCCATGTGATTTGGCTGAGAATCATGTTCGTTTGCGGTTCCTGGTTCTTTCATTGAACGAAGAGCTTTTCCAGGAAATTTAGGACCAATAATTTTGTCACCTATTAACCAATCGGCATTTTGAGCATTTTGACCCAAATGATATTGTTTTATTGCACTTCCCATACAATCAGAAAAGCTCTCGTTAAGGGAACCAGGTTGATCATGATATTCGAGTTTAGATGTATACTGTGTTACACCATGACTCATTTCATGTCCTATAACATCAATTCCTCCTGTAAAATCAATGAAGATTTCACCATCACCATCACCGAAAATCATTTGTTCTCCATCCCAAAAAGCATTCATAAAATGATTGCTATAGTGAACGTTAAAAATAAGATCCAGCCCTAGATTATCAATAGAATTACGATGTAATACATTTTTATAATACTCTAAAATGACTTGTCCAGCATCATATGCTTGATTCACATCCTCATCATCTGTAGGTGAATCTCCCTCGTCTCGAACTAATTTATGCTGACGTTCTTCCGTGTGTTGACAATCATAAACATGTCTAGTAGGTTTATGCTCTCTATTGTTATCCAATGTAGATTCCATTATTTGTTGACTTTTGATTATACTCTTTCTTTCCTCATGAATTTTCCTAGTATGTTCTAAGCTTTTTTGGGCTTTTTCGCTCCCTTTTTCTGCAAACTTTTCCAATAAGTATTCTGGAACAATACTTTCAATTTTTCTCATAATAATCATTTATTTATCTTTTCCTATTCTGCCTAAACTATCTTTAATAGTTGTTTCTCCAAGTTGAGTGTATAACAAAGCCGTATCTTGGCTGGTATGCCCAAGTTGTTGCATGACTTGTAATGAGTCTTTTTCTTCCATATATAATTTATTTGCCAATGTGTGTCTTAATTTATGAGGAGACATTTTTTTACCGTAGGCCTTAGTATATTTTTCTACTATATCTTGGATAGCCCTAACGGAAAGTGGCTGTGCAGTATGTTTATACTTTGATAAAAACACATTTTTTAATTCTTTTCCTGGAGCATATTTGTTATCTCTAATTTCCATATACTTTTCAAGGTCGTTCAATGCAATTGGTGTAATCCATACAGAATCTTCTTTGTTTCCTTTTCGGATTACATCAATTAGTCTTTCTTTTAAGTTTATATCTTCCATACGCAGATCAGCCAATTCGCTTACTCGAATACCACTACCAAGAAAGAGGGAGAGGATAGCTACATCACGATCTTTATCTCTTAGGAAATAGAACAACTGATGTTTTGTTAAAGATTTTTCATGTTCGTACTTAACATAATTCAAAAATTCTTGATCGTCATCATTATGAAATATCTTAGATCTCATACGTTTTGCACGAGCATTTAATGTTTCTTTATCTTTATGTATTTCTATCTTAGCCATTACATTTCTATAAAAATAACATTCTCCATCATCATTCTCTGATAGGGCGGTAAGGTACTTAAATAAAGACTTTAAGGCTGAAATTTTTCTGTTAACAGAGGAATTCTGCATGTTTTGTTGCAGTTTTAGAAACCGCATAAAGTTCTCAACATCTTTTTTCTTTAAATTCTCCAAATCAGAGAAGGATATGTCTTTAACTTGCTTAAAATCTATAATTTGTTCAGATAGTAGCCAATTAAAGAAGACTCTAAAATCATATACATAATTCAGTAGGGTGGAGGGAGAGGCATCATGCAATTCTTTGTACTCCACAAATTCTTCTATATAAAAGGGCATTTCATTTAGATTCTCGTATAATTTTTTACGATGTACGGATTTTTGACGTTGCTTGCTGTAATCCATTTATATTGTATTTGGTTTAGCTGAACATTCCGCTAAATATAATTTTAATACAGATTTCAAAATATAACTTCTAAATGCTTCCCGTTTCAATCTCGCTCCCCAAAACATCACGTAAGTACCTGCATGCACGATTGAATAGACAAGCATCTTTTCTGTTTGCTCTCTCAACAGAAAGAAAACAAGTGCATCCGCCGCGATTATAGCGCCTGTTAACAAAACGGATGATTGGGTGGGCATCCGTTTTACTATATACCCTACAAGATATAAGACGAGGACGACGGCTGTACTTTCCGCATCAAAAATTACCCAATACATTGCCGTCAACAACCACGCCCCGATAATAGAAGCAATACGGGTACGTTCCCCCCACATCCTTTCAGGTAGCCAAAGTAGAGCCAAATAAGCACAGCTGACTAGCAATTCAGCTGCCAATTTAGGAAAAGATGTTACTTCTGCTATCCCTATGAAGAAGGTGTACAGCAACAACAAACTTAAAATAACAGTTCGACTTCGATTGAGCACATATTGCCCTAACGCTGTAAGCTGCCGTTTGATATGCATCTAACTAGAAGCTCTGTCCCCTGTTAGTTGTTTATATTTCAAGTAAATAACATAACGACGGGTGATAACACTGCCAAGTGGAATAAACAGCAATGCTGTACTTAAGGAAAGCAAAGCATGTTGCGCTCCCCAACTACCCACAAGCAAGCTTAGCATCATGACTACCAGGAAAATAACGACGCTGGCAATGGAACCTTGTGAGGTTGCTTTCCCCGTTACTGAATTGATACATACTTTCTCCATTTAAAAATACTCAAAAAAATCTTTATACTCATGTAGGAAATCTCTTAATGTTCTAGGCTCTTTCCCAATTAGTTCTTTCACAGTGTCTGTTGGATTTTCCTGAACTTTCATAGACATAGCCTGGATTTCCACAATGTGATTTGCTAACCAATTGGGCATTTGTTCATAGTGGATTAAATTTCTTCTTAATTCAGTAGGATCCATATTAATATAGTTAATGGTGCGATTAAGTATAATGGACAGTTCACTTGCAATGTCTGGGTAACTAAAAATTTCGGACCCAGTGAGAGTATATATTCCCCCTGATTTCTCCCTGTTGATTAAAACTTCTATCGCAACATCTGCAATATCTCGACAGTCAATAAAGTTACAGGATGAATCACCCATGGAACCGTAAAATACATCTTGTTTTACAATTGTTGGTGCGAAACGTAATAAGTTTTGCATAAATGCATATGGGCGTAATATAGTGTATTCAATACCAGATTCCCTCAATTTCCGTTCAATTTCCCTATGCCACTTTGCTACTGTAACCGGCGAGGTTCGTTGAAATATAGGACTAGATATTTTTACAATATGTTCGATTCCAGCCTCCACTGCAACATTAATAACGGAACTTTCTAGATCAATTTGTTTTGGGCTGTTAGAAAGTGCAAGGAACAGTTGCTTCCCGCCTTTAAATGCTCGGCGTAATGAATTAGAATTTGTGGCATCAGCTGTAATAAGTTCAACAAAAGGGGATTTACAATCAAGAATTTGATTGTATAATTTGCTGTAATCTCTACTTAGCGCTCGAGTAGGAATTCTTAATTTAATTAATCGCTTTAAAAGTTCACTACCAATCGTACCAGTTGCTCCGATAACAATAATCATCATTTACCACCGAAATGCTAAAATTGCACTTGTAATTAATGCAGAAACCGGAAAATCAATCCAGATATAATTCAGCAAAATGAATTTATTGTCTAAGTCAAAAACTACTAGCAATCCATGTATTATTAATGTTATTAAAATACTAACCAACAATCCCGTTAGTACAATTCGAAATATCTGTTTGCGTTTTTTCCTTCTTTCAGAACCATTTTTCTTTTGTAATAAGATTACAATTAGCCAAGCTACAAATGCTGAAAAACCTCCGATTGTAGTGAATGCCCTTAATAAAAGAGTATTATCTGCCACCACTAAAGCACCAATACCAGCCATCTATTCTTTAATATCCTTTAACTGTTCAGATTGCTCAACAAACACCGAGATCCGTTGAGTAACTCGACCTAATAAATCCAAAAAAACAGTTCGTTCTTCTATTGTCAGTAAACTAACGATTGATTCTAACCAATCAAAGTGCTCTGGGGCAATTTCAATCAGTTTACTTCTTCCTTTTTCAGTTAAAGCAACTAATTTCTGACGACCATCTTCAGCACTAATTTCTCGAGAAACAAGACCATCACGCTTTAGAATATCAATTAACCCCGTCACCGTGGCACGAGTAACATCTAAATGTTCTGCTAATTGTGACGGTAATTCCTTACCTCCATTATCTTCAAGATCTGCTAATAAACGATACCTTCCTGTTGATAAACCAAATTTTGAAAAATGTATTTCCGCAGCATGATTGAGCTTAGAACCAGCCACCATTAGTCTTGATGCAACAAGTATAGATTGAGCATCTACATCTAAATTATAATGTTCTATCTGCCGCTTAGATTGTTCTAGCGAGGGTATAAAATTACCGCTATTGATTACTCTGTTTTTATTTTCCATCTAGCTAATTACCCCAGAGCAAGTTACCTTTAAAAGTACCTCTATCTCCAGGGTATCCCATAATATATTGTTCTTTTTCAACATACTATCAATTTCATTTGTTCCATCCCAATTTAAAGTAAATAACAAACAATTTGCAGGTACAATTATTAAATCATAATCACGCTCATCTATAATGTCATATGATATATTTCTTTTATTCATCTATTTTAAAATTATCTCTTTAGAATCTGTAATAATTTGCTGACTCTCATCATCATTATCAATTTCTTTTCTTAAGTATTCAAGGGTAATTTCGATTTCTTCTTTATTCTCATAATAAATCACTTTTGTACTTTTAATTTCTTGGTCTATTTGTTTTTCTCTGTCTTGAAGCGGGTTGATTTCTGCTCTTACGAATAGTTTTTTTCTTTCCCCTTCAAACTGTTCACTCACTTTTTTTAGAATTTCAATTTTTTTCATCAGAGTACAGGATTCAAGTTCTCTTTCTTTTTCTACTTTTACAATCGCTTTATACTTTTCTATTAAATTTTTTTCCCACTTTAATAATTCATCAAGAATATATCTTTCCATTCAAGAATATATCTTTCCATCTCCTAATCCCCTCCAAATTAATCTATTCGATAAGAACCATAAATATCCTTTTATATAAATAAATAAATTATATATTTGGAATAATAATCCTAAATAGGATGTAGGAAAATAAATGAAAAATTCCCTTTTAAGATAAGACTGATTAATATAAGATAGAGGTTGATAAGATATTTTTGCTCCAAGCTTATTTCTACTTACAATAAAAATTCCAAAAGTGGATGATAAATAAGTAAAAAGGTGTGAAGCCATTGAATTGACTTCACACCTTTGTTTAAAACAATCTATATGAATAAATACCCCCTTTAACAATTCAGTAAGGTCTATGCTACTTCTGTCACATCTAACTACTTTGTATCCCATCTACTTTGTATCCCATTTATCTAAACGGAAGTAGAACAATACCCCATCCTCTGTATTGGTTACACCGTACTCTGCATCATGTAATTCAAATATATTTTTTACAATCGATAGACCAAGGCCCGTGCCGCCACAAACTCGTTGTCTAGATTTATCCACTCTATAAAACTGATCCCATATTTTATCTATACTTTCTTCTGCAATATGTGAACCTTTATTTTCAAACCCTATATATACGCCACTTTTTTCCTCTTTTACCTCAATCACAATGGTTTGTCCCGCATCTGTATAACGAATTGCATTTGTAAACAGATTTCTTATCACTTGTTCCAATAAATTGGCTTTCCCTTTCACACACACTTCATCTAAATTTATTTTGATTTGCAGTGATTTCTCATGTATCTGAACGTGAAGATTATTTTGAACCTGATGTATCAAATTTCCAATAGGAACTTGCTCCATTTGTATTTGATACGTGCCAGATTCATATTTTGCCAAATTAAGCATTTCATCGATTAACACATTCATTTTCTCTATTTCTTTTTCTAACGCTTCCCAGTAATATTGATTCATTTCAGGTGCAATCCCGTCCTGAAGCATAGATGCCGATACCTGCATCACACTCAGTGGTGTTTTCAATTCATGTGAAACACCAGCAATAAAATCTTTTCTTGTCTGTTCTAATTGCTTCTCTTTTTCTAGGTCATCTTTCAATTGATTAATATATCCTTCCATTCTTGCTGAAAGCTGATTAATATTGGAGGACAGTTCCCCTATTTCATTTTTCGACTTTATGGATAGCTGATCTTGAAAATCAAATTCCATGATTTTTTTCGTCGCTTCATTTATTTTCAATAGTGGTTTCGTAATGATTCTTGAATAATAGAAAGACACAATAAGCGATAGAACTAACACAAATGCAACGATATATATATAATAATCACTCATTAAATCGCTTGCTTTGGTAAGTGGTTGTAAAGACGAAAATGTATATACAATTTCTTGCACTTGACCATTTTTAATAATTGGTTTTATAGTTTCAATATATTGTATTCCATTAATAAGAATTTCTCTTTGTGTCCAACTACTGTCCACCAATTTCACTTTATCTGTAATCCAATCAGTTTGAAAATTTAAAATTTGTTTCGCAAAAATATCATTGTTATACATTGTATTTACAGCGTCGGGGTCTGCATAATTGGGCATATTTATTTCTTTGACAACACCTTCTAAATAATAGAGTACATACCGCCCATCTTGTATTATCAATTGATGTCCCTTTTTCGTACCATCATGCGATTTTTTTAAAATCTGATGATATGTTGAAACATCAAACCTGGTATCATATCCTTTCGGTCTCATACTCATTGGGGTAACTATATCCTTGCTTACATCCTTACTAGCTACATCCAAGAGAGCCACATTAGATAATTTATTAATGAAATCCGTAATAATAATACTAAAATTCGAACCCAAATGTTCTTTTGCATTAACAAAATTATTAAACACAACTTTAGAAGTTTTTGTAGGGTCATTTCTATCTACGACTTTCAAATAATAATCCCCTGATGGCAACATTTTAATATTTGCTTCTTTATCTAGCCTTGCAATCAAAATGCCATGCTGGTTTGCAAACTTCTCTTCTATGTTTTGCATTTTCTTCTCTTCTTGTGAATGAGATTCATAGTACTTTTCATACTGTTGTAATTGTTTTTGAACACTTTCTTTTTCCTTATCAATATACAAGTATTTCGTCACATACATTTGGCCAAAAAATATAACAGCGATGATCATGCAGCAAAGTAAAAAAGTAAGGGAAAATAATTGAAATACAATTTTCTTTCTCATTTATCTATCTACCTCAAACTTATACCCCGTCCGTACGACAGTTGTGATATGTCTTGCTTTCTCCCCAAGCTTCACGCGTACATTACGCATATGTGCCGTTAATGTTTTATCATCTCCATCATAATCATATCCCCAAATGTTCGTAATCAACGTTTCCCTTGTTAATACTTGATCCTTATGCTGCATTAAAGAAAGTAAAATTTCATACTCTGTATGTGTAAACTCAACCTTTTGTTCATTTATCGAAACAGTACGTGCCGATTTATCTAAACGAATACCACATAAATCAATGCAGTCCTGGAATTGTACAATTTGATTTGTTTCTTTGTATAAGCGATTTGCTCGCGCTAATAATATGGAAGGTTTAAATGGTTTCGTTACATAGTCATCTGCTCCTAGTTCAAACCCCAGTAATGTATCATCCTCATCACTTCGAGCTGTTAATAAAATAATAGGAACCATAGAGTTCTTACGAATCCGTCTACAAACGGACCACCCATCCATAACAGGGAGCATAATATCTAATATGATCAAATTGATATCCTCATGTGAAGCAAACATATCCAATCCAATTTGCCCATCTTCCGCTGTTACTACTTCATATCCATCATGCGAGAAATATTGCGATACTGCCTCTCGTATGATTTTCTCATCTTCAATGATTAACACTTTTTTCATTTCAATTTTCATCTACATCGAAATGGCCATGGCTTGCCTTCCCATTTGAATCCATGCTTGTTCAAAATCATTTCGATTGATTGCTATATGTTTCTCCGTCTTTAACGGATCGTTAATATATACATATTGGTCATCATAATCTGTCACAACGACACTATGTTGTTGATAGGTCACTTTCATTTCGCCCGTTTCTGTTTTCCATGTATAAAATTGATCATCAGGTAACTGTTTAAAAAGAGCATTTGTTAATACCCATACAGGGAGTCCTTGATCTATGGCTTCATAAATTTGCTGAGGTTCTTTGTGACTGAGATTCTTCACTTTTTCTTCTGTTACATATAATTTTCCCAATTCTAATATCGGTTCTACATAAACACCTAATCCAGGTTTATCAAAAGTAGCCATATCCCCAATAAACCCTTTGTGCATATTTCCCTTCAAACCATTACTTTGAAATGGTACATGCTTTATTTTCGAAGCTAATTCCATCTTATCGACTTGAACACCAGAAAACTGTAATACCATTGCAAGACTGGTCACTTCACAACCGCGCATCAATTCTGGTTTTTGTAAAATAAGCGGCACATCCAATGGCCTTACTATCTCTTTCTCTTGTTCTATATGTACATTTTCAGTTTCAACAACCTTTTCTGGCTCTGCAGATACATCCCTCTCATATTCTACTTCTAATCTTGTATCTTCTTCTTGTAGTACGGCAGGTTGTATTTTAGTAAATATAGGGCTATCACTATAGGACATACCAATGCCTGTATTGAATATCGATAGTGCAAATACACAATAACTTGTTTTTCTCAATGAATGCATTCAACTTTCCCATTTTTGGTTAATAAAATAAGGCTCTATCTTTCCAGTTTTTATTTGAATATCCTTAATTATTGTACTATTAATGGCCCCTTTAATGGATCCAAATGTTTTATTTAGGATGTGACCGGCACTTTTGAATCCAGCGTAATGCCCACGAACCATCCGTGGAAAACATGCACCAAACATACCGTTTACCGATATAATTGATTGGAAATGTAGAATTTCTGTAATTAATGTTCCGACTGTTGTAACTTTTATCTTACTATTTGGAGGTACTTTAATAGAACGCTCAATGGAAAGGGAGGTAATGATGGATTTTGAATTACTTTCTCCCACAAAAGTTGAAATATTAAATTTGTTGCCGAATTGAAATTCACCTTCCATGGTAAAATCTGATGTTAAAGTTAAACCTGTAGTAGATTCCGAAGTCCAAGATTGAATATTAGCCCATTGCTCTTTTATTGTGACTATAATTTCTGCTTCTTCATTACTAGGATTAAATACAAATTGTTCCCCTAGGCTTACTTCATTCTTTGAAGGCTCTTCAATATTGCTGAATATAAAAGGGCCAAGCGTTTTATAACAAGCGTGACCATAACGTTCAGTAATAGCAGGCTTATTATGAATTGGAAATGTCTCATTATTTATTGCGATTTCATAAGGAAGTAGCCCATAAAGATCTTTAAACGCGTCCATTATGGAATCTGTAGTTGAACCTAATGAATCTAAATCTGAAAAAGATAATTTTTCTTGTATAATCATTTATAAAGTTTGCTGTTGCTTAGTTTTACGATTCAGTAGTAATTTATCTAAGGAAATAGATTGGATGTTAGTTACCGCAAAAAATAAAGATACCGCTAATAATAATAACTCAAATTCATAGCCTCCTATAAATTCATTATTGAATTTTACGGTAATAATCGCTCCAGCCATAAGTATAGAAAAAAAGGTTGAAATAAATCTTGTACCTAGCCCTAAAATAATTAAAATTCCACCAATTAGCTCAAGAATTGCGACTGGATAAGCAAGCCATTCAAATATTCCTAAACTGTTGAAAAAATTTTCTGTATTATGGATTCCATCTTGAAATTTTGTAAGTCCATGGGTAAAAAATGTTAAACCTAATACTAATCTAATAATGAATAGACTTAACTGGTCTTTGTTTGGCAATTACATAAATACTTTCTTATTTTTTTTAAACCTATCTGTATGCATTTTCTCAGTTGTTAGAACCACTTTCTGTGGAATCTTATATACCGGTAGTTTATCTTTACAGAACTCTCTCAATCGCTTTCTAAATTCACTTACAGTTTCATTCGTACTCAATTTAACAACAGCCTTAACCATTTGCCCCGTGATTACATTTTTTTCACCAACTACGGCGACCTCTTCTACTCCACTCATTAGCTGTATTACATTTTCAACTTCAGCTGGAAATACTTTCTCCCCGCCAATATTTATAAGCTCTGATTTTCTTCCTAAGATTTTAATATAATCTCCATCTACTTCCACCATATCTCCTGTCATAAGCCAGCCATCTATGGTAAATGGACTTGGAGCATTAATATAACCAATCATCGTAGACATTGATTTAACCTGCAACATTCCATCCACAACTCTTGACTCAATATTCCCATCGCTTAGCTTAATCCACAAAGAATCATTCGATTTAGATTGTGAATATAAAACCCCCAATTCTGACAAGCCATACATTTGTATAATTTTAATATGAGGGAATATTTCGTTTATTTTATTTAATGTAGCCTCAGGCATAACTTCTGATCCATAAGAAATAGTCTGCAAACTATTTAATTTATACTTTTTATAAACCTCACTCAGTATAAGTAAATTTATAAAAGTTGGTGATGCTGGTAAAGCTTGCACTTGATGTTTCTCAATCATATTACATACTCGATTAGGGGTACGTTCATCAATAATTACCAAACACCCTAGGCTAGAAAGAATTTGGAAAAGCGTATTAACTCCCCCAATATGATCAAATAACATAAATGGTATAACCCGCTTTGCACTTCTTTCAATGCTGTACTTCTTTTGAAGTAATGTAAAATCATGTACAATTGCTTTACTGTGTCCAGTTGTGCCAGATGAAAACAATACTAATCCGGGATGTTTTAACTTTTTCAGTTGTAATAATAATTCATTTTGAATGTAATCTCTTTGCATATTAATGATTTCAAAACGTCCACTTTCAACTTTAATCACTGTTTCTAATTCAACTATTTCATAATATTCTTTCTTCTTCCTGTCAACCAAGGAATTTAAGATTGGTACTACTGTACATCCTAATTCAATAAGGGCTAAAAACATTGCTATGGAATATGGAGAATAATCCGCTTCTAAAGAGACTATTTTATAATCCATCTTTCTATGTTCATTTAACTCCCTAGTATAAATCTTTGTTTGATTTAGTAACCACTCATACGTGTAAGTTTTATCCTCCCAAACAATAGCTTCGCATTCTTTGTTCAGTTCAAACCTTTCTAATAGAAAATCAATATGCATCTATGTTAGTGATTTTAACGTTTCCTGGCATTCTATAATATACGCAACTAACGTTTCTATTGTTTTAAATGGGCTATTATGTTGTGACATTGTATCTAAATTAACCAAATCAACGGATAAACCCAATTCATCTTCTAAGCCTTGTTCAATACTTACCAATAAAGATACCAGTCCCAATGAATCTAAATACCCTTCCCAATCATAAAGATGTGCTTTCAAGCCTTTTTTAAGATCAATTTTATTTTCAAGATTTTCATTCACTTCTTCAACACAGCACAATACGATTTGAATAATTTTTTCTTTATTAGTATCTTCCAAGTAAATGCACTCCTTTTTATGAATCATTCAAGACTGGAGACTATAATTATGTTGCAGAAGAAATAAAATATTCTCATGTAATACACTCTCTCTAGTAATAACATCCATCATTATCAAATTAAAAGATTCAAGATCACTTAAGTTACTATCTTTTTTTAATAATTTAATATGTGCAATCTTATACAGTCTTTCCCATGATTGCTTTATATCCATTAAATCACTAGCAAGATGCATAAATTTATCTTTAAATAAATCATTCATATCTATAAGTAAGTCATATAAAAAATATCTACTCCATCTCATATCAAATAAACATTTTAAATACAAAGGAAACATGTTTCGTTGCTTATGAAAATCGGTATTTATATTTTCTTTAAGTTCAAGTGCTGCAATCTTGCCAAAATAATATATCTTATTGTTTTTTCTCATAACTAAACCTCTAATATACTCACTTGATATCTTTTGTAATGTTCTCAAAAAAATATCTCTAATATTTTCTAGGTTTATTTTTTCCTCTATAATCACATTAATTGAGGAGTAAGATGAGATTCTTTCTATTCCTTTTGCCTGAACCAATTCAGGTATACCTCTTCCACCTTTCCAAAAAGAATGAAACTCCTCAAGTGATATCTCTCCCATATATTTATTAGGGACAGGATCTTGAACAAATACACTATCTTCTGTAAGTTTGTTAATTGCTAGGTAGTGGTCTGTAACATACTTATCCGTATGGATATCTATATGACTCTTTATAAATTTTGGGTTCAAATAATCATTACTATAAGGTAGAAAAAATGTACTTCCTAAGGCAATAAAAACTTCTTGACGATCCAGACATTCTTTTATAAATTGAAGACCTTTTCCAAAATCAGAATATACATTTTTCTCCATACGAAATGTTTGATTATGTTCTAACAACTGTGTATATCTAGCTACAGAAGGTAAAGATGTGGTAGTATCCACACGGTAAGATGGTATGCTATATAATTCTTCATTTGCTATTAAGCTCATGTAACTAATACTACCCATACTTTTTAATTTATCGTGAAGAATTGGTATATAACATGAATAATAATAAGGAACATCAAAGGTTGGTGTTAATTCCTTCATTTTCACTGCAGCACTCACTTATAGTCCTATCCAGTTCTCGACAGTATAATTTAACTGTAAGTCCTTAGTAGCTTTAAATTCCCTATTTTGAATAGGTTGTCCAAATTTATCCACTTCAAAGAGCCTAAAGCCTCTTGAAAACTTAAACTTGCATGCAAGATCCCTTGGCACTGTAAAGTTCCCAGCAAAACGATTTTTTTCTATTCTATCTAGTATCATACCTACACTCATATAAATTCGTTCACCAGCTGGTGTATTTTCAGGTACTTCGACTGTTACGGAAACATCTACAAATTCTGATAATGTTTCTATTACCTTATATTTTTTTGGCATTCCCTTTACACCTTGTGCTACAAAGGTGACTTCGGCTTCTCCTATTTTTTTGGGTATAATCGTTCCATCATTCATAACCTCTAATACATCTGGGTTATTGACTAAAAACACACCATCTAAATCACTCATTTTAAAGCCACTATCGTACGTCACAATTGGATTAATTTTCACTTTCATTCCAGTTAATCCAACTTCATCTCGCCCATCTAAGGCAACATTAACTATATTCCCTATATCTCCAAAGAAATATATTAATGGAAGATGCATACGATCTCCCCAGTCTTTTTCAAAATGAGCACCATTTGGATCCTGATAAAAAATTAAATTATCTCTATATTGGTAACCATTTTTTAATAAAGTTTCTGCAATATCTCTTACATGTTTCACCAAGAAAAAGCCTTCTGCACTACCTATATCCATCCAAACTTTCAAGTCTTTTTTCCCTTTATACATCTCATATAATTTTAATTCTGAATGGTCATCTTCGACTTTCACAAAGAAAGGAGATATCATCCCTATTTTCCCAAACACTTTAGGGTTACGGAAACCGATATTATAAGTTGACAAGCCTCCTGCTGAAGATCCTATTAAAGCGGTATTTTCAGCGTCAGACATTGTTCTAAAATTATCATCGATATAAGGTTTCACCTCATTGATTATAAATTTTTCATATAATAAACCTGAGCATTTTATATGTTTATCTGGTGAAATAAAATGACAAAACTCATTGTTCTCTATAATTCTTTTATGTGCTATACCTACAATTATTATTTTTTGAATTTTCCCTTCAAAAATTAGCTCATCAGCTGTCTTGTGGACATTCCATGATTCATCATTTTTTATTAAAGGTTCAAATAGACGTTGCCCGGCATGCATATATAATACAGGATACCTTTGCAGTGAATGCTTTTCGTAACCAGGTGGTAAATATACAAATAATTCCCTACTATTCCCCAGTGTTTCAGAGTAAAAATCTTCAATAGTAATCACTTTAGAAGCTTGTACCATAGCAACCTCCAATATTGGATTTTTCACTTAAATCTCAACCAAGATAGATTTTTCTGCGGTTTGCCATTTTACCACAACCTCTCCCGTTCCAAACTTTGGTGTCTGGTATCTATGATTCTCTCCCCCTTCAATAAGTAGTGTTTTATTTACCCTTCTAATAAATTTAAATTCCAGTAGGGTATCTGCTGGAACACTTATATCAAAATAACCAGTAGGGAATTGATACATGATTTGGTTAAAAAATGGCCCTACTGCTTTGCAAGGGTTCATATCCCCTAATGAATAAGTATTCCCCATTATAAAAACTTCACTATCGGGTATTTCATATCCGTTTTCAATAACAAATCGAATACAAACTTGTTTTTTATTTAAGACCTCCACATGTTTATAGATATTACTTCTAGTTCCTTTATCTGTTACAACAGTAATTCCATATTTACCGTCGTTAACCACTGGAACTTTTACTTGAATACTAGTATTTGACCATGAAATCACTTCCGCTTCTTCTTCCTCAAAAAATACAGATCCTTTTTTAGAAGTAAAACCACATCCATCAATACAAATTATTTGACCAATTGTAGTCATTTTATGTCCCACAGTTCCTATTAAAGGTAAACTATTTACTCCTTTATGGTGCCAAACATGTACTGATCCTGGTCCGAGCCATAATGAATTTATACTATTATTCTCAACCGTAATTACCTCACCATCTAAAAGGCCCTCTAATATATCTTTATACTTTCTAGAAGGAAGTGCTGTTTTAACATCTTTTATTTCACATCCTTCTGTTAAATTTCGATTCAAAGCTATTAATACCACATCACTGCCGAAGCATCTTTCATATACATAGAGATCATCTGTTATATACCGTTCCTTAGTAGTTCCATATGGAAGTGCATTATTTAATCTACGTAGCGAAGATAAAGCTTGTATTATCTTAAAATTGTCTGTATTTACATCAAAAGATTCCATTTGACCACGATTATTCGGATCTCCATTCCCAACCATATACTGTTCTGTACCGTAGTATATAGAAGGTATCCCCCTTGAAGTTAATAAAAATACCAATGATTGTTCTACTCCACGTTTACTTTGTTCCTTCATGTGAAAACGATCCATATCATGATTGTCAATAAAAGTAACAAGATTGTTCGCATCATTATAAGTTTGATATGTTTCTTCAATCATTTTGTGTAAACCATAAATAGAATCAATTCCATCTCGAAAAACTTCACGTACTTTATGAGCAAAACTAAAATCTAACAAACTCATACCACTATTATTTGCAAAATGAACATTTCTATGATCATACTCATTCGGATTTATATACCATTCACCAAAAATAAATACTGGCCTATGATTATAGATCGAATTTAGCCAACTTTTTTGCCAGCCGTATGACATATGTTTCACTGCATCAACCCGTATGCCATCTATTCCTTGATCTAACCATAGTTTAATAGCTTCTTTAAAATACAAATCAATAACGATATTTTGATGATTTAGATCTGCAAGATCAAATAAATTACGATAAACTCCATCTTCATATTCTTCAAAATCCGTTCCACCATTATGATGAAAATAATGATTGTAATCATTATCGTATCCACCAAGTAATAATCCATCATCATATAATCTACCATTTTCAGCATAGGTCGCATCATCGTGTAATGCAGGTGAGGTATGATTCGGTGCAAAATCCATAATAACTTTTATGTCTTTTGCATGAGCAGTTTTGATTAATGTTTGAAAGTCTTCAAATGTTCCAAAAAAAGGATTTGTTCTTTTAAAATCACGAGCCCAATACCCATGATATGAAGTACTTCCTACCAAATCATTTATTGGTGTAAAAATATTTTCAACCGGTTGAGATATCCATAGAGACGTCACACCGAGTTCAGTAAAATAATTTGCATTTAATTTTTCGATAATCCCTATCCAATCCCCACCAAAGTATTTCTTTTTATTTCTTCTGGATTCATCGTATAACTCTCCTTTTGGGTTGTATGATGGACATCCATTAAAAAACCTGTCAGTTACAATTTGATATATTATATCTTTAGAAAAATTTACACTACCCCTACTAAATTTAAGACTATCTTTTTCTTTCAATTATTTATATGATCTAATTGATTTAAGAAAGAACAGCACAATTAGCCCTGAAATAAATAATAAGACTCCATTTATTAATAAGATTAATGGTGGACCATATATGTCAGCAAAAAATGAGGAAATAGCTAGAGCGACTGGTGATGCTATACTCGTAAGGGAACCAAGTGTTCCAAAGGTTCTACCTTGCAATTCGGGTGATACCTCAACCTTAATAATGACATTGACTAACAGTGTGCAGAACGAAAAAAGTATTCCCAAGAGTAGAATTAAAGGCACTGCATACAGTACTGATGGTGCAAAGGATATTCCTACAAAGATTGGAGCCAATAAAACCATACTAAGAATTATCCACCAACCACGACGATGTAATTTTTTATCAAAAAAGATGATAATCCCTGCGCCTAACATATAACCTATTGGAATACTGGATTCTATTATTCCAAATTCAATAGGATTTGCTTTCCATACTTTTACAGACATTACCTGGATAAGCATTAAAGAAGCGGTGAAAAATGTAATTAAAGTGGGTGAGAGAATAATAACAGACTTAGCAAATGGATTCTTCCATATATACTTAAATCCTGCAATAAGGTCTTCATGAAATGAGTTTTTCACATCAGATTTTTTAATAGAATTAGGAAATTTTCCACTTAACAACACTAGAATGGCAGATAGCATAAAAGTAAATGCGTCCACTGAAATAGCGATGCTCCCACCAAAGGCTGCAACGACAATTCCTCCTATAGCTAGCCCTGATATTCGGGAAACGTTATCTGCGACATTTAATACACCAGTTGCTTGTTGAACTTTTTCTTTTCCTACAATATCGATTAAGGAAGCATGGAAGGCGGGAGATTGAAATAGCCCTGCGCAAGAAGTGAGGGCAGTTAAGATAATAATGAGAATAAATGGTGTGCCAGGGAGTGCAATACAAAGTGCAATACCTAGTATCAAAAGACTTCGTATCATATCTGTTATCCACATTAATTTTCTGCGATCGACCCTATCAGCAACAGTACCTGCGATGGAAGAAAACAACATGCTCATAACCATATGAGTTATGGCGATCGTAGACATTAATTTAGCACTACCGGTGGATTGCAGTACCCAGAGATTTAAAGCAATACTGTGAAATGAATTCCCAAACATTGACAAAGTATAACCTGTAAATACAAATGTAAATGTACGATTTTTCCATATTGTCTTTTTAGAAGAAACAGCAAGAGAAGAATCTAATTCGACTTGTTGTTGCATTTAAAGAGATTCAGGTGGGTTTAACTTAATTGAATCTATCATAACTGTAATATTATTCGAATTACCTTTAACTGATAGTTTCATCTTTTCAAGTTGTACTGTTTTTGAAAAATCTTCATGTCCAATTGAATCAATTAATTGATCTAATTCATTAGTCCATGTAATGTTAGTAGCTTGTATCATCGCTTTAATCGTAGGTTTATCTGCATGGCCATTATACATAATTCCATCAATTTTTTTTTCGCCTTCCCTTAACATAACACTTACCCATTTTGCATTTCTATCTGAATCATCTCTTGTTTTTGGATAATAAAATCTATATGTATTAGATTTTTTTTCTAGCTCAAGATTAAATGGGAGAATTTTGATATCCTGAGCAGATAATGTACTCTTTATATTATTATAGTTCTTCAAATATTCTTCTGTTGTCATATTATTAAATGGAATTTTTTCTTTTTCAACTTCAGGATTTTTTTGAGGTGTTTCCATTTTATTTAGAGTATCCTTGTGTTCTGTATCTTTGCAACCTAATAGGCTAGCTGCTAACAGAAAGGTTCCTAGTAGAAGGATCTTTTTTGTCATTTATTCAATGATTTCAAAAAGATTATTACCATTATTACCACTTGGTAAAATGAATTTTACATGTTGATCTGTTGGAATAGTTATATAATGATATTGATCGGGTTTGGTTAATTTAGTAGTACTTTTCCAAGCTCCTGAAGTCCAATAAGTTACTTGTGAAAAAAATGCTAGTGGCGGAAATTTCTCTGGATCAGATGGCTTATCATTTTCTGAAATAATTTCAGGTTTAATTCTAATTTTCTTTCCTGCCGCATTTTTAAATTGAAAGTCGTAAACAATTCCATAATTCCCTTCAAGAGTTGGGTTAGAATTTCCTAGATACCATATAGGTGCTTCGTATTCATTAATACCAACATGGGATTGAGGATTGGCTTTACTTGTTTTTGAACCTACATAAAAGCTTCTTGTTGTCGCATTATCAATAACAGCATACCTTTCATCGTAATTATAATTAGCAGTTGAAGTATTTTTATTATAATTTTTAACCTGTGGTGTTTTTATGGAATCAAAGATTTCTGAAGGGCTAGGGAACTGTCCATCTGGTTTTTTCTTTGAAACAAATTGACGTAGTGTTAATTTTGTATTCGAAATGAATTTAATTTTCCCATTAACTGCAAAAGTGTCTTCTACCTCTTTCTCTAATATAAATACATGGCCACCTGCTGGAATAGTAATAGCTTGATCATTGCTACTATTTCCATACTTAACTATAGTACTAGATGTAATCCCCATTATGTCCCAAGAACCGTCAGGGCTAACCGGGTATGCCGCATTTACAGCACTATTTTTAATTCTTATAGTTTGTGGTATACGATCTTCATTGTGTATAGCATATCCAAATTTCAATGTAGACCCTGTATAATTTCGATTAAAAAATTCAGCACTATATTCTTGATTTGCTTCTAATATTCTTTCGTTTGTGTAGTAAGCATACTTACCAGCGTCAAAGTTCGATCCCATATTTGGATTATCGTATACAACTTCAGGTGCATTTGTATATATATACTTTGCCCCGCCTTGGTTATATTTTACTTGTGTAATCGTAGAAGCATCTACCCCTCCTGAATCAGTTATTCCTAAAAACAATTAATTCTCGTATGGTAATCCCGACTTTTTCCACGCAAGAAATCCTCCCTTTAGATTAACTACTTCCTTTATACCAGCTCTTTGTAAAATACTAGCTGCTATAGCGGAACGTAACCCCGTTCGACATTGTAAAACTATTGGACAATTTTTCGGTACATCATCTAGCCGTTCAAGTAGATTACCTAAAGTGATATGTATTGAATCATGAAGATGTCCTTCATCCCACTCTTTTTTACTACGCACATCGATAACCTTGACACTTTCATCTTTTATTAACGGATATAATTCATTTGATGTTTTTTCCTTATACATCTCTAAACTTTGGAATCTCTGAATTACCTTTGAAGGTGCAAAAGCAATAATATTATCTAAGCCAATGGACTCAAAGTCTCTAATAACTTCCTCTACTTTAACCTTTTCCGCATCTAAAATTATTAAAGTTTCTTTTTTATAATCTAATATTCCCCCACACCAAGTTGTGAAAGAATTGTTATAAGGTATGTTAATTGACTTCTCGATGTGGCCAGCAGCAAAACACTCTACATCCCTTATATCAACTATTTGCTGAACACCCCTCATCACTTCTTGAAGTTCTTCTATTGTATAAATAGCAGTAATTTCTCTCTTCTTACGAGTTGGTGGACCATACTTATTTAAATTCTTCATTAATGGAAAATACTTTGGAGGCTCTGGCTGTCCCGTCAATAAATTCGATACAAAATTATCTTCATCATTACACTGAAACGCCCAATTAAACATCTATATTTGCAAATAATCGGGGAGTATTTTTATTTTTTGTATAGAATCAAATAATTGTTTCGCTCCTATTTTTGCGGTATCTTTAATACCAACAGCAATTTCTAGTAAATCGGGTCTACCTATATCTCCTACAAATATAAAATCACCTGTGAATATTCCTATCGGTTTATCATTCGTATAATTATTTTGACTTGTATCGGTTACTAAAAAGGAAATACTTTCAGGCGTATGCCCTGGGGTATGAATTACATTGAATTTTATATGACCAACCTTAAACTCTGTTCCCTCTCTAACCAAATTGTATCGGCCTTCGTTAAGATATTGATATTTCCACTCACTATTTCCTTCATCTGATACATATAAATTTGCATTAAAAAGAAGGGAAAGTTCTCTAGACCCAGAAAGAAAATCTGCATGAATGTGAGTCTCAGCCGAAGCAATTACTTCCATCCCTTCTTTTTTAGCAAATTCTATATATTGTTCTATATAGCGGCCAGGATCAATAACAATTGCTACGCCTTCCTTCTGACAGCCAACTAAATAGGAAGCATGAGCTAATTTTTCATCATAAAAATATTTTAAAAGCATTTATAGAATCCCTTTCAACATTAAATTCCAATACATATATGGCAACATATATCTTTTAAGTAAAAACATACTATACCGTTCTTTCGCTTGATTAAACGGAAACGTTTCTTGAGGCTCATGTTTATAGTTAAATTCAGCTAGTATAAGACTTTTATATCCTGTAACAATCGGACAGGATGTATATCCATCATAATTAGCCTGCAAGTCTCTTCCATTAAGTACGTCTAAAATATTTTGTTTTAATACAGGTATTTGTTTTCGAATTGCCGCTCCAGTTTTAGATGTAGGTAAATTGGTACAATCTCCAAGTCCAAAAATATTCTTATATTGTACATGCTGTAAAGTATAAGGACTTATATCTACCCACCCCTGATGATCACTAATCTCACTTTCTTTAATAAAGTTAGGTGGCCCCATTGGTGGAACAACATGTATCATACTATATGGTACTGTTTCTTTTTTCATTGTTAGCGTATCTTCAAAAATTGCTTCTCTCTTTTCAGCGATAATTTCAACTAAGTTTTTATTATAATTCGTTATAATTTGCTTTCTTTCTAGTACTTGTTCTAATGTATCTGCATAACGTGGCACCTGAAATATGTTAGCGTTCGCAGAATAAAACATTACTTTACTTCTGTTTCTAACACCGCTATTACAAAAATACTCTTCTGCTAAATACATAATCTTTTGTGGCGCGCCACCGCATTTAATAGGAGTATTTGGGTGGGTAAAAACCGCATTTCCTCCTTTAAATTTTTCAATTTCCCTCCAAGTAGAATCAACATATTTATAAGAATAATTGCTACAAATCCCATTAGACCCAATATATTCCTTCAATCCTTTAATACCATCCCAATTTATTTGTATACCGGCTGCTACAATAAGAATTTCATATTCAAGTAGCATTCCATCATCTAAAAGTATCTTATTTTCATCTGGGAACAACTTAACGACACTTTTTGGAAACCACGTCGCTCCTTTTGGAATAAGCGATTCTTGATCACGCATCGTACTTTCCTTTGAAACAATTCCGCCCCCCACTAAACTCCATAGTGGCTGAAAGTAATGTTTTGTTGATGGATCAATAACCGCTATATTTTCTTTCACTGGGGATACATTTCGTAACAAATGTGCAGTAGAAGATAGTCCTGCAGTACCAGCACCAATCACAATAATTTTATACCTATCTCTGGTCTTCATTTATGAGATAAACGTAACACTTTCTATTTCTTTACAACTAATCTTAGTAATACTTGTTGTAGGAGGAGTAACTGAATTTTCCTCTTCTAATGTGACGATACAAGTATTAGGGTTAAAGTTTGTAAAAATAGCAGGTCCAATAATATTTCCAGATTTACCAGTCACAGTAACAACTTCGCCTGGTTGTAAATTTTTAAAAATACTACATATTCCACCTGAACAACGAAATAAAGTGCATAAGAACAAATTTATCCCTCCTTTAAACAATTAATGAAGGTGTGATTGTAAAATAGTCGTTATAAAATGGATTCTCTCATGAAAAGTATGCTGTGTAATAACTTTTCTATAAATTTTTCCGACCATTAATTTTTTTGAAATCGTATCATTCAAATGAATAGATATTTTATTTGAACAGTCCTCAAAGCTGTTATAGGATATAATTTCATCTTTATTGAAGAAAGATGAAAGGTCATATTTTTCTTCAATTATTTGAAAACCTTGGCAAGCTGCAATATCAAATGTACGATTATTAATGGTATTATTTTTTACTTTATTTATATTTTTATTCTGTGGAAATAGATAACTACGATGAGGGTTTAATATAAGATTAGCGTTATTATAATAGAGTGCAACTTCTTGAGGTGGAATCCATTCTTCTATAATTTTAATTCTTCGGTGATTCTTCCATTTTTTAAATAACTTATTTCTCCAGTGTTGACCAATAATAGTATAATGATAAGGGGTTTTTTCCAAAAGAAACTGTATCAATCTTACCCGGGTTGGATAAGGATATCCAATAAAAAATACTTCACTTTTATATTTTGAGTTTTTTAGACCAGGTTTGAATACATCTATATTAGTTGCTAAGGGTAAGTGATATACATTGGCATATCCTAAATCAGTGTAATAGTTAAGTGCTTCGCTATCAATGGTAAATATACAATCAAAGTTATTTAATAGAAGAAGAGAATTATCTATAGAAAATGGGTCCTCAGTTAACCAGACAGCTAATTTAATATTCCTTTTTTTGAAATATTGAATTACTTTTTGAGGTAGATGATTACCTAATAAAGTGAAAACAATATCAGGATGGAACGTTGTTGTAATGAAATCCAATTGCTGTATTAATTCACTCGGCTGTACTGCTAACCATTCGAAATTTTGATTGATAAGTGTTTCCTGTATACTTTGATCTAGATATTGATAGATTTTTGAGTAACCAGAAGTAATGTATAAGAGTTTCATTTATGGACGCAAACCCAATGCAAGAGCTTGTTGATTCGATGTACGGTTACGAGATCTAAGGTATTTAAACTGTGTATAGGTAAAGTGAGTTGCTTCATCCATGTAAATGATCTCAAACTCTTTTCCTTGATAACGATATACATCATTTTCTTGCTCACAATAACCACACCAGATACGAGAAATCGTATTCCCTACTTTAATTTCCCATACGTGTTTAGAAGCATTGTATTTGCATATCTCACGTGGATACCATTCAAGCATCTTTAATAATATAGAGCCTTCTAGCTCACCTAATGTACGACGTAGCACCAAGATATTAATGCCTGGATACTTTACTGCATTCTTAAAGGCATCACCTACAATTGCAGCAGACTTCCCATCACCTGCCGCACCACCATATAAAACTTCATCAGCCCAATATTTTTTATCTGTAGTTGTAAAATGAAAGAGTTTTTGCCGAAGTTGTGGCTTATAGGGAAATACAATAACTTTACTCATTTAACCAAAATATGAGAGCTGTTTTGTATCTGGTGGAACTTGTCGCTTCACACGACGCGTCTCAATGCTCTGAAAGTGATCTTCCGTAATCCGCTGTCTTTCTACAGTTACTTCTTCATACGTATAACCAAGCGCACGCTTTAATAAAGCATTCTCCACTTCACGGTCAACAACTTCTTTTCCTCTTTTTAAGGCGTAAGAAATGACAGAAAATCGTTTTTTCCATTCGTACAAGGTTTGTCTCTTAATTCCTATATTGTGAGCAATTTGTTCTTCTGTAAGTCCATCTCTTGCCCATCCTTCTATTTTTACTAACCCTTCTTTGGTTAACCAAGCATCATATTTCACCATCTAATTTAATGAAATATCAAAGGATACATTATATACCTTTTGCATTTCATTAATTGCATTTTCTTTGTTCTTACTATTATCTATAACAGATTTCCCAAATACATTAAACAAAGTCTGAACATATGTATTATAGAAAGTAAAAATGGCTACTGTTGTACCCACAAGAATTGAACTCCATATACTCAATGTCGTTTGTTTAAAGCCAGATTGCTTATACATATCTGTCTCTATTTCTAGACTATCCTCTAAAAGAGATAACTCTTCTTCCGAATGATCTTGCGTTACTTTTTCAATAAATTCTTCACATTGTTTAAAAGTAATGTCTTTAACAGTACTCTTTTCACCACAATATTCTTTTAATTTCCCATCCATATAATAAGTCACATTTGCGAATTTAGGATCTTTTCTAACATACATTTAGCTACTTCTGTATATATAATTCATCTCTTCATCACTAATCTCTTCCCCTTTTTTGTTCTCTTTCTTTACTCTTTTCCATTCTGCTTTAAGTACCACTTGATGAAAATAAGTTAAGTCTGCCGCTAATACTGACCAATTTTTATATTCAAAATCAGGAATATTATCCTTTGATCTTAAATGATTCGAGATTTTATATTGTAAATTTATAATTTTTCCAGAAATAGGTTCAGTTGTGTTTAACAATAATACTATCTGATTATTTACGTACGTAAGTTCAATCGCTCGATTCCTAAATTCATCTCGAACACTTTCATCAAAAACCAATTCCTTCCATCTGTTAAATTCATTCATTTGCGTGTAAATAAGTTTAATACACTCACTAAACTTATCTCTCATAATATTTATCCATTTTATTCTTTCTGCGCTTATAGCATCTATATATCTTTTCTGCTCTAAAGAATCCAGATTCTTTTCTCCTAATTCCTTAGTAATTCTACTATTTCTCATAACTGACCAAATTGATATCCCACTCGTAATAAGCAAAGCAATTAACGTAACTATCGTTGTAATCCAAGCATTTCGAGCAGCTGTTTCTGCAGCTATTTTTGCAGCTTGTGTATTCATAAATTTATTCCCTCTTCCTAATATCATAATCCCATAAATTATATAATGCATTTATTCTTTTGGAGACGGGAATCTTGCAGCTTCAAAATGCGTACTATTTTCTACATTTGAAATAACTCCAGCTACGCTACTTTGTGCAAAAACCTCAACTACATCCCCTGCATTCAATTGAATTATTGATGAAACAGCTACAACATTAGCAAAGTTTATTGGACCAAAAAAATCATTATCTATTGCAATTGCCGGATTTCCATTAACTCGAATTTCTACCCGCGCTCTATAGTTTGCGTTTAGATTATTGGGAATGAACGCAATTGTTCCAATAACAGAGTAAACGCCTCTTGTCTTTGGTATAAAAATGGATGTTGCAGGGTTATATTCATTCGCTAAATCAAATTGTTCATTTTGGAATAAAACTTTAACAAATGTATTTGCTGGCACATTCTGATTAACTGTGCTCACAGCTCTAAAAGCAGATGCTCTTACAAGATTGTATCCGTTATCATCAGAACAACAATTCACTTTTACATTAAACCATGGTTTTTCATCACATTTTTCATAACTCTTACTGCTTCTATGACAATCATGATATTTCTTTTTGTAATCCTTACAATGATTACAGTAGTAATAAGACATTTATTTAGTAACTTGTGTTGATCCAGCTGGATAATAGAGTCCATTTTTTGCTTGAACATAGCCGTAAATTGTAGCATCTTCTTTTATTTCTGGATACTTCCATAATGGTAAGCTAGCTTTGGTATAATTAAGTTTTGAACTGCTTGATTTTGTATTTACATAATGAAAGTATGAAGGCGATTCTTCTGATCCAGATGGATGATCCGCATCAAAAGACCATAACACTTTTTTGTAGAATTGTGTATTAAAGGGGTTTTCCAAATTATAAATTTCAAGTTGAATATTTTTCCCTACAATTTTAGCACTAGTCCGAGCATTAATGTTTTCTTGTAAGTTGTTGATTTGTAACTGTGGACTAGAAATGTTTATGAATTGCTTTGAATTTAATGATGACTCGTACTCTGCAGCGCTGGCAGTTGTTGCACCAAATAAATTTAAACCACTTAATCCAATTGCGCCTACTAAGGCCATTCCCGCAAACTTCTTTATTTTTCCCATTTATATAATCCCCAAAGCAGTAGCTATCAAACGGATAGCTACTTTTTTATTCTCATAAAAGTTATCGCGTCTCATCATCAACTCATTATAAACATAGGAATCTTTGACTTTCTCATTCCCCAAATACTTCAACTCAATAATCTGCTGCTGATCTGTATCAAACGAATTTTGCAATGTCCGTTCAATTTGTTTGAAACATATCACATGATTCTTATCATCATCTTTTATTTTAGGAAAAAGAACGATGCCCCCGCTTGAGCCTGTTCTTCTTGATTTTTCACCCGAACGCACTCAAATTAAATCCCATGAAATAGGTGTTCCTTTTTCGATATCCCTACTAGCTTTCTTTCCAATAAATTTGGATAAGTGTTTTGGCAATAAACCATTCCCTGGTCTAATAGCTTTAATATTTTCATTTGTAAAGACTTCCCCCGCCTTTATGTTTTCTACTACATATAATGATCTTCTAAATTTTAAAGAATCTTTTTCTATATCAGTAGGGCCATAATATACATTCCCCAAAGATTCCCATGCTTTTTCAGTTTCGCTTACTAATAATTTAAATTCAGCTGGTTCCATTGAGAATTTAGCGTCAATTCCTCCATCCGATCTTGAGAGCGTTAAATGTTTCTCAATTACTGTGGCTCCCAAAGCGACACTCGCTACAGATACACCTACTCCCTGTGTATGATCAGATAAACCTACCTCACATTTAAATAACTCCTTCATATGAGGTATGGTAACTATATTTGTAGATTTTGGAGATGCAGGATACGTACTTGTACATTTTAATAGAATTAATTCTTTACACCCCTCTTCTCTCGCAGCTCTTACTGTTTCATCTAGTTCAGCTATCGAAGCCATACCTGTCGAAATGATTATTGGTTTTCCTGTTGCGGCTACTTTACGTATGAGGGGAATATCGGTATTTTCAAAAGATGCAATTTTATAACATAAAACATTTAATGACTCTAGAAATTCTACAGCTGTTTCATCAAACGGCGTACTAAATGGTATCATTCCTAGCTCTATACAGCGATCAAAAATTGGTTTATGCCACTCCCATGGTGTATAAGCTTCTTTATATAAATTATAAAGTGATTTACCCTTCCATAAACTTTTTGTATCGTGAATTAAAAAATCACCATTTTCTATATTTAAAGTCATTGTATCTGGTGTATATGTTTGAATTTTAAAACCTTGTGCCCCAGCCTCCGCAGC
The DNA here is from genome assembly GCA_046112185.1 of Bacillus toyonensis. Classification (GTDB taxonomy): domain Bacteria; phylum Bacillota; class Bacilli; order Bacillales; family Bacillaceae_G; genus Bacillus_A; species Bacillus_A toyonensis_A. The sequence continues at coordinate 73,500 of CP170574.1, read as the reverse complement.
TGCCTCTACAATTTGCAACGCCCTATCTAATGATTGATTATGATTCCCTGACATTTCTGCAATAATAAATGGTGGCAAGCTATTACCAATCTCTCTACCTCCGATATATACATTACTCATTTTTTTCACTTACTCATTTTTTTCACCTTCAAGTTCTTTTTTTATAGCTTCTTTCCTTTCCGTCCATTGTTCATGAGACAGGGTCATTATAATGACATCAATATAATCATCATTCCTATAAATATAGTTTTCATATCTTCCATCTTCTTGGAACCCAAGTTTCTGATGAAAGTTTAAACTAATACGGTTTGATTCTATTATTTCTGCGCACACTTTGTGTATGTCTTTCGTTTCAAAAATACAGTCTAATGCTAATAAACCTAATACAGTTCCAGCACCTTTTACGCTTTGTTTTTCACCTATATAGAATCCCCAATAACATGTCTGATTCATTTCATCTATTTTTGTAAAATTAACAAATCCAATTGGTTTTTCTTTATATGTTAATAGTCTTGCAACTTTTGTATCATCCACTACTAGTTTTTCGTACCACTTTAAATGTTCGTCTATTGTTATTTGATGATCTTCATACATAACCGAGCGAATTTCTTTTGTATTCCGCCACTGTAAAATAAGTTCTAAATCTTTCTTTTCTAACCTTTCCAATTGAAAATTCCTAATATTTAACATCTATCCTCCTAAAATAATTTTTGCTATTTCATATGAATTACTCGCACACTGTATAGAAAGAGCTTTATTAGACATTTCTTTTACTATTTTAGAATCTGATAAAAGTTTGTTTAGGCATTTCGTAATTGCTTTATCCGTAACACTTTCAGCTGTACCAATATTCCATGTAGCTCCAAGCCTCGCTACAGTCTTGGTTACTTCGATTTGATTTTGGGCAGTTGTAATTGTTATAGAAGGTAATCCAAGAAAGCATCGTTCCCATGTAGTTGTGCCCCCAGCTCCTATCCCTAAATCCGCTCGTACGAGAAGCTCTTCCATATTCTCTATTTGACAATAATATGAAGCGTTAGAAACACTCTTACAATAAGTTTGAATCTCCTCTTTATGCGGATTTTGGCTCCCTACCACAACGTCTATTTTTAAGTTAGCTTTATTTATATTTTGTAAGGCTCTTAACGTTTTTAATGTCTCATTTGTTACATCATGCCCACCAAAAAAAATAAAGATCCTCTCAATTTCTCCTGTTCTTTTTCGTGAAAATTTCTTAGCGGCATGAAACTCCGGCCGCAATATAACGTATTTAGGTCCCAACTTTACTAATGAGTGCTCTGGTATTAAATCTTTATAGCGACCATTAAGGTTATCGTATAAATTTTGATCTAGTAACAAATCACAGTCGTGCATTCGATTTGCAAGATCATCGATTACCATTATTTTTCTTACATTTTTTCTTAAAGCAGACTCCCACTTATTATCTAATCCATAATGATCAACAATTAACCAATCAAAATTGGGAAGTTGTGACAAGATATCATTGGTCTGTTGTACATCAACAAACCAATGATATTTTAGCCAATTTAAATAACTCCCGTGTTCTGTACTTAAGAAATTCGTATTTTCACCATCTGCATCTAATAAACACACATGAAATCCTTTATTTAAGATATATTGATACAAATCACCTTGTAGTTTACGACAAATGAAATATACTTGAGCACCTTTATTCCGTAATTCATCGGCTAGTGCTAAACAACGCATAATATGACCAGTACCTATTTCAATAGATGCGTCGGCACGAAAGGCAATTTTTTTCTCAAACAATTATAATTTTGTTTCTTTATTTAGCTCATCTACTAATGATTGTTGATTTGCCCATTTCAATTTCACATGACTATTAATTTGAATAAGTTCAGGATTTCGAAGGATGTAATCTTTTATCTGATGAAAAAATAAAGGTTTATATTTTACATTTAAATTTTTATAAAGTTCATTAAACATATCTAAATCTGGTTGTTCATCTAATGTTAACCTCCAAGTAGGGTAACAAAATGGTGGAGGGAGTTTCACTATATTGACCCGGAATAAATGTGGATTATTAATAAAATAAAACGGAAGGTATTCTGCATAGGTTAAAGGTTTTGGGGTTTGTAGTAGTCGTTCGATTGCCTCTACATCGCCTGCTGTTCCGACAGATAACGTACTTAACTCTGCCTGTGTATAATCTGCACCGCTTTTCAGATGTTCATCTAGTAAAAAATTATTAATTTCTGGTGACACAGCGGGACAATCTCCGGTAATCCGTATGACAATGTTTGCATTTTCTTGTTTTGCAGCTTGGAACATGCGATCAGCGGTATTTTCTGGATCACCTCTAAAAATTTTAACTTTCCCGTCTAAATTAAATTTTTCCAAAGGGTCATCTTGTGCAATATCTGAAGTAGCAAGTATGACCTGGTGTTTTCCTGGAATAGCTAATGTATTTATAAGACATCGTTCAATGGAAGGAACTCCGTGTATTGGCAATATTGCCTTTAAAGGTAACCTAGTAGATTTTAACCGGCAAAGTACAATTATTACTACCTTTGGAGGCTCAATAACCTCTTTTGTTAATGGGGTACCTGCAGACAAATTATATAGAGCTACCTGAGGTAATAATTCCTCTGCTTCAAGCTCGTTCAGCGCGTTTTCTACAACATCTAATTTCATAGTTACTTTATTAGCTGTAATAATCTCTCCTTTTCTAATATCAACTTTTGTAACTGCTCTTAATAATTTTTGGTTTTGCAATTTTAATAACACCCCTTTCATTTAATTTTTAGTAACTCTATAAAACGAAAAAACTTTTCCCACAGCTTGTATTACATCCCACACATCAGCTTCTGTCATCTTAGGAAATAGAGGCAGCGTAATAATTTCCTCATATGTGTTTTCTGCTTGCGGACAAATACCTTTTCCATAACCTAATTTTTGATAAAACGGTTGTAAATGTACGGGTATATAGTGCACATTCACACCAATATTTTCTCTTTGTAATGCCTCGTAAATTTCTTTTCGATTACATTTTAATAATTTAGTATTTAAACGAATAATATAAAGGTGCCAACTTGAATCGGTTTGAGGCAATTGCTTTGGTATTGTAATTTCAGATAAACAACTAAATTCTTTATTATAGATGTCTACATATTTCTTTCGAATCTTAATAAAAGAGTCTAATTTACTTAACTGTGATAAACCAAGAGCAGCTTGTATATCCGTTAATCTGTAGTTGTAACCTAAGAATTGCATTTCATAATACCAAGGCCCATGATTTTCAAGAAGTTTTTGAGGATTCCTTTCAATTCCATGCGTACGGAATTGAACAAGTTTTTCATAAAACAGAGGATTATTTGTGGTAATTACTCCACCCTCTCCGGTAGTAATATGTTTCACCGGATGGAAACTAAACATTGTCATATCACCAATAGAACCAATCTTTTTATTTTTATATGTGGCTCCTAATGCGTGGGCTGCATCTTCAATGATAATCAAATTATTTTCTTTTGCTATTTTTTGTATTGCATCTAATTCTACAGGCTGTCCAGTAAAGTGTACGGGAATAATGGCTTTTGTTTTGTTTGTAATCTTTTCCTCTATAGATTTAGGACTAATGTTATATGTTTCATTGTCAATATCGGCGAATACCGGCTTTCCCCCCTGGTATAAAATACAATTTGCACTTGCTACAAATGTCATTGGAGTTGTAATTACCTCATCTCCCTCAGTTATGCCAGCTGCATAGCAGGCAGCATGCAATGCAGCTGTACCATTTGAAAAAGAAACAGCGTATTTTGCTCCCGTATATTTCGCTATAGCCTCCTCAAACTGTTGAACGCTTGGTCCTGTTGTTAAAAAATCCCCTTTTAATACATCCACAACAGCTTGAATGTCACATTCATCAATTTGTTGCTGACCATATGGTAAATATTTTTCTCTAACAGGCTTCCCTCCGTGCATAGCGAGAATTTCTCTTACCATTTACTCTTTCTCCTTAGGGATAATTTTTAAAGATTTGATCCACTCTTCTGTTTTAATAACTCCGTCTTCTAAAGAAACTTTCGGCTCCCAGTTTAATATTGTTTTTGCTTTTTCATAGTCACATAATAATTTTTGAATTTCACTTTGTGGATGGATATGAGTTACATGTTGAATACTTACTTTATTTCCCGAAATCAATTCTGCTAATTTATTAATGGATATATCTTGTCCTGTTCCAGCATTGATAATATGACCATTTGCTTTTGCAGAGTATCCTGCTGCCACAACAAAATCTGCACAATCTTCAACGTATAAAAGGTCCCTCGTTTGTTTTCCGTCCCCATAAATATTTAGTGGTACATTAGCTAATTTATTATTTATAAAAATGGCAACAACTCCACCTTCACCACCTGTTTTCTGGAATGGGCCATACGTATTAAATGGGCGAATAACTACTACAGGTAGCTTATAAGCATAATAGTAAGATAAAACCATGTTTTCAGCAGCAATTTTTGATCCAGCATATGGAGAAGCTGGTTTAATCGGGTCTAATTCTGATATCCCTTGTATATTAGTAGCTTTATCATATACCATACACGTACTCATAAAGACCATTTTGACATGATACTTAAGACATTGTTCTAACAAATTAAAAGTACCTATTGTATCATTTTCAAAAGTTGTTCTGGCATCATCTATACTGTCTTGAACATTGATACTCGCTGCTAAATGATAACAAAGGTCAAATGAATTATTTTCAAACAATTGAGCAACTAATTTTTTGTCTTTAATATCTCCTTGAATGCATTGCTTTAAATTTAGATCGTGTGCAAACTCGGTAATATTTGCAGTAGTTGAATTTGCTAAGTTGTCTATTATCCATACTTCATGCTTATCCTGCAATAATCTCTTTACAACCCACCTACCAATAAAACCCGCACCACCAGTTACTAATATTTTCATTCATAGTTTCTCTCCTCCAGTTAGTAGTTGCTGGTTTAATATTAAATTTCTAAGCTCTTCTTTTGTAATTGCATTTTGATGATCAGAACGGTAAAACCCTGCCTTCGCCCTTTTTGCATTTTCATATTGAGTACCCTTTTTTAATGGGCTAGGAATGATAAACATATCTGGTAATTCAAAAGCCTGTAAAGATTCATCATGTGTCATAAGTTCTTCATACATTTTTTCACCAGGTTTTAACCCAATTTCTTCAATTTTAATATTCTCCTTGGGCAAACCATATAGCTTTGTGACTTCTTCTATCATCACTTCACTTAAATGGTTTAATAAAATAACTGGCATTTTTAATATAAAAGTTTCACCACCCTTTGCTATTTTCATCGCTTCAATTGTTAACATAGTAGCTTGGTTAAGTGTCATCATAAATCTACTCATACTAAGATCCGTTACGGTTATTTTTTGGTTTTGTTTAATTTGATTTTCGAATAAAGGAATGACAGAACCTCTTGACCCCATAACATTTCCGAAACGAACACTAGCAAATATCGTTTCACTTGAACCTTTTGAATATTCCGCTGATGTAATCAACCTTTCAGCAGTCAATTTTGTTGCACCGTAATTATTTGTTGGTGAAATTGCTTTATCAGAACTCGTAAAAATCACCTTTTTTACTTTCTGAGCAATTGCCGCTTTTATTACATTTTGTGTTCCAAAAATATTGGTCAGAACTGCTTCAAACGGATTATATTCACAAAAAGAAACATGCTTCATTGCGGCCACATGAAACACATAATCAATATTTTCCATCGCACTAAACACTCGATCATAATTGCGAATATCCCCAATTAAATAACGAATATTTTGATTTTCACCCCTGAATTCTTCTTGTAATAAAAATTGATTATATTCACTTCTACTAAAAACCCTTACCACTTTTGGCTTTTCCTTTAGAACATTAGAAAGAATGCTTTTTCCAATTGTTCCTGTTCCACCAATAATTAAAACGTTTTTATCTTTAAAAAACATTTAATCTTTTTCACTATGAATTAAATTTATCAATCTTTTCGTGCATGCTTCTTGTGGATAGTTTTCATTAATAAATTTACTTCTTAATTCTTTTGCTAAATTCAATTGTAAAGGATCATTTAGAACCTTTTTAATCGTGCTAATCATATCCTCCATAGAATGATTGACAAGCCAATCTAATGTATCGTAATATTTATAATCCCTTTCCTCTAATAATGATTTATAAACAACTACAGGTATATCTAATAACATTGCCTCTAACCCTACTGTTGAATTCGAGATAACCACAAGATTTGCATGTAAAATAACATCATACATGTTTACTTCATTTGTTATATACTTAACATTAGGATAAACGTTACTTAATCTAATATATTCTCCCACTAGGTTACGCCCTTTTTCCCAAGGATGAGGCTTTATAATAACCGTAATATTTTTGTCTTTCACTAACTTTTCTGTCAGTTCGATATAAAATGAAGTTTTAAATGGCTGAGTTGCAATAAAAATCACTTTTGTAGAGGGGTCTATTTTTAATTTATTAAAAATATTCTTCTTATCCATATATACTCTATCAAAGATCTCATCATATCTGGGGTGCCCTAATACCTCAATTTGAGATTCACTGACTCCTTTTTGAAGGTACCAATCTTCTTCATATTTCCCATATACAACCTGTTTTGTTGCGAAAATCGGAAAGTATGCTTCTTCTCCCATTATTGCACCGTGCTGAAGACAATAACTTGGTATACCCTCAATACTAGAAAGAAAAGTAAGAGCTCTACTTGTTATATCTTCCGTAGTACCAACAATCACACCAGAAATATCTTGTTCTTTAAAAATAAAATGAACCATAATAAGTTTCTCGATCATGATAGGAAGGTCGTTGAGTAATTTTTTTTGAAAAAACATATTTGAAAATAGTGGGTGCTTACTAAACTCTAAAAAGATTTGTTTAGCTTTTTCTATAAAAACATGTGAAGTATTAGCGACTTTATTTATATAATCTGGTGCACAAACTGTAGGAAGACCATAAAGTTCTGTCTTTTTTGATCTTGTTAATATCTTTGTTTGATTTGGATTAAAGTGGGTAAAGTTACTTACTGAAAAACGGAGATAATCTGAATTTAGAAGGATTGCTCCATTTCGATTCTTTCTTTTTATTTTTGATTGAAATGAAGACATTATTTTTTCAAACTCTAACTGTAACTGCGTTTCCTCTATGGGCTCAAATGAAAGTTGCTTATAAAAATTATTATCTTTCATTTTATTTTTTATATCTTCATCTAAATATTGATAAAAATTACTCAGTAATGGTAATGGAATGTTATAATGCTTTAACTCTGAAAAAACATTTATATACTCTAAATTTAATAACCAGTAATTTTTCAAATAAATATCACTCAATCACCCTCTTTTTCTTCTTAGGTCTTCTCTTAATTCTTTACATGTTCTTTGTGGTGGTAATAATTGTACAAATTCATTTTTTTCTTCGGCAAATAACTGCGCATGTATTGAATGAGGAGTAATATAATTAATATCTAAAATTTCATCTAAGGGATAAAAATCCCAATAGTGATTTAATCTCCAAAAAAAGCGCGCATCTCCTATCCGATAAAACTGAGGATCTTCATCCCAGTAAGAATTCCACCTTTTTTCAAGAATTGGTAAAACAGATGCTCTATGCATAATAGAACAATGATCAATGGTACATGGAGCATTATTCGTAATTTTTTTTGCAGGTCTTTCAACCGTTTTAATAGGTATATCTAATTCATCTATATGAATCGTTTTTGATGCAGAGTAAATAATTTGAACATCTTTATTCTCATCAAGATAACTAGACATCTTTTTAAGACGTTCTTCTTCATATTGATTATCATCTGTAATATAAGTTATATATTCCCCTTTAGCATGCTTAAGTGCCTCATTAATTAAAGCAGCATATCTGACTTTTTTTGTCCTTTCAGAAATATGAGCCACATTACTTTTATAAAAATGTACATTTTCCTTATTTATGAATGGTCGAATAACCTTCTGGGTCATTTCATTAGAAGCATCATCCATTATAAAAAGTTCAAAATCTTGAAAAGTTTGGTTTAATACACTTAATATTGACTTTTCAACAAACGTAGGCTTATTGTAACTTGTCATCTATTCTAAGTATTTTTCTGCCAGATAAGAGGGATAGGATGAAATAGGAGGGCCAATCTTAAAATAGGATAAACTGGTCTTTGAAATCGGTATACATTTTTTTAATAAATACAGTTTTTGCAATATGTCTTTATCTATAGGATGAAGCATGTAATCTGTCATGATGAAATAATTATGATGATAGATAAATACTTTACCTTCTGGAAGAATCGTGTAATTAGATACATTTGGATAAATAGGTGGTCCATCTGAAAATTGATCTAAACTACGTCGTGAAACTTTAATAATTTCCTGAATTGAAAATTTAAATTTGCGAAATGCCATGGTATTAATAAATGGTCGCTTTTGGTTATTTTCTATATAAAATAACTCTCCTTTTTCATTTTGTACAACCCGTAGATTTGGAATTGACTCTGTAGAGGTTATGGGAGGACCTTCTGTATATTTGTAGATAAATGGATTGGGGATTAAGACAATTTCATTTTGAGTATATTTGAAGTAGGAAAGCATGTCTTTCGAAATAAACCTGCGTTTAAAGTTATCAATTAAAAATACTTCACCGTGTGAATTACTAAACAAAATACCATTTAAATCTTTAGAAGGGAGGTTAGCATATAGGTTTTGAAAAGAGAATGGTGTTTTAAAAGTAATATCGAGGACTTGGCTAATGGGATAAAAAGGTTGGAATGTATTTAGGCGTTTCCAAAACATTGCATCTCCAACAAACCAATATAAAGGATTTGTATCCCAATATTCACAGTACTTTTCATAGACCTTTAATAATATTCTTCTAGTATGCATAACTGAACAGTGGTCTACAACATTAGCAGCTGTATATAAAATTTTCGAAGCTTCTCTCACAAATTCATTTCTAGATTGTAGGTTATAATCAACATATTTTACGTATTGAGAAGAGTACACTACATCAATTTCAGGATGTTTCTCCAAGAAAGATAACATTTCAGCTAATCTATTTGGAAGGTATATAGTATCATCCGTTAAATAGCAAATATAATCCCCACGGGTTAATGGAAGTGCCTCATTGATAAGTGTTGCATATCTGGTGGTTTTATATCTCTCATTATCTTGTATAAAACTATTCTTATAAGTAATTCGAGGGTCATTTAGATAATTTTTTATGACATTTATCGTTTCTGGATAGGAGTTGTCATCCATAATAAACAGTTCCCATTCTTTATAAGTTTGCATTAGAATACTTTCAATGACTTGATTAATTAATGATGGCTTATTATAACTGGTAAGGATAATTGATATTAGGGGTTGCAAAGTTTCCACCTCTTCTAAGAATAAAGAATGTTTATTTAGTAAAGTGTAATAAATAAACATCTAATTCTCATTCTGTTTCTTGGCTTTCTTCTTATCTCTGATACTTTCAACAATTGATGCTAACATAACAGCAAACCCGAACAGAATACCTATACCTGCGATATTAAAGTACCCCATTTTTTTAGATACTAAGGTTATAGCTAAGGATACACATAATAAAAACAGTGTAAACAGTCTTTTTTTGTTCTCCTCTGGCAATTATAATCTTACTTTTAGGTAACCTTTTAATTCGCCTGTTCGATGATAGCCACCTGTATCTGATGATACTACTACATCATAATATCCTGGTGAAACTCCATCTAGTGGCAATTGCTTATAAAAATGACCCGCGCCAATATCATGACGTTGTACTACAGTTCCGTCTTTTCTAACTAATTCAATTAAACTATTACGATAAGGTACATCTCCTTCTACATCAATAGATGTAGCGCCCCAACCATAAGTATTAGAATCAGTATGAAAAACTATACCGTTATCGCTTTTTGAATCCATTGCAAACGCATCAGAAGTACCAAAAAGAAGTCCGCTTGATAAAGCAATACCTGCTAGAAATGTTTTTCCTAAATTTTTCATTCAAATCATCCTCAACGACGTAGCAATCAATCGAATTGCATTCTTTTTCTTATTGTAGAAATGCTCTCTTTTAATTGATAACTCTTTGTATATAAAAATATCTTTTAGCTTTTCTCCATTTAGGTACTTCATCTTAATTATTCCAGCTTCGTCATAATCAAGAACGTTTTGTAAAGCCTTATCTATTTGCTTAAACTTAATATTACTCACACGTCTTGTATTACGTATTTCTGGAAACAAGCCAATCTCTTCCTGTTCTCGCTCTGTTTCAATTTCAAAACGAACCTTTAATGTACGGTACTCTTTAAGAATACTCACCACCTATTTCTGGATTTGTTTTTTTAACATTATATAAGGTACGTGAAATTTTGCTATCTCATTGTTAAATAAGGGAACCATGCAGAGTGGCCCCCACCATCCACTCTGCATGGTTCCCTTATCCATTCAAGCCTTTAATAACTTACGTTTCTTGTTGGCCAGCTTCTCTTTTGTTACTTCAATGTTAATTGCTACTCTCTTATGGTCCTCATCAAATTGAATCATGCCATCAAACATTTAATCCACTCGTGCTCGTTCATTCTGTTCTACTAGGTACCCATAAATATCAAAGTCTGCTCTTGGTATGGACTTCTTTCCTTTTGGCTGTTGCGACATCCTTACATATGACTGAATGACTAATGGTAGTACCACGAATATTGACTTGTCCCTGCTGAACTCTATAAGGAAGAAACAAACAGCCCCCATTTCCTCCGCCTTCTCTAAGTAATCCAATTGATGCTGTGCGATGTTCTTTAAATCAAATCGATTTATCTCATTTGTAGACTTCGCTTCAAATGCCACTGCTCGTCCTTTATACACACCGTCATAGTCTACTGTACTTTTAGCTTCATAGAATCCATTTAGTACACGACCACCTTCACAGGAGTCGGACGTTTGTTTAAATGCCCCGCTCTCCCTCTTTGACACTTATTTCGAAATCATGATTCTATATGTATCAACATAAGAGTTATCTTCGTATGAAATATCTAGACTTCTGCCATCTAGCAGCTTATCGCTATGTTCTTCATTATATAGTCGTCTGTTTAGACAGTAAATATAATATTTGTGGTATGTTGAACTACCATGGCCTTCAATTTTTTGAATATCATTGTACGTAAAAGTATATTGTTCATTCGTTTCTAGGTTTTCTAAGTTTAATTCTAATAGATAACCAGAAACAGTTTCCTTTAGATTATAAGAAACTAATTTGTGATTTTCAGTTTCTTCAATACCAGGAAAATTGGGGATTAGACTTAATTGTAACGTTTTGCATGTACTTAGTGATGATTCAAAAAAGTTATCAATTTTGTTCATAAAATCAACTCCTATTATCATTTATTTTGACACTCCTTTTTCAATTGATTTTCGTCTTGCTTGATAACAAATCTGGAAATAGTCACTTACTTTTTTGTGATTCTCTAATTGTCTACATTTTGTAGCAAATAATTCAGCGTATTCGACAACATATTCCCATAACTCTTCTTTCTCAAAGTATAAGATTCCTTCTCGAATGATTTTTTCTAATTCTTCCAATGGAATGTTTTCGTTTAATCTTTTTAAAATAAAGAAGTGATGTATATATTCTTCGTTATGAATTTCTCTGCAAATCTTTAATCCCTTATCAATGAGTTTGCTAGCTATCAATTGTTCCCCTAATTTATAATGTTCCTTAGCTTGAAGGAAGATAGCCTTAAAGTGTGTAGGGATTTTATCCGTTACTTCTGAAAGATGACGAATAGCTAAAATAGACATGCTTTGATCAGAATAGAGCCACCCCATAGTGCTTCTTACATATAACAAGGAATCTTCTTCCTTATTCTTTTTTAGTAAATCAATTGCAGAATGTAGATATTCTTCTGCTTGTTCGTACTGCTTTAAATAGATACAGCAGCCACCTAGTAAGCTATTACAAAAAGCTGTTTTTACTTCATAACCTTCATACTTCGAAAAGATTGCTCTCGATTTATTTGCGTATTCAATAGAAGCGACCATGTTATAGGTATGATGATAAAAAGTGGAAATTCTATAGTAGAATTCAGCATGTTCAATTTCATCTGGTATATCTACTAATATCTTTTCTGCCAGTTTATACTGTTCCTCTGCCTCAGTATAATTTGATATAAAAGTGGAATGAATGGATTTAAAAAAGTGATAATAGAAGCGTAGAAAATGGTCTGTAGGCATATCATAATCGCTAATAGGATCAAAACTATTTTTTTGAATACCAAGGCTATCTGTTAAGACAGTGTAACGAAATTCAAGTAGTGAGTAATACAGTAACAAATTTTGATCCTGACGTTCTTGATTCGGCTCAATGCTTAACTTACTAATCTTTTCATCAATATTCTTTTTTAGATTAGTAGCTTTTACAACTTGTTGAGATAGCATAGATCGATACCAGTCGTTCAATAGAGAGGTTAATTGCTCATTTTCTTTTAATGAAACACTCATTATATACTCCCCCATTTAAATTTGTTGTGGTGCACCACCATGATCGCCAACACTATATGAAGGAGCAGGGTAATGTCCATGTGTAGCAAGCTGATCTGTTTTAGAATACTGAGAAATTCCCACCGTTAACGCCCCAATAAAAGCAATACCAGATAATAATAAGCTGATTTTTTTCATTTATATCTTAAATCCACCAATTAACTCTTGAAGTTCTTCCGCCATCTGTGCTAATTGTATTGCTGAAGAGTTTATCTCTTCCATAGAAGCATGTTGTTCCTCAGATGAGCCTGCTATCGTTTGCACACTTGAAGAATTCTCTTTTACAGCCATCTATACTTCTACTCCTACTTCATTCATAGCTTTTACAGTCTCATGTACGTCTGCTTGTATTTCATTAATTAAACTTCCAATTTCCATTGAAGATTCGGATGATTGCTCCGCCAACTTCCTAACTTCATCGGCAACAATTGCAAATCCTCGTCCCTGTTCTCCTGCTCTAGCTGCATTCAATGCTAATAAATTTGTTTGTTCCGCAATATTTTGAATCGCTTCTAATATACTTCCGATTTGCTTTGATTTCTTATCTAATAATTTAATTACATTATCGGATTGTGAAACAGATTGATGTATAGAATGCATTTGTGTTACAGTTTGTTCTACTAATTGTTCACCCTCATTGGCTTTTTGTTTTGTGTATATAGATGAAGCCGATACTTCAGAAGTATTAGTAGCTACGTATTGAATATTTCGTGTTACTTCACCAATTAATTTAGCTCCAGACTCCACTTCATTATATTGAACTTCTGCACTAATCGAGATTTCTTCCATCTCTCTTGTAATTTGTTCTGTCGCAACACTTGCTTGTTCTACGCTTGCAGTTAATTCCTCAGAAGAAGCAGCTACATGTCCTGCAGATGTGTTAATTTGAGAAATAATATTACGTAACGACTCTGCCATTTAACCAAGTTCATCCTTTGAACGAATATCTATTTTCTCAGTTAAAGATCCCTGGCTAATTCTTTGAGCTGAAATAACCAATTGTCTTAATGGGTTAATAATAGATCTAAGTATGAAGAAAATTACAATTCCACCTAATAATAATGAAGCCCCTATTATAGTGAGCGTTTTTTGAACTACCCCTACTTTCACTTATAATACAACTGATGTTATAGCATTTAAGGTAAGTTCTCTATAGCATTCGATTGCCTTATCATATTCTCTATTTGACAATAAATCAATAAAAAGATGCATAGAATTAATTTCTACTTGAAGAAAATGTTTTCTCTTTTCGAAAGTTGGTTTTAATGATGCAATAGACAGTCTTTTTTCTAATATAGCCGTAAATTCATACATTAAATTGTTATTTGTAGCAACAAATACGAGATGAATACTTTCAAATACAGCTTGATAATAAGCATGCGCATCTTCATTATCTAAAGCAATTTGTTGTTGATTTATTAAATCTCTTAATTTAACGGTATCAAATGTAATGTTTTTTTGTTTTGCCTTTTTGATACATACTTCTGTAAATATAAGACGGATTTCTAGTGCGCTAACTATATCCTGAGTAGTAAAGAAAATATCATTTACAACCATTCCATGATTAATTTGATAACTTAGTATTCCTTCTGATCCCAAACGACTTAATGCTCTTCTAATAGGTGTTCTGCTCATTTGTAATTCATGACACAAATGACTTTCTTTTAAATGCATTTTAGCAGCATATTTTTTTGAAGTGATGCCCTCTAAAATCTTTTCATAAGCTAGTTCTTCTAATGTATTTTCTTTTCCCATTTACTGATGCAGTTTTTCAACGTACATAGCAGGAATCGTTTCGATTCCTTTCAAGGTACCTGAAGCATGGCGAAGACTTTGAAAACCTGCGGATTTGGCAAAACATCGCTTGATATGTCTATGGTCCTGTTCGATGAGATTATTGAAATGCTTAACGGTACAATGTTTCGTATGCACGTAAAAATCGTTATTTTTCAGTTTTTTGAGTGCACAAAGTAGGGCGGGATCTTTGTCTGCTGTGAGAACCGACGGTTCTCCAAAAGCTTTCACTAGCCTTTTCATTAATATATAGGCTGCTTGATGATCTCTTGTTTCACGAATTTGGATATCCAAGGTGTATCTTTCCTGATCAATCGCACGATAGAGATAACACAATTATCCAAATACTCCCGTTCCGCTTATTAAATTAATGATGATAATCCACACAGGAATCATCACAACCGCACAGATTGTAGAAAGTAACGATGCATTAGAAGCAAGCAGCGCATCTTTATCAAAACTAATTGCATAGGCAGCTGCTACAGTAGCAGTTGGTGTCGCCATCATAATGACAACAACTCCTACAGAAATAACGCTCATTGAAAGAATTTCTGTTAGTGAAAGCATTGCGAGAAATACAATATTGATAATAGGAATGAGCACAATTTTGTTTATGCTGTAGATGAAAGATATCCGATCTGTAATCGCTGTTTTGAAGTTTACAGCACCAAGTGTTGCACCAATTGAAAGCCAAGCAAGTGGTGAAGCTAGTCCTGATAAATAAGTCATCGGTTTATATAACCACACGGCAGTCCGGTCAATTCGTAAAAACGCAACATTTGATACTTTTCCATTAGCAGTTGCAACGGCCACTTGAGGTAAATATTCTTGGAACACCCAGATGAATAATCCGAGAAAGGTCGCAATGACAATAGGATTTACAAACATTTCTTTTATATTTTTTGCTTCCATTTTCATACCACTCATCTTGATATAACCATACGAGTATAGAAAAATTCGGTAACCAATATTAAAAATGGAAGCGTATAGGACACCTGTAGGTCCATATATAGCACCTACAATAGGAATACCAAAAAAAGTTGTTGAACCGAAAATTGTTAAAACACGTAATGTATCTTGCTTGTCACCTTTAAATTTTAGATACATTGGCCTAGAGACAAAAATTAAAATAATGTAAATAAGTAATCCCCAAATCAAAATGTTCATTCCTTCAGCTAAGGATTCCTGATTAATGTCCATCATAAAAGATGTGAAGGCTAGAGCAGGTAAAGCAACGGATAATACGACTTTTGATAGCATCTTCCCAACTTGATCATTAAAAATCCCTTTTTTACGACAAAAGAAACCAAGTAAAATAATGAAGATTGTTGAAGTAATGGCACCGAGAATATTCATATCAGTGACGGTATTCTGAATAATTTGAAATACATTCATGGATTTCCCCTCCAAACCTAACATTCAGTTCATAGAAATAGGTTCTCGTTTTTTCGGTAAAGGAACAGCATTTGTTGTGTGCTTTTTTGTAATGATATCATTTAGGTTGTCGAAGCTTGTTTCAATCATATTCGTAAGAGCTTCATCTGTATTAGATCCCATATGAGGTGTCACGAGGACACGTGGGTATAGTTCTAGTAATGCTTGAACGGTTGGATCTAATTTTTTTGTTGTGCTATTAAATTTTTGAAAGAATATTTTCTCTTCATTCTCAAATACATCTGTTGCAAAGCCTTCTAGTTTATGAGATTGCAGAGCATTAAGAATGGCTTCATTATCTTGTAGTTCACCTCGAGCTGTGTTAATGAGAATGGCTCCATCTTTCATTTTTAAAATGAATTCAGCATCAATCATTTTATCATTTGTTCCTGGGATATACGGGACGTGTATACTTACGATATCACTTTCTTTTAATAGATCGTCTAATTCCATAAAGGTAACGGTTTGTTTCGCTGTATCACTTGGGAATATATCATATCCAAGCACTTCAGCGCCGAGGCCTTTAAAAAGTTTTGCTTCCGTTAATCCAATTTTACCAGTACCAATAATTCCGACTTTACAGTTTCTAATTTCTTTACTGAACATCGTCCGATCAACAGTGAAGTCTTGATTCGCTGTTTTTGTTGTTATATAGGTTGTATGTCTTAATAATGACATAGCAAGTGTTAACGATAGCTCTGCAATGGCATTTGGGGAGTAGGAAGGAACCCTTGCCACGTGCATGTCGTAATCTGCTGCGGCTTGCAACTCAATATGATTATAGCCCACTGTACGTGTGAACAAATATTTTACACCGTATTCTTTTAGTTTTTTAATATTTTGTAAATCTGCTATACAGTTGCCTCTTAATAAAACAGCATCCATTCCTCGAGCAGTTTCAATATTGTCGTGTTTAAGTAAATCTTCAATTAGACTTAACTCGAAATTATACTTATTTAATTGATTAAAAAACGATACTTCATTGTCTCTAACTCCGTAACAAGCTACTTTTAATGTCATTTATTTAAAAGACATGATCAAATGCTCTTTCTCCGGGACAACATGAAATACTGTAATTGGTCGGCCAACTGCTAAATACTTTAATTCTTCACTTAAATAACCGACTTCATTTAAAAACAGCAAATACTTCTTTGTTGAAATACGTGATAAATCAACTTCTTTCGCAATATCCGCTGTTGAAAAATACCCCTCTTGTTCCACTAGCGCGTGAAGAATTTTTTTTAATGTTATTTTGGATAATCCCTTAGGAGTTTTTGAACGTAATTCCTTACACCCCAGATTTACAAGGGAAGGAACTCTCTCTTTTATTAATATTTGATCTAACGTATCTTGATCGGTTTCTTCTAAGCTAGTAGTTAATGAATGGTATTGGAGAAATTTTTCTGTTGCTAGTTCAAACCTTTCATATGAGAAAGGTTTAATTAAGAAATCAATTATCCCATACTCTAGTGATTTCTTAATGGTAGGTATATCATGAGCTGCTGTAATCATAATAATTGGTATGGAAAGCTGTTTTTGACGTACAGTCTGTAAAAAATCAATCCCCGTTTCTCCTGGCAAATAAACATCAAGTAAGATTAAATCAGGTACACTCTTATTAATTACACTCCATAGTTCTTCAATATTGCCGACAGAAGCGATAATCCGAAAATGTTCAAACCGCTCAATAAATTGCCGATTAATCATTGCAACCATAGGGTCATCCTCAACAATGATAACTTTAATCATCTAAATCCTCCGTTTATAAGGTACTTCAATTCGAAAAATACTTCCGTTTCCTACTTCTGATTGTATATCAACAAGCCCCTCATATTGTTTGACAATTGATTGAACAGCATCCAATCCATAGCCTCTAGCCCCACCTTTTGTTGAAAATCCTCTCACAAAAATCTTTTCCATTAACGCTTCATCCATGCCTACTCCCGTGTCCTGCACTTCAATTAGAATCACTTCCTCCTCATCATAATGCAGAAAGAGCGTCGTTTGTTTTATCATCGTTAACGACATAGCTTCCTTCGCATTATCTAGTAAAATTCCCATCGTCAATAGTAAATCATGAAGCATCTCGCCCATTTTCATACTTGGAAAATGAGAATCTGGATCAATTATTAACGTTACACCTTGCTCCTTTAATTCACTCGTTTTTCCAAGTAAAAAACCTGCAACTGCTGGACTTTTAATTTTATCAGCCACAAATCCAATTTCTCGGTGATAACCGGCATTTAACACACGAATAAAGTAGTTGACATCTTGATATTTTTCCAATTCAATCAATCCTAATATCGTATGCAGTTGGTTCATAAATTTATGGTTTTGCGCACGCAAGGCATCTATATATTGTTCGGTTCCACTAAGTTCTCGAATAAGCTGCTGCATTTCTGATTGATCACGTAACGTTGCAACCGCTCCATAGATTTTGTTATCTATATAGATAACCTGAATATTAACGATGAATTCAAACTGATTCATGACAATTACATGATCAGAAATGGACTTCCCTGTTGTAAATGCTTCTTCAAAAAATGTTGAAAAGATATCGTTATCGAGGTAACCTTCTTTCATATTGTCCCCAGTAAACTTAGCCTTCTTTATGAGTTCTGTAAAATTAAAATTTTGTAAAAGAATTTTTTGATTTGGAGTTACCGCAATGATCCCTTCACCTACTGAATTTATAATCGTATCGCGCTCCTTTATATTCGCCACGATCTGCGTAGGTTCGAATCCTAATAATATTTTCTTTAATTGCTTTGCTAAATGCAACGCACCCAATATTCCTACAAAAAGGCCAAATCCTAACCCAAAGTAAAGGTTTTTCTGTGCATCCCATAACTCTTTATTTATTGTTTTCTGCACAAAACCTACACAAACAATACCAACTTGTTGACCTTCTTCATTCCAAATCGGAGTAAATAAACGTGTGCCCTCTCCTAAAACACCAACTTGCTTGGAAAAATGCTCAGAACCATTTAATGATTGTTTGGCATCCTCAACATCTGAAAAAGGTTTTCCTATCGCGCTTTTATCTGGATGTGATTTTCGAATTAGCTCATTATTAAGCACAACAACAAAGCTAACACCTGTCGATTCCATCACTTCCAACGCATACTGCTCTATCGCCGGACTAGACGAATCATTAGCAACTTCATTTATGACACGTGGATCTTTCGCAACTACTCTAGCAGTATTTTCTAATTTTTCATTTACAACATCTTTTTCTCGATCCAGCACATAAAAATGTAACAGCGTCGCACTTGCTATTAACGAAACGATGACTGACATTAAAACCAGTAATACCGTCATTTTTTTTAATGATAATTTAGATAACCATTTATTTTTATACATATACAAAATTCCTTTTTTATCATTTTTTACAGAAGACTTCCTCCCTGAGAATACAAAGATATCAGTTGCTAATTTTAAGTAAGTGTTGAATATCGGTGAGTGTATCCCGCTTTTTTTATTGAACAATTTTTCCAAAGGGCATATTGAACCGCAACATGCTGAATATTGTGGTGAGGCTATGATTCCCATTTGTCGGACTCTAGAAGCCTCTGTACAATACCTTCTAGAAGCTACCTGCGCACCTTGCGACTGTTTCGTAGAAGGTGTAAATGTTGATTTAAAAGCTGGAGTCATTTAGTCGTTACTTTTGATAGCTAACGAATTCGTCCTAAGACAGCCGAGCGGACAAACAGCGCAGTCTTCTGGATTTGATTTATATTGACGATATCCTTCGCGATCCGTTGTCGTATATTCTAAAATACATCCCATCGGACAAGCAAATACATTCATTTCTTTTACATATTTAAATTGGCTTTTCGGAACGTCTTTATTTCGCTTTCCAAATCGGCGATACCCCATCACCATAAATATATTCTGTTCTGATAGTTTCTTACAGATATAACCTGTAAAATAGCCTGCATCAAGAGCTACAGCTTCAACTTTGAATCCAAATTTATTAATTTGAGCTTGTAGACGTGCTAAATACGGCTCGGAATCTGCCCTATTTCCAGCCGTTATATAGGTATCTGTAATAATATTATATTTCGCATCAGTCGTACGATGATCTAAGAAATGAAAACCGTTCGGTTTTCCATCCCTCATTAAAAATCCACTATCTGGATCCGTTGTACTGATACGAGTTTTTTTAGTAGGGGTATCACTTTCCTTTCTAGGTTTTAATTCGATCCGTTGTACTGATACGAGTTTTTTTAGTAGGGGTATCACTTAATTCTTTTTTCCATGTACCTCACGATCTTCGATTACCGCAGCTTCTAGTTCATCTATATAGAACTTTGCCTTTTCTTTTTTATATTTATGTACAAATTTATTTTTATTGGCATTCGCCTTAATGTGTGTAGAATCTGTCATCAACGCACGTCCCCCCACCATACGGCGCTCGGTCGCTTGACTCACAATTTCATCAAAAATTTCTTCGAAAATATTCGTATGAATGAAACGAGTACGGCGATTCCAACTGATTGTAGAATGATCTGGAATTGTATCTGATAGAGAAAAACCTAGAAACCAACGGTAGGCAATATTCGTTTTAATCTCTTTTTCCAATTGGCGCTCTGAACGAATACCATAAAAATATCCGATAAACATCATCTTAAATAAAACGATAGGGTGAATTGACGGACGACCATTGTTTTCACAGTAATAAGGGCGTAACTTTTCCTCAATAAAATCAAAACTAATTGTCGCTTCAATCGCACGAAGGAAATGGTCTTGCGGAACTAATTCTTCTACAGAAACGGATACACGCTCATCACGATGATTTTTTAAAGCACCCATTTACCTCTTTTTTACATCCCCTTTTCCTGGGACTGTATATGTTCTATTTTCTGATTTAACTGACTTTTCTTCTTGCAATGATGTTGATAATTTTTTTTGCTGCTGCGTTTCCTCTGCAAAGACATCCGATGAAGAAATCATTCCAGTCGCAAGCATAGTTACTGTAGCAGTAGTTGCAAGTATTTTTCTAGTTTTATATTTTGAATTATTCCCCATCTATTTTTTTGAAGAAACAGGATTCATTTTTAATGTTTTTATTCCTTCTTTTAATGTAAACGCATCTGCACTTAACGTTTTCCAACTGTCTTTCGCTGCATTCAGGTTAGGTTTTAAGAATTTAAATTTATTTTGATCTGCTTTTTGGGACGCTTTATCAATATGACTAAGCACTCCTGAATATTGAGAATCTAAATCATGCCATTGTGCAGACATATAGGTAAGAGCATTAATAGCTGATCCAATTGCATCGTGCATTTCATTAATATTATTATACGCAACACCAACTACACGGTTTAACGTTACTTTATAATCTATAGTCTGACGTAATTGTGCTAATAACGGCTCTAACGTACCTAAATTATCTCTTGCTACCCCTATCATAATACCGCCAGCAATCCATGTAGGGATTGAGGGAACTGATACAGTTATTATTCCATCCGATTCTACTTGTTTAAAATGTCTTACTTGCTCTAAAACATCATTTAGGCGTTTTTCATCTTCATCTATTCCAGATGCTTGGTTTTTTAAAATTGATTGCAAGATATCTTTATGACCTCCAAATGCCCGGACATCTTCTCCAATACTATCTCTTAACTTAGCTAGTTCTTGTATTAAATTCTGTGTATATGCTTGATTTTGTTTAATCTCACCTTGTAAATCTGTAATGCCTTCTTTTAATGTATCTGCATCTCCTTCATTAATCGCTTCTACTAATGTGTCGTAATAATTGTCGAATTTAGTATCATACTCTACAATCCCCGTCAGTGTATCTAAAAGTTGTTTTTTTATGTGTGAATCCCATTTTGAAGCATGCTCTCTAGCATTCTTTTGATCTTGTAGAATTTGTCTAGGTAGATTTGTATATCCTTTAATATCAATTCCTTCAAAGTTAACATCTGGATTATTAATTAACAAATAAGAGTAATCATTCATGGATTTTGCAAATACCCCAGCATCTTGCAAAGCCTTTTTCATCTTTTCGCTGTTTACAGAAAGAGATATATCTTGAGTACTCGTTTGTTCTATTTTACTTTCACTTGCAAAAGCTGCTACTGGAGAAACTACAGTAGTTGTTGTCAGAGTTAAAAACGTCGATACAGCAAGTAGTTTATATGGAAAATTATTATTCATTTTAATTCCTCCTATGCATATATATAAATTTTTAGTTTGCTTTTTCTTGTTTAAATGCAATGTCTTTTGAAATGAATTCTGCATTTAGTTTGCTTTTTCTTGTTTAAATGCAATGTCTTTTGAAATGAATTCTGCATCCTTATGAATATCATTCCAACTTTGTTTTGCAGCCTTTAAATCGTCAGATATTAACGAAAGTTTATGATCTTGCATTTGATCGATATTATCATATAAATCTTTATAATTTGCTCCCATTGTATTCCATTGTTGCTGAATACTTGTTAGAGACATAATTGCTTGATCAACTGTTTGATACAAATATGTTAAAGTGTCTTTTGTATTAGTAAGTGAAATAACTGCTTGGTTAGCTAGATCAGCTTTCATACTTAATTCTCCAATTTTATTCGAAATTTCATTATAGGAGTTCATATGATTAGATGCCTCAACACCAGCTGCTGTTCCTAAACCAATACCAGCTGCCCCTAGAGCTGCTAGACCACCAACAACAGCTGGTGTCGCTGTGCCACCAGTCACAACAATTACTACCGCTCCTGCAATCGTTCCAATAACTAAAATAGCTGCTCCTAATCCACCACCAATTGACCAGGCTAATACATTATCAAAATGTGCTTTCTGCGTAGAACGTAAATTCTCAATTTCGGCCTGAAGTTGTGGGACTAGTGCTTGTTTTCCCGCTAATATAGCCGTTAATCCCCCCTGTCCATCTGGACCTCCAACATTATTTTTAAAATCTACAGTATTTGTATACAACTTTGTTTTGAAAGCTTCTAACATCTTAATAACTTCTGTAACTTCATTTGAATTTGTATGAATTGTACCGATTAAATCCCCTATTCCTTCTTTGAGGCCTGCCTTATCTTTCTTTTTTACAGTATCTACTAGTGTGTCGTAATAATTTTGAAATTGTTCATCATAATTTACAATATTACGTGCTGTCTTTTGAATGTTTGGCTTCGCTGTATCTAACCAGTAATTTGCATTGATTCGTGACAGTTCCTGATTCAGGTGAATGTTTTTGATTAATTCTCCCCCTCCTGAACCTAATTCAATGTTGGATAAATTTACATTCGGTTGCTTAATCATTGTTTTTGCGTACAAATCCATTACAAGAATATGAGAGCCTGTTTCAGCCAACACTTTCTTTAACCCTTCAGGTCCTAACGCATAATTTTCTATTTTCTGTTCTTGTGCTGTCTGTTCTTGTGCTGTCTGTTCTTGTGCTGTCTGTTCTTGTGCTGTCTGTTCTTGTGCAAGTGCATGAATAGTACTACCATTCGTAGCAGTTATAACCGTTGCTAACGTGGCCAAAGTTATGACCTTAAATGGAAATTTCATTTAAAATTTATTAACCTGTTCTTCGAGTTGAATTGTTACATTTTTTAGTCGTCTTAATGTATCTTTTTGAGACTGAGTGTTATTAGTATCAACTTCAGTCGTTAATTTTGTAATACTATTATTTATTAAATTCAAATCCTCTTTATAACGTTTCATTAGCTCAATTTCTCCATCTACTTGATTAGCAAATGTATGCAAATCATTTTGCATGAAAAGAATCATTGATTTTTGTAAATCTGCTACTGTTAATTTAGTTGTTAAGTCATATAATGTCTGATTTTGTTTCTCTAAATCATTTAAATATGCTTTTTGCTCTGCTGTTAGTTTATTAATTTCGGCAAAGGTACTATATGTTTTTTTAATTTTTTCAGGATCAATCACTTTCATAAGATCATACTCTTTCGTTTTTGTAACCGCAGCTGCAGCAATTTCACCTTTTTTACTTTTCTCTATCGCTTCACGTGCTTCTTTTTTGGCAGCTTCAATTTCTATAACTGATTTACCCTTTTCTGTTGCTTCTTGCTCTGCTTTCTTCTCTGCTTCTACAATAGCATTGTTTATTTCTTTTCCTTTGTTATACGCCACTACTGCGGTTTGAGCAGCCGGTTCAATGATATCTTTTGATAGACTATAAATTTCTTGGAATACCTTTAGCCCTTGTTCATTTAAAGCTCCTGGTAATAATGCTATTTGCTGTAAATCATTTTGAATTGTTTTTTTTGTATTTAGCATTTCATTTTTTAATTTGTCTATTTTTCCTGTTCCCTCTGAACTAAGTACACTTTGTGCTTTTACCACATCTGTATCAAGATTTTTCAGTTTCTTATCTACCTGTAGTTTAAGATCTGTTAACTCATTAATCTGACGTTGCACGTTTTCTTGGTTTGTTATAGTCATATCTTGAAGAACTTCCAGTCTATCTAAAAACCCTTCTTTATCTTCCTTATTATCTACAAATCCTTTTAATGTTGGATAATAGCTATTAAATTTGGTTGCAAATCCTTTACTTTTTGAATTTAGTAGAATTAATTTTGGATATAGTTCTGATGACCACTCTTTCATATCTTGTTTAATTAGAAATTGAGTTGTATTTAAAGATGGAACTTCTTCAAGTTGCACATTCGGATTTGCTAAGGCTCCATCTATAAAGGTTTGTGTTAATTTGGAGTGTGCACCTATTTTTCGTAATGCTGAGGAAATATCTATATTTTCTTGTTTCGTTTCTGCCTGAACGGTTGGCGTTGCGAGAGTATTGATAGGAATAGTCGCTCCAGTAACGATTGATGTTATGAAAAATCCTGTCATAATTTTATTCTTCATTCCGTACACCTCTTCACTATTGTTTTTTACAGTTTTAATCGTAAATGTTGTACAACCTAACGTTAGGATTTCTTCACATATACTTGAGGATAGAGATTTTTTCAATCATTTAAGAGACTTAACTATCACTTCAGTTGCCTCTGCAATTAATTGATTATCATAGGTAGCCTCTTTCTCATTTTTACTAGATAAAATTGCGATGATAATAGGTGCTCTATTTGGCGGCCATACGATAGCAATATCATTTCGTGTCCCATAACTTCCAGCTCCTGATTTATCTCCAACTATCCAGTCAGTTGGTACGCCTGCACGAATAAGTTTGTCTCCTGTAGCATTTCCTTTCATCCACTCTGTAAGAATGTTACGTTTATGAGCTGGAAGCGCATTTCCGACCGTAACAGCTTTAAGATTCGTAGCAATTGCTTTCGCTGTACTAGTGTCACGAATGTCTCCTGGAATAGCTTCGTTTAATTCTGTTTCAAAGCGATCAGACATAGTAACCCGATCCCCGATCTGTCTAAGCGCTTTTTCATATCCTTTAGGTCCGCCTATTTTATTAAATAAAATGTTCCCTGCAGTATTATCACTTGAACGAACAGCAGCCTCAGCAATTTCTCCTAGTGTCATTCCAGTATCTACATGTTTCTCTGTGACAGGTGAATATTCAACTAAGTCTTCTTTCGTAAATTTTATGACTTCATTTAATGTATCAATTGAGTTTTGTTGTAGTAATACTCCTGCCGCTAAAGCCTTGTAGGTTGATGCGAAGGCAAATCTTTCGTTATGTCGATATGAGATTGTTTGATTTGTACCAGTATCAATCGCATATACACCTAATCGAGCATCAAATTTTTTCTCAAGTTGAGAGAACTCTTTATGCGTCGCCTGATTTTTATTTTTCACTTGTCCAGTCTTTTCTTTCGCTTCAACTTGCAGTGACCCTCCTGTAAAAGCTTCTAGGCTTGTAAGACTTAAACCTAATATACCAACGCATATTCCTATTTTTAGCATCCTTTTGTTTTTCAAAATCATCATTCCTTTCAAATTTTCAATACTAAAAACAAGTAGTAAATTCAATACACTGTATCCAATTTGAACACCTGTTTTTATACGTACACATAATTGACAATCTAAGAAACAAGTTTGTTCCATCTAATTTTGATTTGAACTATCTGTATTAGTATCTCCACCATGTATACGTTGCTTTTTTAAATCAAAGTATACATCTAAAACTTCCTTTCCAATTATAGAATTAATTCCACTTTTATCATCATGAAGCCATGGGACTACTATAGAAAATGCTACTTCTGGATTATCATATGGAGCATATCCAACTAACGTTAAATTGTAACATTCCATACGTTCTCCTTTTGCATTTCTACCAATTGGATCATCTCCACCATATACAGTTTGAGCTGTTCCTGTCTTTCCTGCTGGTTTATATGGAGCATTTTTGAAATGTTTCACACCAGTTCCATCACCTTCTTGGAATACCCATCTAAACCCCTCTTTTATCCGATCAATATGTTCTGTCTTCATATCAACTCGATTTAATACGACAGGCTCTATAGAGCGTATAACTTTGCCAACCTCTTCTTCTTTTATTGATTGTTCTCGTATTTCTTGTACAATTTGAGGTTGCATTCTATAACCGCCATTCGCAATCGTTGAAATATATTGTGCCAATTGCAATGGCGTATACGTATCATACTGACCGATAGAAAAATCTAGTAAAAAACCAGGTTGACTATCTACTGTTCTCGTTTGTCCAGTTATTTCATTCGGTAAATCAATACCTGTTGGGACACCTAAACCAAATTGTTTAAAATAATAGCGCATCGTATCAAATGCTTCTTGTTTAATATCCAATGTACCATTTGGTACGTAATTAACCCCTGCGATTTGCAAGGCCGTTTGGAACATGTATACATTCGAAGATACTTGTAAAGCTCTTAAATCATTTACATTACCAAATCCAGATACATTCCACGATTTCTTAGCTTGTGTACCTTTAAATTTCATCGGTGCATCATAAAATTGATCTCCTGGCTGTATTGCCCCTGTCTCATATCCAGTTAATAAAGTAGCACCTTTTACAGCTGATCCTAGCTCATACGAAGTTGTCATGTTACCTAATGCCAAATCCTCAATCTCCATTTTCCCTTCTTTTTCTACAATCTTTTTGCCTGCCATAGATAAAATCTGTCCGTTATTTGGATTCGTCATGACGACAAAAGCTCGATCCAGCAGTGGCTCTGAACTCTTAAAAGCCCTCAAATTTTTCTCTATACTTTCTTCCACTTTCTTTTGTAATTCCATATCAATTGTTAATGTTAAACTATTACCACTTTTTCCTTTAGAGATTATTTCTGTGCTAACAATATTTCCTGATTTATCAGTAATGTTTTTCACTTCTTCTTTTGTACCGTGTAATACATCTTCATATCGTTGTTCAATATAACTTTTTCCTACACGATCATTACGGTTATATCCACGTACCAAATAAGAATCTAAGTTTTCTTTCGGTAATCCTTCTTCACTGCTTGTAATATTACCTAACACGGAACGAAATAAATTACCATTTACGTAATTACGTTCCCAATCAACCGTTGCATCTACTCCTGGGAACTCCACAAGCTTTTCACTTATCCATGCATACTCTTCATCTGTTACATCTTTTTTAATAATTTGTGGTGTCAGTTGATAACCTGAACTCATTTTACTTTTAATAGCTAACACTTTTAAATCTTGTGCTGTTAATTCTGCTAATTCTACTTCTGTAACGCGACTTCGTCTTAAGTCATCAATTTTTTTATCTAACTCTTTTCCCTCTATTCCCTTTTCTTTAAACTTTTCTATATCTTTTTTAGTAATCTTTGTCTCTGCACGTTTCTTATTCAACTGCATCCAGAAATCTTTTTTATCGATTTCGGTTAACTTACTTATATCTTGTTCAGGCATTTCAAGTACTTTCGCCAAGTCTTTTGCTGTTTTTAGAATATCTTCACTCGTAATCCCCTTCACCCTTGTATACGTAATTGTGCGAAGAGATTTATTATTAACGACTGCTTTCCCTTCTCGATCTAGAATTTGTCCACGTGGAACGGGTATACTAGTTGTTTCATTTTGACTGCTTTCCACTTGGTTCTTATAAGCCTCTCCCTCAACGATTTGTACTTTTCCTAGCTGCATTCATTTCCAAAACTTCCACCAGGATTTCCTTTTTGCTGCCGCTATTTCTTCCTGGGCTGATACAATAGTACGTTTAGCATCTTGAATCTCTCTGACCATCTTCATAAGATTATCGTCTCTTAGCTCTAACCTCTTTTCTATCCTTTCTTCACGTTCCTTCCGATCTTTCATATCTTCCTTTATTAATTTATTTCTTTCTTTAATATCCTCTTCGATTAATTTGTTTTTTTGATCTATACGATCACCGAGTCTCTTTTCCATTTCTAATAGGTTTGCTTGCTGCACCTTATTAATTTCTTCTATCATAGCGCTATATTGTTGCTGGAATTGATACTGCATCTGATAAGGAACTGGGTCTGTCCCCTGGGATTCCTCTTTGTTATTATCAATTCCAAACTGCTTCGCAATCATTTTCGCAGCTTTTTCTAAAGTCATACCATCTTGCTTACTCAACTCTACTAACTGTTCAATAAGCAAAACATCAAACTCTGTATATTCCCTTCTCCCTCGACTATTCTTTCTTACATCATACCCTTCACGTTCAAGAACATCCGAATACTTTCTAAGTGTACTTCCACTTACTCCCAAACGACTATAGACTTCATTGCTGGTATATACTATCTCCGCTTCTGACATCTATCTTTTAACTTTAACCCATTTATAGTTAAATTCTCCACCAAAATCGTTGATCACAATACCTTTGACAAAAGAACGTTGTAAATATGACCTTCCTTGTTGGTAGATCGGTGCTACTGCTCCATCTTTTAATAATATTTTCTCTGCTTGTTTCATTGCTTCCCAACGTGCCTTTTCATCATCAGCTAAATCGATTTTCACCTTATGAATTAGTTCATCATATTGCTTATTTGAATACTTATCAAAGTTATATGTACTATCTGTCGTAAATAAATCTAAGAAGGTAATAGGATCAGGAATATCAGGGCCCCATACATCAACACCTATGTTATAATCGCTATTTAATAACAATTCGATTTGTTGTTTACGTGGCTGAGGTTTAATATTCACGGTTAGTCCGTTCGAATTCTTTTCAAGTTCACCCTTTAAATACTCTGCATTTCTCTTTGCTGACGCATTATCATTTGTTAGCAATTCCAATACTACTTCCCCTTTACCTAGTTCCTGTTTGGCTTTTTTCCAGCTTTCCTTCGCTGCATTCACATCATATTTTGCTAAATTCCCATTCACTTTCCCGAAGGCTTTTTCATCCGTTCCCCTCGCAAAATTGAACGGTACAATCCCTTCCGCTGGAAGTGAACCATTGTTTAAGACCATTTATTTATCCAGGGATGTCGTAGGAACATTTTCTCCCTCTAATATTTCGAATTTAATCTCTCCATTTTCATAATATATCCGCTTTATGATTGGTATAGTTTCCATTTCATTTTCTTTTTCACTTTTATAGTGATTTTTTGTTTCTATGTGAATGATATTCATCAGACATACCCCCTTTTTATCCATAACAAAAAACAAAGAACACATTTTTCTCACAGTTGTATATGTATTCTCATATTTTTCTTTTATTCTTCTTATTTTATGGGGGTTAATACAGTTGGATTTCCTATTCCATAAAAAATAAAGTACCAATTAAGGATTGACTCCTACTCCAAATGGACCATTCCCCACTGGAATAGTCGTAATCACGCCATTTGTTAGCCCATCAATCACGGAAACGTTGTTACTATTTAGATTTGTTACGTAGATAAGGTTAGTAGATGGATTAACTCCTACTCCAACTGGATTAATCCCCACCGAAATAGTCGTAATTACAGCATTAGTCGCCCCACTAATCACGGAAACGTTATTATTATAACCGTTTGCTATATAAATTTGATTAGTAGATGGATTGACTCCTACTCCAACTGGAGCATTCCCCACCGGAATAGTCGCAATCACGCTATTTGTTAGCCCATCAATCACAGAAACGTTATCGCTCGCAGTATTTGTTATATATATTCGATTGATTAATGGATTAACCCCTACCCCTTGTGAAGAAATCCCCGCCGGAATAGTCGTAATCACGCTATTTGTTAGCCCATCAATCACGGAAACGTTGTCACTAATAAGATTTGTTACGTAGATAAGATTAGTAGATGGATTGACTCCTACTCCAACTGGAGCTCCCCCCACCGAAATAGTCTTAATCACGCTATTTGTTAGCCCATCAATCACGGAAGCGTTGTCATTATTAGCATTTGTTACGTAAATTCGATTGGTAGATGGATTGATTCCTACTCCAACTGGAGAACTCCCCACCGAAATAGTCGCAATCACAGCATTAGCCGCCCCACTAATCACGGAAACGTTGTTATTATTGGCATTTGATATATAAATTCGATTAGTAAATGGATTGACTCCTACTCCCTGTCTAGTACTCCCCACTGAAATAGTACTAATCACGGTATTAGTCGCCCCGTTAATCACAGAAACGTTGTCATTATTAACATTTGTTACGTAAATTCGATTGGTAGATATTGACCCAGTTGGTCCGGTTAATCCGGTTGGTCCCATTGATCCAGTCGATCCTGTCGGAAATGTAAAAGGTGGCATTGGTAGAAGTGTCGGACCAATTAAATTCGGATCGAATACCGATCCGGACAGAATCTCATGCGATTCAAACTCATTTTTCTCTGACATCTACGATTGTTCATCAGTCATCATTAACTCTTCAATTACTTTAATATTATTAAGGGTCTCCTCATCAGTTGGTAAGAAACGAAGAACCATTTTATTATGATGATAAGTCTGTTTATAGTCTTTTAGTTGAAAGTAGCAAAATGCTAATTGTTTATGCGGTAACCAGGTTTTAAAGGGTTGTTGTTCAATGAAATGAGCAGAATTAGCTGAAGGTGCTTCTATAGCTTGATTATACCAATAGGCAGCTTGAGAAAACTGATTATTCTTAAGAAAGAATTCACCTAGGCGACAGCTAAATTCTGGTTGAGGAACATCGTATTCTAAAGACTGAAATGTGATTTCTATTTCTTTTTTTAAATTTCCGATTAGATGATAACAACTAGCTAATTTATGCATAATAAAAAGCCTGTGTTCTAATTGGATATCTTCGTAGTCTAAGAACTTGTTATAAAATTCAATGGCTTGTTTATATTTTTTATGTTTATGTAATTCTCTAGCATAATGAAATATATCGTGAACTGTCATCTTACCTTTATTTTTTTTCAAAAATTGTTCATATATTTTGAGATTTCGATCTGATTCAATATCAGCATAATTTTTTTTATGGGTGACTATGATGTCACTTTCGAGAGAATTATACTGTTCATGAATACTTAGATCTTCATGAACAACGCCGTGCCATTGAAAGTTTTTACTTCTTTTAACTAATCTATTGCGGCGAATGCTGGTTAAAACATTATTGAATTTATCAATTTCCGCATGATAAATCATGGAAACCGCATCAATTTTTTGAGTGAGTGATTGTTTTAAATCAAGTAGCTTTTTACGTTCTTCTGGTAAAAGTATATCATCGGCGTCTAACCATAAAATGTAGTCCATTGAAGCTTGATGGAAAGAATAATTTCGAGCTGCTGAGAAATCATCTATCCATTTAAAATCTAAAATTTGTTTCGTCCATTTACTAGCTATTTGTTTCGTTTGATCTGTTGAGCCTGTATCTATAATAATAATCTCATCAGGGATGTCTTTAACTGATTCTAAACATCTATTAAGTGTTTCAACTTCATTTTTTACAATCATTTATTTGAGTTCTACATAAAATTTAGTATCGATGATTCCAAAAGCAACTTTACATGGGAACGGATTTTTTCCTGTTGAAGCAACACGCATACAAGAAAGTACCCAATGTTCCAGTTCTGAAGGTAAGCGGTATACTTGAATGCTACCATCATTGTTTTTTACTGATACAATCGGTGTATTTACTCTAGTTGTAGCGAAACCGTCCGTTGTTATCATTCATTGCTGCTGCATCATTATTATAAAGCCAACGCTTAAAACTTCGTAAATCATTCCAACTTTTTCGTTGATAATCATAGGAATATTTAAATGGGGATAGTTATTTATATTGTTATGAATAACCTTTCTTGCTATATTCTTTCTTATCTGATTCCCTTGCATCTATTTTACGTCTATTATATTAGAAAATTGTAGTTTCATTTTATTATAAAAAGCATCGGTACATATGACTGCACTATTTTGCTGGTCAATGCTAACGACAGTCATATAGCTAGAGAGTAAATAACCATCTTCATAATATGTAATTAGTATTTCTTCTTCAGATAATAAGGAACATAACAACATGTTCTCGATTAGTTCTTTTTCTTCAGTGGTTAAGATCGGCCGAGTTACTTTGTTTTTCTCCTTGATGATTTCACGAATACCAGCAAACTGTTCAGGCATTACTGCAAACGGAGTGAATTTTACCATTCCTCTTCCTTTTGGCATATTGGCGTTACTCATTCATGATTTATGTCCTCCTATTAGTGTGTTTCTGTGTCTAGCTGTAGCGCTATGCGTGTAGGAAATCCCTCGTAAAATACTGTTCTTCCCAAACTTTGTGCGTATTTCATCCATTACTTTTGTTAACTTTATTTCTTGTTCTCGTTTCGTGACATTATCAAAAAGAGAAATTTGTTCTTCCCCGTCTTGAATTAGGTTTGTTAAGGATATGTTTATGCTGCGAATGGGTTCGCCAGTATATTGTTGATGTAAAAAGTATGTACAGATATGATAAATATCCATCGTTAGATTTGTTGGGCGGTTTAAAGTATGTGTTTTTCTAATGCCACCGGTATATCTCTTGCTATAGCCAACAGAAAATTGAACGGTTTGAGCAAGTTTATTTTGTCTTCTTAGGCGATAACAAACTTCTTCTATATGTTCTAGTAGTACAATCGGGAATTCTTCTATCGTATAGTCACGCATTAGAATTTGGCTTTTTCCGATTGAAGTTGTAGCAGGGACGTATTTCTCTGAAATACGGCTGAAGTCGATGCCATTACTATGTAAATGTAATTCCTCTCCGATTTTGCCGAAACTCTGTTTTAAATATTTTAGAGGATAATTAGCTAAATCCTCGATGGAATGTATTCCCTTGCGATTCAACTTTTCTTCTGTTTTGTACGAAATTCCCCAAAATTTATTAAGTGGTCGTATGCTCCATAATTTTGTTGGAACATCCTCGTACTTCCAAAAAGCAATCCCGTCTTTGTTCTTCTTTGCTTCAATATCTAAAGCGATTTTACTCATTAAAGGGTTCGGAGCAATTCCGATGGTACATTCAATGCGTGTATGTTGATATATTTCACGTTTAAATTTCATAGCAAATTCATATGGATCGTTAGCGAATAAATGAATGCTATCGGTAATATCCATAAAAAATTCATCGATGGAATATTGGTGAAAATCCTCAATAGGAACGTATTGTAAAGCTAGTTTTGTTATGTAGTTGGAGCATTTTATATATGTTCCCATAATCGGATTCACAACAAGAATATCTTTTCTTCGAGGAATCTCGTAGAGCCTTGCCATCTTCTTTACGCCCAGGGCTTTTAAGGGTGGTGTTGCAGCAAGAACGATTGAACCATTTCTATTTACATCGCCGACTACAGCCAACTTTGTGTGCATGGGATCAAGTCCCATTTATGTTCTGTGAATTTCTTCATAGAATTTTATTATACTGCCTCTAGATCTGGATGGGTCAGAATAAACCCAAACACGATATTTGACATATACATTAACAGCATCGTAATCATAAAACTTATGAACAGTAAACCAAACATTTTCATTTGCATTCTTGTGTATACTGTTAATAAGTTGACCAGTAATGTAACCCGCAACACCTTTCGCAAAGTAATTAACTATTATACCTCCAATACTTCCACCTAACCCAGCCATTAAAGCGCTTGACATATGTTTGTCAAATACATTCCAAGCTACATTGTCTCCATCGTAACTTCCTAACCATCTCCAATTATAAGTTCCTTCACTTATAATTACTTTTTCACCACCATCTTTAATCATCAATGTTCCATTTTGATTCATGGACATGTCAGGATCTTTAAATGGAGATTTTGATTCACTTTCTATAATTTGTGGTTGAATAGGCTCCTTGTATGGGACCTTTGATTCATTTGAAATGACTTGTGGTTGTATTGCTTCTGAATGATTTGCTACAGTTTGTTTTGTGTTTTCAGATGCTTGTGCATCAGAAAAAGGAACAAAAACTGTGGACAATAGTGCGCCTGTAACAGTTAGCGTTGCAATTTTGCTTTTCAATCACTTCCAAAATTTCCACCAGGTTTTCTTTTTTGCTGCCGCTATTTCTTCCTGGGCTAATACAATAGTACGCTTTGCATCTTGAATCTCTCTGACCATCTTCATAAGATTATCATCTCTTAGTTCTAACCTCTTTTCTATCCTTTCTTCACGTTCTTTCCGATCTTTCATATCTTCTCTTATTAATTTATTTCTTTCTTTAATATCATCTTCGATTAATTTATTCCTTTGATCCATACGATCACCAAGTCTCTTTTCCATTTCTAAAAGGTTTGCTTGCTGCACCTTATTAATTTCTTCTATCATAGCGCTATATTGTTGTTGGAATTGATACTGCATTTGATAAGGAACTGGATTTGCCCCCTGGGACTCTTCTTGCTTATTATGGATTCCAAACTGCTTCGCAATCATTTTCGCAGCCTTTTCTAAAGTCATACCATCTTGCTTACTCAACTCTACTAACTGTTCAATAAGTACAACATCAAACTCTGTATATTCCCTTCTTCCTCGACTATTCTTTCTTACATCATATCCCTCACGCTCAAGAACATCCGAATACTTTCTAAGGGTGCTGCCACTTACCCCTAAACGACCATAGACCTCATTGCTGGTATATACTATCTCTGCTTCTGACATTTATTTCTTCACTTCAGCCCACTTATAGTTGAATTCTCCACCAAAATCATTTGTCACAATACCTTTAACTGAAGAACGTTGTAAATACGATCTTCCCTGCTGATAGAAAGGTGCAACCGCACCGTCTTCTAATAAGATTTTTTCAGCTTGTTTCATTGCTTCCCAACGAGCTTTTTCATCACTAGCTAAATTAGTTTTCACTTGATGAATTAGTTCATCATATTGTTTGTTTGAATACTTATCAAAGTTATATGTACTATCTGTCGTGAATAAGTCTAAAAATGTGATTGGATCAGGAATATCGGGACCCCATACATCAACGCCTAGATCATAATCACTATTTAGAAGCAATTGAATTTGTTGCTTGCGTGGCTGCGGCTTAACATTGACCGTTAATCCCTCTAAATTCTTTTCTAATTCACCTTTTAAATACTCTGCATTTTTCTTGGCAAAAGCATTATCACTTGTAAGTAATTCTAGCGTTATCTGCTCTTTACCTAGTTCTTGCTTTGCATTCTTCCAATTTTCCTTCGCTGCCTTCAAATCATCTTTTACTATTTCCCCATTTTCTTTTCGGAAGTCTTTTCCGTCCGAACTTTTAGCGAAATCGGCTGGTATAAAACCGTCTGCAGGAAGAGAACCATTATTTAAAACTGTATCTACAAAGGCTTTCTTATTCATTGCCTGACTGATTGCCAAGCGAGCATTTTTATTCTTTAACACTTCATTCTTTTGATTCATACGTAGGAATTGCACTGTAACTTCAGAACGTTCCTTGAATTCAGGATTCTTTCTATATTTATCTACAAACTCACCTGTTAGTCCTACACGGTCAAGCTGACCTGATTCATATAGATTTATTTCTGTTGATTTATCTTTCACGATATCAAAGTTAATCTTATCTAATTTCACTGTTTTAGCATCCCAATAATTTGGGTTCTTTTTCAGCTGAAAACCTTGTTCATGCTTCCAATTATCTAATGTGAATGCTCCGTTATAAACCAATTGATCTGCTTCTAAACCATATTGCTTCCCTTTTGATTCGAAATACTTCTCGTTAATTGGCAAGAACGTTGCAAACGTTGTCAAATCTATAAAGTAAGGAACAGGCTGTTCTAATTGTATTTCTAATGTTTTATCATCTATTGCTTTTATCCCTAGCTGCTCTACAGGTAACTCTTTACTATTAATTTTCTTTGCGTTCTTTATATCAAAGAATAAAAACGCATATTCCGCCGCTGTATCAGGATTCACAGCTCTTTTCCAAGAAAATACGAAGTCTTCAGCTGTTACAGGTGTTCCGTTTGACCATTTTGAATCCCTCAGATGGAATGTGTATGTTTTTTTATCTTCACTCACATCATACGATTTCGCTACTGCTGGTATCGGCTTATTTCCTTCTCCCAACGTATACAAACCCTCAAACACGTTTTTCATCACGTTCATAGATTCACCATCAGTTGCCTTTGTAACATCCATCGTTGGGATTTCCGCTATATACGGTAAATGAATAGATTGATTTGTTTTATTCTTGTCAGTTGCCTTTGCTGTATTTTCTTTCTTTTCACTACTACACGCTGTTAGTAAAAAGCTAGCTCCTAAAACAGCAGCCATAATAGGCGTTACTTTTTTTAACATCTAGTGTAATCTGTATTGACCAGTTAATTGTTCCTCAGCCATTCGAACTAAGCGTTTTGTAATTTCTCCACCGACAGATCCATTTGCACGTGCTGATGTACCTGGTCCAAGTGTGACTCCTAACTCACGAGCAATTTCATACTTCATTTGCTCAATAGAACTTGCAGCAGCAGAAATAAGAATTTCATTTGTATTACTTTCGCTTCTTTGAATATTCATCTATTGTTTTTTTTCTATATATACTCTAGATAGGCACACCTTTAGAATATCCTCTGTATTAATTTTTCTTCCCTCTTTTAACCATAGTTTTACTACTTCTTTAGCTAATTCTTGCTTATTCATTTAAAAAAAACGATCTTTCGGATCATCTTCAAACGCGTTTGCAATTTTTACTGCCAGATCTATTTTTAGATTCCTTTTACTATTTTCTATATACCAATAATGCATCTTTGTTATCCCAACTTTATTAGCGACTTCTTCACAAGTCCATCCCTTTTCCATTCTTCTTTGTTTTAATTTTTCCAAATTAATTACCCCTTCCATTTATGCTGTCATATTCTTTTTATTTAACAATGTATTGGCTACCCTTATTGCATTTTCTAGTTTATTTTGAATTGCTAAGTATTGCGGAGCTGTTAATCTATTCAGTTTGTTCTTTTTTTTATAGTGATACATTTTTAATTTTAAATTTGTTCTATATGTTCTGTTATACATCGATCTAAATACTCTCCATGCCTTTTGAAAACTAATATTTTTGCTCAAAGCTAAAAGTCGAATCATTTTATTTAAACGTTGCTGTAGACAGCTTTCTGTATTTAGATTAACAAAAGTATTACTACAATATTCTACTAAAGTATTTACATTTATATCTCCCATTTTTCTATCTACAAATGTAATTTCTGTCAGTTTAAACTTAGGAGAGTCTATGCCTTTAATTGCATAAACTGACTTAATAAATTCACCTACAAAAAAATCCCTTTTTTCAATTTCATTTAAATTTTGAATCTGATTTATAATAGTACTTATCACAGAATTTTGATCCTCCTTATACATGTCAGCAACAATCAAGCTATCCGTTACGATTGTATTTCCTTCCTTCAATACCAAATCATTAACTAAATCTTCTCTTTTTTTTGTGCTATCCATTTATTCACCTGCTACTTTCTTTATAGAATAATTTTCAATAAATTGTCTTATACATTGTGTTTCACAATGTATATAATCTCCATCAAAGTCATAATAATGCTCACCAAAATAAATTTCACCCTGACAACCTTCACAATATTCCAAGTAATCATTCTCTCCGGAATCCATTTAAAAAGGATACTCCTCTTCTTTTTCCTGTTTACTTAATTCATATATTTCTTCTAAAACTTGTAAACCATGTTCATATGCAAGAATCATTGCTGTTGAAAAAGTATCCTGCTGTTGTTTATGGTTTTCAATTAGTCGTATAAAAATTCTTTTTTCTAAATTAAATTTGTCATCTAAACTCATTCAATCTAATAAACTATCTATAGAAAAATTACTTGTTCCAATTACCTTTGAAATTTCTTTCTTTTTTTTCAATTCAGCATATTCCAGATAACATTCATTATTGAAAAAATTAGTAGCATGTTTAATATATCTTGTTTCTACACAATTTCCTTTAATATATTCAGCATATCTTTGTGTTCCCAAATTAATCATTTCAAAAGAATGCTTTTTAGTAGCCATATTAAATGATTTATAAGCTGATTTCTTATCAATCTTTTTAGGATATAGCCCCCATATCAATTCGAACTCTTCTGAATATTCATCATTCAAAACCTGGATACTTGTTAGATTTTTCTTATTAAAGTTAACTTTATTTATGTTCCCTTCAGTTACTACCTCTTTTTTCTCTAAAGCGCTCTCTTTCTCTCTTTCAGATATCGTACCTTGTTTTTCTGAAATATTAGCTGTAGGTAAAAGGTGGTATAAGTTAGAAAGATTATCACCCTTATCATCTCTCCTTAAAGTTTTTGATATATATCCTTTTTCTACCAAAGTCTTAATACACTCAATAATCTTTTTCTTGCCACATCCAACCTTTTTGGCTAGTGTATTCAGTGATGGAAAAGCTGATTTTGTTTTTTTATTTGCATATCTAACAATTACAGCATAGGTCTTAAACGCATAAACATCCAATTCACCATTATCTATAACTTCATTATCTATCATAAAAAAGCCGCCTCGTTTATTAATAAAGTCCATCTAAATTCCTTTTTCAAGGTATATATTTGTTTTTTTAACGAACTGGAAGGGTAGTGTTCCCACAAATCCATTTCGATTTTTCGCAATAATTAATTCAACATTATGAATTTCTTCTGCTTGTTGCTCTCTATTAAAATACGCTGGACGGTGGGGAAAAATAATTAGATCAGCAATCTCCTCAATACTTCCCGATTCACGAATATCAGCCATTGTAGGTGCTTTGTCTTGTTTTCCCTCTACACTACGGTTTAATTGCGCTACAAGCATGATTGGCACACCATGTTCTTTTTGTATTTCTTTTAGCTGTTTCATGATGTATGTAAATTTGAGATGATTATTTTGAAACGACTCATTTACATCAATATGCCCTAAATGATCTATAGCAAAGAAATGTTTTCTATCTGGGTTTTCTTTTACTATTTGACGAATTACTGTTCGAATTTGATCAATATTCTTTTCTGGACGAACATTAATGGAAAGTTCCGCTAATTTACCACATGCCTTGTGATATTTCTCCCAATATTTTTGTTTTTCATGAAAAAATTTATTGGGATTATTCATTGTCGCAACAGGAATTTTTCCTTCTGCAGCAATCCATCTATCTATAATCTTATTTTCATCCATTTCACAAGAGAAAAATGTTCCCATATATTCCTGGCTTTGATGTGCTCCACGTCGCATACTTTCCAATACAAATGCTGTTTTCCCTACAGATGGACGAGCTGCTACTACTATTAAATCTGATGGTTGCCAACCATCTAAACCTTTATCAAGGATATTAAAACCCGTAGGGGTTCCGCTTATTCCATTTAAAGGCATTTGACTATGCATTAAAATACGATTCTCTAATTTTTCTTTAAACGAAGGTTGTGATTTCATTGTAGTACCTGGAATATTATTTATTTCAGATAAAAGTTTGTTAAGTTGTTGATAGCTATGTGTGAATTTCGATTTTTCTTTAAAATCTTCGAATGTAAGAAGAGCTTCATTTACCGCAATAAACTCAATCATCTTATCTTCTATATATTTAAAATTATGAGTCGAAATCCCTAATTCATATAAATTACTTAATGTACTAATTCCATTAAACGTAGCCATCTTATCTTCGCCAATTTGAGAAAGTGACATCATATCAACAGGTTTGTCATTACTTTGAAGTTCTTTCATTATTTTAAATAAATTTCTATTATATCTATTTAAATAATGTTTAGTCCTTAACTTTGTTTCATATATTAAACTATTATCATGAATCATCATTCCAAGAATATAACATTCATTTTCGTAATGCACCTGATACTTATTCACTAAATGCACTTATACATTATAGATAACAATATTTCTCTTTCCCATATAACCCTTTAAATATTGATTCATAGATTGTCTAAATCTAAATTCAAAATAGTAATCCAAGCAATTAACATGATCTTCAAAAGTCAATACCTTCCGCTCAAACACAAGATATTCAATTAATAACCACACACTTACTATTCCATCTTTCTTTGCCTCTGTATAAAGTTCTAATATTGTCATTTATCTTCTCTCTTCAAGTCCTTGATCTAAGTAATTTACTTTTTTTATTAATTTTTCTAATTGTTTTTCACTAAGTTCCCATAATTGATATTTATTAAACTTGTATATTCCATTCTTAATTAAATACACAATTAACTCATCTTTTTTTCCCATTTAATGAACCATATTTTTCATATCATATCGTTTCATTTTACTACTCACCCTTCTAATATGACTATGGCTATAATTTAGTACTACAGCAATTTGTTTCAAATTCATTCCTTTTACATCTCGATAATACATAATACGTTTTTCTAAGTCTTTCATACTTGCCATTACGTCTTTAACTTGATTCATTACCTGTTGTTTCTCCTGTACCATCTCAGTTAATACATTAATTTTACCAGCAATCTTATTATGCCTAGTATGAATTTCTACTAAATCTAATGGTATTTTTCCACCTTGAACACGTTCTTTTGAATAATCAACCACACTATTGAATTTCGGAGCGCTCATAGCCATATTTTTCATCAAAAACTTATGTTCTATCTCTAGGTCTCGTATTTGAATCTTCAACAAATCTATTTCCTGTGCCAAGTCCTTAAGCAAAAGTTGTTCCATCTATCGTCGTACTGTTACTGCTGAGTGAGTTTCAGAATAAGCAGTACCTCTGTAAGTGTAATTAACACGAACTCGGAAACTGTAAGTTTTTCCTGCTGATAATCTAGGTATCGGGAAAACGTTAGTCACTGAATATTTAAAGCTACCAGACTTCTGAGCTACTGCCTCCCAATGATCTCCGTTCCAATATTCTAACATCGTAGTATAAATTCGTTCGAAACCAGACGTACCCTCTGGAGCATTTAAGTCGACATCAATCGATGTCGCTCCTGGACCATAAGAACCTGAATCTAAACAAAAAACAATTGTAGCTGTTTGAACACACATTTATATAATGATAATACAACCTAGACTAATAAGGAATTTCTTTATAACTTGATTACGGATTAAAAACAACGTTTTGTCACTATATCCTATCTTCAAGGCACACTTATCAATTGTCCAATTATAAAAATACCTATATGTAATAAAATCCCTTTCTACTTCTTCTATATTTTCTAAAGCATTATCAATAGCTTCTATAATAAACACATATTGTTGTAACTCTAATTCTATTCGATTCCTTTCATTGTCCATACATATTTCTGAATTTTCACCCTCTACTCTTCTTGCAACTTCTATATTCAAAAATAATGTATTTAAGAGTTCTAACTTTTTTTTCAGATTAATAATTGCAACTTTATAATTAGTATAATTTTTTAGATGGAATTCTATTCTTTTAATATTTTTTTGTTTTTCTTCCTTTGAAATTTTTTCAACTGTTAGCATTCAGTCATCTCCCTTTTTACCCAAAATTTGTTTAATTTCAGATACATCTTTAGATAAAACACCAAACGCCTCAGCTTGTTTAGTAATAACAATTTGATTTTCTGTGATTGTTTGTTGATATCTTTCTTCTCGCTCTTTATTTTCCAGGCGTGTTGATTCTAATAATTCTTTACTCTCTTTCCTTGTTGAAAATAGCAACCACACAAATAAGGCGCCAAAAGCACCTTGCGATAGCATGGTATTTACAATCTGTTCTTCCATTACATTCATTCAGTATTTGATTGTTATATAAGATGGACTTGCTGTAATATAAAATGTCATGTTTTTGCTATTATGAACTTTATATTGTTTGGAACCATTCACCATAATCTCAGCGTCTATAATAAAACCTTCTCCAACATTTACAACACCAGCAACATCTTTATCCTCCCAAGAAGGCGATTTATAGAAGCGTAAATTATCTATCTTAGACAGAATCCGTTGTCCTACAATTGATGAACTCACATTCTCCTTCGTACCAATCCTAATATAGGATGGATCATATTTTATCCATTGATTTTCTCCAATGTTTAACCATCCATTTTGTTCACTTAATACAGCATAAGATTCTGGTTTATTTACCTGATGAATTACTGAAGAACTTGTCCCAGGTCCTTGTCGTACATTAATATTCATTCCTTCTATATATACAACCTTATTACTAGAAGGTTTATTTACTTCTACTGATTCCCTAGCATTAAGTCCATCATTAGAATGAGCGTATGCCCACTTTACATCAGAACGAAATTGAGATTCTGAAACACCGTGTCTTAATAAATAATCCAAAGGATCTTCATGTGTTGTACCCCCAAGATGTTTACGGACATCGTCATGTGTCCATAACCCTTCTTCAACCGATAATCCCTGATTACGCAAAATCATCGCAAGTAGCTTTACATATTTATCGTAGGAACGCTTGAATTTATCATAATCAGCAGTTTCACAAAGCTCTACATGTACAAAGCGGCTATTTGCATTTGGACCTGCACCATATGCAATATACTTTGTATCCGCAATTTGAATTGTTTCATTCCAATCTACTGCATAATGTACAAAAGCTGAACGCCATGTACGAGTTTCATACTTTTGAATATTAATAGCTGGTGCTTCTGGTGTTGCTGTACTATGTGCGACAACACCTTCATATGCACCAACCCCATTTCGATAAGGAAGTTTCGGTAAGTCCTCTATTAAAAGAGTTCTATCAGCAAAAGCACCTGTAGCAAAACTTACTAAAGACATAACTGCAATAAATACAAAGGTAAATAGACGTGATATTTTTTTCATTTATTTCACCCCTATTAATTGTGATTTAAGTATTTTTAAAGCTTTTTTATGATTATAAGAAATAGTCTGCTCTGATGCCGATAGAATTCGTGAAATTTGTTTATTATTATATTCATGAACATAGTATAAATTTAATATTTCTAACTGCTTTTCACTTAATAACCCTAAACCTTTGTATAGTAATTCATCTGTTATATGCTCTTTTAAGTGAATTTGATTTTCTTCGAATTGCATATAAGTAGTATCTGTTAAATCATCGCTCATTAATTCCAAAATAATCGTATTATTTTCCCCTTCATTGGTAACTGATTTATCTAAATTTAATATATTTCTCTTATTATTAGTGGAGACTTTTTTATCAAAACCTATAGAGTAAAAGTAAATTAAGTTACTAATATAACTTATTACTTTTACTTTTTTAAAATAAGCTTTAAAAGCTTTATCTAGTAACTGTTTGTTATCATTTGTTGGTTTTCCCATAACATTAAGAAATAAATCATAATTATCTGAATTCCCAAGAAAATTCCGCATGATAGGATCTTCTAATTTTTCTTGATATAAGCTATAAAAATTATCCATTTAATTATTTGTACTGGCATCTAAAAATTCAAAAAAACCAGGGACCTCTAATGTATTAATAACATCTATTTTTTCAAATATCTTCATCTTAATCTCTTGTTCTAAATCTTCTCTTTCTTGATAGGGAGTATTTTGTAAACAACTACAAATTTTAAATTTGAAAATCCGTAAGATTTCCTCATAATTACAACTATTTAAATTTTGATTGTTTAATTTTATCATTTACTCTATAATAGTTAATTCAAATTGTAATTCTTGTGGGTTTGAGTTCGTTTCTTTAATTGTTACAATACTTCCAACCTTTATTTTTTCATTATTTGCAACTTTTACCATTTCAGGAAGGACACTACCGCCATTGTTCTCTTTATTCAAAGGCAACCATTCAACTGCCTTATCATTTGCTTTAATAATTTTATATTTAATTGTTCCATCGTATTTTATTTCACCAACAATGTCTTTAGTTATAATGGCTTTATATCGATCATTTGTAGTTTTTTCAAAAGCTACATAATCACCCTCATCAATACTGCCATTTCTTTTAGGTCCTTTCCATGAGGTTGCAATAATATCATATTTATTTATTTCTAACGTATTTTCCCCTTTTCCATGATTAGCATCCTCTAGATAAATAATGTCATTTTTAATTTTCGTAACTATATATTCTTTACCCTCACTAACCATTTCATTTTGTTCTTTCTTCTTTTCCATTTTTAAATTTTCTG
Organism: Bacillus toyonensis; assembly: GCA_046112185.1. Lineage (GTDB taxonomy): Bacteria > Bacillota > Bacilli > Bacillales > Bacillaceae_G > Bacillus_A > Bacillus_A toyonensis_A. The sequence continues at coordinate 29,356 of CP170574.1, read as the reverse complement.
CTTGTTCCTTGTTCTGCTGTGTAGATTTATTTTCACTACATGCTCCTAATAAGATTGTAGCCACTCCAATTAATAATAATAATTTCTTCATTTAACGCGCAACATTAAATGAATAAGTATTAATCAATCCATTATAAGATGGATTAGCTTGAGATTGATAACTCATTAATACGCGATAAAGTCCAGCCTCAAGACCAGAAAGACTTAAAACCTTAGTAGGTGTTTGATAATTAAAAGTACCAGACGCTGATCGTTGATTCATCCATGTAGAGCCGTTATGTCGTTGCAGATAAAAAGTATACGAAAAGTTCGGTGCTACTGCATTACCATTCGGACCCATGATTCCTCCTCCGTTATAAGTACAGTCAACATCTACAGAAGTTGCACCTGCACCATATTTTGTTGCATCAGTACATAAAACAAATAGATTAGTGTTTGCATTACAAGGCATTTATTTTTTTGGCTTTAACATTTTCTCATAACTTTTAGAATTGAAACTAATTACTTTTGTTTCTGTTTTTTGTTTATAATCCTTAATAATTAGCACTGGAATAATCGTTTCATTATATTTTCTAAACTGCTGCAAATTCCCTTCATCTGCAACATCCTTCATAATGAATGGAATAGAATTTTCTTGTAACCACTCTTTTGCGTCTACACAAGTTTTACATCGATCGTTTCCATATAAGACAATTTCTTTTTCCACCATTTCCCTCATTTAATTGTTATTTTTTAATTTTATATAGTTAACATACATTTCTAATTGTTCCCATGCTTTTTGACGCTCCTCTTTCGGGAGAGTTTCTATTAGCTTTATTATATTATTTCCTTCTTCAGTCACAACCCTAGATTCAAATTCAGTTAATTCCGGGTCATCTGATCTACCTAACAGATAATCAGTTGTAGTGTTGAAAAAATCAGCTATTTTTTCTAATGTTTCACGACCAGGGGCTTTTTTTCCTTTTTCAAAATAAGATATAGCCATTTTAGAAACGCCAACAGCAGTACCTAATTGTTCTTGAGTTATATTTTTTTCTTTCCTTAGTTTTTTAATTATTTCTCCGATCATTCATTTTAGCCAAGAAGACTCCTTCCTCAAGGAACGCGAAGTGAGTAGGTGGGAGATGAATGTTTTACCATTTAAAGGTGCTAGTTCAAAGCCCTTTACAGAGTAATACTTCTCATTTACCCATCTTTGTACATTAAATACTGCTGGATCTCCCATTGGTTCTGCCATTTAACGTAAACTTGCGCTTAACGGTACTTGTGAATAAACTGTGAAATTGTTACCATAAGTACCGTGTCTAGAGAATGAAGAAGAAATTGAACTGTTCCAACTTTTGTAGGTAGATCCAGACATATCTGCTCTTAGTAGCACGTTTGAAAAGCTAGATTGGCTAAAAGAATTACGTCCAGTATCCTCCACACCCTGGACCATTTTTACTGGTTCATATTGAGAAAATGTACCATATACAGGCTGATTTGCGTATCTAGGGCTTCCATTTACATACATAGTAACCGTACCATTTCCGTTATTAACTAATTTAAGATTTACTCGATCACCGTCTTTAATTGATGTATCATACTGTGTATTCCAATACTTACTGTTTTGACCTGATTCATTATATCCTGAATTAAGAAACACTTTATATCCACTTGGTGTTTTTGAAATACCACCTTCAACTTTAGATGCTCCAATACCTAAATACCAATTCACATATCCATCCTTAACAACAACTGACTTTGGTAGATTTATATCAGCTGCAATCCCGGTATAGTTACTATTTGTAACACTTTTTACAGCACCTTCTGTAGCTGCAAAACTTGTAGTTGAAAACATTGATAGAGAAATTAGAAGTGAACCAGCTAGATACATCATTTTTTTCTTACTTTTCTTTAATACTTGATTCATTTACTTTTGCTTAGTCTTGTTCTGTAATTTCATCTCTTTTTGAACTAAAACCTTTAATTTTTTTAAATAATCAATTTCCATACGTAAACGTTCATTTTCTTCTTGTAATGCCTCTACTTCAATAGCTACATTATTTAACCTTGGTCTTGTATTTGCAGTTTCCATAGCTGGACCCCCTTTCTTCTTCTCATATAGGAAATCCACTTAGTTTAAGTATTGAGAGTAAAAGAATAGAAATAGAAAAATTAATGTTTTACCAAATAATCTGTTAAAGAAACTTAAAGGAATAACAAGTTCTCCTATTGTAAGGTTTTTGAGTTTATCCTTATTCGGTCTTTTTATTAATTCTTTAAATGTTTGAAAGTTTATTCCATTAACGAAAGACCAGCTTGGCACAGCTTTTGTATCTGAACCTATTTTGAAAATGATATGAATACTATGTGCATGAAAACTGCTTATAATTAAAATAAGCATAAATCCTAAAATAATGAACCAAGTCATTTAATTGATTCTAACTGCACTTTTTCTTTTATCGTCACCTTTCCATTTCACATCCATATGTTGTATAGAGATATCTCCTTTTAAATTGTCATTGATGCCTCTTTCAAGTCCCAATACATATGTTAAAAAGAGCACTTTACCAGCCACTTATGCTAACGCTAGTAGACGTATTGCTTCATTTTTAATATTGATAGCTGCGTTATAATCTCTATCGAGATTTACACCACATATACAAGAATAGACTCGTTCAGACAATGTCATATTTCTTACATTTCCACAACTGCTACATGTTTTTGTGGAAGGAAACCATTTGTCTATTTTCACAAGTTGTTTTCCTTGTTCATTTAGTTTATACGCTAAGAAAGAAGTGAACATACCCCATCCACTATCAGCGACACTTTTTCCAAAATGAAATGCTTGCGACATTCCTTTCATGTTTAAGTCTTCAATAGCTACAACATCAAAATTAGCAGCTAACTTTTTAGACTCATGATGAAGGAAATTCTTACGTTGGTTAGCTACTTTTTCATGTAACTTAGCTACACGAATACGTTGTTTATTCCAACGCTCAGAACCTTTATTGCGCCTTGATGATACTCGTTGTGCCTTTGCTAATCGGTCTAACATTTCACGATAGAACTTAGGATAATTGGCTTTCTCATCCTCAGAACTAACGTATAATCCACCCATCGCAAAGTCTAACCCAACAACTGTTTCTACTTCTTTTTGTACAATCTCTTTTTCGTATTCAGTCAAGATGGACACATAGTATTTACCAGTAGGTGTCATAGAAATCGTACATGACTTGATCATATAATCTTGTGGTATTTCTCTATGTTGTTTGATACGTACCATTTTCAGCTTTGGCAATTTGATATGACCATTAAGCAACATAATATTTCCGTTTACTACATTCGTTGTATAAGACTTTCTGTCTTTTTTACTTTTTACTACATTCGTTGTATAAGACTTTCTGTCTTTTTTACTTTTGAATGTTGGGAAGTCATTTTGACCACTAAAGAAATTCTTATAGGCAGTTTGCAAGTTTAGTTGAGCATTTGCCAAAGCTAATGAATCCACTTCTTTTAACCACTCAAATTCTGCTTTATATTTCGCGGGAGTTGAAGGCTTTTGCTTCTTTAATTGTTCCTTATCATCTTTGTATTTTTCGTATGCTTCTTTTCGTTCAGCTAACATTTTATTATACACGAAACGTACACAACCGAAGGTTTTACGCATAAGATATGCTTGTTCTTCTGTTGGATACAAACGGAATTTATATGCTTTATTCTGCTTTGTCATCTATTTCGTTTTAATGTGCGATAAATAGTAGTTCTGTCCACTATTTTTAGATTTTTCTTTTTCTACGATCTTCGCTCGTCGTTTTTGAAGTTGTTTTTCTGTTAATCGATTAAAAATAACAAGTGCAAACAGTTGGTGTTTATCACCAATATACGTATTTTTTAATTCAAATGTTTCTCCAGGCTGTAGTTGTTTCAAAATCTGTTTCACATCGATTTGTATGTATTCCGATTGTTGCTTCATTGCACCGTTTTTAAAGTATTCGATTTTTTTTACATATACGTTCGTGTATAATTTTAAACGAGAAATATAGTGTGTACCTCGTTGATCCATTTGATCTAAGTCTTCTAATGAACAGTAACCTAAATCTCCTGGTCGTAAGGTATCTAAGCACTCCGTACCAAATGTTTTATCATTATTTTTTCCGGGTCCCACTTGAAAATTAAGAAATTGTCCACTATGTAAATCATATTCTAATTGAATTTTGATGCCAGCTGTTTGGGCGCATCCTCCAGAACCTGGATATACATTTTCTAAAACATTTGGCACTTGAAACACTTATTGCTGTTTATTCCAGAATTGAACGTATCTATGCAGGGCCTCAACGCTTTTTAATCCCAAGAACGCTTTAATTTCAATGGGTTTCATGCTATTCTGTAGCGCATTTAATATAAAGCGGTTCCGTAGCATCGTAGGTGTGACATGAATTTCAGCGCGCTTCACTTCTTTCTGTAACATTCGTTGTACAGCGATTCGAGTTAAAGCGGCGGGTTGATCGTTTTCATAGTCCCAGCGGAATGTTTGCGGGGCGAAATCAAATGCCACAAAGAAGGGATCGCCCGTTTGTTGGCGCGGTCTAACAAGATTAGGAATCGTATTGTAATAAGATAAGGCAAGTTTTACATGCTCTTTTGAAAGGATAATAGATCGTTTGTGGGCGTGTAGCCCTCCTGGGGTAATCGTATTCGTCCCAAAGTGTACATCATGCATAGAAAGCGTGAGTATGTCCTGGATGGATAGTCCGTAATCTAACATGAAATGAATCAATAAAAGGTTACGTTCTAGAATAAACTTTCTTCCTGACGCCTGGTAGTCGGTTAATCCGTTATAACTACGCATGACGCGGAATAGCTTTTTAATTTCCTTGTCCGATGCAAAGTGTTTAGAAGTCAGTCCAGGAGGGGAGACATCACTTTTTAAATCCTGGGCCGCGCCATGAAATTGTAAAAAGTTAATCAGAATGCCTCGTACACGTTTGACATTAGAAGTTGACGCCTTACGTTCCTTTTTAAGTACTTTTAAGTATCCTTCTAATATGTTTGTATCGAAAGAACAAAAAAACGATTCTGGGGGCGATTTGACGTGTTTCTGAATCCAAGATGTAAAAAGTGTGAGATCGTAGCGGTATTGTTTTACTGTGGAGGATTTACGGCCATGTTTTAACAGATCAGAAAGGAAAACATCAACAGAAAGTTCCCAAGTCATTCATTCCAATACATCTATACATCCCTCTATATCACAACCCCATGCCCCGTCTAGCCAGGCCCATATGTCTCCGCATAGCCCCGCAACGTCATGGATCCTGCATCCCACACAAGCCCCTAAAAAACACAACAACCTAGAACCCCCTATTGCTTGTTTGTATGGTTCTTGCTTATAATTGTGGTACACAATTTTTAGGACAAAGGAGTATATAAACATTTAGGCGTTTGGATCAGTCATTTTTTTGAATAAATCCATTGATGGTATGAGACTCTTCATTGGTTTTCCAAATGCCATATTTGTTCTACGTTCTTTTGCTTGTTGCTCTCTACGTTTTCTATTTGCAGTTAGCTGTTGTGTGTAAATTTTCATGAAATGTGCAGGTGTACTTACTTGCGATTTGTTTACCTCAAACATCTGTACACAATCTTCAAAAGACTTTCTTACTTGCCAATCTACGTTTGGCGGCATACGCAATGCGATTGTATAAGCATCTTTTTCAGTAATGTTTGTGTCTTTACTTAAGATATATATATAAAGTCTCTTTTGATCTTCACTCATAAATTCATCCATTTCGTGGAATCGTAGTTCTAACTTTTCACCCAAAGTAGGGGCATTCTCTGGCTCTTTTTCTTCTACTTCTTCATTTTCTGTTATAGGAGCAACAGAATCCAATATATCTATGCCCTGGCATGTAGGCACAGTTGGTTTTTCAGTTTGATCTATAGGTTTCTCCTGTTCTTTACAAAGTTTTTTAGATAGAAACTTTGTAAATGTAGAAAAAATATTAATGGAAAACGCCCATTTTTGCTTAAAATATTCAATGATTTTCAAATAATTGGTATTGAGGCTTAATATGTAAATAGATGGTGCAATCTTACCATGACGTCTTGTTTTGATTTGATGGCATACTTCAAGGTCCTCTAACCAATTCAGAATAAAGTTGATGATCGGCACAGAAATACCCGATTTTTCACTGATTTGATTTTGTCTCATTTGAGAGTAGCCTTCTTGTACTAGGTAAGATAAAATAACTTCCAATGCCTTATAGCGGCGTGGTGTTTGTTCGAAGTATTCTTTAGTGGTTTTACCTTCATACTCGAACAGAATAATATCAATAGCTTTAATTACTTTTTTAACAGATTTATTGATAGCACCTGTAGGAACATGAGTAAGGTTTGGACTTAATTCTCGTTTTGCTGTACTTAGCAAAAAGTTATTTAGTAGCATGAAAAAACCTCCTATTTTTCCCACTTAGTCAACTAAATTCACCTCGCTTTTCAATAGCGCTTGTTTCACACCTCTAGCATAAAACAAGTTTCCAGATCTTTCAAAAGATATTAATGCCTCTTTTAAACCTTGTATGTCTCCAATTACTTTTGAATAAGAATATAATTGATGTGCACTAAATCCATTTTGTTCCAAATTTTTATACATTGCAAGCCCTTTTTCTCGATCTCCATGTAAACATTCATAATGTGCAAGTTCGCCAATATGAATATAATCAAAATCAATCTTATGAAGATTAAAATTATTTTCAATGTAAAGATGTGCCAATGTTGTTTTAAAAGCAAAATATTTTTGAGATTTTCTAGGGACATGGATATTATCAAGAAGCTCCAAAGCTGATTCCATGTGCATTTCTGCCCTCAGAGGGTCCTCATATGTGTAACTCTCTCCCAAACACCCTTTTGCAACAGCCTTAATCATCGGAATTTCTAAGTCTGATTTTAAGATTGATTCACAAACTTCTCTACATTTATCAATTTTGTCACTCAACAAATATATATAAGCAAGCCTCTCTTTATATTGCATATATAAATGCTCTTTTATATATGTCTGTTTAATGTCTTTTATAAATTTTTCCGCGTCTTTTGCGAAGGGAGCAACTGCATTTGATTCGTCCTCATCATACATAGCCACGGTATAAAGCAAATTTGATAACGCTTGACACTCTGCGTTAGAAGAAAGTTTTAAATTTTTAATTTCATCAACTATTTTTTGCCCCTTAATTTCATTTTTATTTCTTCGATTAAATAAATCATAAATTAATAGGTACTGACTCACGCTATCGGTATTGATATGTTTTTTTATTAATACATCTATAATCTCATAATCACCAGAAACATGCGAATAACACAAGGCTTTCCTAATGTTCAAAGGACTTTTTATTAAGAGTATAAAGGTATTAATTTTTTGACGTCTTACCTCTAAATTGTCATATAAGAAGCTAACCACTTTTAAAAAGCTATCTAATTTCATTTCATATTTGTTTTTATATTCAATTGCCCTAGTTATTTTTTCTCTACTTACTCCCGATAATTTTGCTATTTTACGTAATGTATATTTTCCGTTTATTTTTTGTGATATTTCATCCATAAGATGTTTCATTGTAGTTTCTTTTGTAATGATCTCGTTCATTTATTTGATCTTTTTTTGAGATTTAAATTCATTCATATAGGCAATCAATTTTTTCTCTAATTCAGCTCTATGCTCATCGGGAACGCTTATGTATGTTTCGAATAAATTTTTAGATAAGCGCGAGATTAGCTTTAATGTATCTTCATCCCTAACGGCCGCTTCTGGATTCAATAAGTCATTTATACTTACTTTATAGTATGAAGCTATATTATTGAGCGTGGAAATATCAGGCTCTCTGAATCCATTTTCCCAACCAGCATAGGTACTATAAGGAGTATTTAATTCTTCTGCGATTTTTTTGCGACTTAGTCCCTTTATTGATCTTAGTCTTTTTAAGTTTTCTTCAAGCGGTTTTAGTACATCTTTTTTTTCTAAATTTTTTATCATATCTAGTTTTTGATTTTGTATTTCTATAGAATCTGATGAAATTATTTGTGTATTAACTAATTCATCAATAAGAAGGTCATAGTAAATAGAAAACTTTTTTAAAGATAGCAAATCTGGTTCCCTTAAATCATTTTCCCAATTGTTATAAGCATAATAAGAGATATCAATTTTGGAAGCTAGCTCTTTTTGAGTTAGCTTTTGTGAGTTTCTGAGATGTTTAAGGTTTTGTCCTAGAAATGTATTGGTCATTTAATCTGTGATGGGTATTGCACGATAATATGTTGGTCTGAAAAGTTTCTCGATCGGAATTTCAAGGAAATCAGCTATTTTTTTAGCTTTATTGTCTTTCAGACTCCTTCTTCCAATTTCAACATCATATAATGTGCCGATTGGAATTTTAGCGCCTTTGGAAACTTCCTTAATACTTAAACCTTTGGATTCCCTGTATTCTCGTACAACGGTTTTGTTTTCATGTGACGCTAGCATTTATACTTCTTGATTTTTACGTTTTCTAAATGCGTAAACAGCTAGGATGCTACCAAGAATGACAAATGTAACACCAATCCATTTCCAATATGGATTTTCAGCTTTGCCGCCTGTTGTTGGTAAATAACTTTCTACTTTCTTAGGTTGTTCTTTCATCGGTTGTGGTTGTTTTACAATATTTTGTGGTTTCTCTGGTGTTGGTACAGGTTTTTCAATGACCTGTGGTGTTTGTGGCTTCTCTGGCTGTGGTTGTGGTTGTTCCGGTTGCTCTGGTTGTGGCGTTTCTGGTGTTGGTGGAACTTCTTTTTTCTGATCTGCTACAACATGTTTGATAATCTCACCATCTGTTTTAATTTCAAAAGAGAATGTTTCTTCATTGATTAAATATCCCTCTGGTGCGAATGTCTCTTTATATGTGTATTTACCAGCTGGGAATTTCTCAAACTTTGCAATGCCTTGTTCGTTTGTTTTTCCTTTTACAACTTCCTGGCCTTGCTCGTTATAGATCGTAAACTCTGCACCTGGTAACTTATTGTTTCCATCGGCTACATCTACTTTTGTAATTTCTAAGCTACCCTCAATCTTTTTGTTTTTTACAGTGTGTTTAATAATTTCACCATCTGTTTTAATTTCAAAGGAGAATGTTTCTTCATGTGACACATAACCTTGTGGTGCAAGTGTTTCTTTGTATGTGTACTTTCCTGCTGGGAGTTTATCGAACTTCGCAATGCCTTGTTCGTTCGTTTTTCCTTTCACGACTTCCTGGCCTTGCTCGTTATAAATCGTAAACTCTGCACCTGGTAACTTGTTGTTTCCATCAGCTACGTCTACTTTTGTAATTTCAATTGATCCTCTAATCTTCGTATTCTTTGCAACTAGCTCAATTGTTTTCCCGTTTTCAGTAATACTAAACGGAATCGGCTCTTTTACTAGCACATAGCCCGTTGGTGATGTTTTTTCGATGAATTGGTACTTTCCAAATGGGATATTATCAATTTTGATCAACCCGTTTTTGTCTGTCTTATGCTCACTGATCTTCTTGCCTTTTTCATCAGCTAGAATAAAAACAGCACCTTCTAATTTCGTTTTTCCATCTTCATCTACTTTTAAGAGCTGTACATTCCCTTTGACTTGATTGTTTTTCACTTCAAACGTAAGTGTTTGATTATGCTCTTTTACTTCAAATGGATACTTTGTTTGATTTAATAAGTAACCTTCTAATCCTTTCGTTTCCTGGAAGTAATACTTTCCAAACGGAAGAGAATTTACTTTCGCAATCCCTTCTTGATTTGTTGTTACTTTTGTGACTGCCTTTCCTTCTGGCGTAAATAGAGTAAATTCAACGCCTGGGAGAGTCTTGCCTGTGTCACTTACCTTTTTGATTTCAATATTGCCTTTGATTTGTACATTTTTCATTTCAACAACAGCAACTTCACCTGTTTTCACTTCAAAAGGCTTTGGTGTAGCATCTAGTACATATCCAACAGGTGCTTTTACTTCTTTTACAGTGTATGTGCCAAGTTCTAAGTTACCCATTTCAGCGATACCGTTTTTGTCAGCTGTAATCGTTCCCATAACTTGTTGATTGCTGTTTGCGATTTCAAATACTGCACCTGGTAGTGGCTTTTTGTTTTCATCCACTTTCATCACTTTTAAGGCGCCATTTGCTTTCCAGAATACTTGTAAGTCTGTGCTCACTTGTTCTGTACTGCGCTCTAATAATACAGTTGCATCTTGAATCGTACTTGTTCCTTTATATACAACTGCATGAACATTTGTTAGATTTGAAACGACTTTTAGAGATAGTTCACTACTCTTAGAGGATTTTGGTACTTGGATACGGAACTTTTCTCCTAGTTGAAACGTTTCTTTCCCTTCACCTTGTTCAGTAACAACACGTGTTCCTTGTGGTGCATTGTTCATTTGTACTTGGAATGTACCTTTTTTTGCATTTGTTTGAACGGTGTATGTTGTTGTTTCGAAATATTCACCGTTTAATTGTGCTTCTTGTTTATCCGTTGGAATGACATTCATCCAGACATCTTGTGTATCCTGGCTTTGATTTGCCGCATGAATGATGTTCTTTGCCGCTTTTTCAACAGCCGCATTTTTGAAATGTAATTCATCAATGGAAATCTGACCAAGTGCATTCCAAAGAGCTAATTGTGTTGCGTAATGGGCTTCTTGCCAAGTGGAAACACCTAAATTTTCTGGTGTGTTCTGCGGGTAACCATTCATTAAGATACGATAAGATACATCATCGGTTTTGCCTGCTTCGGGTAAATCCTCTCCATTTGGGGATTTTAAGCCGTATACCAGACAATACGCGATTTGACCACTAGCGTTCTTTAGTAGCTCTGTGCGAATATCTTTCCCATACTGTGGACTATAGGCCCAATCCATCTGATACCTTTCTCGATTGATTACCTCCGCACTAGCTTGATTTAGTGGCATCAAGAAGCTCATTTATAAAGCTATTAAATCTAATTCCTCTAAATCTGTAGAAAGAATCTTAATTTCTTGTTGGTGCTCTTGAAACAGAACATGTTGGATACTTTTTCGCAACTGAATCCCATCTTCCACCAATGCAAGTAAATATGATTTCGTATATTTCCTATCATTGATTTGATAATGTACATCAAATATGCACATTTAAGCGATGAGTGGGTCTAATTCTAAATACACATCAAATCTGTGCAATAACTCTTCTGGTATCGCTTGAAAACTCACAAAAACTCTTACATTCAGTTCCTCCAGCTCTTCTAAAAGATTGATGAATCCCTCTGGATTATTGGAATACAACCTTAATCCTTCATCTATGATAACGACATCCGATTGTTTGCATGTTTCTATTTCGCTTTTGCTTAGAAAAGAATCTTTTGATGTAAAGGTGATAATTTGAGCACCCATTTTTTCGTATTCTTTATACTCTCCATCCCCATCCAAGACAGTCGCTTGTTGATTATCTGCCATGACAAGGTTAAGCAGTTGCTTCATCAACCCTGTTTTTCCTTTTCCTGTTCCACCTCGTACCAGGATATTTTTATTTTCTTCTCCAAAGACAAATTGAGGATTCATTTTGTTCCCTTCATTCTCTATGAAAATGGAATTTGACTTACTCATGTCATACCATTTTGGTTTTATAAATGCTGGGATTTGTGCACTTCTTCCAATAAATGTTCCACACATTTATGATTTACGCGCTTTTTTGTAAGGGTCTAGTGTGACTAAGATAGAAGAGAAAATCATGCTCTTTCCCATTCTTCCCGTCCATTCTTCTGTACGATTATTTGTTGAAGGTGTATGTGTTGTATGTGGAACTCTACCAATATAAAAACCGCGTTTACTTCGCATGTGCTTAATTGGTTTCATTTACGCAAGGGCTAATACCTTTTCACAATGCTTTTGTGTTCGTTCTTCTGCGGCTAATTGAATCAAGATTTGAGGTTGTGTGATCCCGTTTTGAGGTTGATTAATTTGATCTAAGAGTATTTTATAGTTGAAGAGTTCTTGCTTCACTTGTTCGATATCTAATTCACCATCTACCGTTACTTGTTCTTTCCAGAACGTTTCCCAGCATTCTTGACGATTTTGATACGCTTGTTTTCCCATCTTGCTTCCTCCTTTTAAGTGGGGAGGATATTCAGTGAAAGAATGTCCTCCCATTTACTCCTTTTCCCACATATCGAAAATGCTCACTTCTTCTTGTGGTGTATCCTCTTTTATTTCTACATTTTCTGTTTCGATTGATACTGTTTGTTCTTTTCCGATTGTTATAATAGGCTCTTTTACTAGCTTATCTTCTTTCTTTACTTCTATTGTTGTCGTAGCTTGTTTTCGGAATGGGATAATTTGCGCTTGATGTGTGGATTCGACTGGCTCTGTTTCTGAAACAGGTTCTTTCACTTCTTCCTGGGAAGAATTTTTTTCTTCTAATTCATCTAGCCCCGATGTCACAACAGGTTCTTCTTTGGTTAAATTGACTTTTTCGGTTTGTTTATACTTGCCTTTTCCATATAGGAACTCATCAATTTCCTTGTCGATTTCTAATCCTGCTTTCCCATTTTGTTTCTCTAAAGAATGAATCTTTGCTCTGGTCCATTCATTTGATGCATGAATTTCTTTTTCGTTTTTATAATTCGCCGCTTTTCCATTTGGTAGGTATCGGTCTAATGGTGGAACTCGTATGGTACACCATACATTTTTTGCTTCACCTCTGATATAATCTTGTGTTTGAATCGCTACAACTAAGTTAGGAAGGTTTTGCAAATACTCTGTACGGAATTGCTTTTGCATAATGCCTTCTAACGTTTTTGCGGAATTATGACCTTGCCTACATACAAAGTAATTTCCGCCCGCCTCTGTTAACATGTCTGTTAGCTCTCTGTCTAACTGTCCCGACACTTGCTGGGTAATCACCCATAATCCAAATCCATGCTTCCGATCCTTTGCGATGATTTTCGGTAGAACGGGTACTGGCACGTCATGAGCTTCATCTATCACTCCTAAATGTAGTTTTGAACCATGCGGCCGCTGTTGAGAGATACGGTGATATTGGTTACAAATGTAACCGACTGTAAGCAATGTATCTTCTTTTCCCATTCCCGCTAAATCGTAAAAGATAAGGTGTCCTTCATCCATCCATTTGCGAATCTCTAAGGAAAAGCCCGTTTGCCCATACATACGCTTTAAATACAGCGTATTGCGAAAGATATCTAATCGGTTTAAAATCGCCTGTGTGCTGTCTTCTAATGCGCTTCCTACTTCATATTTCCAAAAGTGCGAGTAATATTTTTGTTCTGGCCCTTGTAAATTGGCGATTACTTTTGCTCGAAACAGTTCATCACTAATGAATAATGGGATGCTTAAAATCGTATGAATTTGACTCTTATCACAAAGTAACGTCCCAATAGTCGCTCTTAGTAATCGTTCTGTTTGTTGTGCTTGCCCTTGAATCATTAACTTAATCATTTCCATAATGGATTCAACCACTGTTTGGATATCTTCATTTGGAAAACGATGAAATAAATTCAAAGCTGGCGGATGATCTGTGTTTCGAAAACGGATAAAGTGAACTTTACTCCAATCCACTTCTTTCCCATCCTTTTCCGCTTTCAATAGTCGATTCATTGCTACATACGCCAAATCTTCTGTTGGATCAAATAGAGACAATCCGCCCGCTTCATTCGGATTTTCTAACCATTTATCAATGACACTTTGCATCAACCTCATGGCAATGGTACTTTTACCAGACCCTACTTTCCCCGTAATGTAGCCATGATTTTTGAAAAAGTCTTCTCGAATTTTTACTAATCGGTCCTTGATATAGGGATGCATCACATGGCCAATTGAAATGCCTTCAGCCAATAAATCATTTGGTATCATGTTTTCCCCTTTATCTAGATACAAAATGTTTCGCTCTGTCTTGCTGTTTTTATCACCCGTTACATTCGGAAGATGGAACAAGTTTAATAGCTCTGATCCCGTCCATATCATTTTTCCATATATGGGATGTGGTACAGCTGGCATACTGCGTCTAAACCGTCTGTATCTAAGCTCATTAACGTCTGCCATAATACTTGCCACCATATGCCCTAAGTTCTTGATGACAGGTACACCAGGATAATAATCACTTGCGAATGAAACAGATACTTGAAACGCTACTTCATTTTTTGCAAACCGTTTATTTAATGCGCGAATTTCTTCTTTTTCAAAAGCATCTAGCCCATGCTTTTTCTTCTTTCGAATGGCCTTTTCTGCTTTTCGAATCCCTTTTGTCAGCTGATATCCGTTATCTGGTGTAAAAGCAATATCAATCCATGTCTTTTCTTCCATTGCGCTTCCTAACATCGGTAATACATCACGTGTATAGCGTGCTAGTGATAATGTGGCATCTAGCCGCTTTCTCTTTAATACCATCCGTCCTCCTACCGCTTTTCTTGTTGGAAATGGCATTTCTTCCTTTGGGACGGTATAAATTTCACTGTGGGTATAGGCGCTTTGTATGGCTTGCACAACCTGTTTGATCTTATCCTCTGGACCACCTACATAAAAGCGAACACGCTCATTTTCTCCCTCTGGACGATACATCGTCATGCGGTACCAATCACGACCTTTTAACAGACGTTCTAAAGGCTTTCGACCCGAACCATGTACATGCCGAATCATTTGCCCTAGCTTATCTGGTGTAACTTCATCATCTATGTGAGGAATGAATAATGCATATCGATACCGCTTCTTTTCTAGGTATAAATAGATGCCATGTAAGACAATTCGTATGACAATTCCTAACAGGATCAATAAGGCAATCCCACGAAACACACCGACTACAGTTGGCACCAGCTTCATTAATTCTGTAAGGATTTTTTCTTTAGAAAACCAGACAAATGCGACAGCTCCTATACCTAAAAGCATTTTCCAGTTCTTTTCTATGAAGTTTTCAATTTCTTTGTCGAGCTTGCTGTGCGCCACTTAGAACCTCACTTTCTCTATAGGATTTTGAATATTCCGATAAATATTCCCAAATGGGTCTTGTAATATATCTTGGAACAGTGTGATATACACTGGAATTTCTGGACTACTTACCCCTTTTAAGTAGCGAATCAATTCTTTTTCCCTACTTTCACTACCTGCGACAAATACCAGGCGCCATATCGGTATTTCATATCCCATACCAGCATGTATCCGATAATCTGCCTTTTTTCCTTCTTGCGTCATGAAGTCGTTATAACGGATAATCTTTTTTTCTAATACTTCTTTTGATCCATAAGATCGTTCCATTTCCATGAATACACCGATGTTTTTATCAATTGCTTCTTTTAATCCAATTACCGCAACCCCATCTGGGCGTATAACGCGATTTTTTCCTTTTGCATATTGAAACGTTGCCCGCGGTTCATTGATCCATTCCTTTAGTTCCAACTTTCCTTCTCGTTTAGATATTAATGTCATGGCACATTCAATTTTCGCTAACATTAAACTGTGATACACAAAGGATGCTGAACGTTTGGACCAACTATTTTTCCAATGCACTTCCCCTCGAAACCCACGAACCATCTCGACTCCTTCTGGTGTTAACGTATAAATTCGTTGTGGTTTCGCAAATTTTCGTTTCTGGTTTCGTGGTGAGGTAACAGGTAAATACTCGTAACGGATATAGCCCGCTTGCTCTAGCTTATATAACCGATTTGTTACAGATTTTTTTGTATAATCTACATACACCTTTTGATGAATGTACTCAATATCCAAATAGATGTGTGTATGCAAACTCATGAGTAGTTGTTCATCTGAAATTTGAAATAAAATGTTTCCCATGCCTCTTACTCCTTTTCCCACTCAATTTCGGTACTGGCGTAAAGATCGTTCGTAGCAATCACAAGCAAATGAAGCCATGCCAACCGCGGTTGATTCATCTTTTATTTCATTTCTTGCATAATTGATAAAATTGTTGAGTTTCGTTTGACTGCCTGTGATATAGGGAAATTTAGCATGAACCACATACCGTTTTTCTTCATCCCTCCCCACTTCAAAGGACGCTCCATCTGTAGCCCGAAACTCCCTTACAAACTCCAAACCTTCCAATATATCCATTGTCATCCCCCCTAATGATCGGTCATCTTCCATCTATTTTGTTTGTAAGTCTGTTACAATCCATTGCTTTCCGTCTTGTTTAACAAACAACGTATAACCTGTTTTCATTTTTGTTTCAGAATGTGGATCAATCATAGATACCTCTGTTTGTACCTCATATGTGCCTTTTGTTTTTCCTGGATAAATCTTAGTGGAAAGTACATTTTCAAATTTCATGGCTCCTTCTAACCCTTTAATATCTGTATTGGCCAAAACATAAGCGAGTTCTTTTTGTGTTGCGGTCGTATAGGATTTAAAAAATGTTGGCAAAAATTCTCGAATGTCTTCTTTTACAGTCATTTCATGAATTTCTTCTCGATCTTTTCCTTCTTTTTCTTCTGGTACTTCTGCTTTTTCATTCACCTTAACAATTTGAGGGAATCCACTAATCACAAAAGCCTTTCCATCTGACTGAACAGGAACCGACACTTGTTGGATCACCTCCTTATCCTCTGGCCCGCTATTATCTGCTTTCATGCGGCTTAATTTGTATTTCACTTTAAAAATAACGTTAGCTTCCTTTCCTGTGACTTCATCTACTTTTAATACAGTTGCGTATAGAAAATTCGAATCCCATTGCATACTTACGAAATCTAAACCAACTTGTGGATCGAATGTTTTCGGTATATAAGGCTGTAAGCGCTCTGAACGCTTCTTTTTGCCTTCATCTCCTCTTTGCCAAGTAAAGTATTCTTTTGCGAATCCGCGAGCAAATTCAATTGCTTCTGGACGCGAGGAAAGGTTTTGTTTTTGTGTGACTTCTTTTGGAATGGTGCTAGCCTTTACTTGTGTATCTCCCTTTCCTTTTACTACGGTTGTAATGGATACAATTAACATCCAACAAAACAGGAGCCAAAAGGCCCATTTCCCAATTAAGCGGCCTTTATAGGAAGGAAGTTTTGTGGCTTTCCTTGCCTTCCCTTGTTTACTTTCAAATGTTTTTGCAAACCATTGTTTCACCTTTTGAAACATTTAGACTCCAAACAATCCGCCTAACCACGTTCCGATTGTTTTCAATGCATCTGGTTTGTTAATGAAGAATACAACAATCCCTCCGCCAACAATTAACGTGATCGCTTTTCCCCATGCACGCTTTGCCGCCACGATTAAGATAACAATGATAAACGCACAATATAACGCGTATGTTCCTTGTGTCTTCATCATTTCGAAAAATCCTTCCAACCCGATTCCTAACACAAAATGATTTATATTGAACATTCAACGTGCTTTAATGGTGATCTGTTCATTGTTTTCAACATCTTTCATTTCCTCCTTTTGGGGTAAAAATGTTAGGTTATAAGCGTATATGTCCTTCTCTTCTTCTTCACTAGGTGAATGTACGATTGGTATATCTTTAACATCATATTGCACACACACATGACCACGAATTACATGTTTTTTTAATTTCGGCAAGGCCACTAATCGGCTACTTTGATGCTTCCGTAAACGAAATGTGATCCAGGACCGAACAAAAGAGAATAGTGATTTTCCATCTGTTTTATATTTATCTGCGCCCCATACTAAAAAGAGAGGAATTACACCGTAATACATGAGCCAAACTTGATCGATCATATCCCCAAATATCCATTTGAAGGGAGGAAGGAAGCGGAAGGCTACAAGCCCCGCTTCTACCGCCGCAAAATAACCAAGTGCCCTCCATGTAACCGCACGTGGAAGACGATACCCCATAATTTCGTACTGTCTTCGCATATAGTTCATATAACTTCCGAAACAATAGACAATGATAGAATTTGAGCCTTTTTCCTTCATTTAGGAACGTGTCGCGCCCCCTTTAGGATCGATGATAAAGGCCCTTCCGCCACTCATCACAATCCAGAAAGCGAGTAAGTTCATTAGGAACGATTTCCCTTTCCCTGTTTGCCCTGCAAACATAACTGATAAACTTTCAAATGCTGTTACAATGTTATCCAATGCTTTCGCCGCGAGTTCGGGACGAACAAAAACAGGACGATTTAATTTCTTTGTCTTTCCAATGTAAAACCCTTGATTATCACCAATTTGTGTTGTGGCCCCGAACATTCCCATTGCAAGTACGCCTGGCTCCACAAACAATTTGAAGTCCGTATTATAACGTTTAGAACCTGGTAAGAACTCGTAAAAGTATGACAATTGTTCTCCATATGGATTGACCAATTCAATTTTCATTTTGCGATATTCTGTAATGAGCGTATTTACACGTGATTTTAATGTTTTTTCATCTTCGGCATACACACAAAACAGTACACTTAATTCATATCCAGGTGCTCCCGTTGTTTCAAATCGATCTTTAACAATTTTGACGCCTCTTGCTTTACGATCAATTGTTAAATCTGTTGTGCGACCGCCTACCATTGCTTGTTGGCGTTGATCGTTTAATTCCAGTTCACTATTTGAGAGCTTTTGTGTGACCATCTGGTTTTCTAAGTGATACGCTCGAATACTCATCTCAACAGGAAATTTCAAAGAATGCGATTGTATGCGATAAATCCATTCCCCACCAGGAAAAGCCGATATTTCGGGCATATCTTTTACCGCAAGAAAAGCAACATGAGAGGTTTCGATTTCTCCTTCTTCATTTTGTCTTTCCATTATAAGAGAACGTCCTGGGCTTTCATCAATCACCGTATCCGTTAATTGGATTATTTCTTGTAAATCTGGGCGGCGTACTTTTACCGCCTTTCCTTCTTCATTCTGCAACGTAACTGTAGAACCTACTTTCCAGTTTTGATCACGATTCAGTTCTTTCATTCCACGTCTAAAGTTATGATGGAATAAAAAACGCGTTGTAGATGGTTTCGCACGTCTTGTATTAGGAAATGCTCCTCTAACCTGGCTAAATAACACGTCTTCTACTTCTAAATAATTTTCGATTTCCTCTTCTAAAATATCTGTCACATTCATACCCGATATGTTTTGGGCTGTCTCTGCAAAACCTTCTCTTATCTTCTTCATAAACTTCCATGTTTCTACGACAGGGTTACGAATTTGTCTTTCTTTCTGTTCCATATTCAGTTGTACTAAAACGAAAAAGCGATATTCCATGTTCTCTTTCGCAATGGCAGCATTTCGTAAGTATTCTTTTACCTTTTTAAAAAGAAAGCGTCCTGTTGGGGCCATTGGCCCTTTTAATGTGGAAATATGTTCATCCAGAATTTCATCTGAATTTGTTGTACGAGGAATCACAAGCAAGTGGACATCATATTCTTGGTGGGTAAAAAGAGCGAGTTGATTTCGATAATATACTTTTTTCGTGCTTTCGTCTTGATGATCGTATTCGAATCCATCTACTTCATATACTGCGGATACTTTTTCGTCTGTACTAAACGCTAAATTCTTTTCAACGTGCTTTAATGGTGATCTGTTCATTGTTTTCAACATTTATATTGGCTCGTTACCAGCACAAATGCGTAATTGGTTTAACTTAGTCAGTTGTTTTGTATTTAACGAAAGAAAATGTACGGCTTTTTGAATCCTGTTGGGATTTGTCATGTGTATCAACCGGTGTATCAACTCATCAACGATAACTAAATTTTGATAGTTATCTTCACCGCCAAATCGCAACGGCTTAAGGTGATGACACCGGACACGGTCTATGCCAATTTCTTCATTAAGTACGTAACATCTGCCATATTGAGCAACAAATTTCGATATACGATTGTCATTATATTCAATACTACGATTTCTGGAGTAAGTTCTTTTTACTTGATTAAGTACATCTCTAGGAATAGCTTGTAATTCTCGATGTATTTTCTGCCGTCCTTTTTCTGTATAGTTACAGATAGACTGCGAGAAGTTCCAAGGATTTTTATGATGTACACAAGTAGTTGGAAGTAGTGGCGTGTTCTGTACCATATAAATTTTTGTATTTGCTCGAATCCCTTTAGCTTTCTTACGAAAGGTTGCAGAGGTTTGTGTTAGTGTCACCACTTTTGCATTTTCTCTAAGCCTGGCTCTTATAATTTTATAGAGAGTGTAATGAATTTCCGTCAAATCTAAATAAATCGTTGTCGCATATTTGTAGTAGTTTTGAATACCGACAAGTGTAATGTTAAAACGCAGAACCATATCAGATGTTGGATTGTGCTGAATTTCTTTTATTCGTTCCTTTAGTGTCCGTTGGACACGCTTTAAAGCTTTATTAGACATAGACGTTTTGGCTATAAATCCAAATTTAGCTTTCTTTTGTGGAACGACTTTTATTTTGAAACCAAGAAAATCAGAGGAATTCTTTTTCAGGTGTACCACCTTAGATTTTCCTGGGCTAATTTCTAGTCCTAATCTCGTTTTAAGAAAATCGACCGTCGCATGATAAAAGCGTTGGGCTTCTTCGTACGTTCGACACATGATTTTAAAATCATCGGCGTACCGTACGATATAGCCGCCTTTAAGGTTCGTATATCTTCGAGCATATGTTGTGAAACCATTCGGGCCGTCTTTGAAACGATGAGGCTTATATGTTTCCCATTGATTACTAATCCACCAGTCTAATTCATTTAAAACAATATTAGATAACAGAGGTGACAGGATACCGCCTTGCGGTGTACCTTTTGATGGGATTCCTTCCCCAATGATTTCAGCTTTTAAAAGCTTAGAGATAATGCTAAGAAGCCGCTTATCTCTAATTCCGATCGCCCACATTTGCTTCAGTAGCTTTCCGTGCTGAACATTGTCAAAGAAACCTTTGATATCAATGTCTACACAGTAATAGTGTTTACCAACATTGATTAAGCTAACCATTCGACTAAGGGCGTGATGGGTGCTACGATTGGGGCGAAAGCCATAATTATGATTATGGAACTTGGCTTCACAAATTGGTTCTAGTACTTGTAAAATACATTGCTGAACCAGTCTATCCCATATCGTAGGTATCCCTAAAGGTCGCTTTTTATCGCTCCCTTCTTTCGGAATATATACTCGGCGAACTGGGCTTGGTCGATAATTCATTAAACGCTTTCTGACTTGGCTAATGACTTGAAAGTCATTTAACTGCCGAACATCTTTAATAGTTAAGCCATCTACACCTGCGGTTTTACTACCTTTATTTGTCTTGATATTGCGGTATGCTAGACGAATATTATCCTCAGAGCCTATTAATTCAGTTAACTTATAGAAATTGTTACCGTTAAGACTGTTCGAGTATAAATTGTCATACACTTTTTGTGTATCATAATATTCGTTATGTCTTAGCTTGGTTTTCTTTAACATTTACGCCAATTGTTGCGCTCGTTCTTCGTCAGTTTTTGTAGAGGAATCAAATGCAGTCTTTAATTCTTGGAAAACAGGATCAATTTCTACAACAGCCGTTCGGCCAAAAATATCCTGGAACAATGCTTCACCGCGTCGTAGTTGGCGTAACATCAAGATATTCTCTTCTGTGACCGGTAAGTTATAGTAACGCAACATTTCTTCCGCTTCCTTATCGTATTTCAGCGCAAAACAGAACTTCATACCCACATTGGCAACCTCTTTGTTTTCAGATTGATAATCGGATGCGTTTTGTGTTCCTAAATACAAGCCAATATTGTGATAACGTCCTTCTCGAATGATTTTGTCAGAAGACGCCGCCCCCTCTTTATTTTTCAAAATACTTGATGCCTCATCTTGTAGGTATACTTTGAAAATACTACGGTCGGAATGCATTAAGGATTTACCAAATGCCGCTAATGCAATTAAGATACTACGAGATAATTTGTCTGTAACACTCTCATTCTTATCCTCTGATTTTGGAATGCGTAAATGTTGAATTTGTAATACTTGTAACGGGCGTTCTAAGCTTAATACGCGATAATCTTGACCAGGTCTACCAAACAATAAATCTCCTAGCTGAATTCCTTCTAGAGTTGCTAAACGATTTGTAAGGGCATTTAACCGCTCTAATTCAGTTGGTAATAAATTGGGTTCTAACTTCATTTCCTCTAGTTCTACACGAACCAAAGTTAAACATGCGTCTTCTTTTTCCGCCACTCGTTCAATAGCTTTATATAAATAGTCATATCTGATATCCTCTAAGCCTACATCTGATAAGAACGTTAAAATCTCAAGTGCTAAACCTTTTGCATCTTCTATCGTTGCGCTTATTCGGAATGGGTCTAAACAGCCCGCATCCTCTTTATTCTTCCCAAGCGTCCATACTTGTAAGGTATCCTCATTGAACCCTGGCAATAATTCTGGCCACCTTGTGCGGTATAGTGATAGGTAAGCCTTTGATATTATCTCCAGCTTTTCCCCCACTTCACACCGTACGCGCCCGTTTCCGGGCATACGGCGTTCCATTCATTCCTTTTGCCCCCATTTATGGACATGTACAGGTTTCATATCTCCCACAATTGAACTAAGACTATTTGTTGAATCCCATGCCCATTCATAATTTTTCCACTTATTATCCTTTTTATCTTTAACCATTCGGAGGTATAACCCCATTTGAGCCTTTTCTACAGGATCATAAAATTTTATTCTGTAATAAAATTCATCCTCACCTTCTTGTAAATCATATCTATACAAATCGTAACGCTCTTTCATTTCTTTACTAATGCCTGGATTTTTTACTCGATCTTCTCCAAAATCATATTTTTTGTACTGTAGTTCATTTAATTTTTTTCGGTCCATTTCTATATATGCCTTTAAATACTCAACTGCGGCTTTATCTGCTTCCTTCATATCACGTTCTTTCTGACTCTCTTGTTGATTCGCATTGCTTTTCGTTTCATTTGAGCAACCCGCAACACCCGTTACCATTAACATTCCTGCTACACATAATCCCGATAACATACGTAATTTTTTCATCGTTCCATCCTCCATCTACTCCCCCTTTTTTGGTGGCTCCAAACCATCTAAGTTATCTAAGTTTTGTGGATCACTAGACGGAATCCAGTTTTCACTTCCAACCGCTACAGCTCCATATTGTATATCTGGCGTATCGATCGTTACCGCTTGTTCTTGAATCGGCTGATTTTTACTTACTTCTTTCTCATTTACTTGTGCCAAATCAGAAGTGGTAACGGATTCAGTTGGAATATATGAGTCAGAAGAGTTTGACACTTGTACAGTTGACTCGACATCTATATCAGGTTTTTTAGCGACAATTTGCCCCGCTTCACTCACTTCTGCAGGTATAGCATCTGGAATGTCGGCATTTGATATAGAAGAACTTGTTTCTGTTGTACGTGGTCCAATGACACCTTCTTCATTTACATCTGTTTCAATCGGTGCGGATACTTCTTGTGTTGAAATTTCTTGTTGTGGAATATTTGTTGAAATGTCCTGTTCTGAATGGATTTCTTCTCTTGAAATATCCATTGGGATTTCTTCTGTTGGAATGTCTTGTTGTGGGATATCGGATGGGATTTCTTTAAATGTTTCTTGATCTGCTGATACTTCCTCTAATGGAAGTTCTTGCGTTGGTACTTCTGTCTGGATTTCTTCATACGCTCCCATATCGCTTGGAACTTCTTCTAGTGGTATTTCTTGTTCTGGTACCTCTGTTTGGATTTCTTCATATGCTTCCATATCAGTTGGAACCTCTTCTAATGGCATTTCTTGCTCTGGTACTTCTTGTTGTACCTCTTCATGTACTTCTATATCAGTCGGAATTTCTTCTAATGGAACTTCTTGTTCTGGTACTTCTGTTTGAATTTCTTCATATGCTTCCACACCAGCTTGTGTTTCTTCCCCTGTTGGGATTTCCTCATTTTCTAAAGATACAAGCTCTGGTTGAGCCTCCATTTCTGATTCTTCTACCTCTGTTCCTTCTTGTTGTCCTTCCATTTCTTGTTCTAATGCTTCTTTATCTAAACTGATAAGGTCTTGTTGCACTGGCGCCTCTTCCTCACCTGGTAATGTTTGTTCTTTTCCTTCCTCTCCTTGCTGTGGTAAATTCCCATCTTTATCACGATCCTGTAAGGAAATAAGGTTTCCTTTCTTTTGATTCTCTTCTTTTTCTTGTTCCGCTTGATTATTTGGTAAATCATTTGGTATATTTGCTTGCACTAATGGGTTGGCTTTTGCCTTTTCGTCGTCTGTCCCTGCATTTTCTAACTGGCCGCCTGCCGCCGCTAATTCAGCCGCGCTGTTAAAATGTGCTCCCATTTTGTCTCCAATATAAGACATGGTATTTCCGGCGTACTCTTTTCCTTTATCTACAAAGTTTTCAGTCATAAGGGATATATTTGTAACAGTTTCATACACGCCACGTACTTTACTAAAGGCCGCAACAATATTTCCTCTAAAGATGTAACATAGAACGAAAACAAGAATTTGGAAAATCATTGTAGATACATAGCCTGCAACGCCCGCTTCTGGTAATACGTATAGTAGTTCCGCTATCGTAAAGATGATGACAAGCATAACAGACATAAAGATTTTTAATGCCAATGGTCGAATCCATTGTGAAGCCCAGCTTTCAATTACTCTGCGGTGTCCTGGCAATAGAGCCACTGCCATGACGATTGGTGAGATAATACTCATGACAAGGAACCATAATTGGAATGCTACAATCAGTAAACAAAACGCGATTACTGGAACACCTGCGAATGTATTCACCACATAATACATGATTGTAAATACAAGGCGCTCTCCTACAGAGGAAATCACCATCATTTGGTTTCCTTGATCCTTTACCTCTTTTTGTACTATTTTTACACGATCTTCTCCTGGCGCTTTCGCCAATAATTCATCTACTCGTTTAGCTCCTAATTTTTCTTTTGAATCTTCCCCATATTGTAGAAACAAATATGGTCGTTCAACTAACAAATCCCAAATCTGCTTTTTCACTGAAAAGATTGCATCCGCTTTAGAACGTCCTGGATCACCCGCAACCGTTCCTGTTGCTTTCGCTAAAACCGTTACACTAATTTCAGAACTAATCGTATTTGCACTCTTTAAAATCGTACTTGCGTTTCCAATGTACGTAACAATAAAAGCAATAACAAGTACCGTTTTTACTAACTCACTTAAACCTTTTGATGGTTGGCGCTTAATAAAGAAGATATAGCCTGCGTAACAAGCGGATAACACACATGCAATGCCAATAATTGCTGGGAATAGTCCAGAAGATAAAAAGCCACCTTTTTCAATACCAGCGATATTTTGCATAGCCGCTCCTAATTTATCCGCTACCGCATCTACAATATCCAGGTTCAACGCTTGATCGACTAAAAAGATTGTTAATTGTCCAAGAATCACATTTAACTGAAAGGCCATATTCGCAAACCATTGACAAGTTGTATACAACATCCTTTGTAAATCTTTACCTACACTATCATCACCAAATAAGTACCCACCAACTTTTTGAAACACGTTCTTATCCTCTTCTTTTGGCTGATAAGTATCGATTTCGTAATACTTATCTTTGTAAATACCATCTGTGTACCCACTAAATAGATTTTCAGAGATTCGCGCCCCTTTTTGTTCCTGCTTCTCTTCTTTTTTTGTATCTTCCGCTAGGGCCACATGGGACCCTAACGGTAGTAAGAAGAATACAAGAATCATACAAATAGAGAAAAGTTTTTTCATTCCTTTTGCCCCCATTCATAATTGATTTGAATGCTTTTTAACGATTACCCCATATGCAAGAGCTAAAAGAATCGGTATAATCGCCAAAGTATGAAATAGAAACGTTAAAACAGTAGATTGCTGGTTTTGTATAAAATCTAATAATCCAAAATGACCGATTCCTACAAACCAAATGAAAAAGGCTAGTTTGGCCCTATCATCAATGTGACAATGTGTTTCCCGATGTATGATTTGGAGAGCGAGAAGAATGAGCGTATACCAAATAAGTAATCCTAAACCTATCCATCCTAATAAATCGGTCTGCCATTCTCTTTGAATGAAAAGAATGATTATGTTCATCCACCCCAAACACCCGATACAAAGAAAAATACTGATACTCACCATTTTCATACAAGTTAATCCCCAATGTTTCATATCTATATCGCTCCTTTTTTTCATTTATTTCGGCAAATACGGTGCTGGGTCGACTTGACCAAACATCAAAGATGTTTTGATCTCAAAGTGAAGATGTGGCCCTGTTACCTGCCCTGTTCTTCCGCAAACTCCTACCTGTTGACCGACTCCAATGTTTTGCCCTTCTTGTACAGTAATAGACGACATATGACCGTATAAACTCCAATATCCATTCCCATGATTAATGACAACTACGTTTCCATATCCGCCAAAACCCGAACCAGAAGCGCCAAATTTCGCCCACTCTACAACGCCACTTTTCGACGCGGCAATTTGAGTGACACCGTCCTGGCAAGAATAATCAATACCTTTATGAATGGTGCCCCAGCGTGGTCCAAATGGGCTTGTAATCATTGTTTGAGCGATTGGACGGATAAATCCTTGTGAGCTGGCTGATCCAGTATCTACAACGCCGCCTGGCTTTCCAGCTTCACAATTGAAAGTAAGGCCGCCCATTTGCGCCACAAATTTTGTTACTAATACTGGCCATAAACCATTTGTACCATGCGGATCATTTGCGGCTCCTGGCGGTGCATACTTCGCTCCAATTGCTTCTATGGTTGTAATCCCCATACCGATATAGTTTTTATATAAGTTTCGCGCCATAGCGTTGATTCCTTCATCCAAAGTGGCAAATTTCATAAACCCTTTCATCTGTGAACTGCTAGGGTCCATAAGGCCACCTGGGTTGTTATAGTTCTTTACTGCATTAGAAGTACCATTACCCGTTTCCAATCTTGCAATAGCCGCTAGTAAAACGGGATCGATTTGGTTTTGTGTTCCTGCATTTAAAAAGGCTTGTGCTTTCCCTGTAAAAACGCCGCCCAGGTGGGGTTGTAGTTCTTCTGGTGCCACTGTTTTTCCACCTGGCCGACAAACCGTCATTCCATTACTTGGGATGGTTGCTGGCGCTTCCTCTTCTTTTTTGCCAATGCCTTGCCCCAATATGATAAATAAAAGAAATCCAATACAGACGAACAATCCTATCGTGAAAGTAGAACTCCCAAAAAGAAATGTCAGTAACCAGGATTTCTTTTTCTTCTTCTTTTTTTGTTCTTGCGTAATATCTTCTTGTATCGCTTTGTCTACGACTTCTTTTATTTCTGGTCTCATCTCATCCCCCCTTACGAAACGAATCATCTATGGTCCTTCAATTCCTGTATTGATTTGAAACTCGTAATTTTCTACAAGCCACTTTTCACTTTCTAATAATAAATTCAATTTCATGGTGTGTTTTTCTTGTTGTTCTGTTCCATCTATCGTTACAAGATAATCATATTTAACCGTTACATCCGCTTTATTATCAGCGGTTTTGATGTAATACATATCTGTTATCTTTGCTTTCGTTTGAATATGCATAGAGCCATCATCTTCTATATGTTTATGTTCATCCTCTGGCGCGTTTAATAATTTATTTCGTGCTTCTCCTGTTATCATTTTTTTGATCTTCTCAAATCCTGGCTTTTCTTTTTGCTTGTTATCATTCTCTATTAACAGCTCTACGAACTGTTTCGCCACTTCTTGCCCCTTATCTTGTGTATTTTCTGTTAAAACTGTCACCCGCTTTTCTAATACTCGATTCTCTGTTTTTAGCTCTTTTACTTGTTTCGTCCATTTCTTTTCTGTTTGCTCGACTTTATGCTGTAAAGTACGATTTTGATTCCATAACCATAAACTGATACCCACCAGTACAAGTATGACTAAACCAACGATTCCCTGTTTCATTTAAACCTCTTTATAGCGCTTCTGTAATAATTGCTGTATACGCGCCGCATACATTCTAAAATAGGGAATATTTTGTGCGGCAACTTTCCCAAAGTCCATTTGCATTAATGTTTCTTCTAACAGTTTGAACTCAAATTCTAGGAATTTATCATGTTGCTTCTGAATCGAATGCGGGATATTATGCAAGGCATCCGCAATTTCTCGTACATATGTCACACTGTATTCATCTTCGTTTGAATAGGAAAATACATTTCGAATTAATGTAAACGTTTCTTGTAATACTTCATACCCAATATGATGCAATACATTTTGATTCATTCACACTTTCACGCACCTTTCTGGCGTAAAGAGTTGGTGACTACGTAGTAGCGCATCCACCAATCGCACAAGTTTTCTTGCGGTTAGAACGAGTGCACGTTTGTGTTGGTGTTTTGGTACTTCATTATATTTTTTCACGTAATATTCTTGATAATCAGATACATTCCTTCTTACAGAGTTGGCGGCTTCAACTAAGTAATACCGCAAGTAATGATTTCCATTACGGGATAATGAAGTGTTTTCTGCGGTGAATCGACCAGACTGGTGCGTACGCCAATATAATCCGGCATATTTTGCTACCTTAGTTTCATCATCAAATCTTTCGATTTGACCAATCTCAGCGATAATACCGGCGGCGAATACAGGCCCAATTCCAGGAATGGATTCGAGTGTTTGCGTTAATCCAGCCATGATTCGCTTAATGGATTTTTCTATTTCTTTGATTTGCTGTTGATAGGTACGAATAACCGCAATTGACGTTCCTAGAAGAACATCGATTGAGTCTTCTACGACCTTATCCAAACGATAGGAAGAGCGAACAGCCCTTTGAATGGTTGATGCGACACATTTCGGGTCATCGAATCGGTTTTTCCCTTTCGTTTGTAGGAACTCAGCGAGTTCCTCTAAAGGCATGTTGGCTAGCTCTTCTAGACTGAATTTTTCAAGAAATAGTTCCATCATGGCGTTGCCAAAGATAGAAGAATCTACTCCTTGTGAGAACGTATTACATTTATAACTTAGGTGTTGGAGAAAATGTTGTTTTTCCTTTGTCAACATTCTAACGAGCTGATAACGAGATCTTGTTAATTGCTGGAGTGCCACATACTGACTTTCTTTTACGATGGACATTTGGTTTCGTCCAAATCGTAAGTAATCAGCGATGACAAAGGCATCAATCTCATCTGTTTTATCCATGTCAGAATAGCTTTTCTTGAAATTTGCAATTTGTTTTGGATTCATCAGAAATACCTTTGCCCCAAAGCGTTGTAAGTCTTCATCATAATGAAGAAACATAGATGGATGAAAACTATAAACAGATGTGGATTCTAGGCCGATTTTAAAAGTTTCAATTTCTTGGCTAGCTATACACTGTAACACTCGCTCTTTGAGCGCTGTGGCACCTGGCAAGTCGTTGTTGACTGAAAAGGAATCTAGCTTTTTCCCTTCACCATTTAAAATACAAGCTTTTATATCAAACGAACTTACATCTAAACCAACAAATAATCTCAT
>CP170573.1:0-160485 GCA_046112185.1 Bacillus toyonensis | reverse complement strand
CTAGTGTAATCTGTATTGACCAGTTAATTGTTCCTCAGCCATTCGAACTAAGCGTTTTGTAATTTCTCCACCGACAGATCCATTTGCACGTGCTGATGTACCTGGTCCAAGTGTGACTCCTAACTCACGAGCAATTTCATACTTCATTTGCTCAATAGAACTTGCAGCAGCAGAAATAAGAATTTCATTTGTATTACTTTCGCTTCTTTGAATATTCATCTATTGTTTTTTTTCTATATATACTCTAGATAGGCACACCTTTAGAATATCCTCTGTATTAATTTTTCTTCCCTCTTTTAACCATAGTTTTACTACTTCTTTAGCTAATTCTTGCTTATTCATTTAAAAAAAACGATCTTTCGGATCATCTTCAAACGCGTTTGCAATTTTTACTGCCAGATCTATTTTTAGATTCCTTTTACTATTTTCTATATACCAATAATGCATCTTTGTTATCCCAACTTTATTAGCGACTTCTTCACAAGTCCATCCCTTTTCCATTCTTCTTTGTTTTAATTTTTCCAAATTAATTACCCCTTCCATTTATGCTGTCATATTCTTTTTATTTAACAATGTATTGGCTACCCTTATTGCATTTTCTAGTTTATTTTGAATTGCTAAGTATTGCGGAGCTGTTAATCTATTCAGTTTGTTCTTTTTTTTATAGTGATACATTTTTAATTTTAAATTTGTTCTATATGTTCTGTTATACATCGATCTAAATACTCTCCATGCCTTTTGAAAACTAATATTTTTGCTCAAAGCTAAAAGTCGAATCATTTTATTTAAACGTTGCTGTAGACAGCTTTCTGTATTTAGATTAACAAAAGTATTACTACAATATTCTACTAAAGTATTTACATTTATATCTCCCATTTTTCTATCTACAAATGTAATTTCTGTCAGTTTAAACTTAGGAGAGTCTATGCCTTTAATTGCATAAACTGACTTAATAAATTCACCTACAAAAAAATCCCTTTTTTCAATTTCATTTAAATTTTGAATCTGATTTATAATAGTACTTATCACAGAATTTTGATCCTCCTTATACATGTCAGCAACAATCAAGCTATCCGTTACGATTGTATTTCCTTCCTTCAATACCAAATCATTAACTAAATCTTCTCTTTTTTTTGTGCTATCCATTTATTCACCTGCTACTTTCTTTATAGAATAATTTTCAATAAATTGTCTTATACATTGTGTTTCACAATGTATATAATCTCCATCAAAGTCATAATAATGCTCACCAAAATAAATTTCACCCTGACAACCTTCACAATATTCCAAGTAATCATTCTCTCCGGAATCCATTTAAAAAGGATACTCCTCTTCTTTTTCCTGTTTACTTAATTCATATATTTCTTCTAAAACTTGTAAACCATGTTCATATGCAAGAATCATTGCTGTTGAAAAAGTATCCTGCTGTTGTTTATGGTTTTCAATTAGTCGTATAAAAATTCTTTTTTCTAAATTAAATTTGTCATCTAAACTCATTCAATCTAATAAACTATCTATAGAAAAATTACTTGTTCCAATTACCTTTGAAATTTCTTTCTTTTTTTTCAATTCAGCATATTCCAGATAACATTCATTATTGAAAAAATTAGTAGCATGTTTAATATATCTTGTTTCTACACAATTTCCTTTAATATATTCAGCATATCTTTGTGTTCCCAAATTAATCATTTCAAAAGAATGCTTTTTAGTAGCCATATTAAATGATTTATAAGCTGATTTCTTATCAATCTTTTTAGGATATAGCCCCCATATCAATTCGAACTCTTCTGAATATTCATCATTCAAAACCTGGATACTTGTTAGATTTTTCTTATTAAAGTTAACTTTATTTATGTTCCCTTCAGTTACTACCTCTTTTTTCTCTAAAGCGCTCTCTTTCTCTCTTTCAGATATCGTACCTTGTTTTTCTGAAATATTAGCTGTAGGTAAAAGGTGGTATAAGTTAGAAAGATTATCACCCTTATCATCTCTCCTTAAAGTTTTTGATATATATCCTTTTTCTACCAAAGTCTTAATACACTCAATAATCTTTTTCTTGCCACATCCAACCTTTTTGGCTAGTGTATTCAGTGATGGAAAAGCTGATTTTGTTTTTTTATTTGCATATCTAACAATTACAGCATAGGTCTTAAACGCATAAACATCCAATTCACCATTATCTATAACTTCATTATCTATCATAAAAAAGCCGCCTCGTTTATTAATAAAGTCCATCTAAATTCCTTTTTCAAGGTATATATTTGTTTTTTTAACGAACTGGAAGGGTAGTGTTCCCACAAATCCATTTCGATTTTTCGCAATAATTAATTCAACATTATGAATTTCTTCTGCTTGTTGCTCTCTATTAAAATACGCTGGACGGTGGGGAAAAATAATTAGATCAGCAATCTCCTCAATACTTCCCGATTCACGAATATCAGCCATTGTAGGTGCTTTGTCTTGTTTTCCCTCTACACTACGGTTTAATTGCGCTACAAGCATGATTGGCACACCATGTTCTTTTTGTATTTCTTTTAGCTGTTTCATGATGTATGTAAATTTGAGATGATTATTTTGAAACGACTCATTTACATCAATATGCCCTAAATGATCTATAGCAAAGAAATGTTTTCTATCTGGGTTTTCTTTTACTATTTGACGAATTACTGTTCGAATTTGATCAATATTCTTTTCTGGACGAACATTAATGGAAAGTTCCGCTAATTTACCACATGCCTTGTGATATTTCTCCCAATATTTTTGTTTTTCATGAAAAAATTTATTGGGATTATTCATTGTCGCAACAGGAATTTTTCCTTCTGCAGCAATCCATCTATCTATAATCTTATTTTCATCCATTTCACAAGAGAAAAATGTTCCCATATATTCCTGGCTTTGATGTGCTCCACGTCGCATACTTTCCAATACAAATGCTGTTTTCCCTACAGATGGACGAGCTGCTACTACTATTAAATCTGATGGTTGCCAACCATCTAAACCTTTATCAAGGATATTAAAACCCGTAGGGGTTCCGCTTATTCCATTTAAAGGCATTTGACTATGCATTAAAATACGATTCTCTAATTTTTCTTTAAACGAAGGTTGTGATTTCATTGTAGTACCTGGAATATTATTTATTTCAGATAAAAGTTTGTTAAGTTGTTGATAGCTATGTGTGAATTTCGATTTTTCTTTAAAATCTTCGAATGTAAGAAGAGCTTCATTTACCGCAATAAACTCAATCATCTTATCTTCTATATATTTAAAATTATGAGTCGAAATCCCTAATTCATATAAATTACTTAATGTACTAATTCCATTAAACGTAGCCATCTTATCTTCGCCAATTTGAGAAAGTGACATCATATCAACAGGTTTGTCATTACTTTGAAGTTCTTTCATTATTTTAAATAAATTTCTATTATATCTATTTAAATAATGTTTAGTCCTTAACTTTGTTTCATATATTAAACTATTATCATGAATCATCATTCCAAGAATATAACATTCATTTTCGTAATGCACCTGATACTTATTCACTAAATGCACTTATACATTATAGATAACAATATTTCTCTTTCCCATATAACCCTTTAAATATTGATTCATAGATTGTCTAAATCTAAATTCAAAATAGTAATCCAAGCAATTAACATGATCTTCAAAAGTCAATACCTTCCGCTCAAACACAAGATATTCAATTAATAACCACACACTTACTATTCCATCTTTCTTTGCCTCTGTATAAAGTTCTAATATTGTCATTTATCTTCTCTCTTCAAGTCCTTGATCTAAGTAATTTACTTTTTTTATTAATTTTTCTAATTGTTTTTCACTAAGTTCCCATAATTGATATTTATTAAACTTGTATATTCCATTCTTAATTAAATACACAATTAACTCATCTTTTTTTCCCATTTAATGAACCATATTTTTCATATCATATCGTTTCATTTTACTACTCACCCTTCTAATATGACTATGGCTATAATTTAGTACTACAGCAATTTGTTTCAAATTCATTCCTTTTACATCTCGATAATACATAATACGTTTTTCTAAGTCTTTCATACTTGCCATTACGTCTTTAACTTGATTCATTACCTGTTGTTTCTCCTGTACCATCTCAGTTAATACATTAATTTTACCAGCAATCTTATTATGCCTAGTATGAATTTCTACTAAATCTAATGGTATTTTTCCACCTTGAACACGTTCTTTTGAATAATCAACCACACTATTGAATTTCGGAGCGCTCATAGCCATATTTTTCATCAAAAACTTATGTTCTATCTCTAGGTCTCGTATTTGAATCTTCAACAAATCTATTTCCTGTGCCAAGTCCTTAAGCAAAAGTTGTTCCATCTATCGTCGTACTGTTACTGCTGAGTGAGTTTCAGAATAAGCAGTACCTCTGTAAGTGTAATTAACACGAACTCGGAAACTGTAAGTTTTTCCTGCTGATAATCTAGGTATCGGGAAAACGTTAGTCACTGAATATTTAAAGCTACCAGACTTCTGAGCTACTGCCTCCCAATGATCTCCGTTCCAATATTCTAACATCGTAGTATAAATTCGTTCGAAACCAGACGTACCCTCTGGAGCATTTAAGTCGACATCAATCGATGTCGCTCCTGGACCATAAGAACCTGAATCTAAACAAAAAACAATTGTAGCTGTTTGAACACACATTTATATAATGATAATACAACCTAGACTAATAAGGAATTTCTTTATAACTTGATTACGGATTAAAAACAACGTTTTGTCACTATATCCTATCTTCAAGGCACACTTATCAATTGTCCAATTATAAAAATACCTATATGTAATAAAATCCCTTTCTACTTCTTCTATATTTTCTAAAGCATTATCAATAGCTTCTATAATAAACACATATTGTTGTAACTCTAATTCTATTCGATTCCTTTCATTGTCCATACATATTTCTGAATTTTCACCCTCTACTCTTCTTGCAACTTCTATATTCAAAAATAATGTATTTAAGAGTTCTAACTTTTTTTTCAGATT
Organism: Bacillus toyonensis; assembly: GCA_046112185.1. GTDB lineage: Bacteria > Bacillota > Bacilli > Bacillales > Bacillaceae_G > Bacillus_A > Bacillus_A toyonensis_A. The sequence goes on along the minus strand of CP170573.1, from coordinate 155,454 downwards.
AATAATTGCAACTTTATAATTAGTATAATTTTTTAGATGGAATTCTATTCTTTTAATATTTTTTTGTTTTTCTTCCTTTGAAATTTTTTCAACTGTTAGCATTCAGTCATCTCCCTTTTTACCCAAAATTTGTTTAATTTCAGATACATCTTTAGATAAAACACCAAACGCCTCAGCTTGTTTAGTAATAACAATTTGATTTTCTGTGATTGTTTGTTGATATCTTTCTTCTCGCTCTTTATTTTCCAGGCGTGTTGATTCTAATAATTCTTTACTCTCTTTCCTTGTTGAAAATAGCAACCACACAAATAAGGCGCCAAAAGCACCTTGCGATAGCATGGTATTTACAATCTGTTCTTCCATTACATTCATTCAGTATTTGATTGTTATATAAGATGGACTTGCTGTAATATAAAATGTCATGTTTTTGCTATTATGAACTTTATATTGTTTGGAACCATTCACCATAATCTCAGCGTCTATAATAAAACCTTCTCCAACATTTACAACACCAGCAACATCTTTATCCTCCCAAGAAGGCGATTTATAGAAGCGTAAATTATCTATCTTAGACAGAATCCGTTGTCCTACAATTGATGAACTCACATTCTCCTTCGTACCAATCCTAATATAGGATGGATCATATTTTATCCATTGATTTTCTCCAATGTTTAACCATCCATTTTGTTCACTTAATACAGCATAAGATTCTGGTTTATTTACCTGATGAATTACTGAAGAACTTGTCCCAGGTCCTTGTCGTACATTAATATTCATTCCTTCTATATATACAACCTTATTACTAGAAGGTTTATTTACTTCTACTGATTCCCTAGCATTAAGTCCATCATTAGAATGAGCGTATGCCCACTTTACATCAGAACGAAATTGAGATTCTGAAACACCGTGTCTTAATAAATAATCCAAAGGATCTTCATGTGTTGTACCCCCAAGATGTTTACGGACATCGTCATGTGTCCATAACCCTTCTTCAACCGATAATCCCTGATTACGCAAAATCATCGCAAGTAGCTTTACATATTTATCGTAGGAACGCTTGAATTTATCATAATCAGCAGTTTCACAAAGCTCTACATGTACAAAGCGGCTATTTGCATTTGGACCTGCACCATATGCAATATACTTTGTATCCGCAATTTGAATTGTTTCATTCCAATCTACTGCATAATGTACAAAAGCTGAACGCCATGTACGAGTTTCATACTTTTGAATATTAATAGCTGGTGCTTCTGGTGTTGCTGTACTATGTGCGACAACACCTTCATATGCACCAACCCCATTTCGATAAGGAAGTTTCGGTAAGTCCTCTATTAAAAGAGTTCTATCAGCAAAAGCACCTGTAGCAAAACTTACTAAAGACATAACTGCAATAAATACAAAGGTAAATAGACGTGATATTTTTTTCATTTATTTCACCCCTATTAATTGTGATTTAAGTATTTTTAAAGCTTTTTTATGATTATAAGAAATAGTCTGCTCTGATGCCGATAGAATTCGTGAAATTTGTTTATTATTATATTCATGAACATAGTATAAATTTAATATTTCTAACTGCTTTTCACTTAATAACCCTAAACCTTTGTATAGTAATTCATCTGTTATATGCTCTTTTAAGTGAATTTGATTTTCTTCGAATTGCATATAAGTAGTATCTGTTAAATCATCGCTCATTAATTCCAAAATAATCGTATTATTTTCCCCTTCATTGGTAACTGATTTATCTAAATTTAATATATTTCTCTTATTATTAGTGGAGACTTTTTTATCAAAACCTATAGAGTAAAAGTAAATTAAGTTACTAATATAACTTATTACTTTTACTTTTTTAAAATAAGCTTTAAAAGCTTTATCTAGTAACTGTTTGTTATCATTTGTTGGTTTTCCCATAACATTAAGAAATAAATCATAATTATCTGAATTCCCAAGAAAATTCCGCATGATAGGATCTTCTAATTTTTCTTGATATAAGCTATAAAAATTATCCATTTAATTATTTGTACTGGCATCTAAAAATTCAAAAAAACCAGGGACCTCTAATGTATTAATAACATCTATTTTTTCAAATATCTTCATCTTAATCTCTTGTTCTAAATCTTCTCTTTCTTGATAGGGAGTATTTTGTAAACAACTACAAATTTTAAATTTGAAAATCCGTAAGATTTCCTCATAATTACAACTATTTAAATTTTGATTGTTTAATTTTATCATTTACTCTATAATAGTTAATTCAAATTGTAATTCTTGTGGGTTTGAGTTCGTTTCTTTAATTGTTACAATACTTCCAACCTTTATTTTTTCATTATTTGCAACTTTTACCATTTCAGGAAGGACACTACCGCCATTGTTCTCTTTATTCAAAGGCAACCATTCAACTGCCTTATCATTTGCTTTAATAATTTTATATTTAATTGTTCCATCGTATTTTATTTCACCAACAATGTCTTTAGTTATAATGGCTTTATATCGATCATTTGTAGTTTTTTCAAAAGCTACATAATCACCCTCATCAATACTGCCATTTCTTTTAGGTCCTTTCCATGAGGTTGCAATAATATCATATTTATTTATTTCTAACGTATTTTCCCCTTTTCCATGATTAGCATCCTCTAGATAAATAATGTCATTTTTAATTTTCGTAACTATATATTCTTTACCCTCACTAACCATTTCATTTTGTTCTTTCTTCTTTTCCATTTTTAAATTTTCTGCTTGTTCCTTGTTCTGCTGTGTAGATTTATTTTCACTACATGCTCCTAATAAGATTGTAGCCACTCCAATTAATAATAATAATTTCTTCATTTAACGCGCAACATTAAATGAATAAGTATTAATCAATCCATTATAAGATGGATTAGCTTGAGATTGATAACTCATTAATACGCGATAAAGTCCAGCCTCAAGACCAGAAAGACTTAAAACCTTAGTAGGTGTTTGATAATTAAAAGTACCAGACGCTGATCGTTGATTCATCCATGTAGAGCCGTTATGTCGTTGCAGATAAAAAGTATACGAAAAGTTCGGTGCTACTGCATTACCATTCGGACCCATGATTCCTCCTCCGTTATAAGTACAGTCAACATCTACAGAAGTTGCACCTGCACCATATTTTGTTGCATCAGTACATAAAACAAATAGATTAGTGTTTGCATTACAAGGCATTTATTTTTTTGGCTTTAACATTTTCTCATAACTTTTAGAATTGAAACTAATTACTTTTGTTTCTGTTTTTTGTTTATAATCCTTAATAATTAGCACTGGAATAATCGTTTCATTATATTTTCTAAACTGCTGCAAATTCCCTTCATCTGCAACATCCTTCATAATGAATGGAATAGAATTTTCTTGTAACCACTCTTTTGCGTCTACACAAGTTTTACATCGATCGTTTCCATATAAGACAATTTCTTTTTCCACCATTTCCCTCATTTAATTGTTATTTTTTAATTTTATATAGTTAACATACATTTCTAATTGTTCCCATGCTTTTTGACGCTCCTCTTTCGGGAGAGTTTCTATTAGCTTTATTATATTATTTCCTTCTTCAGTCACAACCCTAGATTCAAATTCAGTTAATTCCGGGTCATCTGATCTACCTAACAGATAATCAGTTGTAGTGTTGAAAAAATCAGCTATTTTTTCTAATGTTTCACGACCAGGGGCTTTTTTTCCTTTTTCAAAATAAGATATAGCCATTTTAGAAACGCCAACAGCAGTACCTAATTGTTCTTGAGTTATATTTTTTTCTTTCCTTAGTTTTTTAATTATTTCTCCGATCATTTATGTTTTACCATTTAAAGGTGCTAGTTCAAAGCCCTTTACAGAGTAATACTTCTCATTTACCCATCTTTGTACATTAAATACTGCTGGATCTCCCATTGGTTCTGCCATTTATCTTCCTTCAATTTCTTGAATTTCAAATTTAGCTTCTTTAAAGTCCAACACTTTCCCAGAAGGATCATCACCTTCGAATTGAACAGTTGTTACTGTATGGATACCGTAATTTAATTGTTCTTCAATTAAACTAAGATATGGTACCACATATCCATCTTCTATCCTTCCTGAATCCTTTAATTCCTTAACTTGTGTTGTACACTGGAATTTTTTATCAACATAAATAAATATCCGCTTATCTTCTTGGAATTTAGCCAACTTAACATGTATATCAGCTCTCGATGTATCTTTCTCCATCGGTTCAGCTGGCACCTTTCCATTCTTTGAATCACCCTCTGATGTAGTTATTATCAATTCCCCTTCTCCTACTGAACCAGTCTCAGTAGGGAATGGATAATCCTTCGTTTTTTCTGTGTTTGTTTTAGCTTTTTGGTTTTGCTGTGGTTGATTTTTTTTATCGTTTACATTTTCTACAGAACCACAGCTAGTTAAAAGACCTACGACTAATCCTGTTGCAATAAGTTTCTTCAATTATTCTTCCAAGGAGTCTTCTCGTGTTAAGCTGGTGAGAATATCATCTTTATTGATACTCTCAAGAATTTTCTCTATATTTACTACTGTTGCGGATTTACTAAATTCATAACGACCATAAAAATTAATATGTTGCCATGCAATTGGTGAAATATACTGTAACATTTTCATCTCAAACCCTGTATCTTTGGATTTTATTAATAAATTCGATAATATACTCGCATTGTAATAAACAATACAGTTGCTGAGCAGCCTACTACATTCATTCCAGATGTGCTGATCTTGTTCAGTCTTGAAACGAAGTTTCCCAAAGTTTGCATAGGATACTGATCGGCGTAATTTATGATAGCTTTCTCCACGATTTAGTGATTTTTGAACATTTTGACGTAACGATAATGAATCAATATATTCTAAAAAATATAGGCTTTTAATGATGTTATCATACTCCCATAGTGCCCGCTTGGTTTGATTTTTCCGTGCATAAGAACTTAATTTTCGAACAATAACATTTTGAGTCGTCGTCTTTAAAGCAAGAGATACCATAATTCGTTTTATATTGTCCCATTCTTTTACAATGAGATCTGTATTAATTTTACGCACAGGTTTAATCAGCAATTCTTCATAATGGCTTGGATGTTGAAAACCATATAAATTTCGAGATATCGTTGTTTGAATATCTTTATATCTAGGTGCAAATTGGTAACCAAACAAATCTAAAATAGCAAAATTAACTTCATTCGTTCCATGTGTATCTGTAGAATGGATAGTAGGCTTTATATTGGTTGTATTATTGTATAAAATATCAAATACATAATGGCTTTCATGCTCATTTGCACCAATAATTCTTGCTTGAATTGGAATGTGGTTAGCCACCATTGTATAAGAAGTGATTCCTTTATTCATTCCAAAATATTTAGAAGAGTGACGGGACTGCAGTGTATGAATCTGTGTTTCGTATTTTTGGCCATCACTACTTGAATGGATAAAATCATCAATGTTAAAATACGGAAAAATAGGAAGCTGACTTGTCGCATTACTGATACAATCATTTGCATCTTTTAATGTTTCTAATCGAATAAAATTAGCTGATGTAGTAGCTAATTTTGAAAAATCTATATCAGAGACTTCTCCCATTCGATATAATCCCATATTTGTTCCCCAAGCTATTAAACATGGAATGAGAGTATAATCATTTACTTTTTGATTAGCATATCGTCCCAGAATATGTTCAAAGTTATCTAGAAAATTGCATTGCTGATTTACAAAATACAGGATACTCCTCATATCAACTTGTGGTAATACATCGAAAAAAGAATGATTAATAAGAGATGAAGCTCGAGTATATGGAAGTGTCCAAGAATGATGATTTTTATGTTTTTTCACTTGAACATGTTTGTTGTTTCCATAGGTAATCCTTTTATTAATAGAGATGATACGAGCTTCCAATTTAGTTTCAAGTTCTTTTAAATGTTGTTCGATGGGTTGTTGTAGCTTAGTTAAATTGAAATCTTGAATCATCCTTTCTTTATGTACCCACGTATCTTCATCGACTAAATCATCTTCAAAACTTCTATACTGTATGCTATCTCTACAAAAAATATCTCCTGATTGTAAGCGGTGCCATAAAGAATGATAAATTAAAAATTCATATCGATCTATTAGTAAACGTTTTGAATGTGCATCATCTTTCGTGTAAAGATAACGTTTGGTTCCATTTTGTATAAAGGTTTGTGGAATATCTTCGATATCATATTTAAGTAAAGTTTTTCGTTTCATCAAAACTTCTTTTAAAAAGCGTATTGCATCCATAAGAGAATCTTCAATATCTGTTGTAACAAAATCAATCGTCATAAAAATAGGACGAATTTGTCTCTTGAATTGTAAAGCTAATGTATCAATACGTTCCCAACGGAACGTTTTTTCATCTATCTTCGAAGTATTCAGGATTTGATTTGCTAGCTCAGTTAATTTAGGACGGTCTAGGATAGAAAATACACGTCTTTGTATGTCTTTAAATACTGTATGTTCGGAAATATTTTCATCTATTATAACTTGTAAAACATTTCCGACTTTCTTGAAATCCTCCTGGTTTTCTGTGTAATAGTTATATACTTGGTCTTTTGCAAAAGATAAGATATCATCGTTGTATTTTCTCATTTTATAAATAAAACTATTGATTAAATTATCATTCATTCTTTGGTATCGATAAAAAATAAAGCACAATAAATAAAGATTTATAAGAACTTCATTAAACCTTTTTAATTTATATACGGAATAATATTCTACTAAAGAAGCGTAATATTTAATACTTTCATTAGAAATTTTTAATTGTGGCAAAATTGAATTGGCCAGTTGAAAAAGAGCATACATTTCTTTCCCATATTCAATTTCCCGTTTAATTGCATTCATACTAAAGTCTTTAGGTTCATGTTTGATTCGAGTAATCTTATATAAACCAGAAGGATTATATAATAATTCTTTTAAATGCTGTTTATCCGCCTCGGATAGCTGTTTTTGTATAATCCTTATAAGGCGGTTTTGTTCATATGTAATAGCATTTCCTATAACCTCTTGTATAAAGCTATAACCAGGAATAATAATTCGTTTAGTAGTTAAATAATTTATAAGTTCGCGAAAAATAAAAATCGGTTTCCCACTTATAGCTGCAGCTCTACGAGCTTGTTCTTTTAAATCTAGTCGAGATTGTGAATCACAAAGACAATAATTAAATCGCTTAAGAATAAGTTGTTGTTGATTTAGCCTAGTTTTTTTATCAATAGATCCAAAATCTGAGAAGTCAGCATTATTGAAATGAACTTTAAGAATATATTGAATATCTTCTTCCACTTCACATAGGTTAAATTGAAAAAATAAATGCTTTGACTTAAAGTATCCAAGTTGAAGAATAAAATAAATCTTAGATTTTATTGAACGTAAAGTATATAACAATTCAGTTTCCATTTGAGAAAGAGAAAAATATTGTACTCGCTCTTTAGTTGTAAAAAGAGGTCTACTATAAAGTTGATTTATTTCATCTGTAGTTAAAACAGTTAATCTTTTTTGAATATTCATTTAAGAGGGCTTGCTGTTTTCTAAGCTATATTCGTATTCTTTGACTCTTCTATAAAATGTATTACTCTTCATTCCTACTCTTTGCATGGCTTCTACCGCAGTAATTTTATGATTTTTCCACTCTTGATAGGTTTCTTTAAAATTATCATCTATTTCAACTTTTTTGCGGCCAAATTTAACTCCTTTTTGAAGTGCAATTGTAATTCCTTCTTTTTGTCGTTCGCGGATTCTTTTTCTTTCATCTTCAGCCATATAACTTAATAACTGTAAAATTAAATCTGAAATAAGAGTTTCAATTCCATTTAAATCTTTATATTTCATAGTGTTAAGAAGTGGCATATCTAACACAACGATATCAATCTTTTTTTCTTTAATTAATTCTTGCCATTCGTCTAAAATCATTTGTTTATTTCTTCCCAAACGATCTAATGATTGAATATATAAAACATCGCCGTTTCTCAACATACGTTTCATAAGTTGATATTCAGGACGTTTAAAATCTTTTCCACTTGCCCTTTCTATAAAGATGTATTCTTCAGGAATACTTATCTCTGCTGCGGTTGCGAGTTGTCTCTCAATAGATTGATCTTTACTACTTACTCTAATATAAAAGAAGTTTCTCATTCAATCTAAAGAATGAAGCGATAAGGTTACATATACTCTATTATTTAATTTCAACCGTGAAACATAGAATACCCCTCGTTGATCCATCTGATCTAAATCCTTTAGAGAAAAGTATCCTAAATCTCGAATACATAAATCTCCTGGTCGTAAGGTATCTAAACACTCTGTCCCAAAGGTTTTATCATTATTTTTACCTGGTTCCATTTGAAAATCGAGGAATTTTCCACTATGTAAATCATACTCTAGTTGAATCTTAATACCGGCTGTTTGTGCACATCCTCCTGAGCCAGGATAAATAGGAGCCAAATGATTAGGGACTTGAAAAATAGTAGCATCTAAAATACGTATACGTTGAAAATAAGAAGTATATTGGTTTTGGATTTGAGACGAATCGTTTAGTTGGCTTTTGACTAAAAGAGAAAATATACGCTGTAGAAATAACACAGCACATCGGTTAAAACGTTGATTAAGTCCTTCTGGACTCATGAGTATAGCTGTATTTGCATAAAGCTGACTACATAATCGAGTGAGAGAATCGCTTGCTACGTGTTGACTAATCCAAATACATAAAGCGGCCAAATCTCGTGCGCCATACTTACTTTTACGTTTTACGAAACCCGTCTCCTGTGCGAGCTGTTGAAGGATGTTTGGAGATAGATATCGCTGTAGTTCTTCAGCGAATAAATGAAACTCATCTTGAATCGATAGAGTCATCTATGATTCTTTAACTTGCAAATCCTCTATACCGATAACATCGTGGTTCTTGATGATTTCAGTCGAGATTTTGTCCAGGTAATCTTTTCTAGCATTTGCCATGTATTCATGAATTCTAGCTACCTTTACTCGCTGTTTATTCCAGCTAGAAGATTCTTTCGTTCTTCTAGAAAGAACACGCTGTGCTTTCGCCAATTTCTCTTCTAATAATCGAAAAAATTTCGGGTTTTTATAGGTTGTTCCATCTGACAAGATGGCGAAATCTTTTAGTCCTACATCCATTCCAATATAAGATTGTGTTTTCGGAAGTTCTTGCACTTCTGTTTCAACTAACAATGACACAAAGTATCTGCCAGAAGGGTTCCGTCTAACTGTAGCATTTAAAATACGTCCCTTTACTTCACGACTTTTGGCAAATCGAACAAGACCTAGTTTTGGCAACTTCATTTTGTTTCCTACAACGGCAATGTTTTCATTTGTTTGTTTTGTAGTATAAGATTGCACGTTATTCTTCTTAGACTTAAAACGCGGGGCACTGTTTTGTTTTTTGAAAAAACGTGTATAAGCATCCGCAAGGTTGCGAACAGACGACTGAATCGCAATACTATCCACTTCTTTGAGCCAAACAAGCTCTTTCTTCATGGCAGGAAGTTTGGCAGAGCATGCACCATATGTCAAACCTTTTCCTGTTTCTTTGTATGCATTATCCCACAGAGATAGGAAATGATTAAATACAAAACGAGAACAACCAATCGTTTTATTGATTAGGATCACTTGTGCTTGATTTGGATAGATACGAAATTTATATGCTTTATTGATTATCATCTAAACAAACTCTTTCTTCATGGTGGGAAGTTTGGCAGAGCATGTACCATATGTCAAACCTTTACCTGTTTCTTTGTATGCGTTATCCCATAGAGATAGGAAATGATTGAATACAAAACGAGAATAACCAATCGTTTTATTGATTAGAGTTGCTTGTGCTCTATGTGGATATATACGAAATTTATATACTTTATTGATCATTCATTTTACCTGTTCTGTTAGCTTGATGGGCATGGGGTAGCACCACACATCCATCAACTTAAGGTATATTTTTATACAAAATGCGGTCTTTCCATATAGTTTTTTTTTTATCATTTTAGCCAAGAAAACTCCTTCCTCAAGGAACATGAACATTTATTTTTTTGTCTCGTTGACCCATGTAATAATGTCCTGGATGACGTACTCGGGAACATTAGCAGGGATTTCGTATTCACTAGGACGACTTAATTCCCCGTCACCCTCCGTGAAGAAATGATTCAATTTCGGGTATTTTTTGAACTGAACATTCCTGCGGTTTGAAAGTCCTTCTTGCCATTTTGTATATTCAACTTTTACTGTTACTTGATAATCGCGTGCTCCTTGCAGAATGAGTAAAGGCTCTTTTCGTGATTTTGCCTCTTCAACTGGACGCCACCTAGAAACATCATACATCTAATCAATGGCAATGTCAGTCAAAGGGCGTGCAGGTGGTGCGAGTAAGATACTTCCTCGGACAAGTGAGGAAGGCGCTTTGCTCAGTATACGTGGCATTGTACCGGCTCCTAGACTATGTCCAAGAATGAAAATATTACTTGGATCAATGCCTTCTTGCTGCGCTGCTGATTTTGCTGCATATATGGCATCATCTGTAGTATCACGGTCTAACGTAACAGGTTCTGCACTCATCTTTAATGCGTGTTCTAAGGTGCGTTTTTCATAGCGCAACACTGCAATTCCGTTGGATGAAAGGCCCACCGCAAGATCGCGTAAGATTTTTGTTCCCATATATGTGCTATCGCGATCATGGATGCCAGCACCGTGAACAAGAACAACTACGGGTAGCTTTTCACCAGGATTATGTTTCGGAACCGTTAATGTCGCTGGTAACGGATAGGTAGAATTTCCAATGACGATTTCACGTTCTTGATAGGAGTCAGGTTGATCATAGCTAGGATGCGGGATGGTATAAGATTCCTCGGGTGGCCTTTCTCCAATTTCATCTACTTTCCCGCCAGGTGTAAATTTAAGGAGTAGCGGTATGGTGGTTCCTTCGGTAGCTGCTGGCATTTCCACCGTCTGATGGACCAAGTTTCGTTCTTTTATCACGGGGGTTCCCATGCTTTTTAACCCGCTCCAGCCACTTTGTGTCCACCAGTTTTGTAATGTGGTTGCTGTAAATTTGGATTGAAAAGCAGCAGATGTCAACTGGAGTGCCTCTGCATACTTACCTTGCTGGAGATATTCAAAAAATAATGATGTACGCTCCGTTAAAGAGACTAGTTTCTTTTCAGCAGATTGTTCCTCGCGTGTATCTGCGTGAATAGTTGTTGTAAGCGGGAAAGATGAGATGCCTAAAGAAAAGAGCAGGGTAAAGGTAAGTGCAGATCTTTGTATTTTCTTTTTTTTATTCATTTACGTCCACATTAGATCTCCTGTAGAAATCTTTTTAACAATTAAGCCCCTTCTTCCCTTATTTATAATTTTCAAATTAAACTGCCCTCTATGGTACAATAAAGATGTGTTGTTTTCTACTGGGGTATGTCGTAAAATCAAAAGGGATTTTATCTCTTTTACCTTTCTCTCAGAGTAACTTTCACCACTAGGAAACTCTATTATTCCTAATGTAATCTTTAATTCGCTTTCATCAAAAATCCAATCCTTATTAAGTTCCCTTATCTTTTGTATAAAGCTTCTTTTGGTTTTTCCTATATAGATTAATGTTTCATTCTTAGCATATACTCTAGAGATTGCAAATATTCCCTTCTTAAAAGCTTCTTCTCTATTATAAAAATCATTTAAACTATACAATCCATACCATTTAATATGTACTGTTTCTATTAACCTCACCTATTTTACCACTTGGACAGATACTGGCTTCCAACCCTGATTCTCTACCCAATCAATATCAACCTTATATTTTTTATTACTTTGTTTATCTCGTATATTACCGTAAGCTTTATTATTACCATTATTCCCAATAAAATCGAAAATCAATTGGCTCTCTGGAACATCAACAGCATAAGAAATTGCTTCTTTCATCTCACTCCAATCTACTGTTCCTTCTTTAAATTTCATTTCAGGTTTTGCTCCTTGCTTTGTACCAATTGGCTTCCAAGAAGGATTAGTTTGAGAACCCTTTTCTTGAGATACCGATTTTTCTGCTTTTTGTTTCTCTTCTAACAGTGCTGCTTCTTTCTCTTCATTTTTCTTCTCTTCTAACATTGCTGCTTCTCTCTCTTCACGTTTCTTCTCTTCTAACAGTGCCGCTTCTCTCTCCTCACGTTCCTTCTCTTCTAACTGCGCTGCTTCTTTCTCTTCACGTCTCTTCTCTTCTAACTGCGCTGCTTCTTTCTCTTTACCTTTCTTCTCTTCTATCTTTGTTGCTTTCTTTTCTTGAGCAATTGCTTTCTTTGATGTATCAGAAGGGGAAAACAACTGGTATGTCACTACACCAACTGTCACTAATACCAAAGTAAATGCAATATTAAAAATCACCTTTTTACGACGATTTTGCTGTTTTTCTTGAAACCTGCTTACTTGTCCCATTTATGAAACAAACTCACACTTCAAGGTGTTTCGATTTACTATAATATATTTACCTGTTGATTTATTCATTACTTGAGACACTTCCTTCGTATGCATTATCTCAAACCAATCATTTTGTATATCCACCAGTAATTTTACTTCCACATCACTTTCCCCATATTTTAAACCACTATAAGATAATGTTGTCATCATAATCATTTACGATGAGTAGAAAATCAAGGGTTTTTGGTTTGAAAAACGTCTTAAAATATAGTTTTCGCAAAATACTGGTAAGTTGATTTTTATGCATAAACAATGTCCGCTAACGCTTATTGTACGAGTTGGTTCCATTGCTACACAAACCCCTAATACACCTGGTAATAAGTAAACGATAGAGATACAGATGAACCCACCAATACCAGCAAACATCACCATGATAACACCAGCTTTTGATTTACTTCTTACCATAACAGAACTAACGATCATTTAAAATGCCCAGCTACCTTTACGGAAAATTGGCTCTACAGTTCCATCTGGTAGAATACCGTCGATGTCCATCTCACTGCTACCAATCATAAAGTCCTCATGTGTTACTGAAATATTTGCACCTAACGTTTCAAGCTGATCGTTTTCTAAATCTCTTCCACCCTCTAAGCAAGTTGGATAAGCTTTACCAATCGCTAAATGGTTCGATGCATTTTCATCAAACAATGTATTAAAATATAAAATTCCCGATGATGAAATTGGCGATTCATGTGGTACAAGTGCTACCTCACCTAAATAGCAAGAGCCTTCATCTACATTAATAAGCTCCTGTAATAAATCATGGCCTATCTGTGCTTCAACTTTAACAATTTTGCCTTCTTCAAATGTCAGATTAAAGCCGTCGATAATATTCCCTTGATAAACTAATGGTTTTGTATTGCTTACATAGCCGTTTACACCTTGTTTCATCGGTAACGTATAAACCTCTTCTGTCGGCATATTAGCCATAAAGATAGTATCATCTGGCGTTTTACCACCTCCAGTAATCCATTTATGCTGTGGTGGTAATGCAATTATTAAATCAGTACCTGGCGCTGTATAGTGAAGCTTCGCATATTTTTTATTGTTCAGTAGGGCCGCACGAGCTTCTAAATCTGCTACATGTTCACGCCATTTTTCAATAGCATCGCCTTCACCAATACGAACAGTTTTAAAAATAGCCTCACATAATGCTGGTACTTGTTCCTCAGCTGCTAAATCCGGGAACACCTTCGATGCCCACTTTGATGAAGGAACTGCTACCATCGACCAAGCTATTGAATCCTTCATTACGGCGTTGCGATTGTTTCTCAGAGCAGCTCCCGCTACCTTTTGATAGGTAGCTAGGCGATAAGATGAAATACCTGTAAATTTATCAGGATCTGTAGCATCTATCATTAATAGTGCTCCTTTACGTTCGATCAGCTCATCATTCATTTTGACTATCCATTCTGGGAAGCAATTAAATTCTTCATCTGAGGCATGATCAAAATAAGCACGTTCTATTTCCTCATCCGAAAAATTAACATGAACACGCCCTGCCCCAGCCTTATAAGCCTCTTTCACAACTATACGGGCGAAATCCAATGCATCCACTGATGTATTGACTAATAAGTATTGCCCTGGTTGAATATTGACACCGATTTTCACCGTAAGTTCTGCATATGCTTGTAACTTTTCTTCAAAAGTCATTTATCGATTTACTTGAAAATTCACTTCCGGGTATTTGATCATCAGGCTTTTAAGGGTTGAGCCGTCATCCTTCTGTTTTACATACTGATCAAAAAATGCCAGGCTGAATTCGTTGATAATACGATGAACTTCCTTAGGATTTTCACCTGGGCTCTGCAACATAGGGGAAAACAAATGTAAATCAGTGAAGCTTGTATGATCCGTATGAGGAATGACCATTGACATACCACCACCAGCTAATCCACGTCCATATCGCTCCCTCACTTTATAGGGATCTGCTTCATCAGGCTCTTCTGCACTCATGAGCAGAAATGGTTTTCCAATCCCACTTTCAGGTAAAATTTCCCCATAAAATGCGCCATCCATATTGATAGCTGCTTTGACACGAGAATCTTTTGCAAGTATTTGTGCTGCGGTAGCTCCACCGTAAGAGTGCCCAAACATTCCAATTCGCGAGGTATCGAGCCTTCCTGTAAAGAAGCCGGCCTCATCATGTTGGTTAAGTTTCTCGATTTGATTAAGCACAAAGGTGACATCTTCCTCCCATAATTTTATGTGGCTATCCCCTTCATCAGTTAAATTGACGGGCTGTACGTAAGCAGTTCGACCATCTGGAAAGACGGTAGCTGCAGCATCAAAGGTATGATCGATACTTAGAACAATATATCCTTGACTAGCCAACTCCTCAACTTCAAACGTGTTTTGATTACGAAAACCATTAAAACCATGAGAGAAAAGTAATATGGGATAATGATTCTCTGAGTCTGAGAGTTGTAAATTCATAAACGAATGAGATTTTACCAATTCCATGTGGCTGAATGCAAATGCAGGAATGGACAATGTTTTTTCCAATCCCTTGGAGAGCTCATTTATGTTACGAATATAAGGTTCTGGATCCCCCTTGCTTTTTTCAGCTGCAGGATACCAAATTTGCACCATCAGTTCGCGCCGATCGGTTGGATTTTTCGAATATGGTTCATTTCTCTGATAATCAACCCAATGATATTGCTTCGTACCGACCCAATGTGGGCCAGTTGGTTCTTCAAATGAAAATACTGGCATAAGTAAGGGTAGCGCAACTGCTACAGACAAATAGATGCACAACAACAAAGTCTTAACTATGAATATACCCCAGCTTCTAAAGCCCTTTTTCCGACCAACTAATAAATAGCATAAAATTAAGATAACTGGGGATACATATGCTGGGATCATCTGCCATCTAAAACCTTCTGCCAATAGCTGAACTGCAACCATTACAACAGCAACCAAAATAGCTAATTTAGACCACTTTTTCGTTTCCCTGCCTACTAACAGTATCCAACTCAATAGACTAAAATTCACAACTATCAAAACAACTTCCCAGAAATTCATTTATGCAGAAAGTAACTTCATTATAAAATATTCAGTAATGAAATGAAGTGCAAACGGATGCAATAAAAGTAGAAAAATTACTGTAATTATTAATTCGTCATGAAAAATAACTTGAAAAACCCAGCTAATGTGATCATTTTCTCTACTAAGAAAGCGATTCGTACCATTTCCTTTGGCTTTTGTATTTATTACATTAAAGAATTTAATTTCTTCATCGTTATCTAAATAATGAAATGCTAAAAATGAAACATTCAATCACTTCCCTCTCAACTCATCCTTAGCTTTGAAACCATAATAAAATGTATTTAAAACAAGCTCTGCAGCAGATTTTTTAGCCACATTTCCTTCATGTACCTGTTCCCAAGTATGGAAAAGTAGGGCATAAAGCGTATTCAAAATCCATTCGCTGCTAACCGTTTGCTGAAAGTAACCTCTTTGTTGTAACAGCTCAATAACACGTCGTAAGGGTTCCCTCAGCTTCTCTTCGGCTTCACCTAATTCTTTGTTGTTAAATACAGATGTATCATGACCTAGAAAATAGATTTTGTCACCTAAAGGGATTAACGCTTCAATGAGCTCCGGGATATAGTTTTCGCTTCTTTCCTCATCCAGTGGGATCTGGTTTACGGTATCACTTACCAGTTGTATAGCCCGATGGCCCAAGAACAGCATCAATTTCTCCCTGCTTTCGACGTAGCGATGGAGTGTAGCAATTCCAATTCCCGCATATTCCGCAATTTCATTCATCGAAGCAGTAGGATTTTCAACAAGCAATATAGTAGCCGAATCAAGAATTGCATTAAATCTCGCTTCCTTCAACGCTGACAAGTCTTTCTTCATTCATAAACGATTGTAAGGTTCTACGTTTTTGACCATTCTGTACAACGATAACTCTGGTTTATTGATTTCACCTGTAATCTGGTAGCCTATCCTCTGATACAATTTAATGGCAAGTTGGTTCTCTTTCTTTACCGTCAGGGAACATTTGGAAAATCCTTGCAGGGAAGCTTGTTCCTCGGCAAACTCAAGTAGTCTGGTACCTATCCCTAGTCCTCGACTTTCGGGCAATAAGGCAATTGTTCCGATGTGAAACTCGTCATCTTCTCCTTCCTTCAAGGTAAACATGGAATAAAGCATTTTGATATTCAGAATGTTATAAACAACAAAACCCAGCTTTCGGAATGAAAGCAGCTGTTTAAAAGTGGGCCAGGCAAGACGATTTAAAACGGGTATGGGATAGCAAGTAATCATTCCTAAAGTTTTCCCGTCGATTTGAGCTTCATAAGCGTATTGATGACTAAAACGGTTGTTCCCCTGCCGCCATAGCGTACAAAACGTCCCTTCGACTGTGTTCTTCTCCTCAGATCCTGCAAGTGGAAACGCCATGTATTCCAATGCCATTACATTTAGCTGGGCGCCGACCATGGATTGATGAACAGCCTTTACAATAGAGATTTGATTCATTTCCCAGTACTCCTTTTCGCTTTCTATATTATTGATGTTAATTATCATTTATTTTTTACTTTCCTCTAGTTTAGAGATACTTGCTTCTTTTTCAGGTAACGTATCAACAAAATCCTTTTGAGATTTTAATAGGTCAGATTGTTGTATCCAAGCCTTAAGATCATCTAAAGATTTACGGGCTTCTTTTACATCGCCAGTAATATCATTCATGTTCAACTTATTAAATGTAGCTAAAAATTCTTGTTGAATCTCACCTTGCAATTATGGTGTTGGATGCTCAAGAAAACTTATAACCGCATAAATATATAGAACGACTAGAGCAAAGGCACATATTCCCATAATTATAATCGCTAGTGCGCTTTTCTCTTGTCTAAACCCAATAATTCCAAGAATAAATGCACTCAACATTGTTACCTTAAGCATTGTAGAAATGTTTGGAATTGAATATCCACTCAACCAGGTAGAGAAACTTAAAATTGCGAAAAAAGAGAACAAAGTCAGAATAATAGATAATATATTAATATGCTTTCCATACTTCAAGTGCATTTCGCTACACCCTTTTCTTTTCATTTACATAAATGCTTTTAGAAGTTCTTGAACTAATGGGATTGCTCCACCTATAAATTTTAAAACTGCCATTGCGATTTCCATTTAGCAGGCTCTACCCGTAGTCCCTACGGCCTGTTGCCAACCTGTTTGCATCGCTCCGCTTCCGTTAAAGTAATACCATGCTCCGTTTACCTGCTGCCAACCTGTTTGCTTCACACCGTTTACATTATAGTAATTCCATACTGATCCAGTTTGTTTCCAACCTGTATCAGCACTTGTGTAAGTAGCTACTGTTGATCCCATCACTGTGAGACCAACTGCCATAGCTAAAACTTTTATATTCTGTTTCATTTAGTTCGTTTTCATTGCTGTCAGTACTTGCTCAGCCGTTGTTACTGGGATACCAGCGCGTATTAACTGTTCAAAGGCACGCATAAATGTAATTAAATTAAAGTTATCTGGTACTTCAATAACGCGAAGCTTTTCTTTTGGTAATCTATCTATCTTCTCAATGAACAATTCCCGAACATCACTAGGAATAGAGCGCTCTTTATGTCCTCTTACCTTTAAGAGTTCACGTATTTCTATTTCTAAAGCTATATAAGCGTTTAGGTTTGTACCTTGTTCATAAGCATACTTTCTAAACAACGTTTCTTCTTGATACTTTAGATAGTTGCGGTGATATGATTCCTCTGTAGCAGGTACAGCAAATTTGTAATTTAGTAATTCATACGTTTTGTGGAACAACTTTTTGATGTTTCGCAGAGAGTATATAGAGAAATGCAATCCGAAATCAAATACAGCTTGTTCTTTTTGTTCTTTTGGAACATGTTGTGTAATCAGAGGATAAATACCCTCTTTAGCTGCGGTATCAAGAATTTGATATTGTGATGTTTGATTTAATAATTTTTTCAGTGTATATACTAATTTGCTTGGATATTCTTCATTACGATCTATCATGTCACGTAAGCTATGAATTACGCTTCGAATTTGTCGATGGCACGTATATTTAAGTACATGGATAAACTTGTTCATGTCTTGTGTAAATTCACCAATATTCATTTCTTGTAGTACGGATTCGATAAAACGAGCTTTACGAGCATAAGTAAGCTTTGGTGTGAATGGATCGCGATATTGTACTTCCCCTGTTTCTTTTGCACATAAGAAATCCGTATGTAAGGATAGATATAGAGTAGTATATCTTTTTTTATTCTTAACCCCTTTTTGTAATTTACAAATTTTGAATAGTGGAGTCCCTGTACATGGTAATGCAGTTGTTAATTCCGTCATAACTGCACGGATTTGATGTGGATATTTTTTATGTAAAAAGCGGTACATCCCACCAAAATGAGTTTTATTCCCTTTTTCATCTTGTTTGTCTAAGGAACGTTTTAGTGTAGTTTCACTGTGCTGTTGCATAGCAATATCTATGAATAGCTTCTTAGATGCAACTGATAACTCAAAGAAAGCTTTAGTGAATACCACCGGGCTAATATAAACATATGCATTCGCCTTTTCAGTTTCTTCATTCATAAAATGAGTTAATTTAATTGTATATCGACCATCTAATTCATTTTCAATCGTAATAATGTTATGTATACTTAATTTCTTTAATGCAATATAGAATTGAGAATGCTGTATGTAAGCAAATTCTTCTTTATATAGTTTGTAATCTTCCCACATCATATGTATTGTTACATTTGGAATGACTCCATTCGTGTAACATTTTTTATGTAGATATAAGAAGACTTCCAAATCTGCGTTTGTAAGGCCATATAATTTATGCTTTCTTCCTATTGTTTCCGAAATAGCAGATAGTGTACGACGTGAAAAAGATGGTTTAGCCTGTGCTACGAAGCCATCCACATCGGCAATACGCTCCTCATATGTCATTTGATTAACAATATCTTCAAGGTATGTATCTTTATAGCTGTAGTATTTCTCTTCGAAAGTTTCAACAAGTTTTTGCCAAGACTTCAGTGTTACTAAAACTGCATTTGTAGATTGACCATTTAGACTACGTTGATTACGAATAATAAATGATTTTCCCATTTATGGTTCTGTAGCAAAGTTTAAAAAAGTATAAGCAGATGTTGATAAATAACACAAATTATTTAAGCAGTGATTAATAATTTGTGTCATTCCTTGTACGTTGAAAAACCGCAGTTTGGCTGTAAACTGCGGTTTCTTATATATATCATGAATCGTTTCGATTCCTTTCAAGGTATGTGAAACATAGCGAAGACTTTGAAATCCTGCGGATTTGGCAAAACATCGCTTGATATGTCTATGGTCCTGTTCGATAAGATTATTGAAATGCTTAACGGTGCAATGTTTCGTATGCACATAAAAACCGTTATTTTTCAGTTTTTTGAACGCACCAAGTAAGGCTCCAGTCTTGTCTGTTGTGAGAACCGTGGGTTCTCCAAAAGCTTTCACTAACCTTTGCATAAACATATAGGCAGCTTGATGATCTCTTATTTTACGAAGTTGGATATCCAAGATGTACCCTTCTTGATAAATCATATGATAGAAATAACACAACTCTCCTTTGACTTTGATGTATGTTTTATCTAAATGCCATACGAAATGTGCTGATTTATTTTTCTTCTTCCAAATTTGATAAATCAAATTTTCATATTCATGAACCCAACGCATTTAATTATAAGTTTTAACTAAACTAGGTTTCATATCAAATTTAGCGATTAAACCATATGGAGCTACAAATCCACTAGAAGGGATCATTACTGAAGCTGAGCCAGTACCATAGTAGTAAGCTTGATAAACAATTTTAGAACAGTAAGTAGGATTCTTACTATATAAATGGTAATCTATTCCGTATTTAGGGAAAATATTCTGCGTAGCACTTCCTGATGTAGAAAAGTAATTTCTATCAGCCCAAGATGCAGCTTGTCTTGCTAAACTATTATTACTTAATCGATAAACTTTAACCCAGCCTTTTTTCTTATATTCATTAATCCAGTTAGTTGTTGATAACTGTCTTGTTGTTTGTCCAGGACCAGGGATATCTAAAATGTGATTGTCTCCATTAGCAATAGCAGCATGTCCGACGATTCCAGCTGAACTTGTTCCGTTAGTAATAAGGATATCACCAGCTTTAATATTAAATCCACCAACAATTGCTCTAGGTACTCTAGTTTTAGCATCTTCTCTTTCAAATTGGCCGTAATTACTTTCTTTTAACCATTCACTATAAGAAATATCACCTTTTAAAACACCAGTTTGTTTACCTTCATTAAATATTTTTTTAAATTCCTTATTTTGTTCTGACCATTGTTCAAGAGACACTTCATTTTGATCTAAAGAGCCAGCTTGGATAGCTTTATTATACAGAGTTTGATCATCAATGATTTCCTCTGCAGCGAAAGCTTTTAAGTTAAAGCCCCCTATAAAAAATAAAATAGTAAATAAACTAACCAATAATTTCTTCATTCACTTTAAAGGTGGATATTTTAAATGTTTTAATTCTTCTGAGATAAGTCCACTACCACCCCATGTTTTTTTCTGAATAACATTTGCCCTGCTATGATAGGCAGAAAAATAAACCATTCCATCTTGGTATTGATATTTATAATAAATATTGGAATCTTCCCCCTTTATAGATACACAATACCAATAACCACCTTGTTTCCAATCTTTATTAAAGTCTTCAACCACTATATCTTCTTTCTTAATACCCTGTTTATTCATGTATTCATGAATAAAATTTGAAGCTTTGTAATAATGATATGTGAAATAAGAAAACGCTACTCCTAGTGATAGTAACACAACTAGTAAAATAATCATTTTTTTTGACATCTATGTAGTATAATTCCAGCATTTTTTTGATTTTATCGCCTTCTCAACTGTTTTTAAGACGAGTGTTACGTCTTGTCTGTTACTTATTTCATACACGATGATTTCATTGTTATATAAATCCATAATACTTGATAAGTACAACTTCTCTGTACCAAATGGCAAATATGTAATATCTATAACCCATTTTTCATTTGGTTTGGTAGCTTGAAAGTTTCGATTTAAGATATTCTCTACAACAATCCTACTTTCTCCATTGATCCAGGTTCTTCGCTTTCTTTTAACCCTACATTGTAAACTTTTTTTTTGCATTCATTTCAATAAAGCAGTAACTTTTCGATGTCCATATCGAAAGTGATTTGTCATACAAATTGTCAAAATGGCCTGTGCTAATTTTGATTCTTTTATATCTTTCGCTTTATTTTCCCATCGATAATAAGTAGAACGAGGTATACCAATTAATATACATATCTCTTTAATGGCGTACTCATTTTTCATCAAATCCACTTAAATGTCTATTTGCATTTTTAATTTTCGATTCTCTATCTGAAGTTTCTCTATTTCAGTTATGCATTCCTCACTAGCCTTTTGTAGCGTACTTTGTTTTCCTACAGGGCAGCTAAACCGATACGTTTCACCTTCACGATGCCACTTCATCCAAGTTTTAATCTGTGCTTTATTTTTAATTCCTAATTGATCCATTTATTGTTCTTTTTTTACTTCTGGTTTTACTGTATATGTGTAGCCTTCATTAGCTGATTCACTAAGTTTGGTAGAAGCTACGTTTGGTTTATTAATAGGACTTACTGTTACGGAGAAGTCTGATCCATATTCAGCTGAGTATTTACCCTTTCCTATTACATATGCACCGTTCTGTGGATGAGGTTTTATATTTTTATCAATACTACCAAAACTACTTAAAAATGGTTTAAGTCCCATAACTCTCATAGATCCTGGGTTATTAGGGTTAGTGTTAAAATAAAGAGTACCGTCTACGTGAGTAAGAAGGTTTACATTTCCACTTATCTTACTAGTATTTAAGCTTACAAGAACTTCTACAGATGAATTTGCAGGAACAACGATATTTTGTGGACTAGCAGTATATGTGTAACTTTCAGCCTTTCTTTTTTCTACTGTATTTGAAAAGTTATATTCAGTAGAAATTTGGACATTAGTTTCTCCAATAAGCGGGATACCAAAGGATGCAGAAGTACTTACTCCCAAGTTAAATCCATGTGTAGTAGAATTAGTAACAGAACTTTCGAAAGTTTTCGAGAATTGATTTGTAGTAAGGGTCTGCTCTTTATTTGAATTGTTGGTTAATATGGACTTTCCTACAAATAAACTCTTTGAATCCGTAATAGTAGGCGAACCATCTGCTTCTACATAGGAATTATAAATCTTCGGGTTTTTAATTATTACTTCCTTGGATAAAAAAAGCTTAGGTTGACGTTTTTTATACATTTGGTATGTCTGTTGGATAGGTACCTTCCAGTCTGAAATAGATACGCTTCCTGGTTTTTGTGCATTAACTTGAGTAGGATTAATTTGAGCAGCACTTACTGAATCTGGTGATGCAAATGCAACCGATGTACCAATAGCACCTATCATCGCTAAAGATAGAATTTGCTTTGTCTTTTTGCTAGGTTTTTTCATGTTTTTACCACCTTTATTATAGTTGTAATTTTCTGTTTTTAATATGCAAGTTCTTGAGTTTTCTGCCATGCCAAAAAATAGAATAAGTTTCATCTAATCCAAAGAAAAATGCATTCTTTTGGTATTGTAATACAACTCTATATATTTAAATATTTCTTTTCGAGCTTGTTTAGGTGTTTTAAATTTAGCACCTTGAATAAGCTCTCTTTTTATGGTTTTGTAAAAGGATTTCATCAATGCATTCTCATAAGGGTTGCCTTTTCTACTGACACTTGAAACAGCACCATACTTTTTGAGCATGGCTTGAAAGTTACTGCTTGTATACTGAGACCCTTGGCCTGTATGAATAATTAATCTTTTTTTCGGAGGTTTTTTCTTATATCCTTGTAAAAAAGCGTCTATCACGAGAGAATCTTTCATTTATATTTTATTTCGTTGATCTGGCTGAAAAACTTGATTTAAGAGGTTGGGCCTTTCTATGGAAGGTGATTTCTTATTATAACGATAGCGACTGCCTTTCACATACAGTTTCATTTGACACATCAGTTTTCCTACTCGTTTTCGTTTTACCTGGATGCCTTTCTTTTCAAGGACTTTAGCAATTCTTAAAGACCCATACCGCCCCTTATGCTCTTCAAATATTTTCTGTATTTCCTCACTTAACACTTACACATTCTTTTTCTTCAAGAAGACCTGGAACTTTTTTTGTAAATCAAGTTCTTTTCTCAGTTCTTCATTCTCACGCTTGAGCTTTTTCATTTCATACTGAGAATGATAAAGTGCGCTTCCACGACCTGGAAACGCACTTTCCCCATATTCTTCATATTCACTTATCCATCGATATAAAGTATTAGAATGAATCGATAATTCTCTGACAACCTCTTTTACAAACATATATTCTTCCAGTACCAGCTGAACTGCAGCTATTTTAAATTGACGATCATAGACTTTGCTATTCATTTACGATTTATTTATATATCCTTTGAATGAACCTTTTATATACGTATTTGGATATAAATCATTAATCATTGCGTAGGGGCTTCCATTCCAGTATCTTGCTACTGGTGTCCATAGTCTATGCCTTTTTAGCCACTTCATTGTGTATTGTTGTAATAATTGATTATCTGTCAGCTTTTCTTTTTCTTCAATTGTCCACCGTAATGCATCTAGCGCTTTCTCTCTCGTCCAAAAACCACTCGGTGTTACCTTAAATTCCCATTCTTTAAATTGGTTCGGATATAAATCATTAATCATTGCATATGGGCTATCATTCCAATATAATTGACAGGCTCCTCTCAATCCTGATTGAATTAACCATTTATTTTCGTATATATTCTTCAACTGATCCGGATTTAATTTTTCTTTTTCTTCAATTGTCCATTTCAGTGCTTGTAACGCTTTTTCTTTCGTCCAAAATTTATTAGGAGCCTTAGTAAATTCCCATTCTTTAAATCGATTTGGATATAAATCATTAATCATCGCATACGGGCTTCCATCCCAGAGCACCCTTAAAGGTGCACTTAATCGCCGTTCATTTAACCATTTTTGCCCATAAATTTGCAAGAGTTTTTGGGGTGATAATTTCTCTTCTTCTTCAATTATCCATTTTAATAATTGTAAGGCCTTTTCTTTCGTCCAAAAATTTAACGGCGTCATTCTAAATTCCCATTCTTTAAATTGATTCGGATATAAATCATTAATCATTGCATATGGACTATTATCATATTTATGCTTCAATACGCCGCGTAATCGATACTTCGCAATTAATGAGTTATTCCAATTCTGTTTTATCTCTTCTTCGTTCCAATTTAAAATGTTTGTTACTAAATACCTTGTCACTCTTTTAGCCATTTCATTGTTTTCATCTAAACTCCAAGTATTTCGTGGGAATCTATTTCTTTTTCCATCTAATATCTCCTGATAGATGTCCTCTATAGTAATTGTGTTCATTTAGAGGTGAATCGTCAAATAAGAGGAATAATCATATACTGCTCGAT
Organism: Bacillus toyonensis; assembly: GCA_046112185.1. Lineage (GTDB taxonomy): Bacteria > Bacillota > Bacilli > Bacillales > Bacillaceae_G > Bacillus_A > Bacillus_A toyonensis_A. The sequence continues at coordinate 130,483 of CP170573.1, read as the reverse complement.
GTTTCAATTCTTCATACGTGTATAATTTTTGCTTATCAAATAATTTCGCATGTTTTTTTCTATAGTATTCAAACAACTCTTCTCCATTTTTCCTTATACCATACTGACGACTTTGTTTGTTCGCACTTTGTATTTCTTCAAAAGCAAACTGCTTTAAAATTTGTAACGCCTGTAAAGTTAAAATTTCTTTTCCTGTTACATACGTATAGATAAAGATAAATTCTTTCACTTATTCAGCTTTTACAGCCTCTTTTAATGCTTTACCAGCTTTAAAGGCAGGTACTTTACTCGCAGGAATCGTAAGAGCCTCACCAGTATGTGGATTGCGTCCTTCACGGGCAGCACGTTCGCGTACTTCGAATGTACCGAAACCGATTAGTTGTACATTGTCACCTTCTTGTAGTGCATTTTGAATCGATTGAAACACAGCATCAACCGCAAGGCTTGCTTGTGGTTTTGTTAGTTCAGATTGTATTGCAACTTGTTTGATTAATTCTGATTTGTTCATCTATTCTATTAAAATAGAAAAAGCATCATATCCTCTTAGCATTCCTTTTACATGCAATCCTTTTAACAGAATTAACGTGATAGCATTCTTCTTGTGTAACGCCTCTTGTAGAAATTGTTCCTGCAAAAATAGCATTTACTTCTGTCCTTTTGAAATGCTTGTAATTTCGTTTCCAATGATTTCTCCCCCTATTCTTCTCATTCATACCGTTACTTTGTATTGTTCTAATTCAGCTAACAGTTGTTTTACACCTTCTGGGCTCAGCGTCAGCTTTCCATCTGCTAGTTTTACATGCCTTGCAGATATTTCTCCCGTGATAGGACAAGTACCGTGAGATGTATATTTTTGCAAAATAATCGCATCCTCTTCTACAAAAATTTCTAGTGCATCGCCTGTATCCACTTGTGAAATTTTTCTTGTTTCTTTTGGGATCACAATTCGTCCTAATTTATCTACTTTTCGTACAATACCTGTTGCTTTCATCTATCGCCCTTCACGCGCTTGAGGAAGGAAAATTCTTTCGGTAAATTCGTTAAATGAATCTCCTCGTGCTAACTTGGTTAGAATATCAGCTTCCTTAATCGTTCTTAATGATTGCATTTACTGCACACCAATTGCATCAAATGATTTCCTGACAGCATCTACCTCTAGAGATTCTGTACCATACAAATCAGCTACGGCTTGCTCCAATGCTGCACGTGCCTGATTAAATGTAGTATATTGAGTGAAGTACGATATATTTGCACGATAATAGATAGCACCTGTTTTGTCCCGCCCTATCCCTGGAACCGTTACCCCATAATGCGTACCCCCTTCAGCAAGTAGATACGCTGCTTTATTAAAGCATAGCGCTATTCGTGTGTACACTTAAAGCATAGCGCTATTCGTGTGTACACCGCCATTATCATCATATCCTATATAACGCTTAGAGTAATGATCTGGATATCCATATTTTTCAGGATGACCCATTGAGCGAAGGGCCCTTCCTGGTGTACCTGGTTTGTAAATTCCTTCTCCAATTTCATAATCTGGAAATCGAATTAATATACCGAAAATATCTGAAATCGATTCATTTAAAGCATCAGGCTCATCTTGATACATTAAGCGCGAAGAAAATTCTGTTACAGCATGTGTTAATTCGTGTCCAACCGCATCGATGGCACCAGATAATGGTAGAAACATTCAAAATGCATTGTTATAATTTGTACCAGAGTGTACAGAGGATTTAATAGATGCCCCTGTATTGTCATAGGAATTTCGATTAAACTTAGATTTGTAATAGTCGTACGTTTTCCCATCATAATAGTGTGCATCTACTGCTGGGGCATCATAGGAATTTGTAAATGAGTCTGTAAAATTAAACCAGAGTGTACCAGGAATATTTTCAGTATCTTTTGCATTATACGTGAAAATTCCATTTCCACGTGTCATACCTTTTAAACGTTGGAATTGCATGGCAATATAAGCCGCTGTCTTTTTACGTTTTTTCTGATTTTCAGTGGGCTTACGATGGAAATAGTCGTAAAAACCACTAACAGAAACTTGTAATCGATGGCAAAGCCAGCGCATTTAGTTTTGGTTGCTGGCAAAGAAGGTTACCGCCTTTTTTAGAAATTCATTTTCCTTTTTAAAATCCTGGATTTCTCTCCGTAAAGAACGTAATTCTTCCATATTAGATTTCTCATTATCCGAAAGTGGGGAAGAATATTTCTTTATCCATGCATTTAAGGTCCCGTTCCCTAGGTCAAATTCTCTTTGAATACTGGAAAGTGTACACCCTTCTTTAACCACCAATTCTACAGATTGTTTTTTAAACATTTCATCATACTGTTTTTTCATTTACGCAATGGATTTTGAATATTGATACGGAGTCATTCCATTTAATGATGAGTGCGGACGAATTGAATGATAATACATATAAATAAATTCAGCCACTAACTGAGTTACTTGAGCGAGAGAAATCAGTTTTTCTCCATGCAAACATTCACGTTTAAAGATGCTAAAAAACGATTCCATCACGGCGTTATCCCAACAGTTCCCCTTGCGGGACATACTTTGCTGAATCTTTTGTTGGTTACAAAAATCAGTAACTGTATAACTGGTAAACTGGGATCCTTGATCACTATGAAATAAAATCTTTTTGTGATTTCCATAAACATTTTTGACTTGCTGAATTGTATCTTTTACTAGTTGTGCATCTTGGCGAGTATCCAAGGAATAACCAAGCACCCGTCGGGTGCTAATATCTAATGCAGCACAAAAATATACTTTCAATCCATTCACTAAACGAAATTCTGTGATATCACATACAACAGTTGGAACGTCTTTCCTCCCAGGTTTAAAGGAACGCTCTAGTACATTTGGAAATGTATGATGTTCTTGCTTTCTTTTTTTATAATACGTGACAACTTTTGACTTTAATCCAGCTAGACATAAAGCTTGTCTTACTTGAGATAAACTCACCATAACGTCTCTATTTATAAGATAACGGTATAGTTTTCGATATCCCATTCTACCTTTTAAACGTTTAAATTGCATGACAATATAAGCCGCTGTCTCTTTACGTTTTTTCTGGCTTTCAGTGGGGTTACGATGAAAATAGTCATAAAAACCACTAATAGAAACTCGTAATCGATGGCAAAGCCAGCGCACTTAGTTTTGGTTTTTGGCAAAGAAGGTTGCCGCCTTTTTTAGAAATTCATTTTCCTTTTTTAATGCCTGGATTTCTCTTCGTAAAGAACGTAGTTCTGCCATATCAGTTCCCTCACTATCTAGAAGTGGGGAAGAATATTTTTTTATCCATGAATTAAGGGTCCCATGTCCTAAATCAAATTCTCTTTGAATACTGGAAATTGTACGCCCTTCTTTGATTACCAATTCAACACATTGTTTTTTAAACATTTCATCATACTGTTTTTTCATTTACACCTTTTTTTCTTTTTTGCTAGCATGATGTATCTTTCTATGACAATTTGGACATAAAGACATGATATTTCCTGGAACATCTAAACTCCAAGGAAATTCACCTTGCTGATTCATTGGTATTAAATGATGTGCCTCAACAAAATTTTCATTGGTTACTTTAGACTTAAAAGTTAAATGTGCGAGGTCCAACTCGCATAGGAAATTAGCTTCTTGTAAAGCTTCTTTAGCAATACTAGAGTTCCTTTTCCATACTTTTTTCCCTCTCTTAATCGACGCCTCTGGAATTGGTTGAGGGCCTTTAGTTATTTCGGTCTCCCTTGGCCTTGTAACTAATATATCAGACTGATATTGTATATCTTCTATTTCTTCCTCTTGAAGATAAAAATCATGCATTTCTTCTATACTTTTACCCATCATTAAACTCTTTAATTGTGAATAAACAGCAAGTAATTCATTCAAGTCTGAGAATAGCTTTTGATCACTAGGAATATTAGAGGCATCATAATACTTTCCGCAAATATGTGCCGCCATATAATTTTTAGGGTTTGGGTTATCAGCAGCTAAATTAATTTCTTCTAGGGGAAATTGTTCTTTATTATAGATCAAATCTCCCCTTAAACTTTCTGCTATTTTCCTCATTTTCCCCCTTGGTTTTTGGCCATTATACTTTTTCTCAATATGCTTTGTTCCTTGATTTAATGATAAATAAAAACCCTTTAAATCCTTTCTAAACAAGTAAACTACGTAGAAACCCTTCTGGGCTGTTTGAGTAATTTCTTTATCAAAAATACTTATCCAGGGTGTATAGGCCCATTTGGTCTTACCTACCGATCCTTCAACTGAATATTTTTCTTCATCAAGATGTAACCCCTTATCAATCGCTTCTGGTACTTTTGTTAAAACTAATTCTGTTTCCTTATATTTTTTTGGTTCAAATGGTGATCTTAAGCACTCCTCATATCCTTCTAATATATCTTCGAAATATTCCCTCATTTATGCTGTACGTTCATTGATTAGATCCCGTTCAAACTCTGCAATAGCACCTAACATAGTAAACATAAGTTTTCCAGCTGGTGTTGTAAAATCAATATTCTCCTTTATGAAAACTAAACCGATTCCTTTTGCTTCTAAATCCCTAGCGATCTTATTTAGGTCAAACGTAGATCGTGCCAAACAATCAATCTTATAAACTACAAGTGTATCCTCTTCCCTTAAATACTCCATTGCCTTTGCTAATTCTTCACGTTCACTATTTGTCCCAATTTGTTTCTCTTTAAAGATCTTCTCGCATCCGTACGCTGTTAACTTATCTATTTGTCTATCTAATTCCTGGTTTTTTGTTGAAACACGTGCATTTCCGATTTGTGTCATTTACATCCCCTTAATTCCTAACCACCTCTCCATCTTTTCTTTAACACCATATACTTTACTATTTTTTTGGAACAAATACTTCTCAGGATTATTAGGTCTAGGATGCTTTGGAAAATTATCTTTTGCCCCAAATCCAAAAGCAAATGTTGCATCCATTTTATCTTGAAAAACCCATTTTACTTCCTCATTCTCTTTGATTAGATATTTGAAATATTTATGTCCTAAGCCTCCCCAACCAAGGATTATTTCATCAGCATTTTTAATGGTTCTTTTAATGTATTGGATAGACTTTTTATCCAATACATGCATTTCAAGTTTCTCTTTCTCTATTTTGCTAACAATCGTGCTATTCCCGTTTATGACCGGTATAATATTTATTACATGTAGCGCTGCAAACCCCTTAAATCTCGCATATTCCATCAAAAACTCAACCGTTTTATCACTACCAAGAGCAGTTGCACTGCTAGGATTTGTCATTACTACTGCTAATACTCCTCCTTCATCCTTCCATTGCTTTTCTAAAAAATACCTTTTAGTTGGATTATCCTTACTATCAAATACCGCATACCCTCTACCCTTATCGATAAATATGTCCTCATTCAACTGTTCTTTACCCTTCAATCATAATTCTTTATACTTCTCAGCGAAATACTTGGGTCGCCCCTTATATACGACATGATTTTTCGCCATCACAATTCCTTCAAACTGGCTTTTTATAACCATGTCCGCTTCAACTTCTGCTATATCATCTAGTATAGTAATCATTTATAAAATGTTTTTATGATTTAATGAGCTTTGTTTTACTATAATGTTCTCAATAATGTGTGCTGAAGTCTCCATAAACTCAAAATCTTCTTCATTAAAGAAAACATAATTATCTCCATCTGCAAGAGAACTTCTAAACTTAAAACCGTCAAAATTTTCAATTTTTATTAACTCAGCTATATATTGCGTAGGTAAATAATCTATATCTCCATCAAAAGGACTTACTGGTTTAGAAAACTCGTTACTTAGAGATTCTAATAATCTTATTAACTCCATATCCATTCTAAGATTATTAGAATGAAATGGAGATGATAAATTTGTTAATGTAAGATCAATAACACTTAACGACCGTTTTGGGATCAATTTAATCACTGACACAATTGCACTTTTCCAGGGTCTGACTTCAGAAATAGCAGTATCTTCGTCTGATGCAGAATATAAGTAAGAAATTCCTCTTGGATTCGCTCGTCCATTACTACTAAGTTGGGCTGAAGGCTTACCCATCTTATCTTTTCCATAAGGAAAAATTTTATTATCCTCTTCTTCATATCCAATTCTAGCCCTAAAAAATTTCCTATCTTCATGAATAATAATTTCCTTTTGTTTAATTAAATCGACTATTTCTCCCTGTAATGAATTTTGCATAAAAAATCTATTTACATTTTTAATTTCCTTACTAAACCTCGACCAAATATCCTTCTTATCCTCATAATACATTTCATTTTCATAAAAACGACCAAATTTAATTGAAGAAGAAAACATCCTACCTAAGTAAGGTATTTTATATCCCTTTAGAATGTCTTCCACAAGTTCTTTAATTACATTTTCTGTAAGTGAAGCAGGGAATATATTCCAATCTTCTTGCAATAAGTAATGTAACGGAAAACAATCATTCAATACTATTTCTTCTAAAAAATCTTCTCCAAAAACTAAATAACCTGGATTATAATGAGCAAAATGAACACCCTCCTGTTCAAATTCATAAATTTCAAAGAAACGCTCAAAATATGGTTTTAATTTATTTACCTGAACTACACTTTGTGATCTTCTCTTACAATAACAACAGTCTCCTACGCTACTATTCTCAATAATTATACCTTTTATAAAATCATCATTAAAACATTTCGGACAACACCATTTCACTTATGAAAAATCATAATTAGCTATGTCCTTTAATGCTTCTGGAAATTCTTTTTTTAGCTCAAGTAAAGCCTTATAAAATGGGTCTTGTTCTTTAGGAGGGAACAAATCAGTAGGATTGTAAAGTTCCGAATTAGTAAAATTCTCTCCGATTTTTAAAATGCCAATAATATGCGCAGCAGCATCATTTACATAATGTGATAAGAAAAAGGGTAGAGCACAAGATTGTTTTATCGGTCTAACGGGAGTCATATGCTTAAATGCATTAATCGATGAAATTAAATCTCTGGTTTTCATGAGTTTTGGAGATTTGAACCTGAGTAAGTAAATAATGCCCTTATTTTCATTTGCAATGCTTGTATAAGTAGACTTTCCATCATCTATTTGTGTGTATTTATTTGTAGCAAAAAAAAGAGCAGTTTTCAAATCAAAAGTAACATCTAATCCAACAGTTTGAAGACCGTAGTGTTGTTCGATTAGAGGTTGTTCATTTCCGATGCTTAATTTTTGGTTGTATCGACTTGCAAACTCTTGGCTTTCAGAATCTGGGAAATCCTCTAAGTTTGAATCAAAGTGGAGACCATACCGTTCAAAATTTATTTTTCTTAATTCTGGTACATCAATACCGTGAAAGTGTAGTCTATCACTGATACACGAATTTTCTAAAAAGCTAGTTGGTTTATCCATTGGCCGTTTTATAGAAACATAATTACTCTCTATTAGGAATTTTCTCCAAAATCCTGGAAGTAATAAAGTTTCATTTCCTTTTTTATCAGAAAAGAAAGGATGTGGGAAAGGTCTTTGGGATGAAAAATGTTGATTTTGGCCCCGAAAGCAAATGTCATCGGCTATTCTTTTGTAAATAGGTAATTCCAAAACTTCTTTTGCATCTTTATAGGAATTAATTTCATAAATAGGGATGTTCCTCAAAAATGATTTATGTACGGTAGCCCCTTTTAATATGGACAAAAAATAATTATAGTGCATTCGGCCAGTTGGTCCATAATATCCATCATGTACAGTATCTCCCCATAGGAAGTATCCAGAATCTAGAATTTGGTGGATAGTATTATCTTCAATTTTGTCATTTTTAAGTTTGCTAGCAAGTGCCTCTTGATTTTTATTAAAGTAATCTGCAAAAGTAATGTTAAAATCTGTTAGCATTTAATCCCCAGAATTAACCTTTGTTGAGCCCTGTTCTTCTTTAAGATTAGACCACGTAATCACATCTTCGTTACAGATATTCTGAAGTTTTTCTTTGTAACTAATAAGTTCTTCTATTGAAAGACCCTCACTCACTTCGCCTGCCGCAAAGAATTCAATTTCCCTCTTTAATTCCCTTAACCTAGAAAGTGTTATTACATCTTTTGTCCAAAGCTCTTTATGATTATAGAATCCATCTATGCCATTGAATACAGTAATCAAAACAGATAACAATAGAGTGAAATCTGTTATATAACTATTTTGGAAAGTTTTTAATCCCAAAAGAAGAGTAATAAGAGCCGATGCAAAAATTGAAAACATTTTAAGTCTAAATGCTTTCTTTTTATTTTTCACTCTTCTCTCTTCAAAGAAATCAATATTACTGTTTATTTCTTTGGTTAAAAAATCTAATTTTCTTTGTTTATCCATTTAAAAGGGTAAGTCATCAAAATTCCAAATGTATTCCTCTTCTTCCTTAGGATTATAAGTTATAACCTGTGGTTGCTCTAAGTGAATTATATGTTGTTTTTCTATTAAAAACTGTGGATCAAATATTACTAAATTTTCACCAGTTTTCTTAGTAGAATTATATCTAATACCAGAATAACCAGCATACCTTGCACAATCCCCAATAAATTGAGTTATGAAATACTCTGGTTTCCATGTACTCCCTCTTTGCAGAACTTTCTTCTCTAAGATCTCACTACTAAGTAATGCAATGAAAATGGAATTCAAGGTTGTGTTTAAGCTTGTCCACTCATGTTTTAAATCTAAAATATTTTCTAGGCTTTTTATCAAAAACTTCTGTCTCCAGATTATGCAAGACTTATCTTCCCCGATAACTTCCCTAACAGCCGTTTCTTCATCTATTGCTAAATACAGGTTACTCTGTCCAGCATGATTATACCTTCCATCTGATGACAGGCCTAAAGGGGGTGCTTTCATGTCTTCTTCACCTAAAATTTTAGAACTTGTTACATCTCTAACTCTTATCCACTCTTTATTTTTCACTGCAATTACAGGTAACTGCCCAGCATTTATTTCTTTAAATAATTTTCTTCCCAATACTGTACTTTGTCCTAAGGATGGATATTGTTCAAGGAAATGATAAAAATCAAGCAATTCTTTTCCATATTCCTTTAAAGATTTTTTCACAAAATCTTGTAATTCTATTTCATACCGGTCCTCCTTTCCAACGGTATCATACCTTGAAGTTATGTCAGCACTACAATTGTCACAAACTAAATGTTCGGCGATCTCATCTCTATATTTTTCCGGGCAATTTATTTCGTCAAATATTTCATCGACTGTTGTTTCTTCTCCTAATACCCATATGTAATCTCCACCTTCATAAGGCTGACAAGTTACACAGTATTTTAATAAATCCTGTGCCTTTTCTAAATATTTTTGTTTCGTTTTATTCATTCACGTACTCTTCAATATTTGATTTAATTCTTCCAAAAAACCTTTTGCTTCAGCATAATTGTGTCTAATTTCGTCCGATGGGAAAGCTACAGTGTCTTCATCTTGGTTTTTATCTTCTTCGAAATCGTAACATTCGTATGAATTATTATTCAGACTCAAAAACGCTTCTCGCGCTTCAAGAAAATAGTTCATCTGGAAATTAAACTGTTCTTCAGGTTCTCCTTCGGCTAAATCAGTATAGAATTTTACAATATCATCCCGAGTAACTTTCTTGATTTTTTCTTCTATTTCATGAGCTAGCTCCATAAAATCCGCTTTTTTTTCTACTATTTTGATTTTCTCTTCTAAATATTCATTCCATATTCTAAATCTCTTATTTTCCTCCATCATTATATCCAATTTTTGTTTTGAATTTTGAATATCATTGTACATATCTTGTGATTCTGAGAACTTTTTATCATTTTCTCTTTTTATTTGTTTTATTTCTCTTAAATCACTTTTCACCCTAGTTTCAATGGTTTCTACGTTTTTTAATTTTTCATTAAATAAACGGTTCAGCCACCAAGAGATAACAACAATTAATACAGCAAAAAAAATTGCGCCAATGGCTAAAACCATTGAGAAAAAGCTGATGGTATTTGAAAGTGAATTACCCAACTCTGAAACCTGTTGTTCCAGCATCATTTAATTGATAATCCTGTTTATCTTATATTGTATATCATTAACTTGAAATACTTCCGTACCCTCAACTTCAACACAATCTTTATCGAAAAATACATAATTATCATTTTGGCCTAAGGAACTTTTTTTAAAAAATCCATCATAACCAAGATGCTTTATTAATTCCGCAAGATATTGAGTAGGACTGAGTGAATCAATTGCTGTGAATGGGAATGTAGATTCTTTTGAGGTTACCAATAACAAAGTACATGATAACAACAACATTTACTGTGAATGAAGGAGTAATATACTATGTTGTTCATCTCCTTCTTGATTTATACTTGCTTGATAAGAGAAAAATACTTTATACGTTCTTCTTTTCCATTGCCACAAACCATTACTTTGATCGAATTCACCATAGTAATGATTGTAATCAAGTTTATTTCCTGTGTTTTTATTAAAATTATTGCTAATAAAAATATGGCTATTACTTGCATAGATGTGGTTATTGGTAATTACATTGTTGCGGGTATCGTAATTTAATTCGATTTGTCCACTCTCTTGATCTTTTGTGTGATTTTTATAAATAATATTGTTCGTGATCGTGTTATTTTCGGCAAATCCTTGCTGGTTGTCATATCCACCAATTGCAATTCCGCTCATTATATTATTGGAGATAGTATCGTCCCTAACAGTAATTTGGCTTGCACTTTTTCCTGTATGTTCGCTTGCTACTTTAATACCGAGGTCATTTTCGTAGCTTTGATTTTGCTCAATGATAACTTCCTTCCCACCATCCACGTAAATATTCATTTAAAATTTATATGATTTATTTATAATACCATCTAACTCTTGTAAATCTTTTAATTCCCCTATATTTCCTCTTGCATCATAACAGATAAAAATATTTAAATGTATATTTGAAAAATGTTTTTTAGCTGCATTCCAATAATGCCTGTCTATCCCTACTACATCTAAGCTATGAGAGTCTGAATTTTTTTTAAGCAAAGATTTTTTATAATTCAAAGCATCACTTTTATTATAGAAGAAAATTATTGTCTTTTCATTTATTGCTTTAAAAGCCCCTGTATTATCTTCGTTATCAAATTCCATCAAAGCATAATACGGTTCCCCAACAGTTTTTTTTGTTGGAAGAGCTGCCCACTTATTATAATAATCTGGGATTCTGATTTTCATAACAACATTACTTAACAATCTAGTTAAATCAAAGCTCATTTTAGTTGCGGGATCTTCTAATACTGTAAATCTACAGCTACTTTTCATAATAAAGCTAAATATCCATTTAGCAAATTTCAATACTTCCACTTCATTCCCAAATACTGACATAACTTTTATGAATTGCTCATTCTTTGAGTATGCTAACCCATTCTCTATCCCTAATTCCTTTATTAACCTAATCGATAATTTTTTTAACGTAGGAAAAATAAAAATGATTTTGGGTTCAGTTCTTTCCCTAAAAAACAAAAATGTAGAAAAATTGTTCATGCTTTGATCATAAAGATCCCCTATGTATAACTCACCTTCTATTAAAATCTTATTAATTATCTCTTTAGCATCTGTATAACTTTCTACTAACACAACAACTGGAGTGTCCTTAACATCTATATAGCTAGGTTTCATATTAATTACATCAAATTCATTACTTGAAATACCAATAACTTTAATTTCAGGATTGCTCAAAGAATGATACGGAGCTTCGTCACTTACATATGATGGGATGATACCTATGAACGTTTCCGTAATAAAATAAAAGTTCTCTTTATTAGTGAGATCCTCACAATTTTTAATAGCAAAAACACCAAAATCTAGATGACTAGATATGTCATCAACCTTATCGACCTGCAGATTGTAAAAGTCAAATAATTTTATTTTCTCATCCATTCTTTTTTGGGTTAACTCACTAAATTCTTTTATATTTATTTGATTTAAGATATCTTTATTGTTCATGATAGTTGCTATTTTATCCCATCCGGGTAGCTTTAAATTAAAATGCTTTATTATACCTAACTCTTTTATTTTAGAAAAAAATTTATGAAGATTTATTTCAACAGCTTCCTCTAAATTTTCATTTCTCGAATATTTCTCCAAAGCGTTATGAAGTCTATTATTTGGATGATTTTCTTCAGAAAAATATTCTTTCAATTTCTGCCTAGACTTTAAAGCATTAAGAAACTCGTCTGAAGAGATTTGGATATTCAATGCATGTAAACATATTTTCTCAATCCAATATCTTTTTTCTCCGTTATTTAAATTTTCATGATTTGTGATAACACTCATTTCATTGCAGTAGTCTTGATATTTTTTTGGCTTAAGCTCAAAAGATTTTCTTTTAAAATGCGTATCAAATTTATCTTCAATCCAAAGCAATTCCTGATTATTCGCATATACCTCTTGAACATCTATTGTTCGATTAAAAATCATTTCCGATAACTCTCGAATCTTATTATAATGTAATTCATCTTGAGCCTCTAACGCGAAGCTACACTCTCTTTCAAATAAGAGTAGTAAGAAACCCAAGTTTGAGCAGTTGGTAAGATGCATATGAAACAGTTCATGTATATAAGTGTTTATTTCTGTACCTAACTCTAAATTTTTACCCATAGAAAAATTTATATAACCACCATCTCTTACACTATAACTACCTAAAACTTCGAAGTTTTCATACTTCATTCATTTATCTTCCTCCAAAATATACATCCATGTAGAACTTTTAGTATCTTCATCTAGTTCATGAATTGAATTTAATACAAGATCAAAATCCTCATTTACATCTATCTTAGTCATGACCACATTATTTAAATGCGTCGTGAAAATCCGACTCATTTTCTTCCAATTATCTAATCTTATTTTCTCAGAGTTTATTGAAATCGTTTTTACATTCTTCCCTCTACTTATTTTTTTTATTTGGGTTTCCAAACTGAGAGCATTGATGAAGAATGTATTCTCTAAAGCCTCATACCAACCTGCGCTATCTCCGAAGGAGGGTAGTGCATAATATGTATTAATACCATCTACTTTGCTATTTATTGTCCGCAATTGCTCTATGTCAATCTTCCAATAATATGCATCTTCAGGAATCACTCTGTAAGGTCTTTTATATTGTATAAAAAATGATTTTTTTGATATTTTGTAACCAAAATCGTATCCTTCCAATTTTTCTTCAATTTGACTAATACTAAAAGGATAAATTTTTTTATCTAATGTAAATTGAAAATAATTAACTAAATGATGAGTGATACAAGCTTCATAATACTTTTCAGGCTGAATTTTTGACACTTATTGATTAAACGGCATAATTTCGCTCTTCATGTGTTTACCATTAATGTAGCCAATGATAACATAAAATCCTGGTGGATAAGCTGCGTTAATTGTCGTGTCCCAGTTTTGATATATAACACCATTTTTTTCCTTGTATGTAGGATTCATTGTAAGGTATCTAGCCAAAGAACCGTCTTGTAGAACTCGGAAGATTTTCACTTGGTCGTCGGGCGTTCCTGGACGAGAAGGAGTTGATGCTAATTCCATATGGAATTTATTATTAAAGTCATACCCATTCTGTATTTGAGAAGCTAGATTAGCTGTGAACGGGCTAATGAATTCATATAAAATGTGTGTATTCGTAATTCCCCACTCATCGTTTAATGGATCGCTTGCTTTTGTTGTTGCTGCTGCTGCTTGAGTTGATGGTTTAATAAGTTCTGTTGTTGCTAATGCTCCTAAAGTTAAAGCTCCTGTCAGCGCAATTGTAGCTAATTTTTTCATAATAATTTCCTCCATTTATTTGATTGGTCCTGTAACGAAATTGTAAACCGTGCGGTCAGCCTTGATGTCAAAATGTGCTTCCATAGTTGGAAATCTAGGATTCACAGGAATTGAGCTTAGCTCTCTATCAATAATTGGTTGATAGATTTTAATTCGATACCCACCAGCTGCTAATTTGCTTACATTAATGCTTGTGCTACTAGTTCCTTGTCCATAAGAACTTGTTGTATCGGTATAAACATGTTTGCTTAAAGGTCCTTGTTGAACAATTTTCCCTGTATTATCTTGAATTGTATAACGTGGTTGACAATCAGTAATATCTGGGTCGTCACTTGTTACTACAACCATTTTTGCTTTCAATATATTAATAGCTGAACTTGAATAACCTACATCAATACTTCTGACGCTTTCACCATGTAACACACCATCGCCAACATAATCAATGTCTGTTCCTTGAACAAAGAAAGGAATGTCTGTAATTTTTGACCATGTTCCATCTGATTTTTTATATTCAACCATAACCTTATAGCCAGTGTTTTGATTCATAAACGGTAGTGTTAAAGTAACAGTTGCTGTTCCATCAGCTTTTGTTGTTTGAACAGGTGAATAAACCGTCCCGCTAGACGAATCAACTGCTAATCGAACTTGACCGACCGTGGCTTTGTTTGTATTATTAGTCATCTTGACCGTGTGTGTTAATACATCGCCTTTCTTAACTTCCATGTGGTCACTGAATATTGAACCGTTTAACTTCCATGTGCCTTCATCGTAAAAATTGGAATCGTCATACCACACACTAATAACTTCTGCTTTTGCTGACGATGTTGGTTGAGCTAACTCAGTGATGGTTAAACCACTAAGAGCTAACGTACCTGTCAATATTACTTTTCCAAATGTTTTCATTTAATATTTTCGGGTATCCTCAAAACGAAAGAACATACTATAATCTTTATAGGGAGATAAAAAGCCTTTCATTTCCTGACTAATATCTTCTAGATTCCCATATATATTATCTGCGGCTAAATTAATTTCTGCATTAAAATTATACAGCTGTACATCTACATTCTCGAATCCCTCACAGCAATTATTATGTATCAAATCAGATATAAATGGTTGTATTTTCAATACATTTTCTTCATTTATCATAAATTTCTCCCATAACAGTCCCAGTATAATTTTTACGGGTAATTTTTGATCATACGTTCCTTTTATGTTCTTTAATTTAGATACAATATCAACTAACTTATCATTACTGGATAAAGAAACTTCTATAATCTCAATAGAAGGACTATCTAACGTTTCGATTGTATGATCAGCCCACTCAATTACTTCAGTTTTTGAAAATAAACCAATTTGTAATCCTATCCTAAAAACTTCAGCTATTATTTTCAAATTAACCATCTACTTTTTCTCAATGATATCAATTGATACTTTATTATTATTTGTATAGATCTTTGCAAATTCAGTAGCATTACTACTAGGATTAATAGGCTTGCTATCTATTAAAATATCACTAAATGTAGCTCTATATTGGGTATTTACTTTAATATTTTTCGTTTGACTGTCATCTTTTACTGCAATTGTAGATAACGCTTTCCAATTATTAACTTTACTAATATTAGTATTCTTGATTTCAGAAATTAATCTTCCTGTATAGCCTTTTCCGTTTGTTCCCCAGTAGGTTGCCCTAGTGTTGCCATTTAAGTTCTTATAAATCGTAAGTTGAACTTCAGTTCCAGGTTTAAAGCCATTCAAGTGCGTAAACTCATCTTTCCCCTCAATATAAATGGGTTCTTTATTGCTGCCTACTTTCATATAGGGTTTCCAAACATTATATGTTTCACTATACAAAAATCCAATATCTGATTCCACTGGACCAGAAAAACCAGAATAAATATAAAGTTCACCACCTGTCGCTTTAAGTGTTCCATTACTATTTTTGATTTCTGGTAATGTTACTTTTGTAGTTAAAACTGAACCTGTACTATTTAAGATTGCTCGGCCACCAATCCCTTTTTTAATTGGTTCTGCTTGAAGTGCCTTCATGTATGAATGCGTTTTCATTTCATCGGCATTTGCTTGAGTTATACCAATCCCCCCCAATCCACTAATTACCATTCCACTTACCAACGCAAAACCCATTTAAGCGTTAGATAATACAAATTCCATTTGCTGACTCTGTGTTTTAAATCCTAGTTTTTCGTAGAATCGTATAGCCTTCTTGTTAAATTCTAAAACATTTAATTCTATACTTGTTGCTTGTATGTCTTTAGCATACTCAAATGCTTTTTGAATTAATATTTCCCCTATTCCTGTTCCTCGACATATTTCACTTACACCAATATTGCGTATAAAGAGAACTTTTCGCTCAACTAACTTTGGATTTTCGGATGGTTCTTTAATATCTACGATTATGTAAGCAAGAATCTCTTTATTATTGTCCTCTACTACAAATATCTCAATGGTTGTATCGTTAAGCCATGTTTCGTATGCATTGCGATCCAAAGAAACTGAAGTTTTAGCATATATATCTGGTCTTCCTTCTATATGTAACTGTTGGACTTGTTTGTTTATATTTGATATATCCCCAAAATCTTTTGAGGTAGCTAGCCTTACTGTGAAAGGTAAAACTTCATTAGACATTTATAATTGCATTTTAGTAACTTTTTTCGTCTTTGGATTTACAGCAAACCATCCTAATGTAGCCGTATGATCGGGATGATCTTCATACACTTGGATAACAAAATTACCATTCTCATCGTCGTTATTATATTGTACTACTAGATCTGCTGAGAAATTAAATTGTCGTCGTACAAGTTCTTCAGCTTCGTGTTCAGTTATTTCACCTGTATCTGCGACTGTCTCTTGCTGTTTCTTAGTTTCTTCTTTTGTTTTTTGTTGTTCTTGTTCCGCTTTCTCTTTTCTTATCTTTTCCTGTTCATCTTCATGTTGTTTCTCCGCTGTAATTGCTTCATTTATTAATGTTGTTGCTTCACTTACAAGTTGTGGTGATTCTTTTCTATCAGCTATTGTTTTGAAAGCTTGATAGGCTTCATCATATTTTTGTTGGCTTAATAAATCTTTCCCCGATTGAATTTCTTTATTTGTTGATTCTGTTTGCTCTTGAGAACTCTTAGCCGTTTTGATGATTTTATCTGCTTGTTCTTTTGCAGATTTGAATATTTTATCATCCGCTTTTTCTTTCGTAACTTTTTCAGCATTTGCAATTGCCACTTCATATTTTTCCTCTTTTAATGCAGTAGCGCTGTCTTTCATATCATTTGCTAATCGAATGTATTTCTGAATTTCATCTGTTGATTTATCCTTTGCAGCTTTTTCGAAAGAGTTAACAGCATCTGCATATTCACCTTTTTCTATTGCCTTTTTACCTGAATCAACTTGCTTATCATAAACTTTTGAGCTGCACCCACTTGCTACAATTAACAAACCTAAAACTGTGGCCATTTAATCAGCAGGGTCTTTTTCTTGTACCTCGTATAAATCATAGACTCTACAATCGGTTATTTTTGCTAACTCAAATGTTTTGTCTACTGGATGATAAGACTTGCCAGTTACATAATTACTTATTTGATTCGGGCTTATATTTAATTGCTGTGCAATCCACTTTCCTTTTAGTGCATTGCTTTTTAATAATTCTCCAATGTTACTTTTCAAAATGATCATTTAATTACTAGCAGGGTTTAGCACGTATTGAGGTAACGGATGTCCCTCAATAGATTCCATATACATTTCAGCCAATCTCGATCCATCGATTAACTGTATATTCAGTTCTTCAGCATAGTGCTTTGCATTTTTTGAAAAACCACCTGTTGATACTACATAACCGCCTTTTGCCCCTTTTTTCGCGATGTTACTATGCACCAGTGCAATTGCTTTATAGGACATTTATACTTCAAATTCCAATGGTGTTTGACGTATAAATACTGATGAGCACTTTTCATTTTCTAACGGCTTCATAAATCGATAATAAAGCCCCATTGCTAAAGTACGTTTAAACTCTTCATCTTTATTAAAACGCGCGATGAGCTGGTATAAATGATGGTCTTTTCTTCTTTTGTAGACATACCATGAAATGTAAAGTACTCCTGTCATTTATCTTTTTGATGCTCTATATCCAGCAGCTTGCGCTTCAGCTGCTGAACAAAACATTTCTTCAGCATTCGTTTTATCATAAAACTGTTGACCAGGCATATGATAAATCTTCTCGCCTTTACTATTTTTATTACCTTTAATATTACAAGTACCATTCTGTTCTGATGCTTGATTAGTTTTTGGCTGAGGAGTTGCTTCTTTTTGTTTATTTTGATTTTGTTGCTCTTGTTGTTTTTGCTGTTCTTCTTGTTGCTTCTGAAGTTCTTGTTGTCTTTTTTGTTCAGCTTCTTGTTTCTTTTGTTCTTCTTGTTGCTTCTGAAGTTCTTGCTGTTTTTTTTGCTCAGTTTCTTCTTTCTTTTTCTCTTCTTCTTTTACTTCCGTTGCTTTTTTTGCTTCCTCTTGCTTCGTAACAGTAGTAGCTTTTTCAGTTTTATCATCATCTGAACCTTTAGCACAAGAACCTATTAAAATAATTAATAAAATAATAATGCCTAAACACCCAAAGCATCCGCAACCTCGGCGTTTTTTTTCTTCTTTCTCATTTGCTGACTTTGCCATCTAAAACATCGTATTGTCATTAGCCGCTTCACTTGGGATCTCCTGAATTACATCCCAATGTTCAACAATCTTACCATTCTTTATACGAAATATATCCACTATTGCAACTCCCTTATCTTGAGAATTAGTACGAGAATGTACATGAAGAGCAACTGTATCCCCTTCAGCTACTACACGTTTAATCTCTGCAGAGGAATTAGGATTTTTAACAAAATCCTCCTTAAAGAAATCCATGAAGGCTTTTCGTCCATCAGCAACAAAAGGGATTTTTAACAATCAGCAACAAAAGGGATTTTTAACAAAATCCTCCTTAAAGAAATCCATGAAGGCTTTTCGTCCATCAGCAACAAAAGGATTATGTTGCTTATAATCTTCACTTACATATTTAGGGATAATATCGATATTATGTTTGTTAAAAACTTCATTATAGAAATCAACTACCATTTTTTTATTCTTTTCATTTTCTTTCACTTCTTTTGATACAGAAGCAACATTCTCACTCTTTATTGAGTTAGCTTTGTTATTACCGGTGGAAGCTTGAAATATCAAAGTCGACACAATTCCTAAAATAAACACAGAAATAATTATTACTATTAAATTTTTCTCTAATTTCATCTAACTTAATACCTCATTAACAGTTGCACTGTCCACAATTTGAATAAACTTCTTAACCTTATCATTCTCATCAAATTCATAAAGATGGCAAAAATCTGCTATGAACGATTTCCCTGTAGCTGTATATGTTCCACTATATTTTCCATAAACGATAACAGTATTGTTATTAAATGCATAAATTTCATCTTTAGCGCTATAATTATCCCATTCCGTGCCAAGGCGTTCATGTACATTTTTCACTACTTCATCTGGACCTATATAAGTACCTGCATATGGAAACCCAGCAGCTTCTGTCCAAGATACATTTTCACTTAAATACGTTTTGAACGCATCCAATTTTCCTTCGCCAGTTAACACATACGTTTCATGTAATAGTTTTTGATATTTATTCATTTAACCCCATGGCATTTCTTTTGTTACAACTTTTGCACTTAATTCTAATACACCTTTATTTGCATATCCTGGATATGCCGCTTCAAGTTTAGCTACAAAATCTTTTGAAGTTTTACTTTCCTCAGAAGCTTCAACCGCAGTTCTTAGATAATCCATTGTCGCAGTAAGTGCTTGATTATTTAGGGATTTTTCGATTGATCCATGGCTAGGTACAATTATGTCAGCATGTAATGCGTGTAATACTTTCAAGTTCTCAATCCATGCCTCCATAGCCGCTTTTGAGCTAGTATCCGCTAAGAATACATGTATTTCGTTAAATACATCAATACCACCAATTAATACTTTTAGCTCTTTATTAAATAAGCTAGTTCTATACTGATCTAAGCCTACTAGTTCAAATGTTAACCCCTGAAAATCAACCGTTTTGTCTTTAAACACTTGAGGTAATACTACGTTTCTTGGTGCGTTTTCTCCTAGGGCACCTTTCCAAACTTTTAATTTACCTAAGACAGAATGAACAATATGTTCAACAGTAGACTCTGTAGCATACGCTATAGCTTCTGGATAAGCAGCTTTAATACTTTCTAATCCAAAGTAGTAATCAGGATCCCCATGAATAATAAAGATTTTATCTAAAGATAAATCGTTTTTTTTCAAATACTCTACAATTTCTTTCGAATCAGACTGAGTAAATTTTGAGTTTATTAAAAATGCATGTCCCGCTTTCTCAACTAAGGTTGCTGTGACCATAAAGCTTTTTTCGTCCGAACTAAATACCGTTAATTTCACATCTTTTTGATTTGTATCGATTGTTTTAAACATTTAATATAAACTTTTAAATCGCGCTTCGATTTTATCTGGTGTCATCACCCCACCACCAATAGGAATAATTTGATTATCCTTTTGTAAAAGTAATGAAGGATAACTATTAACACCAAGCTGTCGAACTTTATTGAAATCATTTTGGACATCTAATAGTGTTTCTAGAGCGTTTAAACGCTCTAGCACTTGTTCAGGGTCCAAACCATGCTCAATTGCGATCTTACGATATGTTTCAGGGTCACTTAGACTTTGTCCCTCAAAATAAAACGCTTTTTGCATAGCCGAAGTGAATTCTAACAAACGATCTGGAGCTAATGATCGTAAAGCTGAAAAGCCAATTGCAGCATCTTTCGAATTCATTTTAAAAGTACCTTCTTCCACCAATTTTTGATATGAAGGACCAAATTTTGCACCTGTAAGCTGATTAATTCTTTTATTTCCCTCTTCTATATATGAGAAATTTTTCATTGGTAGATTATCTAAAAATAATCCTCCACATAAAACTGTTAATGGCACTTCAGTGTGGTTTTTATAAAATCCTTTAATACTTTCCGAAAAGCCATAGCACCATCCACAATATGCGTCCCATACGTAAATAAGTTTATCTTGTTTCGTCTCCATTTAATTGATTCTAACTGCACTTTTTCTTTTATCGTCACCTTTCCATTTCACATCCATATGTTGTATAGAGATATCTCCTTTTAAATTGTCATTGATGCCTCTTTCAAGTCCCAATACATATGTTAAAAAGAGCACTTTACCAGCCACTTAGTTTAAGTATTGAGAGTAAAAGAATAGAAATAGAAAAATTAATGTTTTACCAAATAATCTGTTAAAGAAACTTAAAGGAATAACAAGTTCTCCTATTGTAAGGTTTTTGAGTTTATCCTTATTCGGTCTTTTTATTAATTCTTTAAATGTTTGAAAGTTTATTCCATTAACGAAAGACCAGCTTGGCACAGCTTTTGTATCTGAACCTATTTTGAAAATGATATGAATACTATGTGCATGAAAACTGCTTATAATTAAAATAAGCATAAATCCTAAAATAATGAACCAAGTCATTTACTTTTGCTTAGTCTTGTTCTGTAATTTCATCTCTTTTTGAACTAAAACCTTTAATTTTTTTAAATAATCAATTTCCATACGTAAACGTTCATTTTCTTCTTGTAATGCCTCTACTTCAATAGCTACATTATTTAACCTTGGTCTTGTATTTGCAGTTTCCATAGCTGGACCCCCTTTCTTCTTCTCATATAGGAAATCCACTTAACGTAAACTTGCGCTTAACGGTACTTGTGAATAAACTGTGAAATTGTTACCATAAGTACCGTGTCTAGAGAATGAAGAAGAAATTGAACTGTTCCAACTTTTGTAGGTAGATCCAGACATATCTGCTCTTAGTAGCACGTTTGAAAAGCTAGATTGGCTAAAAGAATTACGTCCAGTATCCTCCACACCCTGGACCATTTTTACTGGTTCATATTGAGAAAATGTACCATATACAGGCTGATTTGCGTATCTAGGGCTTCCATTTACATACATAGTAACCGTACCATTTCCGTTATTAACTAATTTAAGATTTACTCGATCACCGTCTTTAATTGATGTATCATACTGTGTATTCCAATACTTACTGTTTTGACCTGATTCATTATATCCTGAATTAAGAAACACTTTATATCCACTTGGTGTTTTTGAAATACCACCTTCAACTTTAGATGCTCCAATACCTAAATACCAATTCACATATCCATCCTTAACAACAACTGACTTTGGTAGATTTATATCAGCTGCAATCCCGGTATAGTTACTATTTGTAACACTTTTTACAGCACCTTCTGTAGCTGCAAAACTTGTAGTTGAAAACATTGATAGAGAAATTAGAAGTGAACCAGCTAGATACATCATTTTTTTCTTACTTTTCTTTAATACTTGATTCATTTATTTTTTTGCAGCAATATAGTATAAAGCCTCTTGTTTACCATTTATTATTCCTTCAAATTGATATACAGGCTGTTGGAAATCTTTTGTATCTGAATAAGATGATAATGTACATTTTGTAATATTTATTGTATCTCCTTTTTTTAAAGATGTTAGAGGTAAAAATTCTCCACGTTTTAATTTTTGGAATGCTTCTTTTGAAGAGATAACTTCTATATCTTTAATCTTTATTTTTTCTGGATAATTATCCTTAACCTTAATTTTATAAACAGGCATTTTTTTAGAATCTGCATCTAATGATATAGATGTTTTCATAGTAATATCAGACATATCCATTTTAGTTTCTGGGTTAATACGTAAATTACCAAATTCTTGAATTTGGTAGGAGATAATAATTCCCAATGTTAACAAACAAACTATCACTGGTAAAGATATATATTTAACAATTTGTTTAAATGGTACTGATTGTTTATCTAAAAAAACAATCAATAAATTACTTATACAATATCCAAGCATACCTCCTAAGGTGTTATGTAATACATCGGATATATCTATACGTCCAATATCTGTTACAAATTGAATTATTTCAATAAAAAGACTTGTACTAAATACGACTAATAATACTGACCCTGCTTTTTTAAAGAAATTACTAATTAGGGGTAACAAAAATCCTACTGGAAATAGTAAAGCAATATTTATAATAATATCTTGAAACGAAACAAGTGAAAAATTATTCCAAGCAACTCTATATCCACGTAAAATATCAAAATTAATTACCCCTTCAGGCCGAATAATATTTTCACGACCAAATAAAGTTCCAGCTAATACAATAAGGTAATATCCTATCAATAGTGTAATCAAAACAATTTGTTTTTTTTCAAATGAATATTTCCCTTTATATATTCGTTTATACAAAACAAAATAACCTAAATTCAACAAAATGGGAACCAATAAAATTATTATTATACTAATAATACTTAAACTTCCTAATGTAGAATTGATAAAATTCATTTAAAATAACTTATTAAGTAAATCTTTTAATATTGGTATTTCCATAGCTTTATAAAACATAAGTTTTAAAGCTTCATTTACATTATCTTTATCTCCTGCATAAATAATGTGAGGATTTACAAAGATTACAGATGCTCTAGCATTATTACCTTCTACACCAGATTCACCTTTAAATAATAAACAGTTTTGACACAACTATTTTTTTTCTTTAAATCCTTTGTTGATTAAATCCTCTGTTGATCGTATTACTTGTACATCTTTTGGAAGTTCACTTTCATCAATTTCTTTATACGTTATATTTCCATCTTTATCTTTATCTTCAATAACAAATTTTACTTTATCTGTGATAGATGTTTCTTCTTCTTTATCTGTTTCTACACCCTCTGTTGATTGTACTTGTACATCTTTTGGAAGCTCACTTTTATCAATTTCTTTATACGTTATATTTCCATCTTTATCTTGATCTGGAATAGCATATTGTACTTTATCTTTGATAGATGTTTCTTCTTTTTTATCTGGTACTGCACCTGCTATACCACCAGTTAATAACCCTGTACTTAAAAGTGTTCCTGCTAATAATGTTTTAAACATTTAAACTGGATAAACTTCAATTTTTGTTGGATGTGAAAACCGACGCTCTAATTCTCTTTTAATTTTATTAACAGCAAAAACTTCTGAGGAGGCATGAACTTTAGCTACCTTTTTTATAGCAGTATTACCCGTGACTAAAATATAACTTATCGAATACAATGAAATCATCTAATTATTCAATGTTCTTATCTCTTTGGGAGTATCTTTGTACTTTTTATTTTCTTTCAACAATCTATAAAACTCACTTTTTAATATATTTTTTTCACGCTCTAGTTTCTTTTGATGCTTAGTCAATTCATTTATACGCTTCGCACTTTCTTGTATTTTTAAATACATTTAAGAAACGAATGAAGTAGTGGCTTTACCACCTTTCAACAGTAGCCATATCGCAAGTCCTAATTCACCTGCAATCATTGGCAATTGGAACAGTGCTTGTGTGATGAAAATAATCGTATCGTATTGTGAAAACATTGTATTCATGATGTGAATGACGATATATCCGATAGCGGCGATGAACAGTAGTACACTAATAAATTTCGGTATTGGTTTAAATAGAAAAGTTACATATCCTAAAACGAAAAGATGTAAGCCGAAAATGATCAACCCTACAGACCAAATGTATTCGAAAGCACCGAGAAATAACATCGTATATGTCTCTGGATTAGCAATTGTACTTTTTGAAAGTAGCAATGCCAATATTAAATTGAGTATGGCGATTCCAAGTATAGCTGTATACATAAGACGAAGCCAAGCAGCTAGCAATGAGAGGCTAGCGTGGATAGGTTTTAAAAAGAAATAAAGAGCCCAAGTGGCGATAATGTCCGCAATAAAAATGATAACCCATCCGAAAATTTCCGCGTTAAAAAGCGAATTTGACGTTTTGATATTATGAAATGTCGTACTCGAATCTCCTTGTACAACGAGATTCCCGTGAACAAAACCGTAAGAAAAAAATGCAATGAATGCCATGATAAGAAGAGAAGTACCCGCAAATAAAGCGAAATTTCGTTGATTCATATTACGTCCTCCTATTTCAAATATTACGTTCATCTACTTCATTCGTTTCTTAATTCTGCTTAATGATTCTGGCGTAATGCCAAGATAGCTTGATAGTTGATATTGCGGAACGCGATCGATTAAATACGGCCGTTTTTGTAATAATGTTTTATATCGCTCTTCTGGTGTCGATGAAATAAATAAAGCAAGCTCATCTTGTACTTCACCAAAATTGTATTCGACCATTTGGCGTGTCATTTTTTCTAACTGTGAATATTTATTATACATGTCCTTTTCACTATGTAGGTCCCCAACTACTACCACACAGTCTTCTAAACACGTTAACGTATGTGGTGATGATTTATCCTTTTTATGATGATTGAAATTTGTTATTGCCTGTTCTTCTGTATAAAAATTTGATGTAACTTCTTTCCCTGCTTCATCTATACAATATTGTCTAACGCATCCTTTCAATACAAAATAACATTTTGATGGAACATCTCCTTGTCTTAAGAGCACTGTTCCTTTTTTATATTCTTCAATCTGTAGTTCTTCTACAATCATGCGCTGCTGTTTTTCACTTAATGTTGTAAGCTTTGTCATGTATTTCATTAAAATATCTTTCATTTATTTCAAGATTAATGTCTCCATATCTATCTGTATATACTCTCTACCTTTCTTAATTCTTCCGTCTTGAAAATAATCAGGGTTAGGATTTTTTTGATAAATACGTGTATTCGACTTGATACTTACTGGCTCGTTGCACAAAGCCAACATCTCTATAGCAAGATCCCGCAAGGTATTTGGAGATAAAAAACTTTGAATCTCTTGAGCAAATAGTTGTAATTCGTCATACACAGAAACAGACATTTAATTACTTCCTGGGTCTTTAGATTCCACTTCGCCTTCATTATATTCTTTAGTAGTACCGAATCCTGAATTCCCACCTTCAATAAATGAGGGTTGTCTTTGATTCGGGCCTATCTCATCATGAAAATTATTTACTTGATCTTGGTTAGACTCACTTATGTTTTCTTGAATAAAAACATGTGTTACGTATCCTATTAAAATACCAAGTATAACTAAGCTACTGCAAACAGCTACCTTAATCCATGTTCCCTTCATTCAAGAAACATCTTGTACAACTAAATTCTGTTTTTGTAGATAAACAGCTTTATCTGACTGTTTGGCTACGTCTTGTGAATGAGTTACAACAATAATACATTTATTTTCTTTATGTGCTAACGCTTTAAACAACTCAATAATTTCCATGGACGTTTCTTGATCTAGGTTTCCAGTCGGTTCATCTGCAATTAACAAATCTACATTACAAGATAATGCACGAGCGATTGCGACACGTTGTTGTTGACCACCGCTAAGCTGCAGCACATTCCTTTTTGCTTCTATTTTTGTCAATCCTACTTTTTTTAGTAGATCCAATGCTCTTATCCTTCTATCTTTTACATCGACTCTTCTTATTTCCATTGCTGTAATAACATTTTGAAGTGCGGTCATTTATTCATCTTTTAATAAAATCTGTTTTGGATTTAAACGAAGAATTGATAATGCCGGAAGAATCGTTGCTAGCATAGCGATTCCTAATCCAATCCCTCCTACTTTTCCTAAATCTTCAGTTGAAATACTTACATCAATATTATCAACTGGATCTACGTCTGCAGCAGGGTTTCCACTTAATTTTGCTATAGGATCTTCCGGTTTATCTTCATTTTTTGCTATTTCACTAGATAACAGATTATCACCCACTTTTTGAGAAACTTTCTCTCCAGTTGCTAAAGATAAACCAAAAGCTAATACAGCAATACATAATACCTCGACTAGTAATTGACCCATTAACTTCCACTTTTTCTCGCCTATAGATAACAAAATTCCCATTTCTTTTCTACGTTCCTTAATAGAGAGCATAATTATTAATCCTAAAATTGTTGCACCTGCAATAGACACCATAATTACAATTGTTTTCGAGAAAGATGCAATATTTTCGATTGGACCAATCATCTGTTTATAAACGCCATCTTGTGCATCTAATTCATAGTACGCTGGTAACCCCAATTTTTTTGCTTCCTCTTTAAATGCATCAATATCCTTAGGGTCCCTTAATGAATAGATTGCACTTTCCATTGAATTCATAACAGAATACGGTACATATATTTGATTAGCTGGCTCTAATAAAGCAAAAGATTGTCCTCCAAAAGATGGTGCCTCTTCTTTAGACTCATAAATACCTTTAATTTCTAGCTCTTTCGTGGTAAGTTCCTCATCCATTACTTCACCTATCTGCAGTTTATCGCCCACTTTTAAATTATTTTTTTCAGCTAGTTTTTTTTCGATCATAGCAACGTTTTTCCCTACTGTTTTTGGCGTTATTCCCTCTCCTTCAACAAGTTTTAATTTTTTGTCTTGAGCAGCTTCTAAAGAAGAGAAGTCTCTAACACCTTGTAAAGTAAAATTCAAATTATTATTTGGTCCAAAAGATTGTGCTCCTCCAGATGGCTCGACATTATGAAGATCTTTTAGCTCAGCAATAGCAGGTTTTAGATAATTATATTGATCTAAATACTTAGAGTTCCTTAATTTATCAGCTTCTTTTTTTTCGATACCTGGTACCTTTCTTGCTTCATTAGCATTTTGATTACTGTTTTTCTCTTCCAAATACTTATTTATATCGATTTTTAAGTTGATATCAGCTCCTAATTGTTGTCTAGCCAAATCTGTTGCTTTACTGGATGCACTTTGAATCGTAAAACCAGCGAATACCAAATTAATAACAACTAGAAAAATAGCAAGTAATATAAGTGACTTTCCCTTTCTTGATTGTAAACTCAGAAATGATCGTTTGATAAAATTCATATTCTCTAACCTCCTCGATGCCATTTAATCTCCACTTGCAATTACTACCTCAACACCGTTTTCTTTCAAAGTATTATATAAATCATTAGACATAACTTGATTTGTAATGAATGTGTCTATAGATTCAAGCGTTAAACCCTTATAATTTCGTCGCTGATTCCATTTAGTGTGATCTGCCACTAAAATAACTTGATCAGCATGTTTTATTAATTCACGCTTGAAATAAATATCTTCTTCAAAACCATAGTATATCCCGTCTTCTGTAATGCCTGCGGTTCCAATGAACACCTTGTCAAAGTGATAATCTTTGAGCTTTTCAGTGGTCGAAGTCCCCGTAGTATGTCGAGAAACCTTATTTAAAGTTCCCCCCAAAAGGTGAATAGTCGTATCTTCAGATTGAGCTAACATATATGCAGTATCAATAGAGTTCGTCACAATAGTTACGTTCTTTGATTGTAAATGTTGCGCTATAAAGTTGACAGTTGTTGAAACGTCTAAATAAATCATGTCATTGTTTGCAATTATATTTGCAGCTTTCATACCAATCGATTTTTTCGTTTCTAATTCAGTCTGTGACCGCACTTGATAAGTATCAATTTTTTTATGGAAAGTTGCTAAAGCCACTCCACCATAGGTTCTAACTATTGCTTTATTTTTTGAAAGTTTTACTATATCTCTTCTTGCAGTATCTCGTGAGATATGAAACATTTCACACATTTGTTTTATATTCATGGTTTTCTGTGTTTCTAAATAATTAAGGACTCGTATCAATCGTTCTTCTTGATTCATTTAAATTAGATTTAAAATATCTTTTGGTGTATTTAATACATAATCAGCTTTTTCAAAACCTTCTTTTGTCTTCGAGCCCCATAAAGCGAGTGCGAATTTAACATTAGCACTTTTTGCACATTGCAAATCGTATATAGAGTCTCCAATATATACTGTCTCATTACTAGGAACATCTAATTGTTTCAAACAAGTTAATAATGGTTCAGGGTGTGGTTTGTGTTTATCCGTATCACACGCACAAATTATATGTTTAAAATGACCGCTTAGACCAAATGGCTCGAATTCATCTATTAATTCTTGCTTAGTTTTTGATGTAACAATCCCAAGCTTTAATTTACTAAGGGATAACTCTTTAATAACGGCTTCTAATTCTTCAAACACGGAAACTTCATGGGAAAAATCTAGTACAGATTCGCACCATTTTGGATGAACAACGTCTATATTTTGTACATTTAATTTTTTTAAGGTTTCTTTTCCAGGAATTCCTAATGCAAATCTTAAATCCTGTAACTCATAATCTACCTTTAGTTCTTCTTTTAAAACTTTTTGTAAGGATTTTAGTATTGCTTTTTCTGTGTCTAAAATTGTGCCGTCTACGTCAAAAACAAGAGATGTAATCAATCACTTTTTTTTTGGCACTCTACAACTAGATGGTAAATCCTTTGACCACGGCAAGACTTTATCAATTTCTTCTTTATTGTTTAAATTGATGTTAGGAAGCGTTTCAAACAAATAACGAAGATAATGATAGGGACTTAGATTGTTCTTTTTTGCGGTTTCCACCACACTATACATGATGGCGCTTCCTCTAGCACATCGCGGTGTATTTGCGAACATTTATATTGTGAATAATCGATTGTTCTCGGCAGGTAAATTACGTCCTTTTTTGATTCTTATGGATCTAAGTAGAATCCCAATTCCAAGAAATAAAACAGTAGCAACGACTCCGCTAATAGGATTTAACCAAAAATCACTGCTATTTGTAAGTGTAATGATGCCAGTAATTGTAACTAAAACAGTAGGAACGGCATCTTCAATTGCATG
Source organism: Bacillus toyonensis (assembly GCA_046112185.1). Lineage (GTDB taxonomy): Bacteria > Bacillota > Bacilli > Bacillales > Bacillaceae_G > Bacillus_A > Bacillus_A toyonensis_A. The sequence continues at coordinate 100,959 of CP170573.1, read as the reverse complement.
CATGAAAACACATGGCCATACTGATTTTGTAAGTCTATATATTTCAACATACATAATCGACCAACAAACCATAAGTATACAGCCTGATAAAAGCATATTTAATCTTGAAATGGATTCAAAATATTCATTTGGTAAAAAGACTAGATAATAAGCAGCATGCCAAAGAGCCCAAATTAAACCAGAAACAATATAAACTAACCAATCGTTTAACTGTAGTTCAATAAGCTTTGGGGTTAAATAACCACGCCAAGAAAACTCTTCAAAAATATTTTTAATAAAGTTACCAATAGTAGACATGAATATGAGTGAAAATAACGAGGACATTTCAAAGCTAGATATGTTAGCTACTCCAAAAATGAATGCTAAGCTTACAGTTATTATAGTAACGAATGGATAAATAAGTAATGATACAAAATACCATTTAAAGTTTCCTTTTAAATTTATTCTGATACCAAAATCATTCCAATCTCGACTAATAACTCTAAGTAAAATGCTTGCAAGGAAAGGTAATATTAGCCATAATCCCATACCTAAAGAGTTTCCTTCAGGCTGATCCATTAGAAGAGAATCTAGAAATACCCCGATCCAACCACTTGCCAACACAATTAACACGAAAATAATCAAATGTAATTTTGGATGCTTTCTTTTGGCGGTATTCATCTATAATAGCAATGCTATTTTGCTTGTGTCTTTACTGAATTTTTCGTGTACACCCTGCTCTTGTTCTATAGCTTCATCTCTATGCCCTGCTCCATGACCAAACATTTATTCTCTAAATACTGTTGGATTTTCAACTCTGAATGATTTCACTTCTCCACATTCTAAACAGAATGTGGTTAATAGTTTGGAACGCTTCCCTCCTGAAAAGAACCTACTAGATTCATCTTCGCAAACATACGCATGATAAGCGCTTCCAATCCTCCCTTCCTTAAAATTCGTAGAACCACAATTGTCACATTTCTTATTTTTCATCTATTCAGTTTCGCTGGTTCTTATAATTTTATGTATTGCCCTTATGAAGTCGAACATTAAACCTGCAATCAAATTTATATTTTTGGGTGTATCTATAATTGGTATTCTTGGGAATCTTGTTGTAGGAACGAAGCTCATCTAAACACCTACCGCAATTAAACCAACAGCCACTGATGCTGCTGCCGCTGGTATAATGCCAACAGCAGCAACACCTGCTCCAATGTACGACCATTTAGTAAGTTCGTATGAAAGTTTTTTAGCTTCAGCATTACTGAAATAGAAGGTGATCCCGTTAGCATCTTGAGAACATGATGCATAGCTAACCCCCGATTTAACTGCAGCCGCCGAATTATTTGGTTCAACAGTTAAAATACATATCATCTATTCTTCTCTAATTACATCTATAACGTTATCCTTTTTAATTTTCCGAAGCGGAATTAGTACCGATACATAACTAATCAACAGTGCAATTATAAATGTGATAAAGCTAGATTGATAAGGAATACTCCATTCAAACGACACCGTATTTGACAGTGCTACATAAAGAATATACGACAGCATACAGCCGAAAAAGATCCCTTGTATGCTTCCAAAGAAACCGTACAGGAGTCCTTCATATATAACCATCTTTTTCAAATCCTTTTGCGACATACCAATCGATTTTAAAGCAGCTAATTCTTTTCTTCTCATAATGATGCTGACTGTAATGGTATTTAAAATATTTACACAACCAATTAGTGTAATAACAGCTATAAATCCGTACCCCAATATTTTTATATACAGTATATTGTCTTTATGGAAATTACTTTGAACAATATTATTTTTTACATCTATAGATGCATCTCCACCGAGTTTCTTTTGTATATCTAAAATTGTAGCATCCGCCTGAGATTGATTCTCTAAATCAATTTCAAAACCTGTTAATTTTTGTGGAGATGTTGTAATATATTCGGCTATTTGTTCACTAGTAATAAAAGTTATGGTATCCATTACTCTGCTCATATTAAAAATATCCAATTCTACAATTGCAGCTATTTTTAAAGTTTCTAGTTTTTCTTCATTGTAGGAGATTTCCTCTGTAGATTTTCTTTCCTGCTGACTTGTTATTTGGATTTCATCCCCTACCTGAAACGTGCTTAGAGAACCTATATATTTGTTACTTGTATTCATATCATTTGATGCACCTTGTTTTACTAAAATAACCTCTTTTTCACGATTTAATTTTGAAATATCAATTCTTCCACTAGTTACATTTTCAGCTAGTTTCTTTAAACTATTCTCATCGTATGCTTTTATTTGTGTATTCACAATTTCTACAGTTTGATTATTATATTTTACTTTTTGATACAGCGATTCATTTCCTTGTAATGCTTTAATTTGTTTATTTTTTGGTACTTTCGTATAAAAATCATTTGCCTGATATTGCTTGTACAGATTCTCTACGTTATTAACTTTATAAAGATTTCGACTCATACGATCTATGCTAGGCCGGTCTATATTCGAATTAACCGTAACTGATATGTCCGATTTTAGAGCTTGAATTTCCGGCTGTTTACGCTGAATAACAGTATCTATGAGAAACGTAAACGTGATATACAGTACACTACTTATAATAATAGACAAGATTGTAACTGTATATCTATTGGGATTCCTTTGAATATTTTTTAATGCCATACTTAACGGAAAAGATAGTGGTTTCTTTAGCTTTGTTCCCTTTTTTTTCTTTATTTTATCTTTTTTTATAGCTAATCGGCTACTTACGGCCAGTAACGGTGAAATTCTACCTGCAAAAAAAGCAGGAAAATAGCTTGAAATATAGACAGTTATCAATGTAATTAAAGCACTTACACATATAATTAACCAATCTAATTTAATTGTATATCCCATAGGGTTTTTAAGTGCGTTTATCAGTACTTGATTAAGTAAAAAGACTACTAATATACTGCACAAAATTCCAAAAAAGATAGCAATAATAGAAAGAAATGTTGCTTCTCTTATCACAATTTTTCTAATTTGTTTTTTTGTAGCTCCTATACTCCTCAATAACCCAAACTGTTTCATTCGCTCTACTATACTAATTTGAAATGCATTGTAAATAATAACAACCGTAGAAATCACAACTATCCCAATACTAATAGCAGCTGCCACTATGATCTCCACACTAGGCTTTAAGACTCTCTTTAATCCGTCATTCACTCTTATATTTTTTTTATTCGTCAATAATTTAAATTGATTTTCAACTTCATCAAAGTTTGCGTACTTATGCAATTCAATCAATACGCTACCTTCTCCAACTTTAAACTCATTTTTATATGTCAATAATTGACCTGTTTTATTTTCCTGAGTACTACTAGACTTATTTAGCAAACCAACAAGTTTATATTTTTTTTCATGAATAGTAAACATACCGCCTAATTTAAGATTGGGTCCGAAGTAAGGTAGCATCCATTTTTCCAAAACAGCCTCGTTTTCATTTGAAGGTAGCTTACCTTGTAAAGGTATACTAGAATTTAACAGTTTTAATGCTTGTTGGTCTGCATACATATAAGAGACAGCTATCTCATCAACATTGAGCGTCTCTCCTGGTGTTATGATGCCATAAGAAGATATATTCGGATTACTTTTTATCATATTGAAAAGCTTTTGATTATAATTTTCAACTGAAATATTTGCGGAACCCATAGGACCTTTTTTAGCATTTTCAATTCCCGAAGTGTATCCGCTATTAAAAAACAGTCCAATTGTTGTTATTAGCGCCAATGCTAGAATAATACCTGTTAATGTTAGCAGAGTACGTTTTATATTACTTCTGAGATATTTTTGACTTAACTGTTTGTAACTACGAATCAATACTCCTCCCCTCCACATTCAATACTCCTCCCCTCCACATTTTGCTTGATTTTGCACTAATTGTTTATCTGAAATAATCACGCCATCTGCAATGGTTATAATTCGATCAGAGTTTGATGCGATAGCAGGGTCATGGGTAATTAAAATCACCGTCTGATTATATTTTTTAGCCGTTACTTTTAATAAATTCAGAACTTCTTTTGTATTTGTTGTATCTAGATTTCCGGTTGGTTCATCCGCTAAGATGATATCGGGTTTATTTATAAGAGATCTACCAATAGATACCCTTTGTTGTTGACCACCCGATAATTCAGAAGGCAAATGATCTCGTCTTTCATTTAACCCTAGAGTTCGTATAATTTCATCCAGGTAATGATCATCTACCTGTTCCTCGTCCAATAGAGCTGGCAAAGCAATATTTTCTTGTACATTCAAGACAGGAATCAAATTAAAAAACTGAAATATAAAGCCAACTTTTCTTCGGCGAAAAATAGAAAGTTCATTATCTTTATAATTGTAAATATTTTCACCACCTATAAACACATTTCCTGAACTCGGGCGATCGAGCCCTCCTAAAATATGCAATAACGTACTTTTACCAGAACCTGACGCTCCAACTATGGTTACGAATTCTCCCCTATGAATGGAAAGATTAATTCCTTTTAACGCCTGTACTTGCGTTTCTCCCTCTCCATATGTTTTTACTACATTTTCTAATCTAACAACCTCCATTTAATTTTGAATCTCTACAAAATAGATTTTATCCCTATCGTATTCACCATTCTGGTCTTTCACTTCATATACTTTTGAAATGTTTTCGACCACCTTTTTTACCTTGTTTTTATTTTTATAATCAAAATTTTCTTTTGCAAACTGAATTAACGAAAGGCTTACTTCTTTTTCTTTTAATTGTTTATATGTTTCCTCATTAACAATTACTATCGGTGATGAAAAATATCCAATCCAATTATGTTGTTCAATATGTTGAACAGGTATCATTTGTCCATTTAAATTTAACTTCCCATCCTTTATTTCCTCATCTTCCACATTTTTCTTATAAAATATGTTTTTTTCACTCGCTAATCCTTTTATTTCTTTTACCGGGGTTGAAGTCAATGAACTATCTTCTTTTGATAAGGGCGTTCTTACAATTCCTTTTTTTAAGAATTTTTCAGCTGTAGATTTTGTAATTACCGCATATTGTTTCTTTCTAACAGATGGTTTATCAAGTTCCTTGTCCATCTCTTCTTCAGTCATATTTTCTCCTTTTTCTTTCCATTGTTTCTTAATTTGTTCTTTCTGTTCGGTAGTGAGTTCTTGTTTTATTAATTCTGTGACCAATTTATAACTATAATCTACTGTTTGTACGTTTTGATCTTTATAAAGATTTTTTACAGCAGATATATTTTCTTTCGTTCCCGATACCATGATACCGTTTACTGGTTGTGAGGGACCATGTACATAACGATTTACAGCAAACCCTATACCTATAAAAATTGCTGTTACCGCTAGAAATCCTACTATCTTTTTCATTTACTCCTTACTGACGTCTTTATTCCAATAATATCCGATACCTCTTTGTGTGATTATACAGCTAGGGTTTTGTGGAGTATCCTCAATTTTACTTCTTAATCTTTTTACATAAACTGAAAGAGTATTTTCATCGAAAAACACTTCACTTTCATCTGCTATTTTTTTCAATATCTCATTTCTTTGTAATACTTTATGAGGATTTAGCATTAACGTTAATAAGAGTTTGTATTCTAAATGTGTTAAATTTATACTTTTCTCATGCTTAAAAGCTCTAGCCGCTTCAACTTCAAGTTTTATATTTCCAGACCTCAATATAGTATTAGAAGCTGTTTTAATTTTTTTTCTTAATTGTACCTTTACTCTAGATAATAGCTCCTTTACCCTGAAAGGTTTTGTTATATAATCATCTCCACCAATTTCAAGGCCCATTACTACATTTGCCTCCTCATCTAGTGCTGTGAGAAAAATAATAGGTATATCACCTTTTCTTTTAAGATAGGTACATAAATCATATCCATTTCCATCTGGGAGTCCAACATCCAATATAGCTAAATCAAATTTATTATTTTCGTATTGGTCTTTTGCATCTTGTACAGTAGAAACTCTTATAACCTCAAGTCCTTCTCCTTTTAGAGTAAACTCAATAGCCATTCCTAGATCGTTATCGTCTTCAACGAATAATACTTTATCCACAGTATCTCTCCTCATTTAATACTTCATAAAAGTTATTGTGAATTTTGTGAATGAGTGTTTTTGGCTTTCTACTTTAATAAATCCATGATGAGCTTCGATAATGGATTTTGCTAGTGCTAAGCCAATTCCAATGGACCCTTCTTTATTAGAATTTTTTGTTTTGTAAAATCTATCGAATATATATGGCAAATCTTCTGATGTAATACCTTCACCAAAATCTTGAATTATAATTTCAGTATGAATAGGGGAGTTTGTGACTTCAATATAAATGGAACTATTATCATTTGAATGTTCAATGGAATTCTTTAAAATATTTAATAAAGCTTCTTGCATCCAAATACTGTCATGGAAAAGTGATATTTTTTCATTGGTTTTTAAATGTATGTTCATATTTTTTTTATTTAATTTACTGTTCAAACTAGCAATGACCTCATAAATTGTATCAATAATATCAGAGTTTTCTTTTTCAAATAGTATGGCCCTAGCATCTATTTTTGAAACTTTTAATAAATTATGTATTAAAAAGCTGATTCTTGAAATTTGAACATCATTATTGTGTAAAAAATGATATTGTTGTTCATTTAATTTACCTTGTAATAAGATATCGTTGTTCACTGTTAGTGTTGAAAGTGGAGTTTTTAGTTGATGAGAAATATCTTGTAAAGTTTGAATTAAAAATTGTTTCTCTTCCAATAAATTATGCATACTTTTTCTAATAACATTTTTTAGTTTATGAAAAGAATTAGCAAGTTTAGCTAGATCTCCTTCTCTATTTTCCTTGATATCAATGGTGTAATCACCTTCAATAATTTTATTTGCTGCAGCTGTTACATTTCTAATTTTTAAGAAAAAAGATTTATATTGTAAGTAATTTAGAAAAATTAGGATTAAACTGAACCCTATTACTCCAAGGAGCATGTATATATTGTTTTGGGATATATGTTTATTTAAATAAGGAAAAAGTGTTGAATCCAATTCAGCAGATAGGCCATATTGGTTTAATAGCATTTCTCCACCACTGGAATAATCTTTTTTATTCGCTGTATCATCTGTAAGTGCTTGTATTATTTCGTATTCATTTTCTGGGTTTTGTGCAATAAGTTTTCCGGTAATTTCACTCCAAATAGTAATATAATCATTTTTTAAATGGTCATAAAGAATATGAACTGTGATAACTTGATATATAATAAATAAAAAAGAGATTAATGCTAATGTAAGTATATTAATTTTTATTTCTCGATTTATCATTTAGTGCTGATTCACTGAAAACATATATTCTTTGTATGTTTTTCGTGTGGATAGAATAAGCCCCATCATTAGCATGTTCGAAAATAAAGAGCTTCCGCCATATGATAAAAATGGAAGTGCAATACCTTTGACAGGCATTAATCCCACAATCATACCGATATTTTGAAAAAATTGTAACATTAGAACGCCTACAATTCCTGCGCATAGTAAGGTGCCGAATAAATTATTTGCGGAATTACCAATTATAAGTATTCGGGAAAGCAGTAAGAAGAATATGCATATTATAAAAGTGGCAACTATAAAACCGCCTTCTTCGGCAATTGTGGCAAAAATGAAATCAGTATGTTTTTCTGGAATATAAACATTTCCAGAACCGAAGCCTTTTCCTTCTATCCCTCCACTACCAACAGCCAAAAGTGATTGTTGAGTTTGATATCCCTGATCTGTATGCTGAAATGGATCTAACCAGCCTAAAATTCGCGATTGTTGGTGAGGCTTTAATAAAGTAACTAACTTATTGAAGAAAATATCTGGATATTTTAAGTATATAAATATTAAAGCAGACAATACAGTTATCGGAATTCCTGCACATAGTACGATTAACTTTTTTTGAATTCCTGACATAAATATAATACATGCAATGGCTGCTATATATAGGAACACCATTCCCGTATCGGGTTGACTATATACAAGTAACGCTGGTGGAATAGCTATCAAAAATATTTTACCAATCAAAAGTAAATCAGTTTGAAATGTCCGTGCCATATACTGTGCATTATGTTTTACAACTAAACTTGCGACCAGAAGAAGTAAGGCAAGCTTAAAAAATTCAGCTGGTTGAGTAGCACCAATAATTGGAAATCTAAACCATCTTTTTGCACCTGATATTTCAGGTGTAAAACTTGATACTGGTAATATCTTTAAGATGATAATTGAGATGAACCCCACAATATAAATCGGCCAAGCTAATTTTTGTAATTGATCTAAATCAAGATTGGCAACAATTAATAATAAAACAAATCCGATGGCGTAATTTACCATTTGTTTCATAGCAAAATTTTGGTTACCATATTGCCCGGTTTGCTGACTACTGTATATTGCAACAATACTGGTGACACATAATATGAATAAAATGAATATTAGTTTCTTATCTAATTTTTTTAAAAAAACTATTTTTTCCACCATTTAAAAATTTTCTGAATTATATTTTGAATTTTTTCGGAGAAGTTCTTCAATAAGTTTTGCTTTTTCATTCACCTTTGTTGCATATGTGAAATCACCATAACAATATGGATACCTAAAATTCTTTTTATTTCCACCACAAGTGTACATCTCTGGATTCTGATCAACTTTCATTTAATAAATATATCTAAAAGTCTCATATTCTCCATAATTGATAACGGTTTTAAATTCTCCTCCACCATTTTTATCCTTTAAAAAAGCATCCATCTTATCATCTTTAATATTGTAATGTCTCTTATTCAGAAAGCCTACACTTCGGATTGTTGGGTGTTCTAAAATTGGTGATAAGTCACCATCTAACACATTAGTATCAACAAATCTAAAGTCAATTAGATTAGGAAAATGATTTAAAAAATTCAAATTCTCAAGATTACCGCAAGAATTAAGGCACAGAACCCGAAGATTCTTCAGAGAGAATAATTCTTCATTTGGTACAAATTTCTTTGATTGATTAATATGTAAATATTCTAGCGTATCGGCTAATCCAGACAAACCAAAATCATTTTGTAATTTAGTACAATAATGTAATTCTAAACGCTTTAATTTATTCATTTTTTCTATCCCAAGGAAATCGTGTATATTGGACCAGTTTAATTCTAAATAGAGGAGATTTTCTGGCATACCCACAAAGTTTCCAAGCTTATTTTTTTTATGATACCAAAAAGTTAAATACTCAATATTTTCAAGCTGCATCTCATTAAATTTATCTTCTTTTAAGTTTAAGCAAGCCTGAAGATCATCTGGTATTTGTTCAAACCAAATCGTGTTATTTCTCCAGTTATCCATTTATTTAATATATAACGAAGTGCGCCACGTATCTCTTGGATAATTTATTGAAGTCTTTTGATATTCAAAAGTCCCTTCTTGATGATTTGATGCGTCCCATTTATATTCCCAACCTACAATAGGATTACCACCAATAATTTGTGAACCAATACTTTTCACATCAAATCCATTCATTTTAGCAAAAGGAAACTGGCCATATCCTATTTCTTTTGTGTAAACATATAAGTAACTTCCCCCATGATCTTTCGTTGTACTAAAACTATTAGGAGTAATGTATTCAACTCCACCCAATTGTGATTCCACTTTTACTACACTTAAAGAAGTTAGAGGTGCTGCTGGTCCTGCTGATGCCTCCGATGCCATTCCTAACCCAACTACTGCTGCCACCGCTAATGATGATATCCCTAATGTAACTTTTTTAAACATTCAATATGATAATCCTAATAAATCGATAATATCAATAATCTTCTTATCTTCTACTCTACAATAAAGCTTAGTACCCTTGCGCTCGATAATTACCATATTACCTTTAGTTAGTTTGCGTAAATGTTGTAAAATCATAGGTTCCGAAATATGCGTTGCAGCGTTCAACTGGGAAACTGTCAAAGTCCCACTTACAATCAATTCACGTACAATTAATAAACGGCTTAAACTGCCTAATAATTCTAAGATTTCAGCACCACTTTCATAATTACTAGAATTCATATTGAAATCGCCCAACATTTAGCAGAAGCAAGAAGCTCCAACAATGATTAATAAAATAAATAAAACAACTAATAAAGCAAATCCTCCGCCACAACTACCGCAACTACCACCAAAGCCCATTTTAATCTCTCCTTTGAGTAGGAGGGGAAAATTAAGGTCACTCATGTATTTTAATGGATTCACCTAATGTTTTTTACTAGATTTTTTATGTCCTTTATTTCGTTCACAAGCCACGCCATCACCATCGCGATCTAAATGTGAAGCATAAGCTGGGCTATCTGGAGTTATATCATAGTAACCGGCATTATTTGCATCTGTACAGTTTGCATAGTGAACTTTCTCTTGTTTAGGTGCAGCTTGTTGCTGAGGTGCTGTATTAGCGGTAGCTTTTTGTTGCTCCTGTTCCTTTGCTCGGGCTGCTTCTTGTTGTTTCTTTTGTTCTTCCTGTTGTCTTTGAGCCTCTTCTTGTTTTCGTTGTTCTTCTAATTTCTTTTGCTCCTCAGCTTGTTTTTGTTCTTCAGCCTTTTTTTGTTCTTCAGCCTTTTTCTGTTCTTCTAATTTCTTTTGTTCCTCTTCCTGTTTTTGCTCATCTAGCTTCTTTTGTTCGCCTTCTTTTTTAGTTTCTTGTTTTGGTTCTTCCGATGTACTTGCTTTATCATTTGAACCACAAGCAGCCAATCCCATAAGTAATACGCTGCATGCTAAAGCCATTAATAATTTTTTGTTCATTCATAGCGCCAAACTTTGTTCATATTTCTCTACATCTTCCATAGTTTTAAATATTAAAACATCAAAAACTCCTTTTTCATTCCCACATACGACAACAAAACCATCTGTTGCTTCCAGAACTCTACCGACGCCACCATCTGTAAGCGTAATACTGGTGAGATGTTTTACGTTTAATTTTTCTTCTTTTCGAATATAAGTAGTTATGGGTGTCCCTACAGGAAATGCGCTTGTGATATCTTCTGTTGTATATGTACCATCTATTGATTGAGTTTGAGCTGCAATGGAATCAGTTTGAGTAGTACATCCTGTGGAGCATATTAAAAGAATTCCAGTAATAATACTTACACAAGCTTTTTTTACCATTTACATTTTTTCTAATATTACTTGTCTCTCATACCATTTAGACATTTTTTCCACTGCATTAGCTGATAAACGTTTGGTTTTTCTATTGCAAAATCTAGATATTGTAGGTGCTGATATTTTTATTTCTTTTGCTAGTTCCCGTATACTAATATTATCGACATTATGTCGTTTTAATATTTTTGCTCGAACAGCTTCTTCATCAAAAATGCCTGCTTCCTTACTAATCTTTATTTGTGGTATATCAACAATATCTTTAGTCTTTTCACTATATTCCAGCATTGTTTCATTATTACTCTCTAATTCTACTGCTTTTTTCTTTGGTAAATTGTACATAGACTTCATTAATTCTTCTGGCGGAAGAATAGTAATATTTAAATTGATCCAATATTCTTTAAACCAATTTTTCTTATTTAAATGTTCTTCATCTAATTTAATCGAATACTCCCACTTAGAAATTACGTTCTCCCTTTCTAAGTCAGTGAGAACATGCTCTAAATGTTCTCTAATGCGGCTTGGTTTCCAAGTAAGTGGAATTGCCATGACAGCTAATAACCCTTTATCTCCCCCAATGGAGTATGGTCGCTTCAAAGTTGAATATATTTGACGGATTCTCCACTGCCATGTTAAATATCGAATTAAGCGTTTATGATATTTATGCCGGTAACTATTATATTCAAGTGCTTTTTTAGATAACAATGCTGTAGTATTATTTGAACCATATAAATAACTTGTCAAAAAGCTTCCTGGTTTAATTCGGCAGGATTCAATACCCATATACTCATTCGTTGTATTATGTCTCCATAATACAACTGAATCTAAAACAAATAACCTCTTAATTACTTCCCTTTTTACTTTATATTCCTCGTCGTACTCATTTTCATCATTTAAAACTACTACTTCATTATCATCATTTAGATATATAAAAATACTTGCTAGAGCCGCAATCCGCTTAGCAACCTTAATTTTATCTTCAGGTCTATAATATTCTCCCTTACTTACTTTCTTTTTCGGTACATTACACATATCTAACACTTGCTCATATGAAAATTCGATGAACTCATCCGGAGATTGCGCTTGAGCTAACCATTGTATCGTGATTGAATCTAATACATCCGCCGTGAGATCATCCATATTACTCATTACATCATTAACTAAGGTGTTCCAACGGGACGCTTCATCCTCTTTAATAAGCTTCAAATCCTCATCCCGATGTGAAGAAAGCTGAGCTATCACACTACTCTCCTTCGTTTCAATTGGATAAGATTTCAGACCAACAATTGAATCATCTTCAAAGTGATTTTTGGAAATTCCGTCACGTAATTTAAAGTAAGCCGCAGAATTATTAACCTCAAAAAAATCTTTCTCCTCTGCTCCATCTTCGTTTTTTTCTATCTGAATTACTGTTTCAGCATTTAATTTATACTTTTTATCATTTTTAAATTCTTCTGTTAAAAAATGTCCAATTTCTGAATGAATTTCATCCCTATACTGGTCCAACTTAATAGCAATTTGTAATGAGGTTATTCCTTCTACATTCTTTTTACTAAGCCACGATACTAATGCTGAAAAAGATGGTGAAATATATTGTGAAGTTATAACCTTATTACTGTCTTTTTCTACGTCTGCACTAAAAGAAGTCCATTTATCCCAAATTGCTTTGTTATTTCCATATAAACTTTCAGATATTAACAAAGCATCAGTAAACAATTGTGCTAATTTCTCCACCTATACAATAATGCAAATACCTCTAGCTTTTTGAAACACCATAGCTACATTCTGGCAAGTACTATTAAAAACTTGAAACGGTTTAGCTTTCGCAATACTATCCACTTCTTTTAGCCAAACAAACTCTTTCTTCATGGCAGGAAGTTTGGCAGAGTATGTACCATATGTCAAACCTTTTCCTTTCTCTTTGTATGCGTGATCACATAGGGAAAGGAAAGGATTGAATACAAAGCGAGAACAACCTATCGTTTTATTGATTAGAATTGCTTGTGTTTGATTTGGATAGATACGAAACTTATAGGCTTTATTAATCATCATTTGATTCACCTCCATTTACATAGACTCAATTATCATTTGTCTTTCATACCATTTGGTTAACTTATCATTAACACTGTTTGAAATCCGTTTCATTTTCTTATTACAGAATCTCGATAGTGTAGCAGGGGATAAGCCTAACTCATCTGCTATTTGGCGCATTGTTCTATTTTGATGCATATGTTGGTGCATAATTTTCTCTCTAATTAGCTCCTCAGTAATCACTGTACTATGAGCTATCGTATTTACAATCACATTATTTTCTTGCTTATCCGGAGTATCAATTACCTTTTTCTTTGTCAAACTCCCGATATTATCCATTAACTCTTTTGGTGGTAAAATGATGATTCCTAATTTTGAGTAATAATTCTTAAACCAGTTCCGTTCTCCAATTCTTGATTCATCAATTTCTTCAGCGTACTCCCAATGTGAAATAACTTTTTCTTTTTCTAAATCTAATAATACATTTTCTAATTGCTCACGAATACGATGTGGGCGTCCCTTAGCTATATTAATCCCCATAACAGACAATAGTCCTTTTTCTCCACCAATTGAATATGGTCTTTTTAAATTACTGTACTGCTGTCGAATTTTCCACTGCCAAGATAAATAGCGAATTAGTCGCTTATGGAATTTGTGTCGATAACTATTATACTCCAATGCTTTTTTAGATAATAATGCTGTTGTACTACTAGATCCGTATAAATACATCGATAAAAAGCTACCCGGCTTTATTCTACAGGATTCAATACCTACGTAATCATTGGTATTTTTATCTCTCCAAAGAACTACAGAATCTAAAACGAATAGTCTTTTAATTATTTCACGCTTCATTTCAAATTGTTCACCAGTTTCTGCACGATCATTTAAAACTACGACCTCATTATCATCATTTAAATAAATAAATATACTTGCCAAGGCAGCTATACGTTGTGCAATTTTAATTTTATCTTCTGCACGATAATATTCTATACCGTTTGCTGATGCTTTTGGAATATTACACATATCTAGTACATTCTCATAGCTGAAATCAATAAAATCATCTGGAGATCTCGCTTGATTCAACCACTGTATTGTAATTGTATCTAAACAGTCTGCGGTAAGATCATCCATGTTGCTAATAACACCATCGACTAGTATTGACCATCTTTCTGCCTCATTAGTGTTTACAAGCCTTAAATCTTCATCCTTGTGTGACGATAGCTGAGCAACCCCACTTGTATTTTTAGTTTCTAATGGTAAAACTGGTACTGCTCCAACTTCATCTTCTTCAAAGTGATTCTTGGCTATACCGTCTCGTAGTTGATAATATACCGCATCATTACTTACAGGGTAGTAATCCTCTTGCAGATCAATTGAATGCTCTTTTAACTTTTCATCTGTTGTATTAGATATTATAGCCGTTTCAACTTCTTCAGACGTATCTCTAAATTCTTGCTCTATTATTTTATCGAGTACATTTTGAATCTCAATTTTATACTTATCTAGATTCGCGTATATATGCAATAATGAAATCCCTTGTTCTTGTTTCTGACCTAACCAAGAAACAAGAGCTGAAAATGAAGGGGATATATTAGCTGAAGTTACTACTTTGTCATGATTTCCCTGTACTTCCTCATAATATCTATTCCACTTTTCCCATAGCTGCGTGTTCTTTTCATACATTGGCGCAGCAAGTAAGAGGGCATCGCTAAACAACACTAATACTTTCTCCATTTATCTATTGGTTTGTTTACGTCTTCCTAGTTCAATTAACACCTGTTGTCCTCTGATTGTTGAGATTAAAAATTTATAAGGATGCATAATCCTTTCAGTTATTAATGACATTGAAGATAATGTACTAACACTTACTTCAGCCGATCTTCTTGATATATTGGTTCGTTCAACCTCTAACGAGTACGATTTTCCTTTTAATTTCTTAACTCTCCTGTCAATTACAACATTACCTACTATTTCATTTATTGAGATACCTCTCATATATTTCGTCTCTTGGTATTGTTTATTTACCTCAGATCCTATGTAATGAAATACATTATAAAGTATTTCGTCCTCTTCAAGAATGTCTGCAAACATGTTCACAACTTCATCAGGAAATTTAATTACTTTATATTTTTCACTCAATACCTCGTTCAATTATTTTGATGTACCAAACATTTTGTCTGGATCCATAAATGCAGCTAATTCTTCATCATTCTCAGCATCAGCTGATGCTTCCTCATTACTAGTTCCCATATCGATGTAATCACCAAAATTAATACTGAAATCATCGTCTTGATCTTGCATTTCAATTGTACTAATTTGAGATTTTTTAAACTGAATTTGATTTTGTTTTTCTTTAAATTCATTAAATTCTTCAACTAAACCTTTAGACAAACGGCAAGGTAACGCATCAGTTTTATAGAAAGTATACACACTGCCCATAAAATCATTTTTACTAATTAAATACCCATTAAATACAGTGCCATTGATTGGTAATGTATTTGTAACTTCTACTTTTGCATCATCCATAAATGAATCATCAATATTCTTTTGTTCGTCTAAAATTGCAAGCATTCCAAAATGATGTACCTTAGAAGCCTCCAGCTCACCATCCTCGTTCTTTTTCACTAACTCTATAGGATGGTGGAAAGAGCTTCCTTTCAACGATTCTGAGAACATATCTACTATTTCTTTACTATTTTCAATTTGATTCATATTGCGAGAAACTTTATTAATAACTAGACAACCAGTTTTCTCTAATAAAATGCGTTTAAAGTCCTGTGAATCTAAAATAACAGATGTTCCTGCGCCATTAGCAGCTGTATTTAATTCATGGATTATTTCACCAATGCGCTGATTTGCATAGTCTCGTGAATTAGCAATACCTTTTTTCTCATTTTCGTTTAATCCCTTAAATTCATCATAGAAATGTTGGTTATCTGCGAAAACAACGAATGCAACACCTTTTGCTGGGTCATTTGCTAACTTCCAAATCTCTTGAGAGAATTTATTTACTTGTCTTAGTACATCAGGTCCATCAGCTCTTACAGGGAGTGTCACAACAATACCCATTTTAATAAAATCTTTACGCTCAATTGCATTATTGAATGCAATTTTTGCATACTTTTGTTGATTTGCTATTAATTCCTCTCTAGGAATTTTCATTGCCATACTTTTAAGTTCTTCAGCGATTACAGGTTTATTATGAAAAGCCGAGAATTCTTCAATTGCTTTAATAATTGTAGAAGTACCTGTTCCACCGCCTAAGCCAGCGAAAAATAGAACCAATTCATCTGTCGGTCTTACACGCTCTGTGATGAATTCTTTTAACTTTTCTTTCGCTTCATCATTTGATTCTAGTACTTTTACAGCACGTTCTGGATTCTTCCCTAGTCCGCCTAATTTTAGTGATACTTGATTACTTGTAGGCACATTTTTTAATTCGGCTAAATCACCATCGTTACTATTTAGGGCAAGGCAGTTGTACACAGACGTTCCATCCGTATGCTTATATTCAGCAAATTTATCTACCATTCTAGTTCCAGCCTGACCAAAACCAACCATTGTCATTTTTACTGCTACTTCGTTTTTCAGAAAGTTCTTCGCCATTTATTCGGATGTCATAATAGATTTCATATACTCTATTATATTTTCGTTTAAATAATTCTCGATAAATAGGTGTTTTTTTGCTAAATCTTCCTCTTTTTTAAACCAACCAACTTTTTTTAAACGTTCTTCCTCTGGCTTTTCATTCCAGAGTTTTTCAGCTTGTCTTCTTAATTCTTTACGAGCTCTATGTTCAATTATTATGTTATCCAGTCTTTCTTGTCTTTGGCGTTCTTTCATAGCAATTGGATCTTCAGGCTGAGGTAATGCCTTTAATGCATTTTCAAATTTCTCTTGAAATTGTATTTCGATGTTTTGTAAATGCGCTTGGATCTTTTGTTCCACCATTTTTTCAATTGTCTCCGCTGCGTCCTGAAAATCAAATTGAGATAATATTTCGTTTGAGTGATTTTCAGGAGATACAGGCCTTAGTTCAAATTGATGCGGTAAAAGTTCGATTATGGCATCTAAAGACCACTTTTCATCCCTTTTCTGCTTTATGAAAAGAGCTATATTTAAATCTAATGAATTATATAATTTTTCATTTGTATTGTTGGTTCTAAGAGTTCCATGTAATCCCTTCTCTTCTAACGTATTAAACCAATTATAAACAGTATTATGGTGTCTACCTACTAACTTAGAAAACTCTGTTATTCGCCAGGCCTTTTCAAAGGTGTCTTCGTGTAATGAGTTCTCATCATCTACCATGGTTTGTTCGGATTGATTTTCCTGCTTAATCATTTATTCCCATGCAGCAAATGCTACATAATCTTCTTTACCATATTTGTTTTGATATTCATCTGCGTGAATTATATCAACTTCTCCAACATGGTCTGGCTGAAATCCTGTTCCATCTCCATTATCAATAGGTTTCACTAGAGAAACTAACATAAGCCCCGTAACTTCAGATTCTTTAGCAGTTTGCTTCAATGGAAGACCTTTAGATTTAAGATATTGCTTTTGTTTCTCGGTAAGTTTAAGTACTGCTGCTTCTGAAATATCTGTGTTCTTTTTACTTTCCTCAAGCTTGTCCATTTCTGATTGTTTTGCGGCTTCTTCTGCCTTACTCTTTTCAAGCTTGTCCATTTCTAATTGTTTTGCGACTTCTTCTACCTTACTTTTTTCAAGCTTATTCATTTCTTCTGATTTTGCGGCTTGTTCAATTTTATTTTTTGTAGCCTGTGATTCACTCTTAAACTCCTCAGCACTTGCATTCATTAAAGAAAAAGTAGATATACCTAATACAGCTGTCAATCCTAAAGCTGACCAACGATACGATTTTTTATTGAATTTTTTAATCATAATAATTCTCCTTTTTAATGCTTTTTTATTTTTACTTAGATTTGCTAAACTAGGCATTTGATAATAATTTGAATAGTGTTCTAATAATGTAATAATTGTATGCCCATATTCAATTTTTTCTTCCGAATCAATAAAAGTAAGAGCCAATGCATCACATGCAATTTCTTGATCTTCGCGCATTGAATAATAGGCATACCAAAGGATTGGATTAAACCAATTTAGTATAAGCAAATGATGCATAAGCCAATTAACCCCAACATCTTTACGTTTAAAATGAGCTAATTCATGATAGAAAATAAACCGTAGCTGATTATCATTTAATCGTTGTATATGCTGTTCACATAATAATATTCTAGGTTTTCTAAATCCAAGGAGTGTCGGACTAGCAATCTTGCCGGCTAATTGCAAAGGAATATCCTCTTTTATAGACATCGTTTCTTTACAACCTTCGAAAATATTTAAAATTCTTTCATCTGTTATAATTGGTTGCTTTTGTATGTATAAATATAAACGTCTATTTGCAATTAGTGTTAAAGTCCCTAAGCAAAAAACACCTAGCATCCATATATATAAACAGATTTTATACATTGATATATGTTTGGAACCCGATTCAACTGGTGATTTATTGTAATCACTTGAATTAACAGTATACTTCGCAGGTTCATTCATCACTTTTAAACCAGAAACATTCGCTTCCTTCTGAATTAGAGAAGTAGAAGTTACATATCCATGTGAAAGTATGGAGTATAGGCTATAAGAACTATCCGGTGACCAAGGTAAAAGTAATCTTACAATCAAAATTAACCACAATGCGTAATGCCATCTTGCTGTTAATTGATTCCTTAGTAGAACTTTGATACATAAGATAAAACCTACCAATATACTAGCCATAATAGTAGTTTCTAACAGCCAATCAAAAAAAGTAGAGAGATACGTCTGTATTAACACATTTATCATTTATTCTCCCTCTTTTTGATTACTTTTATCATCTAGAATACGTTTGAGCTCATCGATCTCTTTTGAAGTTAGCTTTTCATCTTGTAAAAAATTAACAAGCAACGGTTTCAAAGCAGCACCGTAAAAACGCTTAATAAAAGATTTAGTTTCTACTTGTAAATATTCATCTTGTGAGATTAAAGGACCATACATGTACGTTCTTCCTATTTTCTGCTGAGAAAAAACAACTTGTTTTTGAACTAACCTATTGATTAATGTTCTAACTGTTTTTGGATTCCAATCCATTTGTCCTTCAAGAGCTTGAATTACTTCATTTGCCGTTTGTGGAGATTTTGACCAAAGGACTTTCATTACTTCTAACTCAGCTTCAGATATCTTAGGTATTTTTTTCACTTATTTAACAGCCTCTTTTAAAGCTTTCCCAGCTTTAAATGCAGGTACTTTTCCTCCTGGGATATGCATTTCTTCGCCCGTTTGAGGATTGCGCCCAGTACGTGCAGAACGCTCACGTACTTCAAATGTACCAAATCCAATTAACTGTACGGATTCCTCTTTTTGAAGAGATTGTGTGATTTGATCTAGGACAGCTTGTACAGATGCGGTAGCATCTTTTTTAGTAAGTGATGTTTTCTCGGATACTTGGTTAATTAGTTCTGCTTTGTTCATTCAATCCAAGCCAATTTTTCTAATATCCTTGCCATTATACAGTACACGATAAGAAACTATAGCTGAAAAATAAGCATCTCGCATGGAATAACAATGTGGGCATTTTTCTGCTTCTTCACATTTATCACCTCCGATACATCCAGTCCCCACACAGTAAGCACAAAATAAAAAGCCACCGAAAGGTGGCGAAATTTTTAAGCGTCCTTTGTTTGATCGGTTAATTTCACATTTTTTGTTAATATTTCCTTTCATCATTTAAATATCAATATTCCAAAAATCTTGATAATCAATATGCCTATCAGATTTTTTGAGTATTCTAATGATTTTAGTTGCAGATGTTAAAGTGGGAATACGATCCTTTTTATTTGCTAAATCACTTATCAGAGATTTACTTAATCCAGTTTTTTGTACTAGCCATTGTTGTTTAATTCCTCTGTGATCTAAATACTCACCAAATGGAGTTCTTTTTTTGCCTAGGCCAAACATTTAAACACATGCTTTATATTCCATCATTATATTGTTAATAATTGTTTTGACAGGCAAAATTTCTTGGACTTCATTTACTCTTGCGCCTGCGAAAACGAGGCCGTTTTCACAATCACCATCCATAGAGGTTATCAAAGAATCTAGCGTGCAGAAACGATAAGAACAGTTTTTTAAGCAATTTATACACTTTTTTATTTTTATCTTTTTATTATCAGCTATTAATTTAGTGAAGTTATTCTTAATCGCACGACCTTGGAGACCGACAGTTGTTTTGACTAATATAGTATCTTCTAATCGAGCATTTATATATTTTTCTTTAAAGGATAGTGGTGCGTCACACTCATTACTTGCAACGAATCTTGTACCCATCTGTACACCAGATGCACCCATTTTTAAGGCATGAGCAATATCTTTTCCGGTCATAATTCCTCCAGCAGCAATTACCGGAATATCCACCGCTGCAACTACTTCCGGTAATATATCGAATAAAGGTCGCTCGGTACCCAGATGTCCTCCTGCTTCATGCCCCTCTACTACAACAGCGGCCGCACCCAATCGTTCAGATAATCTAGCGAGTTTGGCTGAGGAAACTATTGAAATAACTGGTATGCCGGCATTTTTCCCCCAAGTATACATATCTCGTGAAATGCCAGCACCAGATATGATGAAATCAACTTTTTCCTCAATGGCTGCTTTCATTTTTTCAGCAAAATCATTCATTGCAAAAAGGACATTTACTCCAATATAACCAGTTTTCCGGATCTTTTCTTTCGCCTTCCTAATATGCATTCTCATTTCATCTATGGAAATACCAGTTCCTGATATAATCCCAATTCCTCCAGCATTTGCAACTGCAGATGCAAGTTTACTTAATGAAATGCCTACACCCATTCCTCCCTGAATAATTGGGACCTTTGGCATCATATGCCCGATTTTTAATTGTGGAAAGTTCAAGTAAATACCCCATTTCATTTATAATTGGATAATTTCTCTTATTTCTTCTATAGGTAACTTCGTAAATTTCGCAATATCCTCTACAGACATTCCGTTTTTATACATACCACATACCAATTGTATACGTTCGGCCTTTTTTCCTTCTTCAATACCCTTTTCAATACCTTTTTTGATTCCTTGCTCCTCTGCGTGAGCAAACTTTGCAGCTTCATCCATTAGGGTTTTTTCCCTCGCTTCATAGGCTTGTCGGAATGTCGAATCTTGACTCATTCGCTCCCACTTATTCATTGCTTTTTGTAAAATCGGGTCTTGATTCATCGCAATGTCCTCCAATGTTTGAGTTAAGTGTTCATCTTCATTTGCCGGAAGTAATAACAGCCAACGAACAAATGAATCTTCCCACGGATTAACTTTCTCTTCCCGCCATTGCTCCATTAATTTAGGAAGCTCTATAACATGAATCTCTATATCATCACTAAACTGCTTTTGCTGTTGTACATTCCATAACTTTCCCGTTGTATGAAATTCCTCATATTCGGGGAAAAGTACGAAGTTTAACAAATTAATAGTAATTGTTTTACTAAGAGAGCTGTAAGGCATCCCTTTTTGTAACTGTG
The DNA here is from genome assembly GCA_046112185.1 of Bacillus toyonensis. GTDB lineage: Bacteria > Bacillota > Bacilli > Bacillales > Bacillaceae_G > Bacillus_A > Bacillus_A toyonensis_A. The sequence goes on along the minus strand of CP170573.1, from coordinate 79,231 downwards.
AAGTATATAATTTACCCCAGTAATACAAACTTCGTTTAATCATGTCGTGATTATTATTCAGCTGAATTTCTACGTTTACCTTAGTACCTGTGTCTAATGTGGCTGAGACATCTAAAATTGATAATTTATCATCCTCGTGTTCTCGATGTAAATGTGGATCCTCTAATTGTAGTGACATAATAGGTGATTCTAATGAATCCTTTAGCATGGCATTTAAAAATGTGATAAGAATATCCTCACTACCACTTGTCCCAAATAATTGCTTAAAAGCAAAATCAATTCTTAAATTTACTAATGACTTGGTCATCTAGTTGAAATTCATGTTTGCCGTTGTGTCAAAATAAAGCTCCTTCAATACTTTCCTTTTAATAGATGCTTTTAATACACCTAATTTTAAAAAGATTTTATATACCATTTAAAAAGATTTTATATACCATGCATTCATAGTGGAGTGTTCAGAACCTGGTAGGGGCTCATTTAAAAGTATAAATCCAAACTTTTCATATAATAGACATGCAGTTTTCAATTCATGCATTGTTTCTAAATAGCACTTTTCATAATGTTTAGAGGTAAATGACAACGCTGTTTCCATTAGTTTCTTGGAAAGCCCTAAACCTTGTGCCTTTGGACTTAAGTATAGCTTTTGTAATTCGCAAACTTTATCATGTTCGTTAAACGGTGCTATACCAATTCCACCAACAACTTCTCCTTCCATTTCTACTACCCAATAGTTCGCATGTTTTAGATTATTATAATATTGGTGTAGGTCGTTAAGTTGAGGGTCAAAATAAGCTGTACCTGGAAGTGCTAATCCAAGTGATTTTAATGAATCTTGTATAATTTCTTTTACTTTTGCATTGTCTTCTTTTTTCATTTTTCGAATAATCATTTACTTTTGTTTAATATTTTTATCTAATTTTTCTTTTATTATCATCATGGAAATACGAATTTCATTAATCTCACTATCACTTAGTCCGTTAAACAATTGATTTATTTGTTCATCTGACTGAATATGAATTATATCTAGTAGTTCCTCTCCTTTTTTTGTCAAAAAGAGTAAGTTTTTTCTGCTGTCTTTTATTGAGCTTCTTTTCTCTATTAATCCTTCCTTCTCAAATCTACGTAAAATTCTGCTCATATAGCTTCTATCAATATTAAGTTCTTGCACAAGATTATTCGCAATACACTCTGTTCTTTCGCTTATTTCAAATAGTATTCGTGTTTCGGTTAATGAATAATCTGTATCTAAAATCTGGTTATTAAATAAGCCAAGTACCTTTGTATAAAATCGGTTGAATTGCCTAATTTCATAAATAATTTTTTTATCCATTTAATTATTTTGACCTGCTCTATCTCGTACTCCGAACTTCTCACCATGGACCAATTTATAATCGATAAGATCCAGTATTTTTTGCAGTTCCTCCATTTGACTTTTAATATTTTTTTTGTAATCCTGAAGCATGTCGTATAGTTTTGAAACCGACTTAATGTCACTTTCAAGAGAAAACTGCAAATAAGGCTTCATCTCGTTCAATGACATACCTGTTTTTTTTAAGCAAGTAATCATACTGAGGGTATCTTTGTCAGCTGAACTATAGACACGATGACCATTTGCTTTCCGTTTAGCATGTGGAAGTAATTGAATCTTCTCGTAGTAACGAATCGTGTCCTTACTCAGTCCAGTTTGTTCCGCTATTTGCTTTATAGAGAATGTATCCCCCACTTACCAAGGCAAAGCTCCAGTATCATCGAAAAATTGCCCCGTAGGTCCATTATCCGGGAGAGTGGCAAGGCGAACGACCACTGTTGCGGCTTCTTCTACCGTACGTGTTCCTTGAAAATGATTCAAATCCGTTGCTGTAAAGCCCGGACAAGCCGAGTTTACTTTAATCGGTGTGTCTTTCAGCTCGTGGGCCAAATGAACGGTAAGTTGATTAACCGCAGTTTTGGATGAGTTGTAAGCCAGCGCCTTTGCATTATAAAATTCAAAGGAGGGATCGCTATGTTTCGTTAATGACCCCAACGCGCTGGACATGTTCACAATTCGGCCGGCATGAGACTTGTGAATGAGCGGGATCATTGCTTTGGATACAGCAAACATGCTGAAGAAGTTTGTTTCGAAGGTTTCTTTCAACAGGCTTATGTCCAAACCAAGTGTAGAGGTTCTGTCCAGTGCCACACCTACATTATTAATTAAAACGTCTAATTTACCATACCGCTCTTCTATTTTCTTGGCAGCGGAGTCTATGGATGTCTGATTCGTGACCTCGATTCTAATGAAGTGAGCATCCGATCCTGCAGCTTGCAATTTAGCTGCGGCCTCTGTTCCTCTTTCTGTATTCCGTGCTCCTACCAATATGGTGAAGCCTTGTGCTCCCAACTGTCGGGCTGTTTCAAATCCAATTCCTTTGTTGGCCCCAGTTATCAGTGCAATTTTATTTTGTCCTTCAGAAATCATCTAGTTCAACGTGAGTGCAAATTCCGAGTTCGGCGCGCCAGCAAATACAACCGTTCCGTTCTTCGGCAGTTTTACTTTGTTATTGCCGCTCACAACGGTAAAATTGACACATACTCCCTTCTCATCATACACCGCGAACGAACTCTTCGATGGCAACGCCACGGTCATCGTTTTCCCCGCTGCCGCTTGTGGGATCGTAAACCATTTCGCATACCCATTTGCTTGCAGCGTAACTTTGGATGATTGGCCTGCATCAAGCGGTTTTACGCTGGATCCACTTACGTATAACAATCCGGCCATCTCCATATATTCACTGCCGCCTTCTGTATAGAAATGAGTTTCCGTCGTATCACGGCCATTCATCACGGGAATCTGGAGCTGATGCGCCGCGGTGTTCGGACCTGTAATTTTTCTGCCGTCCCAATAGCCCGCCAGGCCTTCCTTGCGACTAATTTGTGTGGTAATAAGTTTCGGTTGAACGAGATATTCAATAGAACTAAATTTCTCGTTCACGAGATAGAACTTGACGCCTTCCCGCTTCGCCCATGCGGCAGCGGTTTTCTTCGATAGCACGTTGTCTTCTAGTTTCTCGGCTAAATAGTGAGTCATCACATTTTGCCCTAAGCCTGGCGTCGATTTATATGTGCTCTCCTTCAAATAAGTTCTTCCATTCTTCTCAGTGACGAAGCTGAGCTTGGAAGTACCCTTCTCATTAATAAAGCTTCCATTCGCAGTATATACATATTTTTCCTCTCGATTAGATGGTAAGAACAGTTCTCCATTCTTCGTAATTTCTATTTTGAAATGACTGTCGCTATTGCCATAAAAGCCCGCTTTCTTCGCCACGTCTTGAGGAATCTTGGCCTTGATCGGCTTGCCAAAGGATTTGTTTGGCTTGATTTCCTTAATTGTGCCCTTCTCTTTAAGCGCGGCGAGCAGTAATTCAGTTGCCAGTAGTTGATTTGTAGAGCTTTGCCCGCCGGATGACAACACAGCCACTGCCATCTTCTGTTCCGGAAGCACGACCAGTATAGCATGTTGCAGTGACGTGTCTCCGCCCTTAGCCAAGCCTTTTATCCCATATTCACTGAATGGGTATAGTTTCACACTATCCCAGCCAAGACCATAGTTGAAAATATTATCTCCATCCCCCGGCCACATTCCTTTTTTATATTCCTCTTGCTCCATCGCCTTGACTGCCTTATCAGAGAGGATCCCTTTTCCCTGTCTCATAAATAATTGTGAGAATCGTACCATATCTTCTGCCGTGGAAGAGATCCCTCCCGAGCCAATCACATTCACCGATTCAATTGGAAGTTGCCCTTGGTACGCCGGAAAATAAAGTTCAGCCCGCTTTTCGCCTTCCCATTTGTCCTGCGGCGTTTTCGTATGATTCAGCTTTAAGGGTTCTGTAAACCGTTGATGTAGAAATTCGGTAAAGCTCATACCGCTGACTCTTTCCACCAAAATCTCAGCCAGCGTAAAGCCGTCGTTGCAGTATACCGAGAGCGCGCCAGGATTCGCCTTCAAGCTTTGGTTGGACAATTGCCGCAACAAGACATCATGGGCATAGGTATCATTATCGTTAAATAAAAATGCATTACTTAACGTGGAACCTTGCAAGCCGGAGGAGTGGTTTAACAGCATACGCGGCGTAATGCGTTTGTACCGCTCGTCTTTCATCTTGAAATCAGGAACATAGTGGACGACAGGAGCATCCAAATCGACTTTTCCTTCGTCGACCAATTTCATTACAGCCGTTGCTGCATACATTTTACTGACTGAACCAATCCCGTATAGAGTATCTTTAGTCAGCGATAGTTTCCTTTTCATATCGTTCTTGTCTGTCTGACCCGACAAAATAAGTTTGCCATTATCAATCAGCGCATACTGCACGCTAGTCGTCCCATGGGACTTCGTGAGTAGGGCAGCCTTATCTGCCGCAATCTTCTCCAGTTCTTGGCTAGCAACTTCTTGGTTAGCTACAACCGGAGTCTTACTGCTAGAAGACGCCATCGCGCCTGTTGGTAGGGTCATCGTTAGCGCCAATGTAGCGGCTAATACCCCAGATAGTTTATTTTTCATTTAACAAGTAGGAAAAAAGGAAAAATTTATCGTAGTTTTCATAGTTAAAAATATACTTTTTTGGTTCAAAAGCCCCAACTTATTTTCAAGAAAAATTTGGGGCTTTTTTGTTTTGGTGGCGTTTATTCTTCTTAAGTTGATGGGTATGTGGTAGGGCCCTGTATTTGGCTCTTTTTCTACACCTAGATATTCTAGTGTTCGTTCTAACATAAGTGCAACCTGTTGATGTGTGAGTGTGCCATGTTGGTTAAACTTAGTAGCCGAAACACCTCGGATAATTCCTACATCGTATAGGGCTTGTACATCATAATGCCGGCTGCGAACGTATTTACACCGAGAAGATGAGTGGGGCAACTACTTGTTAAATTCAGCAAGTAAAATATTTTTAAAAGGATTAGGACTGTCAGTTCTACCCAAACTATTCCAATTGACGACCAACGTATGCTTGCCTCCAAGTGTACCTCCAACAAGAGTAGTAAACCCTAGAATGCCACCTGTGTGTCCCCATATCGAGACACCGCTTGGAAGCTTAGTTTCATAGATTCCAAGACCATATCCATCGATTCCTTCTTTTCCTGTAGGAACTGTAGTAAGCATTTGTTTTAGTTGCTGTTCCTTCAGTAATTTGCCACCGAGCAAGTAAGAGAAGAATTTGTTTAAGTCGTCAGCAGTAGAAATCATATCTCCAGCAGAGCTACCTGCACTTGGGTTATAATAAGTAACGTCTTTTAGCTCACTTGCTCCGTCTGGTTGGACATATCCACGGGCATGGTTAGTGCCTGGAATAACACTTGAGTTGCCTGGTAGGAATGTATTCGACAATTCAAGTGGTTCAATAATCCGATTTTCAATCTCTTCCGCATAGCTGTTTCTGGTTACTTTTTCAATAAGAATGCCCAGTAATACGTATCCTGTGTTTGAATAAGACCAGCCATCTCCTGGGGCAAAGTCTGGAGGCAGAGAAACCCCCATCTTCACTAACTCTTCAGCCGTATACGATTTTTTTGTATCCGTAAAATCAGCGTCTTTTGACCTTGAGTATTCAGCAATACCGCTTGTATGGTTCAATATCTGCCGGATAGTAATCTTGTTACCATCATATCCATTTCCTTGAATGACACCAGGCAACCAGTTTTCGATGTAGTCGTCTAGATTCAGGCGATTCTCTCCAGCTAATTGAAGTACAACTGTTGCGGTGAACGTCTTCGTCACACTCCCAATGCGAAAGCGAAAATCTGTTTTCATTAGTTTCTTGGTTCTCAGATCCGCTATTCCAGCGGCATACCCCCACGTTTTTCCATCCTCAGAAGTTTTAGCAAGTATCCCCGGGTATCCAAGTTGCAATGTATCCCGCATTGCTTGCTTGACGGAAGTATGATCTCGTTGAGTATTTGTTTGTAACGTACTAGATACATTTTGAGTGGGCTCTGCTTTTACAATTGAGGTTGGTGTTGTATATAACAGGGAACTTCCAGCTATTAAAAGGGCAAGACTTGCACATGTAATTTGACTACGTATTTTCATATGGCATTCCTCTCCTCTATTCATCTATCCTCTTGCGGAAGATTTTACAGCTGAATTCATGTGTTCCCTTAAGAGAACCCGTTGCATGTATTGTATTAGCTGGACAACCGCCACTACAGTAAAGCTGTGCCCAACATTCCTGACATTCTGGTTTTGAATAACAATTACTCTCTTTAAACTGCGACTGTATCTCTGCTTTTGTAATGCCATCCCAGATATTCCCCATACTATATTCTTCTTCTCCAACAAACTGATGACAAGGAAATATCTCCCCCACGGGGTAATAGCAAGATATTCGGTCCCAGAACCGCAACCAGAAATTCTCTTTTGAACGCATGGACCTTCTGAAAGGTCAAGCATGTAATGATAGAAAATAAAACCGTTTCCTTTTTCCTCACTGTTTAGCATTTCTTTCGAGAGAATTTCATATTGATTGTAAATTTCCAGAAGGTCTTCTTCACAGAGCGCATATGGTTCTCGTTGATTACAGATAACAGGTTCCATTGAGATTTTATTAAACCCTAGGTCAGCGATGTGATAAATATCATTGGTAAAATCAACGTTATTATGGGTATAGGTTCCACGTACATAGTATTCTTTATCTCCACGCTTCTCAACAAACTCCTGAAACTTTGGAACGATATGATTATAGCTACCCTTCCCATTGACAGTTTTACGAAGATAATCATGAACTTTTTTTCTTCCATCAAGGCTTAATACAACATTGTGCATTTCTTGATTCAAGAAGTCAGTAATTTCATCATTAAGCAGCATACCATTTGTAGTAAAGGTAAAACGAAAAGTTTTTTTGTACTCTTTTTCTTTATTTCTTGCATAGGCAACAATCTGTTTGACAGTCTTCCACGCCATGAGTGGCTCCCCACCAAAAAAATCAACATCGAGATTTCGATGATTACCTGAGTTTTCTAATAGAAAATCGATAGCTCTTTTTCCAACCTCATAACTCATGATGGCTCTATTTCCATTGTATTTTCCTTGGCTAGCAAAGCAGTATTCACACGACAGATTACAAGTATGTGCGACATTAAGGCAAAGAGCCTTCACATAAGTGGGACGATTTATCAAATCAATCGAAAGGTCCTTATAATCATCTTCGGTAAAAAGCTTTCCATCTCTTTTTAGTTCTTCAATATCCTCAATAGTTTCTCGAATTTCCTTCTCGGAAACGTGAATATCATATTTATACTTTCCCTGCATCATTGACAGGATTTCTTCCATAGGAGTATTCTCATATAACATAATTATTTCATAAGCAAGAGCGTCAACAACATGTACCGACCCGCTATAAGTATCTAATACGATATTGTATCCATTTAATTTATATTGATGAATCATCTATTTTATTAATAATCCCGTAGGAGTAACTTGATATGTTTTTTTCTTACCCACAAATTCCTGTTTACTATTCTCAAGATTAGTAAGTGTGGCACGTGTCTTTTCCTTTTGTGCTTCTCCCTCTATATGAGTAAACTCAATATAATCCCCTACTTTGACCCCAAAAACTAATATTTCCAAAGAAAGATTAACCAAGGTTTTTAACAAAAGATAACGTTGCACCTAATGAAATACTTTTTCAATTGTAGGCATAACAGCGATTGGTGGTAGAGATTTAGTCCATGCAGCTGCATATATGTTTAATTTTTCACCTAATTTGTATTCCTCGCCATTGGCAACAGGAACTCTTAAAATCTTATTCTGGGAAACTAGATCCCACCAATCATTTTGATAAGCAAGTGCTTCATCTTTTGTAGAAGTAGCAGCAACTACTAAATAATTGTTGTCTACCGAAATAACATATCCCGTAAAAGGTTCTTGCTCTTGGTTTTGAATAGAGTGAACAGGTGTAGCGCTTCCAGAAAAATTATTTGAATCTGCAAAGGCCGGTGTTAATCCGAAAGTGAATCCACAGCCTAATGTTAAAGCTGTTACGGTTGTTACTAATTTCTGTTTTTTTGTAAACATCTATACTTGATTTGTTTTCTTTGCTCTTGCAAACTTCCACAAAGCTACAATTAGTATGAGGAGTGGTATTCCCTGAATGAAGAGAAATCCTCCCGAAAAATAAAGCACACGACTAACTAGAGGAGGAGCTGTTGCCGAATCACCGGCAGCATAAGCTCCATAATTAGCCACGACACCTGCATAATTAGCTATTCCACCTATAAAAAAAGCCACTGGACTTGTAAGTAGATTTATCCCTAAACAGACCATTATCAATGATAGGTTTTTAGCCTTAATTTTTGATGAACTAGACAAGAAAAAAAAGAATATTGAAGTGCCGAATATAAGAAACAGTGGTACATAATAAATTCCCATAATACCCCTCCATGGCTTAAATTGTACCATTCACAGGAAATGATAGTAATTTCTTATTTTTGGGAAATGGATGGTAACTCTTGTATATTTTCCTTCTTGTGATTGAATAGAAACAGTATGTCCCAATTTCAAAACCATTTGTTTTACGAGATACAGTCCCATCCCAGTAGATTTTGTATGGGTTCTTCCATTAGAACCTGTGAATCCCCTTTCGAATACACGATGTATATCTTCTTGCTTTATCCCAATGCCTGAATCTTGAATAAGTAATCGTTTTTCTTCATTATCCTCCTCAAAACGAAAAAAGATTTCTCCACCTTCATTTACATACTTTAAAGAATTTGCAGTAATTTGGTCTATGATAAATGCAAGCCATTTACTATCACTTTGAACGAATTTCTGCACTTCCTCCATATGAAAGTGAATTCGTTTCGTGATAAAGATTTTGGCATATTTCTTTACACTTTCTTTAATGATTTGATTCAACTGTACATCTGTAATGAAGTAGTCTTTAGAAAACGAGTCAATCCGTGAATAGTAAAGAGCCTGTTCCACATAATTATCAATTTTGTTCAGCTCATCTTCAAACTTATCTACAAGAAAATCTACTGTTTTTCCTGTACTGTTCTCAATGAGTAAATTACTTGCGGCAATTGGAAGCTTTACCTCGTGAACCCATGACATAATAAAATCTTGGTGATCCACTTTCTCGTGAATCAACTTTTGAAGTTGCTTAGAATGATTGTCCCTTACTATTTTTATCATTTTGACATATAAAGCTTGTTCATAATTTTGTGGTTCAAGCATTTCTACAGGAAAGTCTTCTTTCTGACTCTCAATTAAATCATTTAATTCTAGGTAAAAGGACCTACGGTAATAATATCCTATAGTAATATACAGACTTACAGAGAGGAAACAAATAACATGAGTATAGAGCAGGTTTTTAATCACGAGATTTTGACTATCATTTACAACCATAATTAATGAAACAAACAACATTCATAAAATGATATACCCGTATCCTTTCTTAGTGGTAATGAAACCTTCTTTACCAAGGTCAGTAATTTTTTTGCGTATCCGTGCAATGTTAACCGTTAAGGTGTTTTCGTCCACGAATCTTTCATCAGCCCAAAGACTGCGCATTATTTTTGTTCTGCTTACAACTGTCCCTTGATTTTGCATGAGAAGTTTTAAAATAATAAATTCATTTTTAGTTAGCGTAATGGCTTCATCCACATAAGACACATTGTAGGTTTTAAGATCGAGCACAATCCCATCATGCTCAATAACATTTAACTCTATGTCTTCTATATACGTATACGTCCTACGCAGGAGCGCATTAACCTTTGCCATTAAAACATCTGTGTGGAACGGTTTATTAATAAAATCATCCCCACCCATATTCATCGCCATTACCATATCCATTGGTGTATTACGAGATGAAAGAAAAATGATCGGAGCTTTTGAAGTTTCTCTAATTTTATTACACCAGTAAAATCCATCAAATGATGGTAAATTAATATCCATCTAAATAACGTCACTTGTACCACCTCCAAGAATGGACAAAACATCTAATATCTTTTTGAAAAAATCTTTGCCGGAAGAATTCCCCTTTACGAGTTCGGTAAACAGCGTACCATCTTTAATAAATAAAACGCGTTTACAATAGCTAGCTGCAAAAGCATCATGTGTTACCATGAGGATGGTTGCTTTATCTTCTTGGCTTAAATTTTGTAAGCTCTCCAATAAGTCTGCTGCCGATTTTGAATCGAGTGCACCAGTCGGCTCGTCAGCTAATATTAAGCTGGGTTTAGATACCATTGCACGTGAAGCAGCTGTGCGCTGTTTCTGTCCCCCTGAGATTTGATACGGGTATTTTTCTAAAATAGAATGAATACCAAAGCGCTCTGAAATCTCATTAACTCTGTTTTCTATTTCTTGTACATCCATTTTTGCCAGTGCAAGTGGCAACAAAATATTATCTTTCACTGTTAACGTATCTAATAAATTATAATCTTGAAAAATGAAACCGAGTTTATCCCGCCTAAATGCAGATAATTGTTCTTCTTTCATATTTAGTATGCTCGTCCCATCAATCAAAATCTCACCTGACGTCGGTTGATCTATGGTCGCCAAAATATTTAAAAGTGTGGACTTTCCGGCACCTGAAGGTCCCATAATTCCAACAAACTCACCTTCGCGAACAGTTAAATCAATATCATGTAATGCAGTAAATGTATTTCCTTTTGTTCCATACATTTTTTTGATTTGTTTTGCGTCTACTATTGATTTCATATATATTTCCTCCATTTATTTATTCACAATTCTATTATATGAATTAATGGTTAAAACGTAGTAAACAAGGTAGATCATACCATACGTTGTCATAGCATAAATAAATGAAATTATGTTTTCCTTTATGTCCATGTTATATTGTAAAACTATTGACATTGTTAACATGCCTGCATTTAATATTCCAACAAGTAAAGGAAGGGCAAATACAAACAAGGTTTGTTTTCTTATAGTATTTCTTATTTCTTTTCTGCTGACACCGATTTTTCGTAAAATCTCATAACGATTTTTATCTGAATGTGCTTCTGTTAGCTGTTTGAAGTAAATAACACTTCCAGTTGCGGCTAGTAGAATTAACGCTAAAGAACTGACTACAAATATTTTCATCCCTGTAAATGTTTTTAATGTTTTATACGATTCATAGAACGTAAGCATCTGAGTATCTTTTCCAGTTATTTTCATTAATATATCAGATGTTTCCACTGTTGTTTTTTCATCTTCTACTTTATAAGCTTTATATGTGATTGGGCTGACTTGTTTCGCAATACCATTAAATATTTTGTCGTCAACGATAAGATATAAAGGCTCAGGACCAGATGTTAGTTGTATTGATTTTTTTTCTAACTTATTGAGCTTAAAAGTATGATTTCCTTGAGGTAACTGTATATTCACTTGGCGATTAATAAAATCAGAAGCTGGTTGATCGACGAATTTTTTGAATGCTACAGCTTGCTTACCAGATAGGTTTGGTATATCCCCTAAACTTAGAACTTTTTTCATTTTATTAAATACGTTTTCTGAGACTAAGTTTACAGAAAGATTATCTTTATCTCGGAATGGTGCCAAAGTATTTCCTTGAACTTGAATAACCGGAATATCTAGTTGCACTGTAATAGGGTGATCTTTGTCTTTTGAAATAACTCGTTTGATCTGATTGTCAGATGTTTCGTCTTTTGAAAGATGAATATAGCTAAAAGGAGCTGTTCTATGAGCATCTTTTTCAGTGATTGTATATTCAGAGAAACTTGCATGAAGATATGGCAGTGCTCCGGTAATCAGTAATGCGATAACTGTAAACATAAGGGCATTTCCTTTTACACGGTACAACAAGTGAGATGTTCCGATGATGTTAGTCCCTTTATAGTAGTTCGATTTATTCGTTTGTGCACGTGTTAGTAGATACACAGTCAAAGAACGAAATAATAAATATGTTCCAATTATAATAAGAAGCAGAGATTGCATTGCCATCTTATTAAACATAAGCCAATAACTACTTATGAGAAAAGCAAGGGAAACCAAGGCAGAAACGATAGACGCTTTCGGTACTTGCTCGCCTTTTTTATCTGCTTGAAATAATTCAATTAATTTAAAGCGATAAATTAAAAAATACGATTGAAGTGATGTAACGATTGTAACGACCGTAAATATAATAGTGGTAGTCATAATTGCTTCCATAGGAATACTAAAACTTACATCGACCGGAGCGCCTACGAGCTTAAGGAGCAACATGGTAAATAATCTGGAGAATATGATACCTAATACGAGCCCGCATAATAAAGTAATAGCTCCGATAATTACATTTTCAAAAAACAGCATTCTTGCTATAATTTTTTTTCTTACACCGAGTAGGGAGTACAGACCTACTTCTTTTTTACGTTTTTTCGTGAAAAATGCATTAGAGTATCCAATGAAAACCACTACGAATCCTATTATCATGAAATTGGTTTGTGACATGTCAGTATCTATAGCATTAACAGCCTTTTTAACTTCTGGGATATGCGCTAGTGAATTGAAGGTGTAGAAAATCCCCATTTAGTGACCATGCAAACTGCTTTCCTTCTCTAGATGTGCTAACTCAATATAATCTCCTACTTTGACTGGAACTTTTTGCAGTTCAGCATTTTGCTGTTTGTTTCCATAAATCTCTTTGTTATAGATCACTTTACCTGATGTATTTTGCACTTTAATACTTGCATATGTACTATCAAAGTAGTCATGTGGTACACCTGCTTTTAGATCAATTTGCATTTCTTCTGTTGATTTATTTAAATTTACTTTCGCAAATTCAAAGTCTCCAATCCCTTTCAGCGACCATGCAAATTCTTTACCTTCAAAAATGTTTGGAGATTCATTTTTGATTTGTACCTTTTTCTCAACAGTTTGATCAAATAAATCCGTTAATACAATTTTTGCATAAGCATTTGTTGATAATGATATAGATTGACTGATTCCATTTTGATAAGATTTAATATCATCAATTACGTTAATAGGTTGTCCCGTCATATTTTCATTGTTATAAATTTCAATTTTCCCCTTAAATTGCGGTGTACTATTTTCTTTTAGTTTCCAAGATACATTCAATTTTTCATTTTCATAATAGATAGATTGGATATCAAAATCTAGTTTTCCTATTTCAGGTTGAGTAGGTTGATTTAGCGTGAATATTTTTCCTGATCCAATGGTAGACTGCGTATTACCTCCTGCTTTGACCCATACATATTCTGAAGTGGCTCCTCCATCATATTGATAAGTATTATCATGCGTCCCTGATATATTTTGATTATTCCAAGAACTCCATTGTTTATCTACTAACTTTCGGCTATAACCATTTTTCAGGCGCGCTTCTCGAACATTTTGTCCACTATCAGCCCAGTCTTCTTGAAACATTCCTAATCCATGATTAAATGCAACATTAGCAACAGGAAAATCCATAATTGCAATTTGATGCCATTTATTATTTGTTACATCTTTCAGCCATTGTCCAAATTTAGTATGACCATTTTCTTGCCATGAACGCATTGTCATTCTGTACCAATTGGAGTCTTTCCAACCATAAGTTGTTTGAACCTTCATTCCTGCTCCTTCTCCTCCAAAGGGTCCAGCTTGCGAATTCGGAGATAAGTATTCGGCCTTTATTGCTTCTTTAGAGGAAATTGGATCCCATAAAGCAAAATGTAAAGTACGTTTTCCATTTTCATCAAACCCACTTTGTTGTTGAAAACCAGCATATCCTCCAGCTTCACCACCTGCATTCCAGTTGTGTACAGCCCAGTACGTATAAGGTGGAGTCTGAACTGGTGACCAGTCTATACTAATAATATCTGAGGCAGGTATATTTTGGGGACTGACATAAACTGCTGGAGCAGCTGAATGTGTTGCAGCTTTAGTGTGCGAAATAGACGTTCCAAACATAGAAAACATGCTACATGCTGCGGTAATAATAATAACTTTATTAAACCTTTTCTTTGTTTTCTGACTAATCACCTACCTGATGAGTAGAAGTGGAATACTCATAAACAACACCCAAAATATCAAAGACTGTCTTTTTCTCATATCGATGAGATTTTCGTTTTCTGTTGCTTTGTTATACTCTACTTTTGCGATTTCTCGATCATTATATCCCTTTAAAGACCAGCTAAATTGATTTCCATCTAAAACTGTTGTTTCCGGCATTTTCTCTACTTTCTTCAGACCTTCTTTTGTAACTTCGTACATTGCTTTTTTTCCAAAGCTCTCTTGTTTACTATTATCGACATTTGTGAAAGTAGCTCTATGCACACCTTCTAAATGTGTTAACTCGATATAATCTCCTACTTTGACTGGTACCTTTTGTGATTCAGCATTTTGCTGTTTGTTTCCATAAATGTCTTTATTGTATACTACTTTCCCCGATGCACTTTGTACTTTAATACTCGCGTATGTTTCATTAAAATAATGATGCGGTATGCCTGCTTTTAAGTCCACTTGCATTTCTTCTGTCGACTTATTGAAATTGATTTTAGCAAACTCAAAATCACTGATTCCTTTTAGCGACCATGCAAATTGATTTCCATCCAAAATTGTTGCTTCTGGCATTTTTTCTAATTTCTTCAGACCTTCTTTTGTAATTTCGTATATAGCTTTTTTTCCAAAGCTCTCTTGTTTACTATTATCAACATTTGTGAGAGTAGCTCTATGCACACCTTCTAGATGTGTTAACTCGATATAATCTCCTACTTTGACTGGTACCTTTTGCGATTCAGCATTTTGTTGTTTGTTTCCATAAATGTCTTTCTTGTATACTACTTTCCCTGATGCATTTTGCACTTTAATACTCGCGTATGTTTCATTAAAATAATGATGTGGTATGCCCGACTTTAAATCAACTTGCACCTATTTTTCTTTTAATGCTTGCTGCCGCTCATTGTTGTCTATTTGTATTTCCCATTCACCTTCTATTTTTCTAAACCATTTTCCTATTTTGCTTACATTAGATAGTAAGATCCTCATTTACTTAAGAATTGTGGAAATTGCTTGCTTGTAAACTAATTGTTGCTTACCATGAACCACCATAAGAACGGTAAATTTATCTGTTGCAAGGATTTGCCCACGTATGGGAACGCCACTCTTTAAAAATATAGTGATATCCCCCTTTTTTTCTTTTAATTGTTCATACGTATTTTCTTGTAAATTATACATCTAAAATGCAATTAATATCAAATAAAGCTTATATCTGTTGTTTTTAGGATTTTCAGCGAATTTAAAATAAACATCACACCAACCATGATAATTTGTTAATATAATAAGCGAATTGGGACAATTAAATTTTATGAGCTGAAATTCTTTAGCACTGTCTGCACACAATGCTCTTACTATATGAACAGAAGGAAGATTTGTAACCATTTATTCCTTTCCTTCCTTCTCCCAAGTAGCATGCAAACGGTATCCAGCACCACGAACTGTCTCCAGTGCGTTTTCAATACCTAAATCTTGCAATTTCCTTCTAATTCTACCTATATTTACACTCAATGTATTCTCGTCTATATATGAACTATCCCATAGTTGTTCTAAAATCACTTCACGTTTTACAAGGAGTGGAGACTTTGTTATCAATATTTCCAATAAAGTTGTTTCTTTTTTAGTTAGTAAAATTGTCTTTTCATCTAGTTGAAGTTCCATTCTTTCTGGGAACAGGGATAACCCTGATTGCTCAACTATTCGTTCTTTTACTTTTGGAGCATATTCACCGTATGCCCTTCTAAGTTGACTACGGATTTTAGACATTACAACTTCATAATAAAAAGGTTTCGTAATGTAATCATCACCTCCATTTTCTAAAGCCATAACTTGATCCATCTCTCCACTCCTTGCAGATAGAAATACAATTGGACAAGTAGAAATAGCTCGTATTTGGCGACACCAATAATAACCGTCAAAACTAGGTAAATTTACATCTAATAAGACTAAATCTGGTTTAATCTTTTGAAATATATCTAAGATATTTTCAAAGTCCTCTATAATAACACTTTGGTATCCGTATTTTTTAATATGAGTTCCCAGTAATTCAGCGATTTTTATATCATCTTCTACAATCATGATTGTATTCATTTAACGAGATGCATATGGGAATACGATTCTAACTTTTGTTCCCTTACCTACTTCAGATTCTAGCTCAATCTTATGATTTAATTTTTCACATACTTCTTTAACAAGATATAATCCCATTCCCGTAGACTCTTTAAATTTCCTACCATTTTCTCCAGTATAAAATGGATTGAAAACACGTGGTAAATCAGCAGTAGAAATGCCCACTCCATAATCTCTTACTTCCAAAATAATTGCTCGTCCTTTTGAATACGCCGATACTATTACTTTCCCTTTCTTACTTGATGAATATTTAATTGCATTTGACAGTACTTGATTGAGTATAAATCGAATCCATTTCTTATCTGTTTCTACAATAAGACTCGGATCTACTTTTACTTCTGGATACACATAACTACGTATAAACAAACGTTTATTTTCATGAATAACAGAATCAATCATTCCCAATAATTGCAATCTTTCTACATGAAAATCCTGTTCAAATGTTTCTAAACGAGCAACATATAAGACCATTTCTAATCCTTTTTTGATTCTTTCCGTTTCTTCATTAATACTGTCAAATCGAGAGTCATCTGCATCTTGTGTAATTAACTCAATAACAGAAAGAGGTGTTTTCATTTGATGAACCCATTGATTCATAAAAGTCATTTGTTCTTGTTGTTTTCGTTCCCATTTTTTTAATTGGTTTTGATAATATTGATATTGATTTTGTAGTAATGTTTCTAAGGCCATTGATAACGGAGTCAAATCACTATCTTTTATTGATTCATTTAACGTTTCCATTGGTGTTGATAGACGCTTGTAGAATGAACGATGACTATAATAACGATATATTAAATAACCCATTAATAAAAAAACACCCAAAAATACAGAATATAATGCTGTCAAAATATGTGGATAACCATCAAACCAATATATAAAAAGGATGATAAGCAATTGGGCAAATGTATAACAAATGAGTGGAATATGTTCTTGTAAAAATAATTTCATTTAAATGCGAATTGTCGAAAAGTCATTTGCATTTCCTCCTAATAACGCTAAAACCTCTAGAATTTTTTGATAGAATACTTTGCGATTATCTCCACAATAAATCTCATTGTATAACTGTCCATCTTTGATAAACACAATACGATCACAATAACTTGCAGCCATTGCATCATGTGTCACTAACATCATCGTTGTGCTATTTTCTTTATTAAGCGTTGTCAATAATTCCATCACATCACTAGCAGATTTTGAATCCAGATTTCCTGTAGGCTCATCCGCAAGTAATAATTTCGGATTATGAATAGTAGCTCGTGCGATTGCTGTTCTTTGTGCCTGCCCACCAGAAATTTCATACGTACGTTTATCTAATATTTCAGTTATCCCTAGTTTTTCAGCAATAGCTTCTACTTTCCCTTCCATTTCTCTAGGGCTTACACCATCAAGTGTAAGTGGAAGAACAATATTTTCTTTCACTGTCAATGTATTAAGGAGATTAAATGATTGAAAAACAAACCCTAATTCACGTCTTCGAAATAAAGACAACTGATCTGGAGATAACAGATATGGGTTTTCTCCATGAATTAATACTTCTCCTGATGTTGGAGCATCTATAGTAGAAACCATATTTAATAGCGTTGTTTTACCACTCCCAGATGGTCCCATAATTCCTACAAATTCACCTTTGTTTATTTTTAAATCAATATGGGATAATGCTGTATAAGAAATTTCCCCAGAATAAACTTTCCCTAAATCTGAAACATGTAGTATCTCCACAAGTATTTCACCTTCCATTTAAAAAATCATTTTATACATTTTTTTCAAGTATTGAGCACGAACAAAGTAAAAGTATATAATTTGCATGACTAAGAAACAAATCAATACCATAATTGAACTTCCCAAAACTGAAAAATCGGCTAAATTTTGTAAGGCTATAAAAGCAACCGCACTATGTGCAATAGCAATTATAATTGGTAAAAAGAATAAAAGTGCAAGTTGACGTGACACAACTTTCTTTAATTCAGGTTTACTTAAACCAACTTTTGCTATCATTTTATATTGCTGCTGATTTCGTTCTAAGTCTGTATATAATCGGAAATATAAAAAGCTTGCAGCAAACGTAAAGAAAACAATACCTATTAATACACTCATGATAGATGCAAGTCCAAAATCTTGCTTCATCACTATCCATGTAAAAATCAAAGACGAAAATATATATTTTTCGTTGTCTACTATATGCTCTTTTATACCTTTATTATCCTTCTGAAAAGCAGCTACAATATTTTCCGCAACTTTTTTTGTTTTCTCCCAATCTTTCACAATAAAACCATTGATAGTGGATTCATCATAGTGATTCTCTGGATCCACTATCATTTGATTATATACAGCGTCTGGTATAATAATTGTCGTTATGTTTGTATCTTGTAGTTCTTTTGGCGTTAGTGTTTTATTTACATGCATATCTATTTTTATATTTCTATGCGACAATAGAAAGTTATTTTGATTAGATTTTGTATTAGTTACTTTTCTTGAAGGTATGACAATACTATCATTTTCACCTTTTAAGCTTTCTTTTTCAAAACCAAATGCCTCAGCTAACTTATTATAATCACTTATTTTTATAACGCTTAATAATACATTACTATTATAAAGGGTGTCTGGAATTTGTTTTATTGAATAAACTACTTGTTTGAATTTAAACCCACCATTATTGAGTTCGCTTTCTATTTTTTTTAGATGCTCTTTTTCTAAAGGATTATTATTATAGGACTGATAAGAAAATGCAAAGGGACTATTGGATTCAGCCATGGATGAGTTACTTAATCCCATACAAGTTCCCACTGCAGTGAAGGCAACGGTAGAAATAATAGTGACCATAAAAAACATTCTTGCATTATCTTTTAATTGATACACTAAATCTGAGATGGTTAGTATGTTTGTTTTCTTAAAGAAAATATTTTCCCTTTTCTTTAATGCACGTAACACATACACACTGAGCTGGGTAAATACGAAGTAGGTTCCAAGTACAACAAAGCTCACCCCTGCCGCCATCATGAATAATACATAATTCATATCCTTGTAATGAATTGCGTGAACACTATGGAAAACAGCCGTATATCCTAATCCAATACAAATAAGTGCGAATAAAGATAGCCCAAAGGATGCTTTTGGTTCAGGCTTTGGCTTTTCTTCTGCTTTTATTAATTCTACTAATTGCTCTACATTTACTAGTCGAGAAGTGAAAAGTGAAATAAATAAAAATAATAATAAGAACGCTCCAAATGTTATCCCAATTGCTTGAAAGGGCATGTAAAATGGGAGCCCTTTATCCATCATTAGCAGATTGTTGCTCATAATTAAGATAAACTTAGAGAACGCCATTCCAATTGTAATTCCTGTTAAAATAGAAGCGATTCCAATTATTATATTTTCAATAAATACTAATTTATTCAACTGTGAACGTGACATCCCATGTAGCATTAGAATTCCAAAATCTTTTTTTCTTGTTTTTAAAAATGCACTTACAGAATATAGGATAAAGAAGAATGAGAAGAAAAATACTAACCCCTGCGATATCTGTAATCCTGACTTTGCAAATGTATTGATTGTTACACTGGCAGCAAGATCGCCTTGTAAATTAGGATGAAATGCAAGTAATGCATAAGTAAAGAAAATCATTTACTTTTCTGTAATATTTACAAAATTAACGGCTCTTTTGTCCTCTATGCCTAAAGCTGTTTCTACTTTATCTATTTCCTTACTTAATTCTGGTGCTTTCCCTTGATTGACTAAATTAAGATTCCCAAAAGATTTATTAAAAGATAGAATCTGTCTAGTTTTTTCTTTTCCATTTATTTCTTTAAATAATGTATCATCTACAATTAATAGGATTTCGTTGGATCCACCACGATATGGAGATAGCCAAACATCTCCTTTATATTGAACATTCATTTTTTTCTTATCAAATGTTAGTTCTTTCAAGTCTTTATATTCTTTATTCGCAAATATGATAGTTTCATCTTTTTCTATTTTTGGTAACGAATCAAGAGGGTCTGAAGATAGGAGCCCCTCGTTATTATCCCTTTCACGTACAAGTCCCTTTTTATTCATTTTTTCAGCAGTTGATCTACTAATAAACACCAAATTGCTAGTAGCAGTATCCATAGAATCCCCAAAATTAGTCGGTATCTTTATATCGAGCTTGTTATTATCTATAGTCCCTTCTTTTAATTGATATAGGTCTTTTGAGCTTGTTATATCTTTGTATGAGTCAATTATAGAGCTTCTTGTTTGTTCGTTTATCGCTCCTACTTCTATTAAAATTCCATTTGCCGGAGAGTCTTTTGTACCAAATAATGAACATGCTCCTAACATTTAACCATTAGTTGCTGGATCTTCTCCTGTATTCCCATCATAACTTGGTTGCGTTGGCGTTCCACGACCATCCCCATTGTTTGGCGATGTTGTATTTCCTTCGCCTCTACCATTGTTTGGCCGCGTTGTATTTCCTTTTTTACTACTAATATAATCGTCTTTACTATCTTTCATATAACCAGTCCATACTGCCATCGTATATTGTGGTGTATAACCAGCAAACCAACTATCACGAGTCGCACTTTCTGGTAGATTATATTTTGCTATTTGTTCTAAAGAATAGTTTGTTGTCCCTGTTTTACCCGCTACATCTAAAGAACCTATATTAGCTGCTGTACCCAACCCAGAAGAAACAAAAGTACGAAGCATATCAGTAATCATATATGCTGTAGAATCCTTCATAACTCGTTTGGGCTTTTGCTCAAAGCTTTTTGATTTACCATCTGAATAAACGACTTTCTTAACAAAATGTGGCTTCGTATACTTACCATCATTACCAAATGCCGCATAAGCACCTGCAATTTCAGTTGGTGACGCTTCATTTGTACCAATCGCTGTTGATTCGGTTGGTGCTCCATTAAATGTAATACCTAGCTTTTCAGAGAAAACTTTTGATTTATTCATTCCTACTTCTTTTGCAGTTTTAATTGCCGGGATATTTCGGGACGTTTTCAATGCATCACGCATTGTAATTGGTCCTAAATGCTTTCTATCTGCATTTCTAACTTCTTGTCCTGTTGAATACTTAAATGGAGAGTCGTCAATTTGATGGTAAGTAGCCCATTTTAAATATTCAATTGCAGGAGCGTAATCAAAAGTTGGTTTCATCGTTGAACCTGCTGAACGATTTAATTCAATCGCTATATTATGTCCTTTAAATACAGCTTTATTTTCACCACGCCCGCTACCAATTGCACGAACTTCTCCTGTTTTCGTATCCATAAATGTGAAAGCCCCTTGGAATTTCTCATTTGGATAATTTATAATGTTTTCATTTAAAAGCTTGTCCGCAAAATCCTGTGCCTTTTGGTCTAATGTAGTATAAATTTCTAAGCCGTCAGATCCAATATTAGCATCTGGCAACTCTTTTTCAACCTCTTTCACAACCGCATCCATAAACGCAGGATATGGCATTTCTTTTTGTTCAGTTGCTTTCTTAAGTCCTTCTGTTACTGGAACTTTTGATGCTTCTTCCATTTCTTTTTTTGTAATATAACCATGTCGATTCATTAATTCAAGTACAACATTTCTTCTTTCAGTTGCTTTTTTGATATTTTGTTCTTTTGTTGGATCATAGTTATTAGGTGCTTTCATTAAACCAGCAAGCATCGCAACTTCTGGTAGTGTTAAATCTTTCAATTCCTTACCATAGTAATTTTGTACTGCTGTTGCGATTCCGTATGAACGGTTGCCTAAGTAAACTTTATTTAAATACATTTCTAAAATTTCATGTTTTGAATACTGTTGTTCTAGCTTATACGCTAAATATATTTCTTGTGCCTTTCGCTTTGACGTTTTTTCCATCGATAAGAAGTAATTTTTAATAACTTGCTGCGTAATTGTACTTCCACCTTGAGAGCCGTAATCACCTTTTAGGCTAACTAAAACTGCACGTGCAGTACCTTTAAAGTCTACGCCACTGTGCTCGTAAAAACGTGAATCTTCTGTCGCTAAAAACGCATTTTCTACTAATTTAGGAATTTGATCATACATAATATTCGTTCGTTTTTCTTTCCCATATTCATATATCAATTTTCCATCTTTATCATAAATTTTTGAGGATAACGGATTAACAAGTTTTGCTTTCTCAAGTTTTGGTGCATCCTTGATCATAACGAAAAAAGTAGCAACCCCTGCGACTAACCCTACAATACCAAGTAGTAAGCAACTGATTAAAAATTTGCGAAAAAACAATGTTTTACCTTGTTGTTTTTGTTTTTTAGAAGTTGGTTGTTTTTTCTTTTTAACTTGTCGTCGCTCCTCTCGTGAACGATAATTTTCTGACATCTAAACTATATTACAATTAATAAGATTCCTTCTTCTTATAATTAATTTCCCTTTTAATACACGTGTGCTTGGCCCATATTTGACAATGTAATTTACATTCTTCAAATCAATTCCTTTAATCATTTTATCTCCAATAAACCTTAAACTTGGAAGGACTGCACCAACTGATTTTTGGCTCATTCATATTTTATACCCAATTCCCCAAACAGTTTTAATATAAATGGGATGTTTAGAATCCTCTTCAATCTTGTTTCTTATTTTTGTAATATGCACCATAACGGTATTATCTGATTTATAAAAAACCTCTTTCCAAACGGCTTCATATATTTTTGCAACGCTTAGGACAACCCCTTTGTTACGGGCAAGTAGTTCGAGAATATCAAACTCTTTTGGAGTTAACCTTGTTTGCTTTCCTCTTACCCATACTTGACGTGTATCTGTACTCACGGTTAAGTCACTAATTTCTAGAATGCTTTTATTATGTTCTATTGACGTATTATATTTTTTAAACCTTCTTAATTGGGATTTTACCCTAGCGATTAATTCCAATGGGTTAAACGGTTTTGATAAATAATCGTCTGCACCAGAAGCTAGACCCTGAATTTTGTCTATATCCTCAGATTTTGCAGATAGCATAATGATAGGCATATTGCGGTCTTCCCTAATCTTCATACACGCTTCAATACCATCCATATTCGGCATCATAATATCTAAAATAATCAGATCAAACTCCTTTTCTTCTAACAGTTGTAAAGCTTCAATAGCATCTTCAGCCTTTTGAGTTTTCAGACCTTCATTTTCCAAATAAACAGAGATTAGATTTCTAATCTCTTTATCATCATCAACAATAAGAATTTTTGACTCCATCTATATAAGTGGCTTCCATAATGCCACAGCGAATATCCAATTCGGATCACCATTTCCTTGATAGTTTTGAACAGCTTCATACACTTTCCCTTGATGTTCTACTTTGTCTCCCTTTGTATATGCCTTCTTCGGATCCCATTTTTCATAAGATTCATTTTGATTTTTTGTTTTTATTGAGAAAATGTTACTTTGAATGGATATATTTCCAGCTTCATCTACAGCCTTCACTGTATATTTATATTCCGTATTAGCTGTAAGGCTTTGATCAATAAACTTCGTGCCTTGTATTGTTTGAATTAGTTGTTCATCACGTAATACTTGATATTCTTTTACACCTACATTATCCGTAGAAGAATTCCATTTTAATTCTACACTGTTAGAAGTAACATTGCTCGCATATAATCCTTGTGGCTGTGTGGGAGCTTCTGTATCTGGTTTCGGCTTAACAATATTATCTACTTTCTTCAATCCCTCTTTTGTAATCTCATAGACTGCTTTATTCCCAAAGCTTTCCTGAATATTCTTTTCCATATTCGTAATAGTAGCTCGGTTCGCACCTTCTAAATGTATGAATTCGATAAAATCACCTACTTTTACCGGAACTTTAGATTGCTCAGCATTTTGTTGTTTGTTTCCATAAATGCCTTTATTGTAAACTACTTTTCCTGATGCATTTTGAACTTTAATACTCGCATATGTTTCATTAAAATAATGATGCGGTACACCTGCTTTTAGATCAATTTGCATTTCTTCTGTTAATTTATTCAAATTTACTTTTGCGAATTCAAAGTCTCCAATACCTTTCAACGACCATGCAAATTGATTCCCTACTAAAATATCAGCATTTCCATTTGTAATTCCTACTTTTTTTTCTACAGTTCGATCAAATATATCTGTTAATGTAATTTTAGCATAAGCTGTTTGAGGCAATTGCATAGTTTGACTTACCTCAGTTTGATAGGACTTAATATTGTCAATTACTTTCAAAGCTTGTCCCGTTAACTTTTCATTGTCATAGATTTCAATTTTCCCTTTAAACTGGGGAGTACTTTGTTCTTTCAATTTCCAAGACACATTTAATTTTTCATTTTCAAAACGAATATTTTGAATATCAAAATCCAAATTTCCCATTTCTGGTTGACTAGGCTGATTTATATTAAAAGTCTTTCCAGTACCAATTTGTTTTGTGCAAGCAGCAATTCCTGAAAAATGCAGAAAAAATTCCAGAGGCGCGCAGCTACTTTTGGCAATATCATTCACTTATGAGTGGTTATTTTTGTTATCGAAATATTCTTCTTTAATTATTTGTAATTTTTTTTCGTTTTTTGTTAATTCAAATATAAATAACGATTTTTTCATGTTATTAGCAACATCTTCTTCATTAGATTGTTTAAGCTTTAATAAATTCGAACCTTTTCCATAGTATAGTTCACCCAATAAGTAAAAAGTATTTAGATTAATAGCTAATTGAATACCCTTATCAATGTATTTTATTGCCTCTTCGTATTGATATGTGTAACTTAAATTTTTTGCTAAATTATAAATGATTTTCAATTTAATTTCTTTATCTCTAGGAAAATCTAATTTGTTAAAATTAGTTAAACATCTTTTAAGGATATTAATACTTTTTTTGTATTCTTTATTTTCTGCATGAAGTATAGCCATTGTATGTAGAATATCTATTTCTCTCTCTGATAAAAAATCAATGTTGGTTAAAGTTAGTTTTAATGCATTATTTAAAAGAGTTAAAGCCAATTTTGTTGAGTTATTCACACAATATATAGCAATTGCTTCATGCCATATTAGAAATTGTTTATCTTCTTTTGTTTGAAAATTATTTGTGTATTTTTCTTTTGTTACTATTTCATAAAGTTCTTTATATTGATGTTGCCTTATGCAATCCCTCATTACATATTTCACATTTTCTGTATATTTTAATTTCTTGTTTTGAGTTAGTGCAAATATATTATTTGGATCAATACCAAGTCTTTCTGCTAATTGATATAACAATATGCTAGATGGATAAATCACACCTTTTTCTATCTTGCTAATTTGACTTTGTGAACATATTCCATGACATAATTCAGATTGTGATATTTTTTTTTTTATTCTAAGTTCTTTAATGGTAATACCCAAATCGTTAAATTCCATTTAATATAACTCTAAATTTGTTATATAAGATTTTACAGCTTGCAATAAGAATTCTTCTTGCCCAATACCAGCATCGGCGGCCATTCGAACTACTTTTTGTTTAAATTCATGATCGGCATGGAAAGTTAATGGCTCTACATTGCTTTTAAAGTAAATCCCTTCTACATGTGGCAGTATTGTGCCGGATTTCATATGAAAATGTAAGTGTTTAATCTCCTCTTGAAATTGCAATGGCTCTATTTGTAATACGAAAGGTTTAATTTCTAGTTCGATAGTATCTGATGTAATAGTCAATCGCATATTTGTGACACCAAGTTCTTTATAAAATAAGTTAATTAGATTATAAGTAATGGAATTAAATAATTGAGGCTTTTTAAATGAAAAAGATAAATACCCACGTTTTGTAATTACCGCTTGTTTTTGAAGGGGTTCAAAGGAAAAATCATGTTCCTTATAAGTGGATAGTGGGAAAATTTCTTCATCCTCTGTAAGAATCTTTCCATCTGCTCCGTTGATCTCTATTACCCTAGCTATTTTTCCGGTATGTAGATGTCTTAATAATTGATATAAATATATATCTTCATCTTGAATCTTAGTAATAAATGTTTTGCGCTCTTTTGTTTTATTTTTTTCATAATCAAGCATAAAAATCTCTAGCTCTTCCTCATCGATAAGATATACTTGTTTTCCCCGTTTTTCTACCATTGTTGCAGGTAATTTTCCGGATTTGATGTAAGTAAAGATAGTAGATGGTGCAACATTAAGAATTTGAGCTGCTTCTTTCGTACTAAGGCCTTTAACTTCATCTTTATTTTTTAAGCGTTCAATATCCTCTAAATAGAAAATTTTACTACCAAATTGTTTCCAGTTGTTTTTATATACGCATTCTATTAATCCAGCTTTTTCTTTCTTTAATATTGTCTGTACAGTTACTCCTAATAAGTCGGCTGCCTCTTTTGTCGTTACAGTAGGTTTAGTAATAAACAATAAATCTTGTGTCATTCATTGCAACATATCCGCAAAGAAAGTACCCACATTATTTTTCCGTTTCATATGCTTTTCTAAATAGATTTTTGTTGTTTGTATATTCTCATGCCCCAGTGTTTGCATTAAATGGTATAAATCTGCATTTCCTTGTTCTACTGCCATAATTGCGAAAGCATGACGGAAAGTATGCGCTGTTACTGGATTTTCACGGAACTGCAGAAACTCTAAATCTGTCTTTTTAATCATATCCGTCACCTGATTCGATAACGTTTTTGAATTATAAAAGTTCCCTCTTTGATTTATAAATAAAGGTCTTTCGTCTCCTCGATCCAATATAGTTTTTAACCCTCTTCTTTGTCTCATTTCACAAATACATTGGTATAAATGCTCAGAAATGAAAAGTTCACGCACTTTATTTCCTTTACCTGTAACTTTTAACCAGTGTTTTTCGTCATAATGTAAATCTTTTACCCTTGTTGTACACAATTCTTGTATTCTTGCACCCGTACTTGCCAGAGCTAGTAAAATTGTATAGTTTACTAAATGTCCTCTTTCTTTATAAAACCCTAAAATTTTCATAACTTCATCGTAAGATAAATCCCGATTTGGCCGGTCCTGTTCATTTACATTTGCACGCTGCAGTTCATCGTGAAGAGGTTTTTCAATATAAGCAAATACATAAAGATGTTTTAAGAACGAACGAATTAATACTGTTTTCTTTGCAAGTGTTGCCACTGCATATGTATCCCCATTCCTACCTTTCTGTACCTGTTTCAACCAGGAATTATATTTACGAATATGCCAAGGTTGCAATGTCTTCAATAAAGAAGCATTTTGCTGTACCTCTTCCCCATTCAATTCAAATTCTTCTGCATGCTGCACTATGCATTGACAAAATGACAAGATTTCAGACACATAGCTCTTTTTTGTATCTTCTTTTTTATTCTTCTTCTCATCCATATCTTTTTGTAAGTGTACGAAATGATAAATTACTTCTAGGTCACTTAGATACGTATATTTACTCTTTCCCTCTTTTTCAGCTATCTCCATTTTATCTTCCACTGTATCTACATAACGATTATTATGCAGAAACGGAACAATATCTCTTATATTCTCTAAATATGTATCTATGTATCCACTTTTATTTTTAATAATCGGTAAGTTTTCTTTTTTATTTTTATTATCCATCTACTTATTTGAATGCTTTTCCGATGGGATATTCCGCTGCAACTCATTAATAAATTTATAAGTTAATGGAGCTTTTTCTTCTAACTCAGCCTTCGTGTCTGGACCAGCATAAAAATAGGCAAAGGCTTCGGCGAAATATTCTTCCTTGTAATCGAAATATGGATTGTCATTAAAATCATCATGCTCCAAAGCGTGAATTTCAGTAAACTCATCCGAATAACTAATATTGTCAAATACATAACGATCAATGGAATGGGCTGTTTCATGCAGCTCAAGGCTTACAGAACTATGCATCTTTTTATAGCTGTAACCGATTCGAGCAACAACTGTCTGCCCACCTGCACCTGGCACATCATCCCACGTATATGGAGTATGTTCCCATCCCCTTGGAACGGTTCCCCTTAAATATTCATACTCCGGCAAATCAGTAAGAGGGAAATTAATCAGTTTAACCTGAACTCCCTGTTTATGCATGTTGATCAATATATTAGTTGGGATGCTCCAGAGACGATCAACCATATTTTGGGTCTCTTCATGATCAAATTCACCCTTTGTTTCAACCATCACAACCCTTTCAAGAACATTGTTCATTTTAAGTGATTGTGTAGTTCCGGATTCTCCAGATGTAGCAGTAGAAAATGAGAATGTTAAAACAATGGTCAATACTAACGCGGAAAATATTTTTTTCAATAAAATCCTTTTCATTTACTGTACCACCTCAAAACGCCCACCCCAATTTAAACCAAGTTGCTCTCCTATATACCCCATTTGTTCGAATTTTTTGATGTCACCCCAAGGTATAGAGTTATTTTCGTAAGGTGCAGCATCAAAGGCTAATCCCCAATTGTGATAGGATTCCCCGCCTCGAGCGTTTGTAACCTTTTTACCCGGTTTCCATCTTCCTAAAGAAAATAGCCGGTCTTGTTCACTCCAGCTCCTAAACATTGAATATATTCGAACATCTAAGCCATTAGCTTTTGTTAATTGAAGAAACTCTTTAGCCAGCATCTCCACATATGGGTGTAAGGAGTGTAAATGATTAGAGCTAGTATAAAATTCAGATTGAGAATTGGGATTAAATAATTTGTGGCGTGTTCTCGGTGTAATATCTCCGGAAGGGTATAAATTTTGCTCTTTTTGGTATTCTTGTGTAGCTTGGGTAGTTAATGTATCGAATATCCCATTAAATACTCCAAAATAAATCCCTATAGATTGCAGCTTCTTTTGTATTAATAATACGTTCTCAAACAATGATTTCCAAGTGTTAACTTCTACTATTCCATTAGGATTTAATTTAGTTTTTTCTTGGAAAATTTTTGTGCATTTATTTGTTTTTTCATCAAAAAAGCCGGTAATAGCAAGTTTCTCGTAGTTTACTCCCAAACCTCTTAGATTTAATTGGAGAACTGTTACATAATAGCCTGTAGAACCTAATTTAAGAGTGGGTAAACTCTCCATTTAAGAAAAGGGATAATATCTATTATTATTGTAGAATGATTGTGTCTGCTGATAATCGGACACATTTGTCATAGAAGGGGGATAAATAGATACTGGGCTTTGATTTTGAGAAGGCATTTGTGTATTAAGATTTAATCCTATATTCGTTTGCTGTGAAATTGAATTACTTGTTAAAGACGTTCGGGGAGTTCCCAGAGTATATTGTATTGCTTCAAGGAGTATCCATAGTTCTTTACGCACTACTCCTGTAACAGTAAAACTTTTTATCTTCTGAAACTCTTTCACTGATTTTTCAGTTCCAAGGCCAAAAAATCCATCTAATTGACCCTCGTAAAAACCATAATCCTTCAATAAATTTTGTAATTTCCTTACTATTTCTCCTTGACTACCATTTTGCAAAATAGGATACATGCCAGGGAGATTAGTAACATACACATACATATCATTCATTTTATTCCAAGTTACCTCATCTACAGCCCCATTTTCAGAAATTTGGAACTGTCTTTGAAAAACCTTAACTGCATTTGCAGTACTTGAATTGAATGTACCGTTTACTCTTACTTCAGGAATATCTGTATATCTTTTTCTTATATGAAATAAATATTTTTGAATGGTTTCAACAGCAGTATTTTGATCTCCTTCCTTTAAATTATATCCTGGGAATGACTTAATTACTTTTATAAAATCAGCTAAACGGATTTCTATATTTTTATAGTAGTATTTCAAGATATCCATGTAACTCATTCCTTGTTCTGCAAGGCACGCTGTCCCCCATTGATAAAGCATTCCTGGTCGACTTGCAAATGGGCATGGTTGCTTTTTACCAGCACGATATTGCGTGAAGAACGGTGTGTTTTCTCCGTGCTTTGCGAGGTATTGCTTAAATACCTCCTCCACTGCATCATCAGTAGATTCAAAGGTATTTCTCCCATGAGTATACTGTTGATCAAACTGTGTACTACTTGTGATGGTGAATCCTTTTCCTTTATAAGGATTTACATAAATACGGTTTAGTGTAAAAGTCATTATGCAAAGAGCATTGGCTAACAATGCTTCTTTTTTCCAAGTCGGATAAACCTCGGAAGCGACCACATTTTTTATATAATCTTTAAATCTTAACTTGTAATTTCGTGCGGGCGTATTTGGATGACCATCGTGAACGATAACAAATTCAGGTATCACAATATCTCTATCGCTATCTTCTCTTGTCTCTTGTTGTGCCTCGATTTCTTTTTGTAGTTTCTGCTGCGATTCCTGCTGGGGATATTGTCCGATTAATGTATGTTCCGGAATATCAATTATTTCAACAGACTCCCGTCCTTCCGCGCCACTAATAGGTATAAGTTCCATTTTTTGAACAGCAGTAACACCTTCAAAAATTTGTGTACCACGTAGTACTACAGGTGCATAACCTGTAGCTTCAATGGAAATTGCATACTCTGAATATGGTTTAGGCCCTAAAGGATCGGTCGCATTCTCTTTAGGGGGCGTAGGCAATGCTACTGTATTCGTTTCACCGAATTCATTCGTATATAAAGTAAGAACCTCACTTTGTCGGGAAGCTAAAATACGCCCTTCATTTGTCATTTTATAAATTGATACTTTGACACCCTTAATCGGTCTTTCTGTGTCTTTTTCATATATTTTCGCGAAAATTTTTCCACTTGGTTGCCGATAAAGCGCTTCTTGCCCTTCATCACTCACTCCTACTATAGAATATGGTGGTTTATAATCTCCTGAAGAATATGGATGAGAATTATACAAATTCACTTATAAAAAGTTAATCTCTGATAGTGGATAAAAGGCACGAATTATACTGACATAATCTCTCCCCTGATCAGCAAGGTATATACTTCCCCATCTACAGAAGTATTCATTTGAATCATCTCTTATGCCACTACAGTAATTAATTAGTAGTGGTTCAATACTATACAGTCTTGTAATATATTGATTAAATATCTCGTCAACTATCTCATCAATTTCAGAAAAAGTACTTCTACCATAATAATAAGATTGATCAAACAAAGACTTGCTACTGATTGTAAACCCTCTTTCCAAATAATGATTATTATATATACGATTTAACACAAAAGATGTTATACAAATTATATTAGCCTTAATAGCTTCTTTGGGCCATGTTGGGTAAAGTTCTGAGGCAGCTACGTTTTTTATATATTCCTTAAATTCCACTTTATATCTTGGAGCTAATTCATTAGGATTTCCATCATGAACTATAATGTATTGAGGTATGCTTAAACTATTTGCATGTTGAGGAAAGTGAGAAAAGCTGGGATAGTTTGACTGAAGTTGTCTTTCTAAATAATATTCAGTTAATGCATGTTGAGGAACATCAATTGTTTCAATTAATTGACGTTCTCCTGTTCGATTAACAGGAAGCATTTCCACTCTTTGTTTCGCTGTAGTTTCCGGAAAGATTTGTACACCTCTAACTATTTTAACACCATAGTTAGGTGCTTCGACTGTAAGAATATATTCTGTATAAGGTTTAGGTCCTGAAGGATTATAAGAATACTCTTTAGGAGGCGCTGATAGAGAAATGGGACTTGTTAAACCAATGTCATTTGTTTGGAGTGTAGCAATAATTTGACTACTATCATCTTGCTTACGAATAAATACCTTTGCACCCTTAATGGGTTTATCTGTATTCATTTCATAAACAGATACAATTAATTTACCAGTTGATGCCCGATAAGAATTCCGTGTATCATAATAAATTTGATTTTCATTTAATAATGGATGTGATTGATAATAAAATTGCTGTCCTAAATCCAATGGATAAGCATAAATTTCATTCAATCAAGAAGAACTCAATGAAAAATCAATGTTACGACCATATTCGGGAAAATCGATAAGGGGATTTCTATTCCCTTGAGTGTCTTGAATACTTTGATTTCGATGCTTTTCATAAATGCTTACTGGATATTGTTCATGCCATTTAAGTAATAATTCAATGTCTATGTTTTTTTCATTGTCATTTGTAATTTTATCTGGATATCTTAGTAAAAAGTATAAAGTGGCTCGTGCTACTATACCTTTAGCGTATTCAGGTTCGAATAAACTCTTCTCTAATTTCCCACACTTTTGTCTAATTGTTTTCAGCTCAATCCCCCCTTCATAATCTGGGAAATCATGATAAGGATAGTTACTTCTCATCGAGTTACATTGTGGATCACATGCGAATAAATGATGTAAATCACCTCTCATTGGTTCCTGTTTATGAAACCAAGATTGTGGTACTACGTGTTCACAGTTCAATTTATTGTTTTCTTCAATTTGCTTTTTTCGGGTTTCTAACTCATTTTCAGTTAATGAGTAATTAGTCAGAAGTGAATCTAATTCATTTTTTCGTTTGTTGATTATTTCAATGTCTTCAGCAATAACTTCTTCTGGTTTTCTTATGTTTCCAGAATAGATACTTTTTAAATTTCCGTCTTCTTGTAAATCTACCCAATTATATAAATATTGTGCTGGATTATATTTGACGGGTTTATGTGTATTTTCTATTAAGGAATGCAAAGCCTTAAATAATTCACTTGGTTTTAATTGATCAAAATTAATTGGTTTATAATAAGGTGCTATAATGTTTTTCTCCGCATCTTCATCAAAGTATTTTTTTGAATCGTTTTCAATAATACCTTTATTTTTATTAAGTTTATTAAGAAGTTCAATTTGTTCATTTTCACTCATTAATAAGGTTGAAAACTCATTTTCTGGAATACTTGAATTGTTTTTTGTCATCTATGATTGTGACTGGAATGCTAAAAAGACAGATTCCCATTTATCAGTGTCTTTATAATGGAAAAGTACTCCACCATCTTGCCAAATACCATCATCTTTTCTAAAACTTCCCACATTTCCTTGGTTCATGTGGACATCATGAATTCCAGGAGGGATTTTTTCACCATATGCATAAATATCGACTTTTGGATTATTTTCAGATGTTTTCATGTAATTCAAAAATTTATCTTGTAAATCGTTATCATCTCCAGCTGCAGTTACTGGAAGTGGGACTAATTTACAGCGGTCAAGTAAATTACCTCGAATATAATCTAGTGCAATTTCTCTATTATTACTAGTAATGTTTGTGAAGCCGTAATTTAAGTTAGGTAGGTTTGTAATTTGCTTAGAATGAAAATTTTTACCCGCATAATACAATAACTCAGATGGACTTTTTTTTGATTTGACATTAATAATAATTTCGTATTCACGGTTATTATTATCTGAGATATTAACTGTAAAATGAGGTGTGCTATCCTTATCGTCAGGAGGGGTATATCCTACTACTTGACCTTTTAAAACCCCATAATTTTTTACCGGCATTTATTCTTGTGCCAGATCTAACAAACCATTACCTACTAAACGCTTCGACTCAGCAAGAGGTGTTGTTCTTTTAATCAATTGTGCATAAATTTCATCCTCAGATAACGTTCTATCGAATTCCTGTTTACTTTCACAAAGTTTAATAATTAGTGCTGAACCACCTGAAATATGTGGAGTTGCCATTGATGTCCCACTTAATGTTGCATAGCCTCCACCTTTATAAGTCGATAAAATCCCTACTCCAGGACCAACTAAATCTACATTTTTATTTGAATCACTAAAAGGAGCTATTTTTTTATTAAAATCAACAGCACCAACTTCTACAACCTCTTGATACGCACCAGGGTAGCTAAACGTATCAGTAGCATGCCCATCATTACCAGTTGCGCAAACAACTAATATATCGTTATTCACTGCATTTTTTACAGCTTGATGTAGTTCTGGTACATCTTGAGGTCCGCCTAAAGACATAGAAATAACTCTTACTTTTTCTCCATTAGGGCCTCTCCAGTTTACTGCGTAATTAATCCCATTTATTATCCACTCATAGGATCCTTTACCATTTCCCGCTAAAATTTTTACGATAAGTAGCTTAGCTTGTGGCGCTACACCTAAAACACCTTGATTATTTTCTGTAGCAGCAATCGTTCCCGCCACATGCGTTCCATGACCATTTAAATCAGAATAATTACTAGGATCACTATTATTATCAGTAGTAAAGTTTTTCCCCCCAATAATACGATCCTTTAAATCCACATGATCTGTTTGACATCCAGTATCTAGGACTGCAACTACAATATCTTTTCCTTTTTCACTTTTTTCCCATACTGCCGGAGCATTTATGAGTTTGACGCCTTCAGGTATTTCACGAACTTCACTAACAACGTCCAACACTTCAAAAGGGATTAATTCTACTTCGTTACACTTTACATCATTTGAATTATTTTGACTCATTTATTCGTAATGTACACCATTATAATTTACAAAACCTACTGGGTGATGCGTGAAATGTATGACTGGATCACCTGGATTCCCAATTCCTACTTTTACATGTGTTTTATCAACATATTCCCCTTGCAGTTCGATTTCTTCCCCTTCTTTTAAGCCTGGAATTGGATTTTTCAATCCTAATTTATCCCCAAAACGAATTGCACAGAAGGCTTCATCTTCTACTAAAGATTTTTGTGCCCCTTTTATATCAATAACTTGAATATTATTAATTAAAAAATGCTGATGTGTTCCGCCTTCTGAATTAGAATCATCGTCTTCTACTAATTTTATTGTTGCTTTTACATGCACAATTGGGGCATGAAATGAAAGTGGATTTCGATGATGCTCCATAAAATGATCTGCTAACGTATTACCAAAATGCGGATGTCGTTGTAAATGCTCACTCATTTAAGATTTTACAATACCTACATCACTAAATGCTTTGTTTACAACTTGATCTGTGTTTTGGGGCATTTTCCCTTCGTTTATAAGTACTTTCGCAGCTTTTAGAATTTCTTCAAAAGCATCATGGAAGCCAGAATTAGGCTGAAGATGCGGCCATGCATTGTACCATAAGATTGCAGCATTATCTGTTCCTATTCCCATAGACACGAGATAAAATGCTTTGTTTGGGATACCACTGTTTGTATGCACGATATAACTTTGTCTTTTTTCTTCAGTCTCAAAATTAAGGTTACTACCATCATCATATTTATCCATGTGATTTGGCTGAGAATCATGTTCGTTTGCGGTTCCTGGTTCTTTCATTGAACGAAGAGCTTTTCCAGGAAATTTAGGACCAATAATTTTGTCACCTATTAACCAATCGGCATTTTGAGCATTTTGACCCAAATGATATTGTTTTATTGCACTTCCCATACAATCAGAAAAGCTCTCGTTAAGGGAACCAGGTTGATCATGATATTCGAGTTTAGATGTATACTGTGTTACACCATGACTCATTTCATGTCCTATAACATCAATTCCTCCTGTAAAATCAATGAAGATTTCACCATCACCATCACCGAAAATCATTTGTTCTCCATCCCAAAAAGCATTCATAAAATGATTGCTATAGTGAACGTTAAAAATAAGATCCAGCCCTAGATTATCAATAGAATTACGATGTAATACATTTTTATAATACTCTAAAATGACTTGTCCAGCATCATATGCTTGATTCACATCCTCATCATCTGTAGGTGAATCTCCCTCGTCTCGAACTAATTTATGCTGACGTTCTTCCGTGTGTTGACAATCATAAACATGTCTAGTAGGTTTATGCTCTCTATTGTTATCCAATGTAGATTCCATTATTTGTTGACTTTTGATTATACTCTTTCTTTCCTCATGAATTTTCCTAGTATGTTCTAAGCTTTTTTGGGCTTTTTCGCTCCCTTTTTCTGCAAACTTTTCCAATAAGTATTCTGGAACAATACTTTCAATTTTTCTCATAATAATCATTTATTTATCTTTTCCTATTCTGCCTAAACTATCTTTAATAGTTGTTTCTCCAAGTTGAGTGTATAACAAAGCCGTATCTTGGCTGGTATGCCCAAGTTGTTGCATGACTTGTAATGAGTCTTTTTCTTCCATATATAATTTATTTGCCAATGTGTGTCTTAATTTATGAGGAGACATTTTTTTACCGTAGGCCTTAGTATATTTTTCTACTATATCTTGGATAGCCCTAACGGAAAGTGGCTGTGCAGTATGTTTATACTTTGATAAAAACACATTTTTTAATTCTTTTCCTGGAGCATATTTGTTATCTCTAATTTCCATATACTTTTCAAGGTCGTTCAATGCAATTGGTGTAATCCATACAGAATCTTCTTTGTTTCCTTTTCGGATTACATCAATTAGTCTTTCTTTTAAGTTTATATCTTCCATACGCAGATCAGCCAATTCGCTTACTCGAATACCACTACCAAGAAAGAGGGAGAGGATAGCTACATCACGATCTTTATCTCTTAGGAAATAGAACAACTGATGTTTTGTTAAAGATTTTTCATGTTCGTACTTAACATAATTCAAAAATTCTTGATCGTCATCATTATGAAATATCTTAGATCTCATACGTTTTGCACGAGCATTTAATGTTTCTTTATCTTTATGTATTTCTATCTTAGCCATTACATTTCTATAAAAATAACATTCTCCATCATCATTCTCTGATAGGGCGGTAAGGTACTTAAATAAAGACTTTAAGGCTGAAATTTTTCTGTTAACAGAGGAATTCTGCATGTTTTGTTGCAGTTTTAGAAACCGCATAAAGTTCTCAACATCTTTTTTCTTTAAATTCTCCAAATCAGAGAAGGATATGTCTTTAACTTGCTTAAAATCTATAATTTGTTCAGATAGTAGCCAATTAAAGAAGACTCTAAAATCATATACATAATTCAGTAGGGTGGAGGGAGAGGCATCATGCAATTCTTTGTACTCCACAAATTCTTCTATATAAAAGGGCATTTCATTTAGATTCTCGTATAATTTTTTACGATGTACGGATTTTTGACGTTGCTTGCTGTAATCCATTTATATTGTATTTGGTTTAGCTGAACATTCCGCTAAATATAATTTTAATACAGATTTCAAAATATAACTTCTAAATGCTTCCCGTTTCAATCTCGCTCCCCAAAACATCACGTAAGTACCTGCATGCACGATTGAATAGACAAGCATCTTTTCTGTTTGCTCTCTCAACAGAAAGAAAACAAGTGCATCCGCCGCGATTATAGCGCCTGTTAACAAAACGGATGATTGGGTGGGCATCCGTTTTACTATATACCCTACAAGATATAAGACGAGGACGACGGCTGTACTTTCCGCATCAAAAATTACCCAATACATTGCCGTCAACAACCACGCCCCGATAATAGAAGCAATACGGGTACGTTCCCCCCACATCCTTTCAGGTAGCCAAAGTAGAGCCAAATAAGCACAGCTGACTAGCAATTCAGCTGCCAATTTAGGAAAAGATGTTACTTCTGCTATCCCTATGAAGAAGGTGTACAGCAACAACAAACTTAAAATAACAGTTCGACTTCGATTGAGCACATATTGCCCTAACGCTGTAAGCTGCCGTTTGATATGCATCTAACTAGAAGCTCTGTCCCCTGTTAGTTGTTTATATTTCAAGTAAATAACATAACGACGGGTGATAACACTGCCAAGTGGAATAAACAGCAATGCTGTACTTAAGGAAAGCAAAGCATGTTGCGCTCCCCAACTACCCACAAGCAAGCTTAGCATCATGACTACCAGGAAAATAACGACGCTGGCAATGGAACCTTGTGAGGTTGCTTTCCCCGTTACTGAATTGATACATACTTTCTCCATTTAAAAATACTCAAAAAAATCTTTATACTCATGTAGGAAATCTCTTAATGTTCTAGGCTCTTTCCCAATTAGTTCTTTCACAGTGTCTGTTGGATTTTCCTGAACTTTCATAGACATAGCCTGGATTTCCACAATGTGATTTGCTAACCAATTGGGCATTTGTTCATAGTGGATTAAATTTCTTCTTAATTCAGTAGGATCCATATTAATATAGTTAATGGTGCGATTAAGTATAATGGACAGTTCACTTGCAATGTCTGGGTAACTAAAAATTTCGGACCCAGTGAGAGTATATATTCCCCCTGATTTCTCCCTGTTGATTAAAACTTCTATCGCAACATCTGCAATATCTCGACAGTCAATAAAGTTACAGGATGAATCACCCATGGAACCGTAAAATACATCTTGTTTTACAATTGTTGGTGCGAAACGTAATAAGTTTTGCATAAATGCATATGGGCGTAATATAGTGTATTCAATACCAGATTCCCTCAATTTCCGTTCAATTTCCCTATGCCACTTTGCTACTGTAACCGGCGAGGTTCGTTGAAATATAGGACTAGATATTTTTACAATATGTTCGATTCCAGCCTCCACTGCAACATTAATAACGGAACTTTCTAGATCAATTTGTTTTGGGCTGTTAGAAAGTGCAAGGAACAGTTGCTTCCCGCCTTTAAATGCTCGGCGTAATGAATTAGAATTTGTGGCATCAGCTGTAATAAGTTCAACAAAAGGGGATTTACAATCAAGAATTTGATTGTATAATTTGCTGTAATCTCTACTTAGCGCTCGAGTAGGAATTCTTAATTTAATTAATCGCTTTAAAAGTTCACTACCAATCGTACCAGTTGCTCCGATAACAATAATCATCATTTACCACCGAAATGCTAAAATTGCACTTGTAATTAATGCAGAAACCGGAAAATCAATCCAGATATAATTCAGCAAAATGAATTTATTGTCTAAGTCAAAAACTACTAGCAATCCATGTATTATTAATGTTATTAAAATACTAACCAACAATCCCGTTAGTACAATTCGAAATATCTGTTTGCGTTTTTTCCTTCTTTCAGAACCATTTTTCTTTTGTAATAAGATTACAATTAGCCAAGCTACAAATGCTGAAAAACCTCCGATTGTAGTGAATGCCCTTAATAAAAGAGTATTATCTGCCACCACTAAAGCACCAATACCAGCCATAATTGAGGGTAAGATATATGCCATCTATTCTTTAATATCCTTTAACTGTTCAGATTGCTCAACAAACACCGAGATCCGTTGAGTAACTCGACCTAATAAATCCAAAAAAACAGTTCGTTCTTCTATTGTCAGTAAACTAACGATTGATTCTAACCAATCAAAGTGCTCTGGGGCAATTTCAATCAGTTTACTTCTTCCTTTTTCAGTTAAAGCAACTAATTTCTGACGACCATCTTCAGCACTAATTTCTCGAGAAACAAGACCATCACGCTTTAGAATATCAATTAACCCCGTCACCGTGGCACGAGTAACATCTAAATGTTCTGCTAATTGTGACGGTAATTCCTTACCTCCATTATCTTCAAGATCTGCTAATAAACGATACCTTCCTGTTGATAAACCAAATTTTGAAAAATGTATTTCCGCAGCATGATTGAGCTTAGAACCAGCCACCATTAGTCTTGATGCAACAAGTATAGATTGAGCATCTACATCTAAATTATAATGTTCTATCTGCCGCTTAGATTGTTCTAGCGAGGGTATAAAATTACCGCTATTGATTACTCTGTTTTTATTTTCCATCTAGCTAATTACCCCAGAGCAAGTTACCTTTAAAAGTACCTCTATCTCCAGGGTATCCCATAATATATTGTTCTTTTTCAACATACTATCAATTTCATTTGTTCCATCCCAATTTAAAGTAAATAACAAACAATTTGCAGGTACAATTATTAAATCATAATCACGCTCATCTATAATGTCATATGATATATTTCTTTTATTCATCTATTTTAAAATTATCTCTTTAGAATCTGTAATAATTTGCTGACTCTCATCATCATTATCAATTTCTTTTCTTAAGTATTCAAGGGTAATTTCGATTTCTTCTTTATTCTCATAATAAATCACTTTTGTACTTTTAATTTCTTGGTCTATTTGTTTTTCTCTGTCTTGAAGCGGGTTGATTTCTGCTCTTACGAATAGTTTTTTTCTTTCCCCTTCAAACTGTTCACTCACTTTTTTTAGAATTTCAATTTTTTTCATCAGAGTACAGGATTCAAGTTCTCTTTCTTTTTCTACTTTTACAATCGCTTTATACTTTTCTATTAAATTTTTTTCCCACTTTAATAATTCATCAAGAATATATCTTTCCATTCAAGAATATATCTTTCCATCTCCTAATCCCCTCCAAA
Source organism: Bacillus toyonensis (assembly GCA_046112185.1). Lineage (GTDB taxonomy): Bacteria > Bacillota > Bacilli > Bacillales > Bacillaceae_G > Bacillus_A > Bacillus_A toyonensis_A. The sequence goes on along the minus strand of CP170573.1, from coordinate 39,085 downwards.
TTAATCTATTCGATAAGAACCATAAATATCCTTTTATATAAATAAATAAATTATATATTTGGAATAATAATCCTAAATAGGATGTAGGAAAATAAATGAAAAATTCCCTTTTAAGATAAGACTGATTAATATAAGATAGAGGTTGATAAGATATTTTTGCTCCAAGCTTATTTCTACTTACAATAAAAATTCCAAAAGTGGATGATAAATAAGTAAAAAGGTGTGAAGCCATTGAATTGACTTCACACCTTTGTTTAAAACAATCTATATGAATAAATACCCCCTTTAACAATTCAGTAAGGTCTATGCTACTTCTGTCACATCTAACTACTTTGTATCCCATCTACTTTGTATCCCATTTATCTAAACGGAAGTAGAACAATACCCCATCCTCTGTATTGGTTACACCGTACTCTGCATCATGTAATTCAAATATATTTTTTACAATCGATAGACCAAGGCCCGTGCCGCCACAAACTCGTTGTCTAGATTTATCCACTCTATAAAACTGATCCCATATTTTATCTATACTTTCTTCTGCAATATGTGAACCTTTATTTTCAAACCCTATATATACGCCACTTTTTTCCTCTTTTACCTCAATCACAATGGTTTGTCCCGCATCTGTATAACGAATTGCATTTGTAAACAGATTTCTTATCACTTGTTCCAATAAATTGGCTTTCCCTTTCACACACACTTCATCTAAATTTATTTTGATTTGCAGTGATTTCTCATGTATCTGAACGTGAAGATTATTTTGAACCTGATGTATCAAATTTCCAATAGGAACTTGCTCCATTTGTATTTGATACGTGCCAGATTCATATTTTGCCAAATTAAGCATTTCATCGATTAACACATTCATTTTCTCTATTTCTTTTTCTAACGCTTCCCAGTAATATTGATTCATTTCAGGTGCAATCCCGTCCTGAAGCATAGATGCCGATACCTGCATCACACTCAGTGGTGTTTTCAATTCATGTGAAACACCAGCAATAAAATCTTTTCTTGTCTGTTCTAATTGCTTCTCTTTTTCTAGGTCATCTTTCAATTGATTAATATATCCTTCCATTCTTGCTGAAAGCTGATTAATATTGGAGGACAGTTCCCCTATTTCATTTTTCGACTTTATGGATAGCTGATCTTGAAAATCAAATTCCATGATTTTTTTCGTCGCTTCATTTATTTTCAATAGTGGTTTCGTAATGATTCTTGAATAATAGAAAGACACAATAAGCGATAGAACTAACACAAATGCAACGATATATATATAATAATCACTCATTAAATCGCTTGCTTTGGTAAGTGGTTGTAAAGACGAAAATGTATATACAATTTCTTGCACTTGACCATTTTTAATAATTGGTTTTATAGTTTCAATATATTGTATTCCATTAATAAGAATTTCTCTTTGTGTCCAACTACTGTCCACCAATTTCACTTTATCTGTAATCCAATCAGTTTGAAAATTTAAAATTTGTTTCGCAAAAATATCATTGTTATACATTGTATTTACAGCGTCGGGGTCTGCATAATTGGGCATATTTATTTCTTTGACAACACCTTCTAAATAATAGAGTACATACCGCCCATCTTGTATTATCAATTGATGTCCCTTTTTCGTACCATCATGCGATTTTTTTAAAATCTGATGATATGTTGAAACATCAAACCTGGTATCATATCCTTTCGGTCTCATACTCATTGGGGTAACTATATCCTTGCTTACATCCTTACTAGCTACATCCAAGAGAGCCACATTAGATAATTTATTAATGAAATCCGTAATAATAATACTAAAATTCGAACCCAAATGTTCTTTTGCATTAACAAAATTATTAAACACAACTTTAGAAGTTTTTGTAGGGTCATTTCTATCTACGACTTTCAAATAATAATCCCCTGATGGCAACATTTTAATATTTGCTTCTTTATCTAGCCTTGCAATCAAAATGCCATGCTGGTTTGCAAACTTCTCTTCTATGTTTTGCATTTTCTTCTCTTCTTGTGAATGAGATTCATAGTACTTTTCATACTGTTGTAATTGTTTTTGAACACTTTCTTTTTCCTTATCAATATACAAGTATTTCGTCACATACATTTGGCCAAAAAATATAACAGCGATGATCATGCAGCAAAGTAAAAAAGTAAGGGAAAATAATTGAAATACAATTTTCTTTCTCATTTATCTATCTACCTCAAACTTATACCCCGTCCGTACGACAGTTGTGATATGTCTTGCTTTCTCCCCAAGCTTCACGCGTACATTACGCATATGTGCCGTTAATGTTTTATCATCTCCATCATAATCATATCCCCAAATGTTCGTAATCAACGTTTCCCTTGTTAATACTTGATCCTTATGCTGCATTAAAGAAAGTAAAATTTCATACTCTGTATGTGTAAACTCAACCTTTTGTTCATTTATCGAAACAGTACGTGCCGATTTATCTAAACGAATACCACATAAATCAATGCAGTCCTGGAATTGTACAATTTGATTTGTTTCTTTGTATAAGCGATTTGCTCGCGCTAATAATATGGAAGGTTTAAATGGTTTCGTTACATAGTCATCTGCTCCTAGTTCAAACCCCAGTAATGTATCATCCTCATCACTTCGAGCTGTTAATAAAATAATAGGAACCATAGAGTTCTTACGAATCCGTCTACAAACGGACCACCCATCCATAACAGGGAGCATAATATCTAATATGATCAAATTGATATCCTCATGTGAAGCAAACATATCCAATCCAATTTGCCCATCTTCCGCTGTTACTACTTCATATCCATCATGCGAGAAATATTGCGATACTGCCTCTCGTATGATTTTCTCATCTTCAATGATTAACACTTTTTTCATTTCAATTTTCATCTACATCGAAATGGCCATGGCTTGCCTTCCCATTTGAATCCATGCTTGTTCAAAATCATTTCGATTGATTGCTATATGTTTCTCCGTCTTTAACGGATCGTTAATATATACATATTGGTCATCATAATCTGTCACAACGACACTATGTTGTTGATAGGTCACTTTCATTTCGCCCGTTTCTGTTTTCCATGTATAAAATTGATCATCAGGTAACTGTTTAAAAAGAGCATTTGTTAATACCCATACAGGGAGTCCTTGATCTATGGCTTCATAAATTTGCTGAGGTTCTTTGTGACTGAGATTCTTCACTTTTTCTTCTGTTACATATAATTTTCCCAATTCTAATATCGGTTCTACATAAACACCTAATCCAGGTTTATCAAAAGTAGCCATATCCCCAATAAACCCTTTGTGCATATTTCCCTTCAAACCATTACTTTGAAATGGTACATGCTTTATTTTCGAAGCTAATTCCATCTTATCGACTTGAACACCAGAAAACTGTAATACCATTGCAAGACTGGTCACTTCACAACCGCGCATCAATTCTGGTTTTTGTAAAATAAGCGGCACATCCAATGGCCTTACTATCTCTTTCTCTTGTTCTATATGTACATTTTCAGTTTCAACAACCTTTTCTGGCTCTGCAGATACATCCCTCTCATATTCTACTTCTAATCTTGTATCTTCTTCTTGTAGTACGGCAGGTTGTATTTTAGTAAATATAGGGCTATCACTATAGGACATACCAATGCCTGTATTGAATATCGATAGTGCAAATACACAATAACTTGTTTTTCTCAATGAATGCATTCAACTTTCCCATTTTTGGTTAATAAAATAAGGCTCTATCTTTCCAGTTTTTATTTGAATATCCTTAATTATTGTACTATTAATGGCCCCTTTAATGGATCCAAATGTTTTATTTAGGATGTGACCGGCACTTTTGAATCCAGCGTAATGCCCACGAACCATCCGTGGAAAACATGCACCAAACATACCGTTTACCGATATAATTGATTGGAAATGTAGAATTTCTGTAATTAATGTTCCGACTGTTGTAACTTTTATCTTACTATTTGGAGGTACTTTAATAGAACGCTCAATGGAAAGGGAGGTAATGATGGATTTTGAATTACTTTCTCCCACAAAAGTTGAAATATTAAATTTGTTGCCGAATTGAAATTCACCTTCCATGGTAAAATCTGATGTTAAAGTTAAACCTGTAGTAGATTCCGAAGTCCAAGATTGAATATTAGCCCATTGCTCTTTTATTGTGACTATAATTTCTGCTTCTTCATTACTAGGATTAAATACAAATTGTTCCCCTAGGCTTACTTCATTCTTTGAAGGCTCTTCAATATTGCTGAATATAAAAGGGCCAAGCGTTTTATAACAAGCGTGACCATAACGTTCAGTAATAGCAGGCTTATTATGAATTGGAAATGTCTCATTATTTATTGCGATTTCATAAGGAAGTAGCCCATAAAGATCTTTAAACGCGTCCATTATGGAATCTGTAGTTGAACCTAATGAATCTAAATCTGAAAAAGATAATTTTTCTTGTATAATCATTTATAAAGTTTGCTGTTGCTTAGTTTTACGATTCAGTAGTAATTTATCTAAGGAAATAGATTGGATGTTAGTTACCGCAAAAAATAAAGATACCGCTAATAATAATAACTCAAATTCATAGCCTCCTATAAATTCATTATTGAATTTTACGGTAATAATCGCTCCAGCCATAAGTATAGAAAAAAAGGTTGAAATAAATCTTGTACCTAGCCCTAAAATAATTAAAATTCCACCAATTAGCTCAAGAATTGCGACTGGATAAGCAAGCCATTCAAATATTCCTAAACTGTTGAAAAAATTTTCTGTATTATGGATTCCATCTTGAAATTTTGTAAGTCCATGGGTAAAAAATGTTAAACCTAATACTAATCTAATAATGAATAGACTTAACTGGTCTTTGTTTGGCAATTACTGTTTTGCTTCGTTCGAATAGAAAAACTCGGAAGAACGCCACTTGTTTGATATCTCCTCAATGTGATAAGGTGTCGTTCTGCAGCATCCACCTATTAAACGTGCACCTGCTTGGTACCATTCTTCAGATTGAATATCCAACGAGTTACATTGTTCATGACCATGCCATGTTTTTGTTTCTGGATTATAAGTTTCACCAGAGTTTGGATAAACAATAATCGGTTTTTTGGTGTTTGCCCTCAACTCTTGGATTGCACCAGTCACAACGGTTACTGGCGCACAATTGATGCCTATCGCTACAATTTGTTCACTTTTCTCAAAAGCTCGTGCACACTCCACGAGTTTCATACCTTCACTAATCTCTTTCTCATTTTTTAGCGAAAAGGAAAGCCACGCATATGTTTCTGGAAACTCACGCAATAATGCATCTAATACTCTTGCTTCTTGCAGAGAAGGAATCGTTTCAAATGCCAATAGATCTGCACCTGCTTCGATTAACGCAGACATTCTCGAACGGTGAAAGTCTGCTAATGTTTTATCTGTCACACCATAGTTGCCTACATACTCTGAACCATCTGCAAGGTAAGCTCCGTACGGCCCAACTGATGCAACAACCAATGGTTTAGGCCTATTCGTTTGCCTATTTTCCTTCCAAAAATCATCTCTTGCCCTTCTTGCAAGTAACACCGTTTTCTTAATTAATTCCAAAGCTTCCTGTTCTTGTATTCCATGTGCGGAAAAACCACTAATAGTAGCTTGATAGCTTGCTGTTATGGCACAGTCCGCTCCAGCACGAAAATAGTCCGAATGAACCTGATAAATTAGTTCCGAATTTTCTAGTAACACACGTGCCGACCAAAGGGGATCGTCCAAATTACATCCATGCGCCTCCAATTCTGTAGCTAATGCTCCGTCAAGAAGCATAATGGAATGCTGGGATAAAATAGCATCAATTGGGTTGATTTTGTTCGACATTCAATTGGGTTGATTTTGTTCGACATAATCTACGCCCCTCTTTTTTAGATTTTTTGTTAGATAATAACTTCCATAGCAAAACAAAATAAACGGTATGCCGCAATATAAGGCAATTCTCTGTGTTGGATCGAATGCAATTCCAATACACGATGCCAGACAAAGGATAAAAGAAGCAATTGGTACTAATGGATATAGTGGTGTGCGATAAATCAAGTCTTTTTCAGAATTCCCTTCTTTCAAAAATTGTCTGCGAAATAGGAACTGGGAAGCACTAATACTCATCCAAACTACAACTACTGCTAGACCGGAAATGGAAACAAGTACGATATAGACAGTATCTGGTGCCACAATACTTGAGAGCAAAGCCAAAGCTCCACCCACCATGCTGAAAATGACGGCGTTGATTGGAACACCTTGCTTCGTCATTTTTCCAAAAATCGGGGATATCGTATTCTTATTAGCAAGCGACCAAAGCATTCTAGAAGAGGCATAAAGGCCTGAGTTTGCCGCAGATAAAATGGCTATTAAGATAACGAAATTCATTATGTCAGCTGAATATGGCACCCCAATTCGTTCTAGAACTGCAACAAAAGGGCTCTCTAATACCCCTGCATCGGAAATAGGCAATAACGCAGATAAAACAACAATCGTTCCTACAAAAAAGATGATCAATCTCCACAGAGTAGTTCGAATGGCCTTCGGTATCATTTTTTCCGGGTTCGCTGTTTCTCCAGCTGCAATGCCTATTAATTCTGTTCCCGAAAAAGCAAAATTAACCGCAAGCATGGTCATTATAATGGCCGTAGCACCATGAGGAAATAAACCTCCACTTGTAAAATTAGAAAAGAATGGTGCTGCTTTTGAATGAGTCATCGGAAGAAACCCTAGCATTGCCGCTACTCCTAAAGCAATAAAAATCACAATAGCTATAACCTTTATCGATGAAAACCAAAATTCGGATTCGGCGAAAAATTTAACAGTCAGGGCATTTAATACAAAGATCAAAATGGCAAAAAGAGCACTCCATACCCAAACATTAATCGATGGAAACCATCGCTTCATAAGTAATCCTGCGGCTGTAAATTCAGAACCTAAAGCAACAGTCCAAGTTAACCAATACAACCAGGCTACTGTATACCCTGTACCTGGTCCAATGTATTTAACTGCATAACTATGAAATGCGCCCGTTTCAGGCATATGTACGGAAAGCTCTCCTAAACATAGCATAACTAGATAAACCACTAGCGCACCAATCAGATAGGATAGAATTGTTCCAAAGGGGCCAGCTTGTTGAATAGTGTAACCCGAGCTTAAGAATAAGCCAGTTCCAATCACCCCACCAAGTGATAGCATGACTAAATGACGTGCTTGCATTTTCCTTTGAAATTCTTGCCCATTTTTGTTCTCCATTTAAGCTGCTTGGTTATCAGACATGGTACAGTTATAAACGACACCTAATATATCAAAGACTGTTTTCTTCTCATACCTATGGGATTTCCGCCCGTTTTGCTGTAGGAGATTGAACAGTCGAAGTAACACCTTTGATAGCTCTTGGGTGTTTTTTTGTATAGTTTGGAATAGAAGAAGAAAATAGTCTTTAATTATATATATGGCTTTATATTCACTAAGCTCTCGTTTTTTCTTTATGAGGAGCAATTGGCGCATTTGAAACATGATAGAAGAACAGAGTAGAATGGCAATCAATTGACCATTTAAATGGCACTCCAATCGTTCTGGTTTTATCTTTTTACAATGATGAATTTGAAAGAATGACTTCCACGTTTTAAATAAAATTTCGATTTGCCAACGCAAAGAATACCAGTCATGTACCTGTCCCATCGGGACAATATCTGTAGGGGTGTTTGTCATATATACATTGATACCACTGAGTCGTTTACTACGAGGAGAATACTTCATTCCTTTCTTTTTTTCTCTTACAGCTTGATCTTGTAATCGTTTTTGTTGCTGTTGTTTTGTTAATCTATGAACAATTACACGAGCTGGCACTTTATCAATCATTCCTACATAAGCATCAGCTATTTCACATGTTTGTCCTGGTTGAAGGGAGTTCATCTAAATCTCGGATACATAAATCATTCGAAACCAAGATTTCCATATTTTAAATAACAGCTCAATTTGCCAACGCAGTGAATATAAATCATAGATTTTCTCTTTCGGTACCCATTCCGTAGGAATGTTTGTCATATATACCGTAATTCCTTGTAAAAGTTTCGTAAGCTCTGTATATGTAATCCCTTTTTTCTTTTCACGAATAGCTCGATCATGTAGACGTTTCTGTTTTTGCGCCTCTGTACATCTATAAACCACAATGCGAGTGGGTAGTTTGTCTTTGCTCCCTACATATACATCATGTACTTCATAGTCTTGGCCAGGTTGTAATTGGTTCATGATGTCTTCCAAATGAATTTGTATATATACCGGTCTCAATTGAGCAGGCTTTGTTTTAAATACCACTTACATAAATACTTTCTTATTTTTTTTAAACCTATCTGTATGCATTTTCTCAGTTGTTAGAACCACTTTCTGTGGAATCTTATATACCGGTAGTTTATCTTTACAGAACTCTCTCAATCGCTTTCTAAATTCACTTACAGTTTCATTCGTACTCAATTTAACAACAGCCTTAACCATTTGCCCCGTGATTACATTTTTTTCACCAACTACGGCGACCTCTTCTACTCCACTCATTAGCTGTATTACATTTTCAACTTCAGCTGGAAATACTTTCTCCCCGCCAATATTTATAAGCTCTGATTTTCTTCCTAAGATTTTAATATAATCTCCATCTACTTCCACCATATCTCCTGTCATAAGCCAGCCATCTATGGTAAATGGACTTGGAGCATTAATATAACCAATCATCGTAGACATTGATTTAACCTGCAACATTCCATCCACAACTCTTGACTCAATATTCCCATCGCTTAGCTTAATCCACAAAGAATCATTCGATTTAGATTGTGAATATAAAACCCCCAATTCTGACAAGCCATACATTTGTATAATTTTAATATGAGGGAATATTTCGTTTATTTTATTTAATGTAGCCTCAGGCATAACTTCTGATCCATAAGAAATAGTCTGCAAACTATTTAATTTATACTTTTTATAAACCTCACTCAGTATAAGTAAATTTATAAAAGTTGGTGATGCTGGTAAAGCTTGCACTTGATGTTTCTCAATCATATTACATACTCGATTAGGGGTACGTTCATCAATAATTACCAAACACCCTAGGCTAGAAAGAATTTGGAAAAGCGTATTAACTCCCCCAATATGATCAAATAACATAAATGGTATAACCCGCTTTGCACTTCTTTCAATGCTGTACTTCTTTTGAAGTAATGTAAAATCATGTACAATTGCTTTACTGTGTCCAGTTGTGCCAGATGAAAACAATACTAATCCGGGATGTTTTAACTTTTTCAGTTGTAATAATAATTCATTTTGAATGTAATCTCTTTGCATATTAATGATTTCAAAACGTCCACTTTCAACTTTAATCACTGTTTCTAATTCAACTATTTCATAATATTCTTTCTTCTTCCTGTCAACCAAGGAATTTAAGATTGGTACTACTGTACATCCTAATTCAATAAGGGCTAAAAACATTGCTATGGAATATGGAGAATAATCCGCTTCTAAAGAGACTATTTTATAATCCATCTTTCTATGTTCATTTAACTCCCTAGTATAAATCTTTGTTTGATTTAGTAACCACTCATACGTGTAAGTTTTATCCTCCCAAACAATAGCTTCGCATTCTTTGTTCAGTTCAAACCTTTCTAATAGAAAATCAATATGCATCTATGTTAGTGATTTTAACGTTTCCTGGCATTCTATAATATACGCAACTAACGTTTCTATTGTTTTAAATGGGCTATTATGTTGTGACATTGTATCTAAATTAACCAAATCAACGGATAAACCCAATTCATCTTCTAAGCCTTGTTCAATACTTACCAATAAAGATACCAGTCCCAATGAATCTAAATACCCTTCCCAATCATAAAGATGTGCTTTCAAGCCTTTTTTAAGATCAATTTTATTTTCAAGATTTTCATTCACTTCTTCAACACAGCACAATACGATTTGAATAATTTTTTCTTTATTAGTATCTTCCAAGTAAATGCACTCCTTTTTATGAATCATTCAAGACTGGAGACTATAATTATGTTGCAGAAGAAATAAAATATTCTCATGTAATACACTCTCTCTAGTAATAACATCCATCATTATCAAATTAAAAGATTCAAGATCACTTAAGTTACTATCTTTTTTTAATAATTTAATATGTGCAATCTTATACAGTCTTTCCCATGATTGCTTTATATCCATTAAATCACTAGCAAGATGCATAAATTTATCTTTAAATAAATCATTCATATCTATAAGTAAGTCATATAAAAAATATCTACTCCATCTCATATCAAATAAACATTTTAAATACAAAGGAAACATGTTTCGTTGCTTATGAAAATCGGTATTTATATTTTCTTTAAGTTCAAGTGCTGCAATCTTGCCAAAATAATATATCTTATTGTTTTTTCTCATAACTAAACCTCTAATATACTCACTTGATATCTTTTGTAATGTTCTCAAAAAAATATCTCTAATATTTTCTAGGTTTATTTTTTCCTCTATAATCACATTAATTGAGGAGTAAGATGAGATTCTTTCTATTCCTTTTGCCTGAACCAATTCAGGTATACCTCTTCCACCTTTCCAAAAAGAATGAAACTCCTCAAGTGATATCTCTCCCATATATTTATTAGGGACAGGATCTTGAACAAATACACTATCTTCTGTAAGTTTGTTAATTGCTAGGTAGTGGTCTGTAACATACTTATCCGTATGGATATCTATATGACTCTTTATAAATTTTGGGTTCAAATAATCATTACTATAAGGTAGAAAAAATGTACTTCCTAAGGCAATAAAAACTTCTTGACGATCCAGACATTCTTTTATAAATTGAAGACCTTTTCCAAAATCAGAATATACATTTTTCTCCATACGAAATGTTTGATTATGTTCTAACAACTGTGTATATCTAGCTACAGAAGGTAAAGATGTGGTAGTATCCACACGGTAAGATGGTATGCTATATAATTCTTCATTTGCTATTAAGCTCATGTAACTAATACTACCCATACTTTTTAATTTATCGTGAAGAATTGGTATATAACATGAATAATAATAAGGAACATCAAAGGTTGGTGTTAATTCCTTCATTTTCACTGCAGCACTCACTTATAGTCCTATCCAGTTCTCGACAGTATAATTTAACTGTAAGTCCTTAGTAGCTTTAAATTCCCTATTTTGAATAGGTTGTCCAAATTTATCCACTTCAAAGAGCCTAAAGCCTCTTGAAAACTTAAACTTGCATGCAAGATCCCTTGGCACTGTAAAGTTCCCAGCAAAACGATTTTTTTCTATTCTATCTAGTATCATACCTACACTCATATAAATTCGTTCACCAGCTGGTGTATTTTCAGGTACTTCGACTGTTACGGAAACATCTACAAATTCTGATAATGTTTCTATTACCTTATATTTTTTTGGCATTCCCTTTACACCTTGTGCTACAAAGGTGACTTCGGCTTCTCCTATTTTTTTGGGTATAATCGTTCCATCATTCATAACCTCTAATACATCTGGGTTATTGACTAAAAACACACCATCTAAATCACTCATTTTAAAGCCACTATCGTACGTCACAATTGGATTAATTTTCACTTTCATTCCAGTTAATCCAACTTCATCTCGCCCATCTAAGGCAACATTAACTATATTCCCTATATCTCCAAAGAAATATATTAATGGAAGATGCATACGATCTCCCCAGTCTTTTTCAAAATGAGCACCATTTGGATCCTGATAAAAAATTAAATTATCTCTATATTGGTAACCATTTTTTAATAAAGTTTCTGCAATATCTCTTACATGTTTCACCAAGAAAAAGCCTTCTGCACTACCTATATCCATCCAAACTTTCAAGTCTTTTTTCCCTTTATACATCTCATATAATTTTAATTCTGAATGGTCATCTTCGACTTTCACAAAGAAAGGAGATATCATCCCTATTTTCCCAAACACTTTAGGGTTACGGAAACCGATATTATAAGTTGACAAGCCTCCTGCTGAAGATCCTATTAAAGCGGTATTTTCAGCGTCAGACATTGTTCTAAAATTATCATCGATATAAGGTTTCACCTCATTGATTATAAATTTTTCATATAATAAACCTGAGCATTTTATATGTTTATCTGGTGAAATAAAATGACAAAACTCATTGTTCTCTATAATTCTTTTATGTGCTATACCTACAATTATTATTTTTTGAATTTTCCCTTCAAAAATTAGCTCATCAGCTGTCTTGTGGACATTCCATGATTCATCATTTTTTATTAAAGGTTCAAATAGACGTTGCCCGGCATGCATATATAATACAGGATACCTTTGCAGTGAATGCTTTTCGTAACCAGGTGGTAAATATACAAATAATTCCCTACTATTCCCCAGTGTTTCAGAGTAAAAATCTTCAATAGTAATCACTTTAGAAGCTTGTACCATAGCAACCTCCAATATTGGATTTTTCACTTAAATCTCAACCAAGATAGATTTTTCTGCGGTTTGCCATTTTACCACAACCTCTCCCGTTCCAAACTTTGGTGTCTGGTATCTATGATTCTCTCCCCCTTCAATAAGTAGTGTTTTATTTACCCTTCTAATAAATTTAAATTCCAGTAGGGTATCTGCTGGAACACTTATATCAAAATAACCAGTAGGGAATTGATACATGATTTGGTTAAAAAATGGCCCTACTGCTTTGCAAGGGTTCATATCCCCTAATGAATAAGTATTCCCCATTATAAAAACTTCACTATCGGGTATTTCATATCCGTTTTCAATAACAAATCGAATACAAACTTGTTTTTTATTTAAGACCTCCACATGTTTATAGATATTACTTCTAGTTCCTTTATCTGTTACAACAGTAATTCCATATTTACCGTCGTTAACCACTGGAACTTTTACTTGAATACTAGTATTTGACCATGAAATCACTTCCGCTTCTTCTTCCTCAAAAAATACAGATCCTTTTTTAGAAGTAAAACCACATCCATCAATACAAATTATTTGACCAATTGTAGTCATTTTATGTCCCACAGTTCCTATTAAAGGTAAACTATTTACTCCTTTATGGTGCCAAACATGTACTGATCCTGGTCCGAGCCATAATGAATTTATACTATTATTCTCAACCGTAATTACCTCACCATCTAAAAGGCCCTCTAATATATCTTTATACTTTCTAGAAGGAAGTGCTGTTTTAACATCTTTTATTTCACATCCTTCTGTTAAATTTCGATTCAAAGCTATTAATACCACATCACTGCCGAAGCATCTTTCATATACATAGAGATCATCTGTTATATACCGTTCCTTAGTAGTTCCATATGGAAGTGCATTATTTAATCTACGTAGCGAAGATAAAGCTTGTATTATCTTAAAATTGTCTGTATTTACATCAAAAGATTCCATTTGACCACGATTATTCGGATCTCCATTCCCAACCATATACTGTTCTGTACCGTAGTATATAGAAGGTATCCCCCTTGAAGTTAATAAAAATACCAATGATTGTTCTACTCCACGTTTACTTTGTTCCTTCATGTGAAAACGATCCATATCATGATTGTCAATAAAAGTAACAAGATTGTTCGCATCATTATAAGTTTGATATGTTTCTTCAATCATTTTGTGTAAACCATAAATAGAATCAATTCCATCTCGAAAAACTTCACGTACTTTATGAGCAAAACTAAAATCTAACAAACTCATACCACTATTATTTGCAAAATGAACATTTCTATGATCATACTCATTCGGATTTATATACCATTCACCAAAAATAAATACTGGCCTATGATTATAGATCGAATTTAGCCAACTTTTTTGCCAGCCGTATGACATATGTTTCACTGCATCAACCCGTATGCCATCTATTCCTTGATCTAACCATAGTTTAATAGCTTCTTTAAAATACAAATCAATAACGATATTTTGATGATTTAGATCTGCAAGATCAAATAAATTACGATAAACTCCATCTTCATATTCTTCAAAATCCGTTCCACCATTATGATGAAAATAATGATTGTAATCATTATCGTATCCACCAAGTAATAATCCATCATCATATAATCTACCATTTTCAGCATAGGTCGCATCATCGTGTAATGCAGGTGAGGTATGATTCGGTGCAAAATCCATAATAACTTTTATGTCTTTTGCATGAGCAGTTTTGATTAATGTTTGAAAGTCTTCAAATGTTCCAAAAAAAGGATTTGTTCTTTTAAAATCACGAGCCCAATACCCATGATATGAAGTACTTCCTACCAAATCATTTATTGGTGTAAAAATATTTTCAACCGGTTGAGATATCCATAGAGACGTCACACCGAGTTCAGTAAAATAATTTGCATTTAATTTTTCGATAATCCCTATCCAATCCCCACCAAAGTATTTCTTTTTATTTCTTCTGGATTCATCGTATAACTCTCCTTTTGGGTTGTATGATGGACATCCATTAAAAAACCTGTCAGTTACAATTTGATATATTATATCTTTAGAAAAATTTACACTACCCCTACTAAATTTAAGACTATCTTTTTCTTTCAATTATTTATATGATCTAATTGATTTAAGAAAGAACAGCACAATTAGCCCTGAAATAAATAATAAGACTCCATTTATTAATAAGATTAATGGTGGACCATATATGTCAGCAAAAAATGAGGAAATAGCTAGAGCGACTGGTGATGCTATACTCGTAAGGGAACCAAGTGTTCCAAAGGTTCTACCTTGCAATTCGGGTGATACCTCAACCTTAATAATGACATTGACTAACAGTGTGCAGAACGAAAAAAGTATTCCCAAGAGTAGAATTAAAGGCACTGCATACAGTACTGATGGTGCAAAGGATATTCCTACAAAGATTGGAGCCAATAAAACCATACTAAGAATTATCCACCAACCACGACGATGTAATTTTTTATCAAAAAAGATGATAATCCCTGCGCCTAACATATAACCTATTGGAATACTGGATTCTATTATTCCAAATTCAATAGGATTTGCTTTCCATACTTTTACAGACATTACCTGGATAAGCATTAAAGAAGCGGTGAAAAATGTAATTAAAGTGGGTGAGAGAATAATAACAGACTTAGCAAATGGATTCTTCCATATATACTTAAATCCTGCAATAAGGTCTTCATGAAATGAGTTTTTCACATCAGATTTTTTAATAGAATTAGGAAATTTTCCACTTAACAACACTAGAATGGCAGATAGCATAAAAGTAAATGCGTCCACTGAAATAGCGATGCTCCCACCAAAGGCTGCAACGACAATTCCTCCTATAGCTAGCCCTGATATTCGGGAAACGTTATCTGCGACATTTAATACACCAGTTGCTTGTTGAACTTTTTCTTTTCCTACAATATCGATTAAGGAAGCATGGAAGGCGGGAGATTGAAATAGCCCTGCGCAAGAAGTGAGGGCAGTTAAGATAATAATGAGAATAAATGGTGTGCCAGGGAGTGCAATACAAAGTGCAATACCTAGTATCAAAAGACTTCGTATCATATCTGTTATCCACATTAATTTTCTGCGATCGACCCTATCAGCAACAGTACCTGCGATGGAAGAAAACAACATGCTCATAACCATATGAGTTATGGCGATCGTAGACATTAATTTAGCACTACCGGTGGATTGCAGTACCCAGAGATTTAAAGCAATACTGTGAAATGAATTCCCAAACATTGACAAAGTATAACCTGTAAATACAAATGTAAATGTACGATTTTTCCATATTGTCTTTTTAGAAGAAACAGCAAGAGAAGAATCTAATTCGACTTGTTGTTGCATTTAAAGAGATTCAGGTGGGTTTAACTTAATTGAATCTATCATAACTGTAATATTATTCGAATTACCTTTAACTGATAGTTTCATCTTTTCAAGTTGTACTGTTTTTGAAAAATCTTCATGTCCAATTGAATCAATTAATTGATCTAATTCATTAGTCCATGTAATGTTAGTAGCTTGTATCATCGCTTTAATCGTAGGTTTATCTGCATGGCCATTATACATAATTCCATCAATTTTTTTTTCGCCTTCCCTTAACATAACACTTACCCATTTTGCATTTCTATCTGAATCATCTCTTGTTTTTGGATAATAAAATCTATATGTATTAGATTTTTTTTCTAGCTCAAGATTAAATGGGAGAATTTTGATATCCTGAGCAGATAATGTACTCTTTATATTATTATAGTTCTTCAAATATTCTTCTGTTGTCATATTATTAAATGGAATTTTTTCTTTTTCAACTTCAGGATTTTTTTGAGGTGTTTCCATTTTATTTAGAGTATCCTTGTGTTCTGTATCTTTGCAACCTAATAGGCTAGCTGCTAACAGAAAGGTTCCTAGTAGAAGGATCTTTTTTGTCATTTATTCAATGATTTCAAAAAGATTATTACCATTATTACCACTTGGTAAAATGAATTTTACATGTTGATCTGTTGGAATAGTTATATAATGATATTGATCGGGTTTGGTTAATTTAGTAGTACTTTTCCAAGCTCCTGAAGTCCAATAAGTTACTTGTGAAAAAAATGCTAGTGGCGGAAATTTCTCTGGATCAGATGGCTTATCATTTTCTGAAATAATTTCAGGTTTAATTCTAATTTTCTTTCCTGCCGCATTTTTAAATTGAAAGTCGTAAACAATTCCATAATTCCCTTCAAGAGTTGGGTTAGAATTTCCTAGATACCATATAGGTGCTTCGTATTCATTAATACCAACATGGGATTGAGGATTGGCTTTACTTGTTTTTGAACCTACATAAAAGCTTCTTGTTGTCGCATTATCAATAACAGCATACCTTTCATCGTAATTATAATTAGCAGTTGAAGTATTTTTATTATAATTTTTAACCTGTGGTGTTTTTATGGAATCAAAGATTTCTGAAGGGCTAGGGAACTGTCCATCTGGTTTTTTCTTTGAAACAAATTGACGTAGTGTTAATTTTGTATTCGAAATGAATTTAATTTTCCCATTAACTGCAAAAGTGTCTTCTACCTCTTTCTCTAATATAAATACATGGCCACCTGCTGGAATAGTAATAGCTTGATCATTGCTACTATTTCCATACTTAACTATAGTACTAGATGTAATCCCCATTATGTCCCAAGAACCGTCAGGGCTAACCGGGTATGCCGCATTTACAGCACTATTTTTAATTCTTATAGTTTGTGGTATACGATCTTCATTGTGTATAGCATATCCAAATTTCAATGTAGACCCTGTATAATTTCGATTAAAAAATTCAGCACTATATTCTTGATTTGCTTCTAATATTCTTTCGTTTGTGTAGTAAGCATACTTACCAGCGTCAAAGTTCGATCCCATATTTGGATTATCGTATACAACTTCAGGTGCATTTGTATATATATACTTTGCCCCGCCTTGGTTATATTTTACTTGTGTAATCGTAGAAGCATCTACCCCTCCTGAATCAGTTATTCCTAAAAACAATTAATTCTCGTATGGTAATCCCGACTTTTTCCACGCAAGAAATCCTCCCTTTAGATTAACTACTTCCTTTATACCAGCTCTTTGTAAAATACTAGCTGCTATAGCGGAACGTAACCCCGTTCGACATTGTAAAACTATTGGACAATTTTTCGGTACATCATCTAGCCGTTCAAGTAGATTACCTAAAGTGATATGTATTGAATCATGAAGATGTCCTTCATCCCACTCTTTTTTACTACGCACATCGATAACCTTGACACTTTCATCTTTTATTAACGGATATAATTCATTTGATGTTTTTTCCTTATACATCTCTAAACTTTGGAATCTCTGAATTACCTTTGAAGGTGCAAAAGCAATAATATTATCTAAGCCAATGGACTCAAAGTCTCTAATAACTTCCTCTACTTTAACCTTTTCCGCATCTAAAATTATTAAAGTTTCTTTTTTATAATCTAATATTCCCCCACACCAAGTTGTGAAAGAATTGTTATAAGGTATGTTAATTGACTTCTCGATGTGGCCAGCAGCAAAACACTCTACATCCCTTATATCAACTATTTGCTGAACACCCCTCATCACTTCTTGAAGTTCTTCTATTGTATAAATAGCAGTAATTTCTCTCTTCTTACGAGTTGGTGGACCATACTTATTTAAATTCTTCATTAATGGAAAATACTTTGGAGGCTCTGGCTGTCCCGTCAATAAATTCGATACAAAATTATCTTCATCATTACACTGAAACGCCCAATTAAACATCTATATTTGCAAATAATCGGGGAGTATTTTTATTTTTTGTATAGAATCAAATAATTGTTTCGCTCCTATTTTTGCGGTATCTTTAATACCAACAGCAATTTCTAGTAAATCGGGTCTACCTATATCTCCTACAAATATAAAATCACCTGTGAATATTCCTATCGGTTTATCATTCGTATAATTATTTTGACTTGTATCGGTTACTAAAAAGGAAATACTTTCAGGCGTATGCCCTGGGGTATGAATTACATTGAATTTTATATGACCAACCTTAAACTCTGTTCCCTCTCTAACCAAATTGTATCGGCCTTCGTTAAGATATTGATATTTCCACTCACTATTTCCTTCATCTGATACATATAAATTTGCATTAAAAAGAAGGGAAAGTTCTCTAGACCCAGAAAGAAAATCTGCATGAATGTGAGTCTCAGCCGAAGCAATTACTTCCATCCCTTCTTTTTTAGCAAATTCTATATATTGTTCTATATAGCGGCCAGGATCAATAACAATTGCTACGCCTTCCTTCTGACAGCCAACTAAATAGGAAGCATGAGCTAATTTTTCATCATAAAAATATTTTAAAAGCATAGCTATTCCCTCCAATTATAGAATCCCTTTCAACATTAAATTCCAATACATATATGGCAACATATATCTTTTAAGTAAAAACATACTATACCGTTCTTTCGCTTGATTAAACGGAAACGTTTCTTGAGGCTCATGTTTATAGTTAAATTCAGCTAGTATAAGACTTTTATATCCTGTAACAATCGGACAGGATGTATATCCATCATAATTAGCCTGCAAGTCTCTTCCATTAAGTACGTCTAAAATATTTTGTTTTAATACAGGTATTTGTTTTCGAATTGCCGCTCCAGTTTTAGATGTAGGTAAATTGGTACAATCTCCAAGTCCAAAAATATTCTTATATTGTACATGCTGTAAAGTATAAGGACTTATATCTACCCACCCCTGATGATCACTAATCTCACTTTCTTTAATAAAGTTAGGTGGCCCCATTGGTGGAACAACATGTATCATACTATATGGTACTGTTTCTTTTTTCATTGTTAGCGTATCTTCAAAAATTGCTTCTCTCTTTTCAGCGATAATTTCAACTAAGTTTTTATTATAATTCGTTATAATTTGCTTTCTTTCTAGTACTTGTTCTAATGTATCTGCATAACGTGGCACCTGAAATATGTTAGCGTTCGCAGAATAAAACATTACTTTACTTCTGTTTCTAACACCGCTATTACAAAAATACTCTTCTGCTAAATACATAATCTTTTGTGGCGCGCCACCGCATTTAATAGGAGTATTTGGGTGGGTAAAAACCGCATTTCCTCCTTTAAATTTTTCAATTTCCCTCCAAGTAGAATCAACATATTTATAAGAATAATTGCTACAAATCCCATTAGACCCAATATATTCCTTCAATCCTTTAATACCATCCCAATTTATTTGTATACCGGCTGCTACAATAAGAATTTCATATTCAAGTAGCATTCCATCATCTAAAAGTATCTTATTTTCATCTGGGAACAACTTAACGACACTTTTTGGAAACCACGTCGCTCCTTTTGGAATAAGCGATTCTTGATCACGCATCGTACTTTCCTTTGAAACAATTCCGCCCCCCACTAAACTCCATAGTGGCTGAAAGTAATGTTTTGTTGATGGATCAATAACCGCTATATTTTCTTTCACTGGGGATACATTTCGTAACAAATGTGCAGTAGAAGATAGTCCTGCAGTACCAGCACCAATCACAATAATTTTATACCTATCTCTGGTCTTCATTTATGAGATAAACGTAACACTTTCTATTTCTTTACAACTAATCTTAGTAATACTTGTTGTAGGAGGAGTAACTGAATTTTCCTCTTCTAATGTGACGATACAAGTATTAGGGTTAAAGTTTGTAAAAATAGCAGGTCCAATAATATTTCCAGATTTACCAGTCACAGTAACAACTTCGCCTGGTTGTAAATTTTTAAAAATACTACATATTCCACCTGAACAACGAAATAAAGTGCATAAGAACAAATTTATCCCTCCTTTAAACAATTAATGAAGGTGTGATTGTAAAATAGTCGTTATAAAATGGATTCTCTCATGAAAAGTATGCTGTGTAATAACTTTTCTATAAATTTTTCCGACCATTAATTTTTTTGAAATCGTATCATTCAAATGAATAGATATTTTATTTGAACAGTCCTCAAAGCTGTTATAGGATATAATTTCATCTTTATTGAAGAAAGATGAAAGGTCATATTTTTCTTCAATTATTTGAAAACCTTGGCAAGCTGCAATATCAAATGTACGATTATTAATGGTATTATTTTTTACTTTATTTATATTTTTATTCTGTGGAAATAGATAACTACGATGAGGGTTTAATATAAGATTAGCGTTATTATAATAGAGTGCAACTTCTTGAGGTGGAATCCATTCTTCTATAATTTTAATTCTTCGGTGATTCTTCCATTTTTTAAATAACTTATTTCTCCAGTGTTGACCAATAATAGTATAATGATAAGGGGTTTTTTCCAAAAGAAACTGTATCAATCTTACCCGGGTTGGATAAGGATATCCAATAAAAAATACTTCACTTTTATATTTTGAGTTTTTTAGACCAGGTTTGAATACATCTATATTAGTTGCTAAGGGTAAGTGATATACATTGGCATATCCTAAATCAGTGTAATAGTTAAGTGCTTCGCTATCAATGGTAAATATACAATCAAAGTTATTTAATAGAAGAAGAGAATTATCTATAGAAAATGGGTCCTCAGTTAACCAGACAGCTAATTTAATATTCCTTTTTTTGAAATATTGAATTACTTTTTGAGGTAGATGATTACCTAATAAAGTGAAAACAATATCAGGATGGAACGTTGTTGTAATGAAATCCAATTGCTGTATTAATTCACTCGGCTGTACTGCTAACCATTCGAAATTTTGATTGATAAGTGTTTCCTGTATACTTTGATCTAGATATTGATAGATTTT
Organism: Bacillus toyonensis; assembly: GCA_046112185.1. GTDB lineage: Bacteria > Bacillota > Bacilli > Bacillales > Bacillaceae_G > Bacillus_A > Bacillus_A toyonensis_A. The sequence continues at coordinate 17,841 of CP170573.1, read as the reverse complement.
TGAGTAACCAGAAGTAATGTATAAGAGTTTCATTTATGGACGCAAACCCAATGCAAGAGCTTGTTGATTCGATGTACGGTTACGAGATCTAAGGTATTTAAACTGTGTATAGGTAAAGTGAGTTGCTTCATCCATGTAAATGATCTCAAACTCTTTTCCTTGATAACGATATACATCATTTTCTTGCTCACAATAACCACACCAGATACGAGAAATCGTATTCCCTACTTTAATTTCCCATACGTGTTTAGAAGCATTGTATTTGCATATCTCACGTGGATACCATTCAAGCATCTTTAATAATATAGAGCCTTCTAGCTCACCTAATGTACGACGTAGCACCAAGATATTAATGCCTGGATACTTTACTGCATTCTTAAAGGCATCACCTACAATTGCAGCAGACTTCCCATCACCTGCCGCACCACCATATAAAACTTCATCAGCCCAATATTTTTTATCTGTAGTTGTAAAATGAAAGAGTTTTTGCCGAAGTTGTGGCTTATAGGGAAATACAATAACTTTACTCATTTAACCAAAATATGAGAGCTGTTTTGTATCTGGTGGAACTTGTCGCTTCACACGACGCGTCTCAATGCTCTGAAAGTGATCTTCCGTAATCCGCTGTCTTTCTACAGTTACTTCTTCATACGTATAACCAAGCGCACGCTTTAATAAAGCATTCTCCACTTCACGGTCAACAACTTCTTTTCCTCTTTTTAAGGCGTAAGAAATGACAGAAAATCGTTTTTTCCATTCGTACAAGGTTTGTCTCTTAATTCCTATATTGTGAGCAATTTGTTCTTCTGTAAGTCCATCTCTTGCCCATCCTTCTATTTTTACTAACCCTTCTTTGGTTAACCAAGCATCATATTTCACCATCTAATTTAATGAAATATCAAAGGATACATTATATACCTTTTGCATTTCATTAATTGCATTTTCTTTGTTCTTACTATTATCTATAACAGATTTCCCAAATACATTAAACAAAGTCTGAACATATGTATTATAGAAAGTAAAAATGGCTACTGTTGTACCCACAAGAATTGAACTCCATATACTCAATGTCGTTTGTTTAAAGCCAGATTGCTTATACATATCTGTCTCTATTTCTAGACTATCCTCTAAAAGAGATAACTCTTCTTCCGAATGATCTTGCGTTACTTTTTCAATAAATTCTTCACATTGTTTAAAAGTAATGTCTTTAACAGTACTCTTTTCACCACAATATTCTTTTAATTTCCCATCCATATAATAAGTCACATTTGCGAATTTAGGATCTTTTCTAACATACATTTAGCTACTTCTGTATATATAATTCATCTCTTCATCACTAATCTCTTCCCCTTTTTTGTTCTCTTTCTTTACTCTTTTCCATTCTGCTTTAAGTACCACTTGATGAAAATAAGTTAAGTCTGCCGCTAATACTGACCAATTTTTATATTCAAAATCAGGAATATTATCCTTTGATCTTAAATGATTCGAGATTTTATATTGTAAATTTATAATTTTTCCAGAAATAGGTTCAGTTGTGTTTAACAATAATACTATCTGATTATTTACGTACGTAAGTTCAATCGCTCGATTCCTAAATTCATCTCGAACACTTTCATCAAAAACCAATTCCTTCCATCTGTTAAATTCATTCATTTGCGTGTAAATAAGTTTAATACACTCACTAAACTTATCTCTCATAATATTTATCCATTTTATTCTTTCTGCGCTTATAGCATCTATATATCTTTTCTGCTCTAAAGAATCCAGATTCTTTTCTCCTAATTCCTTAGTAATTCTACTATTTCTCATAACTGACCAAATTGATATCCCACTCGTAATAAGCAAAGCAATTAACGTAACTATCGTTGTAATCCAAGCATTTCGAGCAGCTGTTTCTGCAGCTATTTTTGCAGCTTGTGTATTCATAAATTTATTCCCTCTTCCTAATATCATAATCCCATAAATTATATAATGCATTTATTCTTTTGGAGACGGGAATCTTGCAGCTTCAAAATGCGTACTATTTTCTACATTTGAAATAACTCCAGCTACGCTACTTTGTGCAAAAACCTCAACTACATCCCCTGCATTCAATTGAATTATTGATGAAACAGCTACAACATTAGCAAAGTTTATTGGACCAAAAAAATCATTATCTATTGCAATTGCCGGATTTCCATTAACTCGAATTTCTACCCGCGCTCTATAGTTTGCGTTTAGATTATTGGGAATGAACGCAATTGTTCCAATAACAGAGTAAACGCCTCTTGTCTTTGGTATAAAAATGGATGTTGCAGGGTTATATTCATTCGCTAAATCAAATTGTTCATTTTGGAATAAAACTTTAACAAATGTATTTGCTGGCACATTCTGATTAACTGTGCTCACAGCTCTAAAAGCAGATGCTCTTACAAGATTGTATCCGTTATCATCAGAACAACAATTCACTTTTACATTAAACCATGGTTTTTCATCACATTTTTCATAACTCTTACTGCTTCTATGACAATCATGATATTTCTTTTTGTAATCCTTACAATGATTACAGTAGTAATAAGACATTTATTTAGTAACTTGTGTTGATCCAGCTGGATAATAGAGTCCATTTTTTGCTTGAACATAGCCGTAAATTGTAGCATCTTCTTTTATTTCTGGATACTTCCATAATGGTAAGCTAGCTTTGGTATAATTAAGTTTTGAACTGCTTGATTTTGTATTTACATAATGAAAGTATGAAGGCGATTCTTCTGATCCAGATGGATGATCCGCATCAAAAGACCATAACACTTTTTTGTAGAATTGTGTATTAAAGGGGTTTTCCAAATTATAAATTTCAAGTTGAATATTTTTCCCTACAATTTTAGCACTAGTCCGAGCATTAATGTTTTCTTGTAAGTTGTTGATTTGTAACTGTGGACTAGAAATGTTTATGAATTGCTTTGAATTTAATGATGACTCGTACTCTGCAGCGCTGGCAGTTGTTGCACCAAATAAATTTAAACCACTTAATCCAATTGCGCCTACTAAGGCCATTCCCGCAAACTTCTTTATTTTTCCCATTTATATAATCCCCAAAGCAGTAGCTATCAAACGGATAGCTACTTTTTTATTCTCATAAAAGTTATCGCGTCTCATCATCAACTCATTATAAACATAGGAATCTTTGACTTTCTCATTCCCCAAATACTTCAACTCAATAATCTGCTGCTGATCTGTATCAAACGAATTTTGCAATGTCCGTTCAATTTGTTTGAAACATATCACATGATTCTTATCATCATCTTTTATTTTAGGAAAAAGAACGATGCCCCCGCTTGAGCCTGTTCTTCTTGATTTTTCACCCGAACGCACTCAAATTAAATCCCATGAAATAGGTGTTCCTTTTTCGATATCCCTACTAGCTTTCTTTCCAATAAATTTGGATAAGTGTTTTGGCAATAAACCATTCCCTGGTCTAATAGCTTTAATATTTTCATTTGTAAAGACTTCCCCCGCCTTTATGTTTTCTACTACATATAATGATCTTCTAAATTTTAAAGAATCTTTTTCTATATCAGTAGGGCCATAATATACATTCCCCAAAGATTCCCATGCTTTTTCAGTTTCGCTTACTAATAATTTAAATTCAGCTGGTTCCATTGAGAATTTAGCGTCAATTCCTCCATCCGATCTTGAGAGCGTTAAATGTTTCTCAATTACTGTGGCTCCCAAAGCGACACTCGCTACAGATACACCTACTCCCTGTGTATGATCAGATAAACCTACCTCACATTTAAATAACTCCTTCATATGAGGTATGGTAACTATATTTGTAGATTTTGGAGATGCAGGATACGTACTTGTACATTTTAATAGAATTAATTCTTTACACCCCTCTTCTCTCGCAGCTCTTACTGTTTCATCTAGTTCAGCTATCGAAGCCATACCTGTCGAAATGATTATTGGTTTTCCTGTTGCGGCTACTTTACGTATGAGGGGAATATCGGTATTTTCAAAAGATGCAATTTTATAACATAAAACATTTAATGACTCTAGAAATTCTACAGCTGTTTCATCAAACGGCGTACTAAATGGTATCATTCCTAGCTCTATACAGCGATCAAAAATTGGTTTATGCCACTCCCATGGTGTATAAGCTTCTTTATATAAATTATAAAGTGATTTACCCTTCCATAAACTTTTTGTATCGTGAATTAAAAAATCACCATTTTCTATATTTAAAGTCATTGTATCTGGTGTATATGTTTGAATTTTAAAACCTTGTGCCCCAGCCTCCGCAGCTGCCTCTACAATTTGCAACGCCCTATCTAATGATTGATTATGATTCCCTGACATTTCTGCAATAATAAATGGTGGCAAGCTATTACCAATCTCTCTACCTCCGATATATACATTACTCATTTTTTTCACTTACTCATTTTTTTCACCTTCAAGTTCTTTTTTTATAGCTTCTTTCCTTTCCGTCCATTGTTCATGAGACAGGGTCATTATAATGACATCAATATAATCATCATTCCTATAAATATAGTTTTCATATCTTCCATCTTCTTGGAACCCAAGTTTCTGATGAAAGTTTAAACTAATACGGTTTGATTCTATTATTTCTGCGCACACTTTGTGTATGTCTTTCGTTTCAAAAATACAGTCTAATGCTAATAAACCTAATACAGTTCCAGCACCTTTTACGCTTTGTTTTTCACCTATATAGAATCCCCAATAACATGTCTGATTCATTTCATCTATTTTTGTAAAATTAACAAATCCAATTGGTTTTTCTTTATATGTTAATAGTCTTGCAACTTTTGTATCATCCACTACTAGTTTTTCGTACCACTTTAAATGTTCGTCTATTGTTATTTGATGATCTTCATACATAACCGAGCGAATTTCTTTTGTATTCCGCCACTGTAAAATAAGTTCTAAATCTTTCTTTTCTAACCTTTCCAATTGAAAATTCCTAATATTTAACATCTATCCTCCTAAAATAATTTTTGCTATTTCATATGAATTACTCGCACACTGTATAGAAAGAGCTTTATTAGACATTTCTTTTACTATTTTAGAATCTGATAAAAGTTTGTTTAGGCATTTCGTAATTGCTTTATCCGTAACACTTTCAGCTGTACCAATATTCCATGTAGCTCCAAGCCTCGCTACAGTCTTGGTTACTTCGATTTGATTTTGGGCAGTTGTAATTGTTATAGAAGGTAATCCAAGAAAGCATCGTTCCCATGTAGTTGTGCCCCCAGCTCCTATCCCTAAATCCGCTCGTACGAGAAGCTCTTCCATATTCTCTATTTGACAATAATATGAAGCGTTAGAAACACTCTTACAATAAGTTTGAATCTCCTCTTTATGCGGATTTTGGCTCCCTACCACAACGTCTATTTTTAAGTTAGCTTTATTTATATTTTGTAAGGCTCTTAACGTTTTTAATGTCTCATTTGTTACATCATGCCCACCAAAAAAAATAAAGATCCTCTCAATTTCTCCTGTTCTTTTTCGTGAAAATTTCTTAGCGGCATGAAACTCCGGCCGCAATATAACGTATTTAGGTCCCAACTTTACTAATGAGTGCTCTGGTATTAAATCTTTATAGCGACCATTAAGGTTATCGTATAAATTTTGATCTAGTAACAAATCACAGTCGTGCATTCGATTTGCAAGATCATCGATTACCATTATTTTTCTTACATTTTTTCTTAAAGCAGACTCCCACTTATTATCTAATCCATAATGATCAACAATTAACCAATCAAAATTGGGAAGTTGTGACAAGATATCATTGGTCTGTTGTACATCAACAAACCAATGATATTTTAGCCAATTTAAATAACTCCCGTGTTCTGTACTTAAGAAATTCGTATTTTCACCATCTGCATCTAATAAACACACATGAAATCCTTTATTTAAGATATATTGATACAAATCACCTTGTAGTTTACGACAAATGAAATATACTTGAGCACCTTTATTCCGTAATTCATCGGCTAGTGCTAAACAACGCATAATATGACCAGTACCTATTTCAATAGATGCGTCGGCACGAAAGGCAATTTTTTTCTCAAACAATTATAATTTTGTTTCTTTATTTAGCTCATCTACTAATGATTGTTGATTTGCCCATTTCAATTTCACATGACTATTAATTTGAATAAGTTCAGGATTTCGAAGGATGTAATCTTTTATCTGATGAAAAAATAAAGGTTTATATTTTACATTTAAATTTTTATAAAGTTCATTAAACATATCTAAATCTGGTTGTTCATCTAATGTTAACCTCCAAGTAGGGTAACAAAATGGTGGAGGGAGTTTCACTATATTGACCCGGAATAAATGTGGATTATTAATAAAATAAAACGGAAGGTATTCTGCATAGGTTAAAGGTTTTGGGGTTTGTAGTAGTCGTTCGATTGCCTCTACATCGCCTGCTGTTCCGACAGATAACGTACTTAACTCTGCCTGTGTATAATCTGCACCGCTTTTCAGATGTTCATCTAGTAAAAAATTATTAATTTCTGGTGACACAGCGGGACAATCTCCGGTAATCCGTATGACAATGTTTGCATTTTCTTGTTTTGCAGCTTGGAACATGCGATCAGCGGTATTTTCTGGATCACCTCTAAAAATTTTAACTTTCCCGTCTAAATTAAATTTTTCCAAAGGGTCATCTTGTGCAATATCTGAAGTAGCAAGTATGACCTGGTGTTTTCCTGGAATAGCTAATGTATTTATAAGACATCGTTCAATGGAAGGAACTCCGTGTATTGGCAATATTGCCTTTAAAGGTAACCTAGTAGATTTTAACCGGCAAAGTACAATTATTACTACCTTTGGAGGCTCAATAACCTCTTTTGTTAATGGGGTACCTGCAGACAAATTATATAGAGCTACCTGAGGTAATAATTCCTCTGCTTCAAGCTCGTTCAGCGCGTTTTCTACAACATCTAATTTCATAGTTACTTTATTAGCTGTAATAATCTCTCCTTTTCTAATATCAACTTTTGTAACTGCTCTTAATAATTTTTGGTTTTGCAATTTTAATAACACCCCTTTCATTTAATTTTTAGTAACTCTATAAAACGAAAAAACTTTTCCCACAGCTTGTATTACATCCCACACATCAGCTTCTGTCATCTTAGGAAATAGAGGCAGCGTAATAATTTCCTCATATGTGTTTTCTGCTTGCGGACAAATACCTTTTCCATAACCTAATTTTTGATAAAACGGTTGTAAATGTACGGGTATATAGTGCACATTCACACCAATATTTTCTCTTTGTAATGCCTCGTAAATTTCTTTTCGATTACATTTTAATAATTTAGTATTTAAACGAATAATATAAAGGTGCCAACTTGAATCGGTTTGAGGCAATTGCTTTGGTATTGTAATTTCAGATAAACAACTAAATTCTTTATTATAGATGTCTACATATTTCTTTCGAATCTTAATAAAAGAGTCTAATTTACTTAACTGTGATAAACCAAGAGCAGCTTGTATATCCGTTAATCTGTAGTTGTAACCTAAGAATTGCATTTCATAATACCAAGGCCCATGATTTTCAAGAAGTTTTTGAGGATTCCTTTCAATTCCATGCGTACGGAATTGAACAAGTTTTTCATAAAACAGAGGATTATTTGTGGTAATTACTCCACCCTCTCCGGTAGTAATATGTTTCACCGGATGGAAACTAAACATTGTCATATCACCAATAGAACCAATCTTTTTATTTTTATATGTGGCTCCTAATGCGTGGGCTGCATCTTCAATGATAATCAAATTATTTTCTTTTGCTATTTTTTGTATTGCATCTAATTCTACAGGCTGTCCAGTAAAGTGTACGGGAATAATGGCTTTTGTTTTGTTTGTAATCTTTTCCTCTATAGATTTAGGACTAATGTTATATGTTTCATTGTCAATATCGGCGAATACCGGCTTTCCCCCCTGGTATAAAATACAATTTGCACTTGCTACAAATGTCATTGGAGTTGTAATTACCTCATCTCCCTCAGTTATGCCAGCTGCATAGCAGGCAGCATGCAATGCAGCTGTACCATTTGAAAAAGAAACAGCGTATTTTGCTCCCGTATATTTCGCTATAGCCTCCTCAAACTGTTGAACGCTTGGTCCTGTTGTTAAAAAATCCCCTTTTAATACATCCACAACAGCTTGAATGTCACATTCATCAATTTGTTGCTGACCATATGGTAAATATTTTTCTCTAACAGGCTTCCCTCCGTGCATAGCGAGAATTTCTCTTACCATTTACTCTTTCTCCTTAGGGATAATTTTTAAAGATTTGATCCACTCTTCTGTTTTAATAACTCCGTCTTCTAAAGAAACTTTCGGCTCCCAGTTTAATATTGTTTTTGCTTTTTCATAGTCACATAATAATTTTTGAATTTCACTTTGTGGATGGATATGAGTTACATGTTGAATACTTACTTTATTTCCCGAAATCAATTCTGCTAATTTATTAATGGATATATCTTGTCCTGTTCCAGCATTGATAATATGACCATTTGCTTTTGCAGAGTATCCTGCTGCCACAACAAAATCTGCACAATCTTCAACGTATAAAAGGTCCCTCGTTTGTTTTCCGTCCCCATAAATATTTAGTGGTACATTAGCTAATTTATTATTTATAAAAATGGCAACAACTCCACCTTCACCACCTGTTTTCTGGAATGGGCCATACGTATTAAATGGGCGAATAACTACTACAGGTAGCTTATAAGCATAATAGTAAGATAAAACCATGTTTTCAGCAGCAATTTTTGATCCAGCATATGGAGAAGCTGGTTTAATCGGGTCTAATTCTGATATCCCTTGTATATTAGTAGCTTTATCATATACCATACACGTACTCATAAAGACCATTTTGACATGATACTTAAGACATTGTTCTAACAAATTAAAAGTACCTATTGTATCATTTTCAAAAGTTGTTCTGGCATCATCTATACTGTCTTGAACATTGATACTCGCTGCTAAATGATAACAAAGGTCAAATGAATTATTTTCAAACAATTGAGCAACTAATTTTTTGTCTTTAATATCTCCTTGAATGCATTGCTTTAAATTTAGATCGTGTGCAAACTCGGTAATATTTGCAGTAGTTGAATTTGCTAAGTTGTCTATTATCCATACTTCATGCTTATCCTGCAATAATCTCTTTACAACCCACCTACCAATAAAACCCGCACCACCAGTTACTAATATTTTCATTCATAGTTTCTCTCCTCCAGTTAGTAGTTGCTGGTTTAATATTAAATTTCTAAGCTCTTCTTTTGTAATTGCATTTTGATGATCAGAACGGTAAAACCCTGCCTTCGCCCTTTTTGCATTTTCATATTGAGTACCCTTTTTTAATGGGCTAGGAATGATAAACATATCTGGTAATTCAAAAGCCTGTAAAGATTCATCATGTGTCATAAGTTCTTCATACATTTTTTCACCAGGTTTTAACCCAATTTCTTCAATTTTAATATTCTCCTTGGGCAAACCATATAGCTTTGTGACTTCTTCTATCATCACTTCACTTAAATGGTTTAATAAAATAACTGGCATTTTTAATATAAAAGTTTCACCACCCTTTGCTATTTTCATCGCTTCAATTGTTAACATAGTAGCTTGGTTAAGTGTCATCATAAATCTACTCATACTAAGATCCGTTACGGTTATTTTTTGGTTTTGTTTAATTTGATTTTCGAATAAAGGAATGACAGAACCTCTTGACCCCATAACATTTCCGAAACGAACACTAGCAAATATCGTTTCACTTGAACCTTTTGAATATTCCGCTGATGTAATCAACCTTTCAGCAGTCAATTTTGTTGCACCGTAATTATTTGTTGGTGAAATTGCTTTATCAGAACTCGTAAAAATCACCTTTTTTACTTTCTGAGCAATTGCCGCTTTTATTACATTTTGTGTTCCAAAAATATTGGTCAGAACTGCTTCAAACGGATTATATTCACAAAAAGAAACATGCTTCATTGCGGCCACATGAAACACATAATCAATATTTTCCATCGCACTAAACACTCGATCATAATTGCGAATATCCCCAATTAAATAACGAATATTTTGATTTTCACCCCTGAATTCTTCTTGTAATAAAAATTGATTATATTCACTTCTACTAAAAACCCTTACCACTTTTGGCTTTTCCTTTAGAACATTAGAAAGAATGCTTTTTCCAATTGTTCCTGTTCCACCAATAATTAAAACGTTTTTATCTTTAAAAAACATTTAATCTTTTTCACTATGAATTAAATTTATCAATCTTTTCGTGCATGCTTCTTGTGGATAGTTTTCATTAATAAATTTACTTCTTAATTCTTTTGCTAAATTCAATTGTAAAGGATCATTTAGAACCTTTTTAATCGTGCTAATCATATCCTCCATAGAATGATTGACAAGCCAATCTAATGTATCGTAATATTTATAATCCCTTTCCTCTAATAATGATTTATAAACAACTACAGGTATATCTAATAACATTGCCTCTAACCCTACTGTTGAATTCGAGATAACCACAAGATTTGCATGTAAAATAACATCATACATGTTTACTTCATTTGTTATATACTTAACATTAGGATAAACGTTACTTAATCTAATATATTCTCCCACTAGGTTACGCCCTTTTTCCCAAGGATGAGGCTTTATAATAACCGTAATATTTTTGTCTTTCACTAACTTTTCTGTCAGTTCGATATAAAATGAAGTTTTAAATGGCTGAGTTGCAATAAAAATCACTTTTGTAGAGGGGTCTATTTTTAATTTATTAAAAATATTCTTCTTATCCATATATACTCTATCAAAGATCTCATCATATCTGGGGTGCCCTAATACCTCAATTTGAGATTCACTGACTCCTTTTTGAAGGTACCAATCTTCTTCATATTTCCCATATACAACCTGTTTTGTTGCGAAAATCGGAAAGTATGCTTCTTCTCCCATTATTGCACCGTGCTGAAGACAATAACTTGGTATACCCTCAATACTAGAAAGAAAAGTAAGAGCTCTACTTGTTATATCTTCCGTAGTACCAACAATCACACCAGAAATATCTTGTTCTTTAAAAATAAAATGAACCATAATAAGTTTCTCGATCATGATAGGAAGGTCGTTGAGTAATTTTTTTTGAAAAAACATATTTGAAAATAGTGGGTGCTTACTAAACTCTAAAAAGATTTGTTTAGCTTTTTCTATAAAAACATGTGAAGTATTAGCGACTTTATTTATATAATCTGGTGCACAAACTGTAGGAAGACCATAAAGTTCTGTCTTTTTTGATCTTGTTAATATCTTTGTTTGATTTGGATTAAAGTGGGTAAAGTTACTTACTGAAAAACGGAGATAATCTGAATTTAGAAGGATTGCTCCATTTCGATTCTTTCTTTTTATTTTTGATTGAAATGAAGACATTATTTTTTCAAACTCTAACTGTAACTGCGTTTCCTCTATGGGCTCAAATGAAAGTTGCTTATAAAAATTATTATCTTTCATTTTATTTTTTATATCTTCATCTAAATATTGATAAAAATTACTCAGTAATGGTAATGGAATGTTATAATGCTTTAACTCTGAAAAAACATTTATATACTCTAAATTTAATAACCAGTAATTTTTCAAATAAATATCACTCAATCACCCTCTTTTTCTTCTTAGGTCTTCTCTTAATTCTTTACATGTTCTTTGTGGTGGTAATAATTGTACAAATTCATTTTTTTCTTCGGCAAATAACTGCGCATGTATTGAATGAGGAGTAATATAATTAATATCTAAAATTTCATCTAAGGGATAAAAATCCCAATAGTGATTTAATCTCCAAAAAAAGCGCGCATCTCCTATCCGATAAAACTGAGGATCTTCATCCCAGTAAGAATTCCACCTTTTTTCAAGAATTGGTAAAACAGATGCTCTATGCATAATAGAACAATGATCAATGGTACATGGAGCATTATTCGTAATTTTTTTTGCAGGTCTTTCAACCGTTTTAATAGGTATATCTAATTCATCTATATGAATCGTTTTTGATGCAGAGTAAATAATTTGAACATCTTTATTCTCATCAAGATAACTAGACATCTTTTTAAGACGTTCTTCTTCATATTGATTATCATCTGTAATATAAGTTATATATTCCCCTTTAGCATGCTTAAGTGCCTCATTAATTAAAGCAGCATATCTGACTTTTTTTGTCCTTTCAGAAATATGAGCCACATTACTTTTATAAAAATGTACATTTTCCTTATTTATGAATGGTCGAATAACCTTCTGGGTCATTTCATTAGAAGCATCATCCATTATAAAAAGTTCAAAATCTTGAAAAGTTTGGTTTAATACACTTAATATTGACTTTTCAACAAACGTAGGCTTATTGTAACTTGTCATCTATTCTAAGTATTTTTCTGCCAGATAAGAGGGATAGGATGAAATAGGAGGGCCAATCTTAAAATAGGATAAACTGGTCTTTGAAATCGGTATACATTTTTTTAATAAATACAGTTTTTGCAATATGTCTTTATCTATAGGATGAAGCATGTAATCTGTCATGATGAAATAATTATGATGATAGATAAATACTTTACCTTCTGGAAGAATCGTGTAATTAGATACATTTGGATAAATAGGTGGTCCATCTGAAAATTGATCTAAACTACGTCGTGAAACTTTAATAATTTCCTGAATTGAAAATTTAAATTTGCGAAATGCCATGGTATTAATAAATGGTCGCTTTTGGTTATTTTCTATATAAAATAACTCTCCTTTTTCATTTTGTACAACCCGTAGATTTGGAATTGACTCTGTAGAGGTTATGGGAGGACCTTCTGTATATTTGTAGATAAATGGATTGGGGATTAAGACAATTTCATTTTGAGTATATTTGAAGTAGGAAAGCATGTCTTTCGAAATAAACCTGCGTTTAAAGTTATCAATTAAAAATACTTCACCGTGTGAATTACTAAACAAAATACCATTTAAATCTTTAGAAGGGAGGTTAGCATATAGGTTTTGAAAAGAGAATGGTGTTTTAAAAGTAATATCGAGGACTTGGCTAATGGGATAAAAAGGTTGGAATGTATTTAGGCGTTTCCAAAACATTGCATCTCCAACAAACCAATATAAAGGATTTGTATCCCAATATTCACAGTACTTTTCATAGACCTTTAATAATATTCTTCTAGTATGCATAACTGAACAGTGGTCTACAACATTAGCAGCTGTATATAAAATTTTCGAAGCTTCTCTCACAAATTCATTTCTAGATTGTAGGTTATAATCAACATATTTTACGTATTGAGAAGAGTACACTACATCAATTTCAGGATGTTTCTCCAAGAAAGATAACATTTCAGCTAATCTATTTGGAAGGTATATAGTATCATCCGTTAAATAGCAAATATAATCCCCACGGGTTAATGGAAGTGCCTCATTGATAAGTGTTGCATATCTGGTGGTTTTATATCTCTCATTATCTTGTATAAAACTATTCTTATAAGTAATTCGAGGGTCATTTAGATAATTTTTTATGACATTTATCGTTTCTGGATAGGAGTTGTCATCCATAATAAACAGTTCCCATTCTTTATAAGTTTGCATTAGAATACTTTCAATGACTTGATTAATTAATGATGGCTTATTATAACTGGTAAGGATAATTGATATTAGGGGTTGCAAAGTTTCCACCTCTTCTAAGAATAAAGAATGTTTATTTAGTAAAGTGTAATAAATAAACATCTAATTCTCATTCTGTTTCTTGGCTTTCTTCTTATCTCTGATACTTTCAACAATTGATGCTAACATAACAGCAAACCCGAACAGAATACCTATACCTGCGATATTAAAGTACCCCATTTTTTTAGATACTAAGGTTATAGCTAAGGATACACATAATAAAAACAGTGTAAACAGTCTTTTTTTGTTCTCCTCTGGCAATTATAATCTTACTTTTAGGTAACCTTTTAATTCGCCTGTTCGATGATAGCCACCTGTATCTGATGATACTACTACATCATAATATCCTGGTGAAACTCCATCTAGTGGCAATTGCTTATAAAAATGACCCGCGCCAATATCATGACGTTGTACTACAGTTCCGTCTTTTCTAACTAATTCAATTAAACTATTACGATAAGGTACATCTCCTTCTACATCAATAGATGTAGCGCCCCAACCATAAGTATTAGAATCAGTATGAAAAACTATACCGTTATCGCTTTTTGAATCCATTGCAAACGCATCAGAAGTACCAAAAAGAAGTCCGCTTGATAAAGCAATACCTGCTAGAAATGTTTTTCCTAAATTTTTCATTCAAATCATCCTCAACGACGTAGCAATCAATCGAATTGCATTCTTTTTCTTATTGTAGAAATGCTCTCTTTTAATTGATAACTCTTTGTATATAAAAATATCTTTTAGCTTTTCTCCATTTAGGTACTTCATCTTAATTATTCCAGCTTCGTCATAATCAAGAACGTTTTGTAAAGCCTTATCTATTTGCTTAAACTTAATATTACTCACACGTCTTGTATTACGTATTTCTGGAAACAAGCCAATCTCTTCCTGTTCTCGCTCTGTTTCAATTTCAAAACGAACCTTTAATGTACGGTACTCTTTAAGAATACTCACCACTCAAGCCTTTAATAACTTACGTTTCTTGTTGGCCAGCTTCTCTTTTGTTACTTCAATGTTAATTGCTACTCTCTTATGGTCCTCATCAAATTGAATCATGCCATCAAACATTTAATCCACTCGTGCTCGTTCATTCTGTTCTACTAGGTACCCATAAATATCAAAGTCTGCTCTTGGTATGGACTTCTTTCCTTTTGGCTGTTGCGACATCCTTACATATGACTGAATGACTAATGGTAGTACCACGAATATTGACTTGTCCCTGCTGAACTCTATAAGGAAGAAACAAACAGCCCCCATTTCCTCCGCCTTCTCTAAGTAATCCAATTGATGCTGTGCGATGTTCTTTAAATCAAATCGATTTATCTCATTTGTAGACTTCGCTTCAAATGCCACTGCTCGTCCTTTATACACACCGTCATAGTCTACTGTACTTTTAGCTTCATAGAATCCATTTAGTACACGACCACCTTCACAGGAGTCGGACGTTTGTTTAAATGCCCCGCTCTCCCTCTTTGACACTTATTTCGAAATCATGATTCTATATGTATCAACATAAGAGTTATCTTCGTATGAAATATCTAGACTTCTGCCATCTAGCAGCTTATCGCTATGTTCTTCATTATATAGTCGTCTGTTTAGACAGTAAATATAATATTTGTGGTATGTTGAACTACCATGGCCTTCAATTTTTTGAATATCATTGTACGTAAAAGTATATTGTTCATTCGTTTCTAGGTTTTCTAAGTTTAATTCTAATAGATAACCAGAAACAGTTTCCTTTAGATTATAAGAAACTAATTTGTGATTTTCAGTTTCTTCAATACCAGGAAAATTGGGGATTAGACTTAATTGTAACGTTTTGCATGTACTTAGTGATGATTCAAAAAAGTTATCAATTTTGTTCATAAAATCAACTCCTATTATCATTTATTTTGACACTCCTTTTTCAATTGATTTTCGTCTTGCTTGATAACAAATCTGGAAATAGTCACTTACTTTTTTGTGATTCTCTAATTGTCTACATTTTGTAGCAAATAATTCAGCGTATTCGACAACATATTCCCATAACTCTTCTTTCTCAAAGTATAAGATTCCTTCTCGAATGATTTTTTCTAATTCTTCCAATGGAATGTTTTCGTTTAATCTTTTTAAAATAAAGAAGTGATGTATATATTCTTCGTTATGAATTTCTCTGCAAATCTTTAATCCCTTATCAATGAGTTTGCTAGCTATCAATTGTTCCCCTAATTTATAATGTTCCTTAGCTTGAAGGAAGATAGCCTTAAAGTGTGTAGGGATTTTATCCGTTACTTCTGAAAGATGACGAATAGCTAAAATAGACATGCTTTGATCAGAATAGAGCCACCCCATAGTGCTTCTTACATATAACAAGGAATCTTCTTCCTTATTCTTTTTTAGTAAATCAATTGCAGAATGTAGATATTCTTCTGCTTGTTCGTACTGCTTTAAATAGATACAGCAGCCACCTAGTAAGCTATTACAAAAAGCTGTTTTTACTTCATAACCTTCATACTTCGAAAAGATTGCTCTCGATTTATTTGCGTATTCAATAGAAGCGACCATGTTATAGGTATGATGATAAAAAGTGGAAATTCTATAGTAGAATTCAGCATGTTCAATTTCATCTGGTATATCTACTAATATCTTTTCTGCCAGTTTATACTGTTCCTCTGCCTCAGTATAATTTGATATAAAAGTGGAATGAATGGATTTAAAAAAGTGATAATAGAAGCGTAGAAAATGGTCTGTAGGCATATCATAATCGCTAATAGGATCAAAACTATTTTTTTGAATACCAAGGCTATCTGTTAAGACAGTGTAACGAAATTCAAGTAGTGAGTAATACAGTAACAAATTTTGATCCTGACGTTCTTGATTCGGCTCAATGCTTAACTTACTAATCTTTTCATCAATATTCTTTTTTAGATTAGTAGCTTTTACAACTTGTTGAGATAGCATAGATCGATACCAGTCGTTCAATAGAGAGGTTAATTGCTCATTTTCTTTTAATGAAACACTCATTATATACTCCCCCATTTAAATTTGTTGTGGTGCACCACCATGATCGCCAACACTATATGAAGGAGCAGGGTAATGTCCATGTGTAGCAAGCTGATCTGTTTTAGAATACTGAGAAATTCCCACCGTTAACGCCCCAATAAAAGCAATACCAGATAATAATAAGCTGATTTTTTTCATTTATATCTTAAATCCACCAATTAACTCTTGAAGTTCTTCCGCCATCTGTGCTAATTGTATTGCTGAAGAGTTTATCTCTTCCATAGAAGCATGTTGTTCCTCAGATGAGCCTGCTATCGTTTGCACACTTGAAGAATTCTCTTTTACAGCCATCTATACTTCTACTCCTACTTCATTCATAGCTTTTACAGTCTCATGTACGTCTGCTTGTATTTCATTAATTAAACTTCCAATTTCCATTGAAGATTCGGATGATTGCTCCGCCAACTTCCTAACTTCATCGGCAACAATTGCAAATCCTCGTCCCTGTTCTCCTGCTCTAGCTGCATTCAATGCTAATAAATTTGTTTGTTCCGCAATATTTTGAATCGCTTCTAATATACTTCCGATTTGCTTTGATTTCTTATCTAATAATTTAATTACATTATCGGATTGTGAAACAGATTGATGTATAGAATGCATTTGTGTTACAGTTTGTTCTACTAATTGTTCACCCTCATTGGCTTTTTGTTTTGTGTATATAGATGAAGCCGATACTTCAGAAGTATTAGTAGCTACGTATTGAATATTTCGTGTTACTTCACCAATTAATTTAGCTCCAGACTCCACTTCATTATATTGAACTTCTGCACTAATCGAGATTTCTTCCATCTCTCTTGTAATTTGTTCTGTCGCAACACTTGCTTGTTCTACGCTTGCAGTTAATTCCTCAGAAGAAGCAGCTACATGTCCTGCAGATGTGTTAATTTGAGAAATAATATTACGTAACGACTCTGCCATTTAACCAAGTTCATCCTTTGAACGAATATCTATTTTCTCAGTTAAAGATCCCTGGCTAATTCTTTGAGCTGAAATAACCAATTGTCTTAATGGGTTAATAATAGATCTAAGTATGAAGAAAATTACAATTCCACCTAATAATAATGAAGCCCCTATTATAGTGAGCGTTTTTTGAACTACCCCTACTTTCAC
>CP170572.1:0-166956 GCA_046112185.1 Bacillus toyonensis | reverse complement strand
TTAGATACGGAATGTATCAAGTACATTATCTTTTTCTTCCTTATTAATCCCGATATATCTTAGTGTAATTTGTGGTGTACTATGATTCAATATTTCTTGTAACATAGCAATATCTTTTGTTTGCTTGTAAAACCAATATCCAAATGTTTTACGCATAGTATGAGTACCTAAGGATTCCACTCCGGCAAAATCTCCGGCTTTTTGTAACTGTCGATAGGCTTGAATTTTACTAATGGGTTTATCACCTTTTCGAGAAGGAAATAACCAGGGACTTTTTAGACTTTCAGCGTATGGAAGTACTTCCTCAAAAATGGACGTAATATTTATGATACGCTCCTTTTTTGTCTTTCCTTCTTTTACTTTAAATTCTTTTCGTTTTTTTCGCTTCAGTTTTAAAATTTCACTCGTTTCCATTTTAAGTAAATCACTTACACGTAACCCCGTATTAATACCAATTAGAAATAATATGTAATCACGATCTGAACAATGACGTTTAAGAGACCATTTCATATCTTCGAGCTGTTCTTTGCTTCGAATTGGTTGTACATCTTAAAAATCATAATACAACACCTCTAAAAAGTCATATTTCCCATCACGTATATAACTCCAAGCTGTTGCTGAAAAACTCCATCCTGTTTGTAATTTTCCAGGTTCTTTATAATGAAGCCAATCATTTCCGACTTGTTTTTTCCCTTCAAACAACCTACCATCTTTGAAGAATTCATATTCTATGCCATCTAATGTGATTGTTTCTGTTCTTTTACTGCCATCTTTTTCATAATAATACCAATTCTCGTGCTCCTTCACCCAGCCTACTTTATTTAATACTTCGGCTGCTTCTGTAAACGTTGGTGCATAGGTAGAAAATAATAAAAATAATGATACTATAAGTCCTATGACTTTCTTCATTTACTCAATATTTAATAATCGTTTATATCTTTCCATTCTTTCCTTTGCTATCTTTAATCTTTCGGTTTTTAATAAACTCTCATGCCTCTGTTGTGATGAAAAGCCAGTCATTTCGAGAATATTCATTTCAACATTAAAATTCCAATCATTTATTTTATAATCAATAGGATATTCAATTTGACCAATATCCTGTTCAGCGTCTACTGCTATATATTTACCATCTTTTAAAAAGAACTTATAGCTTAACCCAATTGTATATAGCCCTAAAAATTCTCCTAATTCAGAATGCGTTATCTTTAATACCTCTCCATGCACTTCAATGTCCTCACTGTTAATTAAATTATTTGCAAATGATTTTTTATCTTTAACAAGATAAAAATAATCAGTGTCGCCTACAACTACAGTTTGATCTAATTCATACCAACTTGGTTTCCAGTTAAAAATCATTCATTTCTTTTGGCGTTTCGATTTTTCTTCAATAGGAATTTGCATATTCATAATTATCTGTTCTTCTGGATAAAACAGATTTAATTCATGTAAATCTGTTTCAATTACTTTACATGATCTAAACTGTAAACCATTTCTTTCTATATAGTCTGTAATATTTGCATATATTTGACGTCGTACTTCATCCATATGCTCCTCTGTACATACGTAATCAACACAAAGATAATTACCTGCAGGTATACTAAGAATATCAACATGTTCTATCTCTGTATCATTCAAAACAGGATAATAAACTGATAGTCCCAGATCATCATTGAATAAGTTCTTAATAGGACACATTGTTATAAATTGTTCTTGAAAAAATTCACCTTGCTTAAAAATAGAACGGAATTTCTCAAAAAAGGATTTTACACTATTAAAATCTTCTCCTTTGATGTGATAATATTTTCTTTCCTCAAAATAGACACTCTGAATTTCATTGAAGTTTCTACTTCTATTTTGAAGGAGATCGAGGAGCCTAGTAATTTTCTTTTGCATTTCCATAAATCGATAAATTTCAGTTTCAATATCATCTTTTTTGTTCTGTAAGATATTTATATTGTTTATTATATTTCTCTTATTTATTACTAAATCAATTTCTTCAATTGAAAAACCTATATTTTTACAAAAAAAGATTTGGTTAATTCTCTGTAGGTCTTCATTTCCATAAAGTCTATAGTTATTTTTACTTACCTTTGGCTGAACTAATCCTTTTTCTTCATAGAATCGAAGTGTTTCTTTCGTTGTATTAAAAATCTTAATTACATCACTTTTAGTTAACTTATAGCTATCCATTTATTTTTCAAATTCTTTAAAAGTATCTTTTAAATCTTTATCTGTTATTTTTATATTTGCTTTCTTGAATAAATCTTTAAAGAATTGTTGTTGCCATTGTTGATCTTGTGAACGCTTCTGTTCTAGTTCCTTACGAATATTGTCTTTTTCTTGATCAAAAGGTTTTAACTCTTTTTTCTCTATTAATTTAATAATATGGTAACCATAAGAAGATTTTATTGGATCACTTACTTGTCCAGCTTCTAATTTATAAGCAGCTTCTTCAAATTTAGAATCCATTTCACCTGGACCAAAATCAGGTAATTCTCCACCTTTTTCTTTTGAACCAGGATCTTCTGAATATTGTTTTGCTAATGCTGCAAAATCTTCTCCATTATTTAGTTTTTCTTTTATTTCTTTCGCTGTTTTTTCATCTTTTACTAAAATATGACTTGCCTTTAATTTTGGTTTATAGTAATCTTTCATTTCTTTTTCCGTAACTGAAGCTTTAACAGCTTTTTCAAAGGCTATTTGCGTTTTTATTTTCGTTTTAAGATCCTCTTCATCTTTAGCACCAGCTTGTGTTAAATAGGATTTAAAATTATCGCCCATTTGTTTTTTTAATTCTTCAACTTTTTTCTTCGCTTCATCATCTGTAACTTTATATTTATCTAGTAAAATCATGTCTAACATTACTTGTTGTAAAACAGGTTTTCCTGCTGTCTCTTTTAACTTTTTATTAAATTCTTCTTGTGTTAAATTTCCTGATTTAGATGTAACAAGAGTATCTGAATTACCACATGCAGATAATAATAAAATACTGCTCATTGCAGCACCTATAATAATATGTCGTTTATTCAATGTTTTATACCTCATTTAGTTTCTTAAGTTAATGGGTATGGGCTGAACCCCATAAACTTTCATTGGTAGATAAGTCAAGGACTGTCCCGTAGCAGAAGCAGTTAAGTTTTTTTCTAATTCAAATCCTTCAACTGGTTCGATACAAGAAAACTTTTGTAAGAATACCTCTAATACAATTTTCATTTCTAATCGTGCAAGGGGTGCACCTAAACAAAAATGTGGACCACTTCCGAAAGTTAGGTGCTTTTTATTATTTGAGCGATGAATGTCTATAGAAAAAGGATCGCTATACATGTTTTCATCCATATTGGATGCACTCATCCAAGCAATGACTACGTCACCTTTTTTTAACTCAATTCCTAATAGATTATTATCTTTTTTTACCGTACGATCCCTTCTTGAAATATGAAAGCGATATCGAAGCACTTCTTCAACGGCTTTAGGGACTAGGCCTATATCCTTTCTTAGTGTTTCATATAATGACTTGTCATCATAAAGCAATGAATAGAATGTATTGGCTATTGCGTGACTAGTTGTTTCAATACCTGCCCCTAAAAGTAACATAGTTGTTTGTACAATCTCATTATCCGTAAGTTTTTCCCCATCCACTTCAGCTCGAATCAAATCAGAGATAATATCATCACAAAGGTTCGAACGTTTTTGAACTACAATAGGATAAAGATATTCAAAATATTCTTTCGCTGCCTTTTGTTTTTGTTGTTCAAGGTCTTCTAACCTTTCTTTGTCGTATGGTTGGAACAAAATATCAACCCAATCTTTAAACTGACCTTGACCTTGTGCAGGTACGCCAAATAAATCGCCTATTACTAGAGCAGGTAAAGGGGATGCCAAAGCGTCCACAATATTAATCGTAGAATTTTCTTGTATGTTTTCTACAAGCTCCGTTGCAATTTGTTGAATACGGGGTTCCCACTCTTTTAAACTGCGGGGAGTGAAAGCTGCTGCCAATAAGGACCGTACTTTTCGATGGTCAGGAGGATCAAGGAACGTAATCATTGTTATAGGTGAAGTGTTTTTTTGATTTTTATTATCACCGACAAAAATACCGCTTCTAGGCCCTTGACTTGAAAAGAATTCATAATTGGTTAACACCTGCTTAACATCTTCATACTTAAACGCATTCCATGTATTCGTTTCCTCGTGAAAATAAACAGAATGATTGTAAAGCATTTCTTTATACCACTTTAAAGGGAAAAATTCTTCAGTACGCGTCTGGAAATTAGGGATTTCTTGAATTGCAATAACCTCTTTTTTCACTTAATTTATTTTTAATTTCTCTGTAGTTACCATCTCTGCGGGAATGTCAGATTCTAATTCGGAAGCCTGTTTAACTTTCTTTATAAAGAAAGAAAGTATTAATCCGATGATGCCAATTCCAATGATGACAAGGTAAGCGTCATTAATCCCCTGTATAGATGCTTCTGTAACAAGCTCTTTTTGATTCAATCCTTTAGCTGCTGCGGTAGGAACCATATCCTGCAGATGTGATTTCGTACGGCTCGTCATCACTGTCACGAGAAGCGAAGTACCGACAGCCCCGGCAACTTGACGAATCGTATTGCTTATTGCTGTTCCATGTGCATTTAACCGCTGTGGCAATTGATTTAGACCAGCAGTCTGAATCGGCATCATCATTAAGGCCATACCAATGCGACGCCCTGTTGACATGAGAATCAAATAGATATAACTAGTGGAATCCGTCAAGTTGATAAAACCCATTGTTGTAATAATGGTAATTGTCATTCCAGTAATAGCTAACCATTTCGCACCAAAGCGATCGAATAGCTTACCGGTAACTGGCATAAGGAATCCCATGACCAGCGCACCAGGAAGAAGCAGAAGACCCGACTCAATGGCTGTGAAACCACGCATATTTTGGAGGTATAACGGAAGTAACATCATATCTGCATACATAACCATAGTAATTGCGATATTAATTATTGTTGTTAAAGAAAACATATTGTATTTAAATACACGCAAGTCAAGCAATGGATTTTGTGATCTTAATTCCTTCCATGAAAAGAGGACAAGGGCTAAGATACCTACAGTAATCGTACTTGCTACCTCTATATCTGACCAGCCAAGGCTTCCGGCCTGGCTGAAACCATAAATTAATGCACCGAAACCAATGGTAGAGAGAATAACGCTTAGGATATTAAGTTTTGTCTTGATTCGGTCGGATACATTTCGGAGATAAATGAATCCGAGCACAATAACAAGGATAGCAAATGGAATCATTCCGTAAAACATCGTTTCCCATTTATAGTTATCAATAATGTATCCGGCAATTGTAGGACCAATTGCTGGCGCAAAAATGACGGCAAGCCCCACCATTCCCATAGCCGCTCCTCTCTTTTCGCGAGGGAAGATGGTCAAAATAACATGCGTAAGCAATGGCATAATGATTCCTGCACCGGCTGCCTGAATCATACGTCCAGTTAACAAGACAGGAAATCCTGTTGCTACAGCCGAAACAATGGTTCCAGCTAGAAATATAAGCATGGAAGTTTGAAAGAGTTCGCGTGTGGTAAACCGTTGCATTAAATATGCGGTAATAGGAATCAAGACGCCGTTTACTAGCATGTAACCGGTTGTTAACCACTGGGCTGTTGTAGCCGAGATCTTAAATTCAACCATAAGTTCAGGAGTAGCGACACTCATGAGTGTTTGGTTTAATGTTGCAAGAAAAGCACCTAAAATCATAATGAACATAATAGGTCCTTTTTTTATCGAATTTGGGACTGTTTTAGTCTGATTATGCAATTCTTTCATTCAAACTTCTTTATTACTTGATTTAAAAAGTATATACAACTTCTTGGCAAGAAATTGTGGTGTATACGGCATGTCCCTATGTAACCACTTTACAATTGTTCCAATTAAAGCTGAAGAACCGTACCAAATAACAATATCTTTTGGAATGTCTTTAGTAACGAGAAAGGGGTGACTTTCTGTTCTCTCTGTTATTTTGTCTGAAAGTGTATTTAACAAGCGTTCTGTAAAAATCGGTGTTCGCCTAGAACCAAGAACTACTTTATAGAATTTAGCATTGTCAGCAATGTACTCAAGTAGGTCTACGAGTTTTAACCATTCTATATCCTCAGAGGAATCTGAGAGGTTTTCCGTGCTTATCATTATCTTTTCAATATCCTCGACCATTTCCTGTGCCATTTTTTCCAACATGTCATGAATATCACGATAATGGAGATAGAACGTAACACGATTAATGGTCGCACGTTCTGCAATTTTATTAACTGTTATTTTGCTAATTTCCATCTCTTGTAGAAGATCTATTAAAGCCGCTTTTATTAACTGGCGTGTACGAATGATTCGAGGGTCTACACGGGACTTTGGATGGTTTTTCATTTACTTCTTCTCACTTATCGCTTTATTCACCATTTCTATCAGCTGCATTGGAATGTTAAAATGATTTTGTGCGAGATGAAGTTCGGTTAGCCCCTCTTCTTCACTTGATTTTAATTCGCGTACTTCGTGGTGAAGAGCTTCCATTTTTAAATCTAATTCAGTCGCAACTATAGCGGCTTCTTTTAATTCTGACGTGAGTCTTTCGGGAACTGAATGGTTATATTTATAGTAGATTTTGTGTTCCAAGCTTGCCCAAAAGTCCATGGCAATCGTCCTGATTTGTATCTCTACACAAACTCTTTCTTCTCTGTCTGACATATATACTGGTACTTTCACGATTAAGTGTAGGCTTTGATAACCGTTTGATTTTGGCTCTTTTATATAATCTTTACATTCAATGACCTCAACATCCTTTTGATTGCAAAGCATCTCACTTAGACGGTAAATATCCGATCTAAATGAACACGTAATTCGAATACCTGCAATATCCTTCACTTGCTCCTTTATTGCTAAAAAAGATAACTCGATGTTTTTTCTTAATACTTTTTTAAAAATACCTTCGGGCGATTTTAAACGTGAAGTCGTATGTTCGATTGGGTTGTAATCGTGAATATGCTGAAACTCCTCTTTTAAAATATTTATTTTCGTATTCATTTCATCCAAAGCAAATTTATAGACCAGCATAAACCTTCTCAATTCCTCTTTTATTGCATTCAATTTGTTCATTTATTTATCCTCCCTTTTATAGAGACCTTTTTTAAGCAATGAAAGCTCTAAAGTATAGTTTTTCACTGACTCATCGAATGGTATTTCCTTCGCGAAATTTTGAATAAGATTGTGAAACGTCACCGCCGTGATTATTTTCATGACATGGAATATTTCTCGTTCATCTGCAATGTTTAATGTTTCTTTATTTATTAAGGTGATGATTTCCGACAATCGATTTTTATGCTCATCCTCATTCATGTTTCGAGTAAATGTATTTTCAACTTTATAATTCATATTCAAAAAGGCATTTCTAAAAAAGTTTTTATTTTCCAAGTTTCGGAATTTTCTCAGCATATATTGGTACAATTCAATATATGAGTCAAATAAATCACCCTCATTTTCTTTTATTATTGAAATAAATTTATCATTGTCTCTTTTAGAGTGATCATTTAATAAAAAGAAGAAAACATCTTCTTTATCCTCAAAGTATTGATAAAAGCTTCCCCTCGGTATTCCAGCATCTTTAATAATATTGGAAATCGATGCTTCGAATAACGGAACTCTCGAAAATTCTTTCATTGCTGCCTGAATTAATACTTCTTTTTTTTTCCTTTCTAAATTAAAAAATGTTTGTTTAGGCATTCACTTCTTTCTTGCATTCGCTTGCCCTGTTACGCCAACTCCCTCAATAAACCTTCTGTGTGTAACACCTTTTTTAGGGTCAGGGTCAACAATCCATTCGAATACACCTTTTTTACCATTTAACGAACCTTCTACCTGATAAAGTTGTCGCTTAATTCCGTCACCTCCAACTAAATCAAACTTCGATGCATAACTAACATAATTATCAATAATTTTATTAAATGCATGTAGTTCATCTATTTTTAATGCACTCCCTGTACGAATGTTATCTAAAACAGGATTATTTATTTCTATGTTTTTTGGCTTATATTTAGCAGCCGCTTCTAGTGCTTTACCTTTCTTCTCAAGGTCGCCAATTTTCCCTACGACTTTCCCAATTACTTTAGATGTACCACCTGATACAACTGCTAGTGTACCCCATCCGTCGGGGTTCGCAGGAATCTCCCACTTCAAACAGTCCGTTAGGACGTTAAGTGGTGAGTAGTTCAAGAACACCATTTAAATCTCCTGTAAAGCTTTCTTTTCACTTTGTAAGAATGAATCTAGTCTATTTATCAGTCGTTCAATATTGTCACTTCTGGTATACTTATTTGGATCGTAACCGTCATCCGGTTCTAAATAATAAATAAATCCTTTCATATCATCTGGATAATTAAAATCACTATATAGGTTAGCTATATTCTCTAATAAAGCATCGTAATCGTTATTTTTTTCTCTCATAGACATTAAAATACAGTACTTCCATTTTCGTTCCTCAACATCACTATTCCAAGGTATTGCTAAATCCATTAATATGGTTTCTATTAATTCGGTAGCTTTTTCTTTATCGCATTTTCCCCATGTAAGTTCTAATAATGCATCATCGCTTACGTGGGGATTATCAATCAAATAATTTGCAGCATATGTATCTATTTCTTCAATGGATAAAAGGCATAATTTTAATCCGGTTAGCAAAGTAGCCCAACTATATTGTAGTCTATACGTTTCGAAAATTTTATAACTATACATTATATTCTCACTTCTTTCTTGCATTTACGCAATAATTTCTTTATAAATTGTATTTCCTGATACCGAAAGATCGTTTCTGATATCCTGGACCACATTATCTAATTCCAATATCATTAATTTCAAATCATTAAGAGTTGCCCGTTCGAATATAGCTCTAGACTTGTCAGGTACTAATAGGCCCTCTCTATATTCAGAGTTATCATAAACATTTTTCAAAAATGAAAGTGATTGTGTGATAAGCAGCAACGGAGATTGTCCAATTAAGTATGAAGCATTATCCTGATGATACATAAGCGCAGCAATATCATAACTACTAAGGTTAATTTTTACATCACTGTCAGCCTTTAATGTCTTTAATAATCGTACCATTTTTTTATAATTTGCTGCTGTATAAAGATCTTTATCATCCAAAAGCTTGTTATGATAAAAAGGTGTATTTGTTAATCGTTTTTTATTGTGATAATCCAGGACCATGACTCCTCTATGGTATTCTTCACCTGTTTGTGCATACAAATTTGTATTATACCAGTTCGAAGGTACTACATCGACTTTTCTTCTTAAGGAGCCTCCTTGTAACCCAATTGACTTTGCACCAGAGTTATCAATATCTGCAGTTGGAAAGGCGCTTGATAGAATAGAATAACATTCCTCTCTCAATTCACATAAATCCTTAACCGGATCTCCTGCATATGGGTATGAGGGCTTTTGAGGAGCCTCTAGCGAATGAAAACCCGCGTGCAATGTTAACACATCAATATCACTATGAGCTCTGATATGTGTATTATTGGTGACAGATCCCTGATATCGAAACTCAACATTAAATCCATTGTCCTCAAGTTTTGAAAGTTGATTTTTTATTCTTTCACCTTCTGCAATTGTGTTGTTCGTATACTTTAAATCAACCGGATTCATTGCACCAATCACGTATTTGATAGTAGCAGACTCTTTTAGTTCCTCATAGGATTCCTTTAGTATTTCATATGTACCATATTGTGATTTTTGGATTAACCCGCCATCTTCTTGTCTTCTTTTTTTGAGGCTATCCAGTCTTTTAGAGTAGTCAAAATTGGCCATTTAACCCGCCATCTTCTTGTCTTCTTTTTTTGAGGCTATCCAGTCTTTTAGAGTAGTCAAAATTGGCCATTTTTCTTTTTTCCTCCTTTTCAGTTTCATTTCTCCATAAGATTGTCTATCCTTCATATTATTAAAATAGCAACCTTCAGCTGTTTTTTCATCCTCGTTAAAGGTCAAAATACAAAATCCATCATGCTTATGTAAGTCCTTATCTGAGTTAGCACTTGGGTTATTTTCATAGTGATAGGATAACTTATATCCTACCCCTGCATAGTACTTTATTCCACCTGTAGTACTTAATGAGTTAGAAGTAGAATTTTTAGTTTTTAAGGTAATTAAAATTTTGTCCCATGTTTGTCTTATAGTTATAGTTCCGTACCACTCAAATTGTTTATTTAATCTAGTGTTATTCGATATCCCATAACATTCCCATTCACCCTCTAAACTTGGGAAATTAAAAATCGTTCTGAACAAAGGGATTCTCCAGACAACGAGATTAAGTAATACATAGAGACCATAAAATATAGTCATACCACTTATGGATAAAGTAGCGATAACGGGGGCATTAAGAACTTCTTGGAGCCAAGGTTGGATACGAGTTGAAATTAGACTAGATAGTCCCATAGATAATATTGCAACCCCAAATAATATTTTGTGCTTTGGATGGTCAATTACAGTATACTCATGCATAAAAATCCCCATTCAAACATTTACTGGATTATTTGGATTAGCAAGTACATCATCGGCACTTGTACTATCATCCTCTTTTACGTCTCCATAGAAAGTATAATTACCACTACCAGGTGCATAAAACTCTACGTTATTAATAGATGCTTGTTCTTGGCTGTCGCCATTATCATAAAGATAAATTGTTCCATTCATTATTAACCGTTGCCACCCTTGAATATCTATATTTTGTTGATTGTACCATAAAGCTACTATTGCTTTTATATTTGGATTGTTTTTGTAAATAGCATTAACTTGAATCCGAGAGGTTGCTACAAAATCAGAGCCAGCGTTATAATCAGTAAAGTTTACTTTTTGAGACCCATCTGCATTTGTTTCATAACGTTTAGCACCATAATTTTTCCCATCTACAACTATTTCATAATTACATATATATTCAGGATTTAATGTAAAGGTTACACTGTTAACATAACTAGTATTATTGTAACTACCCATTTGCCATTGATTAAGAGTATGTGCTTGTTGAATTGTTTGTTCCGTTATATTGCTAGTTAATGATTCGAATTTAGTTATGGTAATGTCATCAAAATAAATATCTCCATTGTTAGAACTTATATATATTTTGTTCGCAATCGTTGTATCATCTAAAACAGTAAACTCAAAATCAAATCGTTGCCAATCTGTAGTTAAAGTAAAATTATTGTACCTTTTATTAGTGTCATCATTTTTCGATACCCCCATCTCCATGGAAGTATTTTCATTAATAGCTTTTACATATAGACTTAAAACATATTTACCATATGGCTCTAATAAAGGATTCAACGTACCAATAGCATTTGTTCCTTCTAAACATCCACCTTCTACTCCAATGCTATCTTGATGAGTTGCGCCTGACCACGAAATGCCATTACTTGTAACACTAGCTGACCCATTACAATCGAAGCTAACACATGGAGTTTTGATTAAAATGTTCATTCCTTGTTTTAATAACAAATCAAACATTGTTTTATCTGGGCTATCCTCAAATTGTTTCTTAAAATCCTCACTAGTAGCTTGATCATAAATAATCTGTACGAGTTCCTCACAAATAGGGATATCACTATAAAACTGCTTATCTCTATCCATTGTTGTTAAAAAAGCTATTTGGATAGCCTCACCGAATGTAATCTCAAGTGTACTATCAGTTGAGTCATTATAATTTTTCACTTAAATGAATGAATGAGTGAATCCACCACCAAGCTGTTGTTCAGCCATCGCCACTAAGCGTTTTGTGATTTCACCACCACCAGAAGCATTTGAGCAAGATGTAGCATCGGCACCAAGTTGTACGTCAAATTCTTGCGCAATCTCAAATTTCATTTGATCCATTGCATTCTCAGCGCATTTGACCAATAACTTCATCTATAAGCTTTTTTGAATAAACTTCAAATGGTGATTCACTGTAGATGCACTGATTCCCAAAATATCCGCAATTTTAGCTTGTGAAAACTTTTCTCCACCATTTTCTTTTAAAGCGATTATCATTTGTTTATTGAAGTCTGCGCTATTCCCCTCATTAATTTCTTTAAGCTTTGAAATTAATACTTGAATTGGATTACTTTGCTCTACAATAACTTGACGTAACACATAATCGCTCACTTGTTTTATATCCGAAGGACTAATTTTTTCCACCGCTTTCGCAACTGCGATTAAAACAGCTTCTTTAACCTCTACTAAATCATTATTCAAATGCATTTTCCACAATTTAAATCTTTGTTTCTCATCTGGGAAAGGAATTTCAATCTTCAAATCGAACCTTCTCCAAATGGCTTTGTCTAGGAACTCTGGGTGATTAGTAGCCCCAATTATAATAGAATGATTTGGCCATTCTTCTAGTTCTTTCAATAATACATTTACAATTCTTTTAAGTTCACCTAAATCTGAAGGATCATCCCTTCTTTTGGCAACTGCATCAAACTCATCCAACAAAAGTACCGACGGATTAGCTTTTCCGTATTCTAATACTTTCTTAAGGTTCTGACCAGTTTTACCCAAATAACTTGAAATTGCTGACGATAAATCTAAAGTAATTAAGGGTAACGATAGGTTATGTGCAATATATCTAGATAACAACGTTTTTCCTACCCCTGGTGCTCCATGAAATAAAATGCTATTAGGAGGCTTCACACCGTTAGCTAATAATATAGTAGCGAGTTCTCTTTCTTTCAAAAATCGATTTACGACCTTTTCAATTTCTTCATCCAAAATCACCTTTTCATCAAATGAAGAAAAATCAGAGATGTTAACTAAAGACATAAATGAATCTTTATCAACTGGAGGAGACTCAATTCCCATGGACCTGGTTAAAGGAGCTCCAGCATTATGAGCTGCTATAATTTCAGCCAACTCCAACGATAGTTGAGGATTTTCTGTCTTTATCTTCCTAATAATTGACATAACTGATAATTCTACAGTTCTCCTATCACCTTCAAGAGATGCTCTAATTAGGGATGGTAAATGATTGTATACACTCATTTAAAGTTGAATCATAATTTCGTTTCGAGTTCTAATATCAATAGGTTCTAAAACTTTAAATTCATTCAGAATTTCCTCATGGAGATTACCTTGATATTTAGGGAGGCTTATAGTAACCACAACTGCATAATCAATTCGGTCTGTACTACCATTTCGCCCCATTCCGTGAAGGACTAAAAATGGATTTTCTAGTGAAGAAACACGCATTCTTTTCCATTTCTTTACTACTGTATCCCACTTAAGCTCTCCTCTTCTGGCAAACTCACTCTGATATTGCTCAGTAGCCCCCGTCACTGGAAGGCTACTTTTCACATAACCTTCATTCAGAAGTTCCTGAATTTCTTCCGCGTTATTTACGATATTCAAGGTTTTCCCTCTACCATTTTTAGAGAATTTATACTTTTTATCATGAGGATAAAAAGTATCTTCTATGGCCGATTCAGTATAATCCTCGACATGTAAAGCGTTAGCTTTAGATGCTGTAGCGATTGTCCATGAAAGATGCACATCAGATGTAATTGATGCATTTAAAGGTAATGGTATAGGAAGTTTCGCCATACCAGTAGGATTCATTGAATTTGAATAGATAATATTAACCTTATTCGAATCGCACTTCAGTATCTCATCCACATCTTGTTCGATAACCCCATATCCAAGCTCATTATCCACCTGATTTGGATTTTGAGCAGCATGTATTATTAATGCTCTAGCCACTATAGGTGTAAAACGATTACATCTGCCTAATATTTCTGCTGCTTTACTAGAAATTGCTGGGGCTGAAAAACTTGTACCAGCAGAAAGCCATTTCGTTGCCTCATCCGCTGCATTAAGTAGATGGATTGGATTTCTACGATCTCCACCAAACGCACACACATCTGGTTTAACCTTGCCCCCCTCTCTGCCTCCGCCAATACAACTATAACTAGCTTTAATTCTATTAGCACTTCCATATTCATAGGTATATGCACCTACACCTAAGCCATTTACCATGTCTGCTGGAGCTTGTATTCGATTGTATGGTGAAGCCTTATCCCCATCATTTCCTACTGCCACAACGAAAAGTTTTCGATAATTCCAAGCAAGAGTATCTAATGCATATGTAAACCTCGAAATTTCATCATCTAAAATTGGTCCTACTGGACCAAATGAAAGATTGTACACATCAATATCATTACGAGCAGGTACCACCTTCTCTATAAAATCAATCGCTTCATATAAATCAAAATCCGTTGGGTCATTTAAAGGTAGCACTCGGAAACTTTCAACAAATATTACAGGGTCCTCCAACTGCGTGTTATCTTCATATTGATTTAAATCTCCATATAAAATAACCCCAGCCACAGCTGTACCGTGATTAATTCCGTCAGCTATCGGCACAGAACCTATGGATTGATTTTCCTTACTGAATTTTTGTAAAAATGGATGTGTAGGCTCAATTCCTCCATCAAAAACTCCAACCTTTATTTGAGATATAGCTTTCCCTAAAGGTGGTAATAGTGAATGTACTGTGTTATCACTTCCTCTTAACTGTGGGAAGAATTTTAGTTTTAATGGATGTACAGTTCTTAAAGGATTAAAATCCGCAATATCACTAATAATTTTCTTGTTGACTACCGCGCTTACAAAAATAGGTCCGCCTTCGTAAATTTTTAGCTTAATTGTATCCTCTTGAACCCCCAAGTCAACTAGGTTCTTTTTAAACTTTTCAATCATAGCTTCATTGTCTGCATCATAAGGGTGTAGAACAAATTCTACATTACCTTCTGCCCAATCCGGTTCAAATCCCTGGATTATTTCACTAGCTTTTAGTAGAGATACTTCTTCAACCTTTCTGATATCATTTTTAAAACTGTCTGTTAGCAAACTATCTTCAGATTCCAGTATCTCAACAAAGTTAGATAATTTATTCTGATTCACTTTGATAAAATGCAGCTTACTGTATTTTATTC
Organism: Bacillus toyonensis; assembly: GCA_046112185.1. Classification (GTDB taxonomy): domain Bacteria; phylum Bacillota; class Bacilli; order Bacillales; family Bacillaceae_G; genus Bacillus_A; species Bacillus_A toyonensis_A. The sequence goes on along the minus strand of CP170572.1, from coordinate 151,960 downwards.
CTTCCGATTCATCATCTGTTTGATACATCCAACGTCTGGAACCGATATTTTCAAAATCTGCTTTTTTAAAGAAAGCTTGTGGAACATATGACTTCGCTAAAAATTTATCATTCATTCTTACCGTCAGAATAATCTCTTCCATTATTTTCTCTTGTGGTATTTGCAAAATTTGCTCTTGAACAACTTTAACCTGGCTTTTCACAAGATCTCGAGCCTCTGCATAACTCCGAGGATAAGTAGTTTCCCCACCACCAAAAGCCTTTGTTACCGGTTCTATCATTTTTTCCCCATTACCTATAATAGGTAAATACTCTTTTCCTTTTTCTTCTGACAATCAAGATAGGACTTTTTTCCCTTCCAATATTTCGTTTGAAATTCCTGTAATGAAATTTATAAAGTAATCTGGTTCTAATTCAGAAGTATCCCAATCTATTTGTTCTCTTTCAACTGAATTTTGTTCATCTGGATAAACACGCCATATATTCTGTTTCACTTTTGGATTTATCCATAAATCATTGTAGTTACTCATTAAAGAATCAAATACAAAATGAACTTTTCGTTTTCTAAAGTCTTTTTTAGAAAAGACCCCATAATTCACTAATAGCACATAGGGGACATATTTTAGTGTTAATCCCTTATAAGCCCATATATTTCTTTCGTCTGCTTTTTCTATCATTTCTTTAAACTCTTTTTTATATAAAAATGCTTGATTTCCTTTTTGATTGCCTTTCATAATCTCTTTGCATTTTTGATAAATTGGCCATAAATTAGCAACTACTTCTCTTTTGATCCTCTTTGTATTTTCTTCATCTTTTTCTGTAGGGTGAAGATGTTCATATTTTTTACGTCCATCTTTTATAGTAGGACAATTAGAATGCTTGTAATGCGAGAAATGATCTTGTCTATTTGGTGTAGCGTCAGCTCTTACATAAACAGGCGTATTGCATACTTCACATGATGCGTCTTGATTTGGATATTTTATTTTCCATGTAGACACGTGAATTTCTTCATTTGTTTCTGGATCAATAACATAATATCCCATGATACTTCCCCCTTGTTTATTGTATTTACCTTTATTTTTCTTTATTTTCAATCACATCGGTAAACCACTTTTCATTTGGGACTGATGATTCGAATTGACGTTCCAATCGATGAGGGGTTGCGACTGGTTCAGCCCCATTGATATATTTCTTTTTCTTGAGAGTATATGATATTGTTTCATAATCCGTAATACTTTTTTATGATTGACACATAGCCCCAAATTACGAAGAGTGGCGGTCACTCTTCGTAATTTATGCCTAAGGCAGACCTTCTTTACTTTCTCTTCTATCTCGCCTTTAGGGCGTTCGGCTGTCTGTAACCAGCGATAAAATGAGGAACGTGGTAATTCTAATACTTTACACAGTTCTTTTACGGTTACTTTTGTTTTTAAATGTTTATTTTCTAATCGTAGCTGTTCCAATTCACTTAGCTCTTTTGCCCCTTTTCCATAAGAATATTGTTTTCCTACAGGTTGTTGAAAACGATATGTTTGATCCGCTTTTTGAGAAAAACCCTCTTGTAACTTGTTCCTTAAAGTTGAATCAGGTATCTTCCAATAAAATGTGGCCTCACTAGGTGTCATGTAGTTATCAATTGCATTCATCTAGGCTACTGAAAATACATTTAGTTTTTCATCTGGTAGATAATGATCCCCAGCAGAAATAGGAACTCTTAAAATTTTATTCTGAGCAGCCATCTATTTATACATATAATATTCTTTATATCGTTCGAACTTCGTTTTTTTTGTTTGTGGTGGTATGATGGGTGACTTTACTGATTTAGATGGTGCCACTTGCTTTGGCATTTGTAATACACCACGTTTCTTGAGCTCTCTATACAAACTACTCACATTGCACCCCACTTTTTTTGCAATAGTTGGATATTCCGTTCCTTGATTAAATAATTGTACTGCTTGTTTACATTTTTCATCCCATTTTTCTTCTTGCGTTTGTACTTTTTTCGCAATTGTTCTCATTTATCGCATATCTTTCAATTTCGCAATAATCATATTCGGTGTTGCCCATTCATCACGATCAAAGTCGGAAATAGATACTTCGATGTTTAAACGTTCTTGAAATTCTACTAATAAAGATACTGTAGCAAAAGAATCTAGAATTCCTTCTTCAAATAATTGTACATCTAGGTTCTCTTGTACAATATCATTTTCACATACTTCTTCTAGCACATTTAAAACTTGATTTTTAAATTCAGACATTTATAGTGATTCCCTTAATGGTTTTCTATTTTCTAACATATCATTTAAAAGAATCTGTCCCATCATCATTACAAAGTTATCTCTGGTCTTTGAATAGTAGTCATTAAGTTTTAACAGATAGTCTTTCCTTGGGACGTAGGTGATTACAAATCCATGGTTTGCTTCTTTAGGAAAAGGAATATATATATTTTTAACATCCTGGTTCGTAGTGTAGGAATTTTTGAAAAATAAATCATTTAGATTATTAAAAAATTCTTTTCCATTAGAGATAGGTTGGATTTTTTTAGCTATGTTAACACCATTATTATTTTTACATGAAGCTACTCCCCATATAATTACACCACCAGAAGCATGAGAAAAAAACGATATACCTTTTTCGTAATTCTTTTTATCATCTATTGAAAGGGCACTATTTGTACAATTTTTTTTGCATTGAAATGTAAGGAATATATTCTCTTCTTGCTGTTTAATGATCATTTGTTGAATGTATGAAAATCCTTCTTGTTCAAGCTTTATAAAAATCTTCTTCGCATTCTCCAAATTAAACATTTAAGATTCTAATGCATTTGATTTATTTTTTATTGTATTAATATCCTGGCATTGCTGGGAGAGCTGGGCACATTCATGAAAAGCAAAATGTTTACACCCTACACATTTTGCTTTATTCAAATGTCTTAAAGCACAGTTAATTGCTTCTCCTGTATGATCAAAAAAGTTCTCTTTTCCAATCTCGGCGTATAATCCATTTTTAATTAGAGTTGTTTTCAACTCTGATTGAGTCCCTGAAATGAGAAGTACGCCACCTTGGTTTTTAAAATGTTGGACAATATTCCTAAAGTAGGCTTCGCCTGTTGTATCAATAAAAGGAACCTTGCCCATACGTAAGATTAGAATTTTGGGTTTATAATGAATTGTCGCTAAAATGTTTTGTTCAAATGTTTGCGCAGCTCCAAAAAATAAAGGACCTTCTATTGTGTAAATACTAACTTGAGGGCAATCATGAGCTTTATTTACCACATGCGGTAATAATTTTTCATTCTTTGTTGTATGATCAGGAAGAACTTTCGACATGACAAGCATATTACTCATACGCTTTGTGAATAAAATAATAGCTAAAATAAGACCAATTTCAACAGCTGTTGTTAAACTAGTAAATACAGTAAGGAAAAATGTTGCCAATAATACAAGAGAATCCCCTGTTTTCATTTTAAGTATATGAGCAAAATGCTTTTGCTCACTCATGTTCCACGCTACAACCATTAAAATAGGAGCCATACTAGCAAGTGGGATGTGCGAAGCGTATGGAGCTAGCAGTAGAAGCGTAAATAACACCAACACTCCGTGAATCACACCGGACATAGGTGAAACAGCGCCACTTTTAATATTCGTTGCTGTTCGAGCAATCGCTCCAGTCGCCGGAATTCCTCCAAATAACGGGGTAACAATATTAGCAATTCCTTGACCAATAAGTTCTTTATTACTGTTGTGTTTACTATTTGTCATACCATCCGCGACGACAGCAGATAAAAGAGACTCAATACCACCCAACATAGCAATGACAAACGCAGGGCCAATTAAATGTTGGATACGCTCTATTGTGATCTCTGGTACGTCAAACTGAGGCAATGTATTTGGAATCGTACCATATGCTGTACCAATAGTAGGCACATGACCTGAGAAAAATAAAGTTGCAATTATAGTTGAAATCATAACACCTACTAATGAACCGGGTACTTTTGGCAAAATTTTTGGTGTTACGAGTATAACGAAAAAGCAAATCAAAGCAGTTATTACACTATAAAAATTAGTGGTACCGATATGAGTAAAGATTTCTTTCAGGTTTGCTATAAATTCCTCGTGTTTTTTAATATCTGTTAAACCTAAAAAACTAGCAATTTGTCCAGTGAATATAATAACAGCAATACCTGACGTAAAACCAATTGTTACAGGACGTGGGATGAACTTAATTAACGAACCTAATTTAAAAATTCCCATAAGGCATAAGATAATTCCAGCTATTAAACCAGCAAGTAGTAAATCTTCATACCCATAGGTAATGACAATTCCTAAAAGAATTGGAACAAAAGCACCTGTAGGCCCTCCAATTTGATACCTTGAACCACCAAATAGAGAAATGAGTATTCCGGCAATACATGTTGTATAAATTCCATACTCTGGTTTTACACCAGAAGCTATAGCAAAAGACATAGCAAGAGGAATCGCAACAACTCCAACAATCATTCCTGAAAGAAGATCTTTTTGAAAATGCCCTAATGAATATCCTTCAAACCTTCCCGTAAATAAACCTCTCATCTAATAGCTACTATAAGTTTTGCTTAAATGGCGTTCTAATTTCCCTATATCTCCACCTTGTTGTACATGGAATTGTAATCTTTCCGCTAGAAGTTCTCCAGCCCGACTATCTAGCTTTTTCGTATCAATAAACGATGTGACTTTTACTTTATCTGGGGTAATATCTCTACGAAACATCTGTCCTGGAATATCAGCCCAAAAACTATTCCATTCTTCTAATAATCCTATTTGATCAAACAAAAAGTTCTGAATGCCGCATAACCATGCTGTACAAGCTGTATTCCTTTTTTGACATCCAATACCATCTTGTAAATGTTGACATGAAAAGCAACAAGAATATCCACTTTTAATGCAAACATTACAAACATGATGAGCTCCTATAGAGTGAAATATCTCAATTCCATGTTGGATGATATCTTCTCTTTTAGCCTCAATGCTCAATTATTCCTCCTTTATCATTTCACTTTCTGCTTCATCTAGTTCTTCTAACATAGAAATTGTATCAATTAAATGATTGTTAAAAATTTTCCGCGCAACCACCAATAAATTCATAATCATAGGATCTCGAAGGGAGTATAATACTCGTTTTCCATCTTTAGTGCCAACAACAATATTTTTAGCGCGTAATACACTTAATTGTTGAGAAACTGCAGAACCTTCTTTTTTAAGAATGCTTTGAATTTCATTTACACTTTTTTCACCTTCTGATAGAACTTCCAAAATCCCTATTCGTAAAGGATGCGATAAAGCTTTAAAGAAATCTGCTTTAAATTGTTGCATTTCAGTTCCCATCTAATAAAGATTTAAAGAAGTTTTTGTTTCATTTGCCATCAAGAAAAAAGCCAATTTTTTATATTCATTGGCTTCTTTTAAATCCATACTCTTTTTCATCTATCTATACATATAATACTCTTTATATCGTTCAAACTTCGATTTTTTTGTTTTTGCTGGTATTATGGGTGACCTTAATGTTTTAGAGGGGGCTGCTTGCTTTGGCATTTCTAATACTCCACGTTTCTTGAGCTCTCTATACAAACTACTCACTTTGCACCCTACTATTTTCGCAATATCTGGATATTCAGTCCCTTGATTAAATAATTGAACTGCTTGTTTACATCTTTCATCCCATTTTTCTTCTGTCGTTCGATTTTTAACTGATTTGTTGTCTAGCTTGACACACTCTCTTTCTATATTACACTTCTCCGCATTATACTGTTCTGAGTCCGCTTGACGATTACAATACTCCTCCCCCTCTAAGCGTATCATTTGTGCTTTTTTCGCAACTGCTTTCATCTAAAAAATATTGAATTCATTTTTAAGTATTTGATGATATTGTTTCTCTGTTATTTCTTTTTTTGTTTTCTTTCCATGCCGGGTTTCTGTAAAACTTTGCTTAGTAAGTGCAATATGACCGTGTTCAATTAATTTGCAAATAATATTCCCCTTATTTACTGGCGATTCTGGATGCTCTATAACCATGTTTTGTATAGCATTCACTTTCTTTTCATTAATTGCATTTAAATAAAAAGCATAGCCGATAGACCAGGTATCTGTAAGATCCGAATCAAAAAAATGCGAAGTTTCTCCATTTTTTCCTTTTTTCATTTCAAACACATAGGTTCCTTTCTCCGTATTTTGTTTACGAACACGATATTCACCCGTTACAGAAGTCACGCTGGCACCATTAAAAGGAACAGGGTATAAAGGAAGATAGGATGCAAAACCCGCATCTATTATATAGTTTTCATTTTTGTGTTGTAAAACGATAAGTGCGTGGCCATCATCAGGGCTCCACTTTCTTGTTTTCGAATCATAAAGAGTCCCAGCTATTCGATACACATTAAATCCACAATCACATAAAAAATAATATAATAAAGAATTAATTTCATAGCATAATCCGCCACGATTCTTTAAAAGCAGCTTTTCTTCAATATTTTCTCTAGAAAATCCTTTCATATTTCCTTCCATAATGTCTATGTTTTCATAAGGTAATAAGTGCCCCATCTGTAAAAGAATTGTATGTAAATCTTCAAATTTCACATTTTCTCTTGGTGGAATTTTTAATTTTGAGAAAAACTTTTTTTGTAATTCAGTTAACATTTATGTCATTTTAAATGGTTGCCATAAAGATAAGGCAAATATCCAAGTAGGATCTCCATTTCCTTGATAGCTTTGAACTGCTTCATAAAATTTCCCTTGATATTCTACTTTGTCTCCTTTTGTATATGCCTTTTTCGGATCCCATTTTTCATACGTTACATTTTGACTCTTTGTTGTCACTGTAAGGATGTTGCTTTGAACCGAGATATTTCCAGCCGCATCTACAGCATTTACAGTATATTTATATTCTTTATTAGCTGTAAGGTTTTGATCAGTAAACATTGTTCCTTGTACAGTTTGAATCAATTGTCCATCGCGTAACACCTGATATTCCTTTACACCCACATTGTCTGTAGAAGGATTCCATTTTAGCTCTACACTGTCTGATGCAACATTGCTTGCATATAATCCTTGTGGCTGTGTTGGAGCTTCTGTGTCCGGTTTTGGATTAATAATTTGATTTACTTTCTTCAGACCTTCCTTGGTAACTTCATATATTACTTTTTTATCAAAGCTTTCACGTTTATTATTATCTAAATTTGTTAATGTTGCCCTCTCTCCACCTTCTAGGTGTGTAAATTCAATAAAATCGCCCACTTTTACTGGGACTGTTTTTGATTCAGCATTTTGTCGGCTATTCCCATAAACCTCTTTGTTATATACCACTTTACCTGATGTATCCTGTACTTTAATACTTGCATACGTACTATCAAAATAATTGTGTGGTGTACCTGCTATTAAATTAACTTGCAATTCTTCTGTTGACTTATTTAAATTGATTTTTGCAAATTCAAAATCTCCTATACCTTTCATCGACCATGCAAACTTATCCCCTTCTAAAATGTTTGGAGATTCATTTTTGATTTGTGCCTTTTTTTCCACAGTTTGATCAAATAAATCCGTTAATACAATTTTTGCATAAGCATTTGTTGGTAATGATATAGATTGACTGATTCCATTTTGATAAGATTTAATACCATCAATTACGTTAATAGGTTGGCCCGTCATATTTTCATTATTATAAATTTCAATTTTCCCCTTAAATTGAGGTGTACTACTCTCTTTTAGTTGCCAAGATATATTTAATTTTTCATTTTCATAATACATAGACTTTATATCATAATCTAGTTTTCCTATTTCAGGTTGGCTAGGTTGATTTAACGTGAATGTTTTTCCTGTACCAATAGTTGATTGAGAGTTTCCTCCAGCCTTAAACCAAAGATATTCTGAAGTAGCTCCCCCATCCCAATTATTATTCAATGGCTCTTGCCCATCTATTGATTGAGTATTCCATGATACCCATTTTTTATCTGAGATATTTCTTCCATATCCATTTTTTACACGTGCCTCTCTTACATCTTGTCCATTACCAGCCCAATCTTCTTGAAACAACATTTGTCCGTAGTTGAATGTAACGTTTGGAACTGGAAAGTCCATAATCCCAATAAGCTTCCATTGATTTTTTGAAACATCTTTTAACCACTGCCCAAATTTTGTGTGTCCATTCTCTTGCCAAGAACGCATTGTCATGCGATACCAATTGTAATTCTTCCAATCATATGTTGTCTGAATTTTAAGGCCCGTTCCTTCTCCACCAAAATTACTTGCAAATGATGTAGGGGATACATATTCTGCTTTTATTGCTTCCTTAGAGGAAATAGGATCCCAAACTGCAAAGTGTAAAGTACGCTTACCATTTTCATCAAAACCGCTTTGTTGTTGGAATCCAGCATACCCACCAGCTTCACCACCCTGGTTCCAGTTATGTACAGCCCAATATGTATAAGGTGCTGTTTGAACAGGAGACCAGTCTATACTAATAATATCTGAGGAAACACTATTTTTAGGTGTAACATAAACTCCTGGAGCATTCGTATGAGACGCAGCCTCTATGTTAGAAATTGATGATCCAAACATCGAAAACATCGTGCTAGCAGCTGTAATTGCTAGCATTTTTTTGACGCCCCTTCTTGTTCTTTGATTGAACATTTAATTTATTTTTGGTAGTGGAGAATTGTTTTCTTCAATTAAATCATTAATAAATTTGTCTAATACACTTCCTGCTGCTTCTCGCATTTGCTTTGGTGTTGAATTATTAAACACCTTTTCTATCTCCCCAAGTAGTTGTTTTAAAGAATGGTTGTCTTTGCTATTTTCTAGGAATTCCTCACCTAATCCTTGAACAAATGTACTAATAACAATTACCTTTTCCAATTTAGTTAGTTCCAATTAAAAAATTCTAGCTCTAAAGTGTACGGAACTGTTGTTACTTCCATTAGGATCAAAAATTTTAACAACATAGGTCCCGCTTGTAACTCTTAAATCTCTTACTTCAGCATACTGCCCTTGTGATGTTGCTCGCTGAATTAAAGATCCGTTTTTATAAACTTCAAAAGTCATTTTATTACTAGTGGAGGATTTATCCATCCAAAAATTTACATATGAATATGTTCCGCCGCCTAATGGTGTTACATCGAAATAATAAACATCGTCAGCCTTCGCGCCGCCAAATCCTGCAGTATCTGTATCAAATACTCGTGTGTTTGAATTTAAATCCGCATGAACTGTGAAACCACCTAAGGCAAAAGAGTTATGTTTGACATCTGATTTATTAAGAATATTTACCGAATTTAAAGTTGGTGAATTGTTTTCCTCTGCACTTGCTGCAGTTGTTCCTATTAATCCTAATCCACTTAATCCAATTACCCCAGCTAGAGCAACTCTTGTAAAGTTTTTAACTATTTTCATCTACATCCAAAAATCATTATAATCAACATTTTTTCCTGTTAATTTTTTTAACGCTCTTATAATCTTATTCCCATTCTTTAATGAAGGTTGGAATGCATCTCCCTGACATATCCTGCTGATGGTCCCTCTGTTCACTCCACTTTCTTTTACTATATCTTGTTGCGAAAGCCCGTTTTTATCAATAAATTTACCAAAACGCGAACGTTGTTTACCTAGTCCAAACATCATCTAGAACATGATTAAGATTTTGATAAATACATAGCCAATGAAACAAACTCCACCTACCCTCATTCCATGATACATTCCATCACTTAAAAGTTTAGCTGCTGCAACGTGATCATTTTTCACAAGATGCTTTTCTAACAGCACCCCTCCGATTGTCGTTACTCCTAAAACTCCTAAAGAGATAAATGTAGTTAACATTTATTCTGCTTTTACAGTAAGGCTATCTAAGAAATTACTAATTGAAGAAGCTTGAAAAATACGTAGATTAAAAGAGCTAATATCATAATGCTTTTCAGTAATTATAAGTATTGATGGAAAGAATTTAGAGTCTTTTGGCTGCCAAGATTCGTTATGCCATTCCTGACTGTGGAAGTATAATTCATACCTATTTATTTTATCTTGCATAACTTTTTTACTGTAAACTGAATTCTGGACTTCAATGAAGAATGGAGATCTACGCCAAATCGTAAATGCATCAGGTTCCATGAATTCTTTACCGTACTTTGGCTCCACTTTAAATAGTTTCGGTTTTTCATAATGGATAAGCTGTTTATATACGTCTACGATACCAAGAAAGTTTGCATCAGGACGTTGCATACTGAGCATCAGAAAGACTCCAAGTGCCCGACCGACTGCCGATATTTTTTCGACTGTAGACATACACTCTTTTTCATCTTGTAACATTGCCACTTCGTCAATCGCAAGTAAGATATAAGGCTTCTGATTGTCAGGGTTCAATTTATTGTATTCATCAATATGGTCCACTTCATACTCTTCCATTAGTTTTCTACGCTCGCGTATTTCCTTCCACACTTTCTGGAGCATTATCTTTATTTCGATTTCTTCCATGCAAACCTCTTTTACATGCTTTACTCTTCTCAAAAAGTGAAACTCGGAATTCTTTAGATCACCCAAGTACAAATGTAATTCATCAGGAGACATGTGTTGAATAAGTGTAGATAACACAACGCGAACCATACTACTTTTACCGCTCCCTGTTTCTCCTGCAATTAGAAGATGCGGTGTGTTTGAATCAACCATGTCATACGTTATCATGTTGCCGAATTGGTCACGCCCTACCACTACAGGAAGATTATGTTGTTTTAGTAATGTCTGCCACTTCTTATAACTGAAATTGTATGCTTGTAGCCCTGCATCCGAATGAAATACATTAAGTACAAATCGTTTAATATCTCCTTCAATCGCTATATTGCGCCCTAATATTTGTTGAAAGCAAAACCACTTCTTTTCGATGGTCTTCGGATCCAAACCGTTTGGAATGGTAAATATATATCTAACTTTTTCTTTCGAGGAAGTAATATCATGTATCTTCGGATAAATTGGTACTTTTCCACCTCGTGTTTGATGGTCCACATATAAACCCGCTTTCCCAAATACCTCTATAAGTCGATTCCTCAAACTTTGTTTATGAATCCATTCTTTGATAAGTCCCATTTATTTTACTTCATTGGCAACAAAGAAATGCTCACATACACTTGAAATACGTTTTAAATCCACATTACCGCCTGAAATAACTGCTACTACTTTTTTACCCTGTACATATTTATCAACTTTCCCTGCAAGCAGAGCGGCTGTGGCTAATGCTCCCGCACCTTCTACGACAGCTTTTCCGCGTTGCAGTAAGTCTTTCATCGCTACTTCTAATTTACCTGATAATAAAATCCCTTCCCCTTGATGTTGTTTTTCTAAATAATAAGCTCCCATAAATACAGCACGACGACCAGCAATTGCACTCATTGGCTTTAATAGTGTCAAAACACCATCCTCACTAATAGTTTCTCCTGCAATTGCAGTAGTACCTGCATTTCTCATTGCTTCTACACACTCTTTCGACGCAGCTAAATGTAAAAAACCCCAGATTATAAGATCTTTTTTAAAATAACAATATTCTTCAGGTAATGGCTCTTTTACTTTTACTACCATGTCAACTTCCCAAGCTTCTCCTTGTGTTACTAATTCTGCACCTGCGCCTGTATATTCATCATTTGTATATCCAGATCCAATACCGGCATCTTTTTCTATTAAGACTTGGTGTCCTTCTTCAACCAATTTCCGAGCATTCTCAGGAGTCATCCCTACACGTGCTTCTCCTTTTTTTATCTCTTTTACTACTCCAATTTTCATCTAAATTTTCATCCATTTGGCATTTCTACCTTTTGAAACTAACTTAATATAACCAAATAATTGTAAGGAGCTTAAAGTTTTACTGATTGTACTTTCGGCTATATCTGGATGGATGCTACGGATACACTCTTTAGTAAAAGGATGTGTTTGTTTAAGTATAAAATTTTGAATGCGTTCAACCTTAGTATTGTTACATATAGAATCTCGGATTGTAGAATGCAAGTCTTGGTAGGCCTCTAATATAATATTTAAAAACATTTTTACCCAAAAACTAATATTGTGCTCACCACAGCACCAATTAACTGAAGATTTATATATGGAATCGTAATATTCTGATTCGTTCTTCTTGATATATTTATCTAAACAAATATATTTTACAAATGTGTGTCCGCTTCTTACTAATAGTAATTGCATTAGCATAAGCGCTAGTCTAGCATTTCCTTGACTAAAAGGGATTATGCAATAAAAATTTAATATAAAACGAGCAATTAATAAAAGGGAATGTAGTTCCTTTTTATTGTTTATTGAATTGTATTGATTACATAATTGTTCCATAGCCTGTGGAATAAGCTCGTGTTGGAAAGGACGATAACTACTTGTATACATCCCACTTTCCGGAATTCCTGGGATGTAAAATGTTGTTTTGCGCCATTTTGCACTATCAGAGGTACTATAATGTATTAATTGAAAATGCAATTCTTTTATAGTTTCTGGGCTAATTGATAAAGTACAAGATCTTTTATGTACTAGTGACAAAGTTTTAAAATAACAAAAAATGGCATCTTCTGCGATGTTTTGAGGCACTATTTCATCTAAAATAAGTTCTTTTAATCTCTTATTTGGAGCTTTTATATCCTTATATACAGTAGTAAAGTTTTTTATGTAGTGCAAAGGTATAATCTTCTCTAAATTAATGAATATATCAGGATTTTGTTCTTGATAGGCAGCTAATCTTCCCTTGTATTCACTAATTTCACTTACTAAGTTTATTAATTTTCTTTTAAGCCCAATATTTTTGTAATTGTCTTCAAAAAAGTTTCTCATTTATACATTTTGATAGTAGTTACAATAAAATGTATTCAGTTTTAGAACAGCTTGTAATACTTCTTCTGGATCATCTTTTTCAAGCATTTGTGTAATTGATAAATAATATAACTTGTCATTTAATTGGTTTGATTTTATGGTCATTCTTAATCCTTTAAGTTCGATTAACATTAAATGATATCTTTTAGCATCGTCAGGATTAATCGGCACATTTTGTTTTATAATACACTCACAATCTAGAACTAAATTTATGAATTCTTGATCATTCGTCACTTATTGTAGCCAACTGTTATCTATCTTATTAATCCAATATTGCATAGCTCCACCTTCTCTATATTCTTGAATTATACTTGTTTCTTTAAGATATTGGGTTTGAGCAGCTGTAAATCCTTTAAGTATTCTTGTCCCTTTGGGTACCTTAATTTTATATTGTGTATTGAGCGGATTTCCCCAAGCTTCTAATACGGCTAACTCATTTCTAGTTTCTTCAATATTTCTTTCTTTATCTCCCCACCAATAACCAAGGCCATATTTAGATTCTGGTTCACCAGCTTTGCTTCTTCTATATAATGTAAGTGGCTTATCAGTCTCTATAATTTCTATTTTTAATTCCTTAAATGCTAATACATCTGAATTTGTTCCTTTAAAATCCAAATTAGAAAATCCTGAAGATCGTATGACCTCTCTCTTTAAACTTGCTCGTTCCATTATACTCAGATTTAAATTATCTATTTTATCTAGGGCCTGATTCATTTCTTTAACTGACCAATTATTTAAATCACTATTTCTAATAAAACTGATTTTTTCTCCTAGACTAGTATTATCATTGAAAACACTAGTCATTTGCTCAATATTGCTTAAATTGATGTGTTTTTCCTGTGCATATGTAACGGAGAAAGGAAAAAATCCCACTAATAAAATCAACATCTACATAATTAATTTTAATCTCTCTTCTAGAATCTCCCTATCCGATTGTGATTTTGAAATTACAAGACATGTATCATTTCCACAAATACATCCTACTTTTTCTTTCCAGTCTAAAGAGTCTAATAACACACCTATAACATTTGCATTCCCCGGTAAAGTCTTAATGATGGTTAATTGATTTATATAATCAATCTTTACAACAACTTCTCCCAGCTTTTTCTTTAACATCGTATCAGTTTGTATGTTATCTCCTGTAAGATTTTTGTATATAGTTAAACCGTTTGAAGAAACTGTCTTTATTATATTTAATTCGCGAATATCTCGGGAAATAGTAGCTTGTGTTACTATTTCCCCTTTTTCTGCTAACAGCTCTACTAACTTCTCTTGTGTATCTATTTCACGTTCTCTCAGCATTTGTTTAATTAGCCTTTGTCTTTTCTCTTTTTTCATTTAATTATGTAAAAGGGACAAAAATTTCATTACGTTTGTTTCTTTCGTAAGCTTTTGAATAAAGGATGGTTGCTCACTTATAAAGGATAGTTCCTGAAACAATTGTTTCGTTACCTCTTGTCCATCACTTTTAACTGCTAGCATAAATACAAGTGAGACCTTCTCTGCTCCCCAATCAATTGGTTCCTTTAATGTAGCAATTGCAATTACTGACTCTTGAATAAATTTCGGATTTCCATGAGGAATTGCGATTCCTGCCCCAATCGTTGTCGCTGACATTTTTTCTCTTATAATTGCGTTTTCTGCATACTCTTTATCTACATAGCCCTTACTATGCAAAGCATACGCTAACTTTTCAATTAGCTCATAGGGGTGCTGTATATCCTGTTGTAAAAAAACTAAAAATGGAGATGTATAATTGAGCATAACAAAGTCTTTTTGTTCTTTATAACTTGGCTCATCACAATTTTGTATAAAGTCTCCTAACTTCTTTTCTTCCGGCCCCTCTAATAATGGAGATACTACTATATGAGGAATGTTTAATCTTGAAAGAGTAGTAGTTGAAATAACGAGATCTACATCACGATGTTTCATAATATAACTTTGTAAATCAGCTTTTGAGATACAGTCCATCACATGGATATGACGAAATTTACGCTCAATTTTTGTACGTAACAACTGCGACATGCCAATTCCCATATGACAAACAATAATTACATTTTTAGTTTTTCCCTGGTAATCTAACCGTTCAACAGATGCTTCAAAGTGTAGAGTAAGATAAGCCGCTTCTTCTTCTGGAATATATATAGTTAGAGATTCATTTATTTCTTCTAATACTTGTATCAATACATTAAACACATAGGGATACATTCTTTTTATATCGTGTAACATTGGATTTGAGACAGAAAGATCATAGTTTAAGCGATTCAATGCGGTATATAGATGAATAGTTAACCCTTCAATTAAAATTTCGTCTTTACTGAAATCAATTTCATACAACTGCGACATACGTTTAACTAATTGCTGTATAACCATAGAAAGAATTGGATTACTTTCAGTAAGTGTGCTACCCTGCATTGGTTTATCTTGATAACGAATTTTCCCACCTAAAATATGAGCTGTTAAATACGTAACTTCTTCTTCTGTAAAATGAACAGAAAAAACACATTCCAACTGTTTTAAAAATTCCAATGTCCATATATATTCTTTTGTTTCTTTCAGTATTTTAATTTCCTTTTCAGCATTTAAAATAGGTTGCTTAAGTTTCATTCTCCGTACCATAAGCAACGTATGCACTAATAAACTTTCAAATGTATCATCTGTAAAAAATAATGCATTTCGTTTTTGTAACGCTTTCAATTCGTTCGTAACAAATTCAACCTCATGATATTGAAATTGTTCTTTAATAAATTGATTCGTAAGATCTGAATTACGAATCAAATCTGATAATCTAGCCAATGCTCTTCTTTTTTTCTTTTCATTTCCATCAATAATAAGTCCAACTCGCTGTTTTGAAACAATAGTTAAATCAAAATGATGCAGCCATTTTTCAATTCTATCTAGATCTTTTTTTATAGTAGTCCGACTTACAAAATGTTGAGATGCCATATCCTGTGCAGTAACTGCCTTTACATTCATTAATAAGTTGTAAGCAATTTGTAGAATTCTTTCTTCATCTGATTCATACTTTGTACGATTATTAATACAATAAAGTTTATTAAACAAGTCCACCTTTTCATATTCCTCAATCTCTAAGTACACACCTAATCCCGGTTTCCTAATAAGAATCGCACTTGAATAATTCGCAAGGTGCTCCTCAATTATTTTAAAGTCATTACGAATTGTTTTTTCAGAGCAATTAACCTGATCCGCAAGGTCTTGTACCAATAAATAGTCGTTAGATTCAGATAATAATAGAAATAAAATTTCTTTTTGTCTTGTATTCATCTATGCAATTTCATCTAGTAGTTTGTATGCTTCTGCTTTTGTTTGAACAGATAATAACCGCTCTCTATAACTGTCATCCATAAGTTTTCGAGAAAGCATTTGAAGGATTTTTAAATGTTCATTACCTTCATTTCCTTTTGGTACCGCAATCATAAATATTAACTTCGCTTCAGTTCCATCAAGGCTTTTCCAATCTATGCCCGATTGTTTAATTCCAAATACCACGCTCGGTTTCCTTACGGCAGCTGATTTCCCATGTGGAATTGCAATATTTATACCAATACCTGTAGTACTTTCTTGCTCACGGTTCATAATAGCCTGTTTAAAGTCTGTCACTGAATGTAATGCACCTACATGCTTTAATTTTTGAATCATTTCATCAATAATGTCATCTCTTGTTTCCCCTTTTAAGTCCGTTTCAATTAACTCTAAACTTGTAATATCTGTTAATTTATTAATCTCTACCACATCTACTTGTTCGTCTCTTGCTTTAGTTTCTTGTTCCAGTTGTTGCACTTCTATTGTTGCTGAAACTTCTTTTATTTGTTCATTTTCTTGTTTTTCTAACTTTGAAACGTCTTTTTTCAACATATTTACTACAACAGCTGTCACAATAGAGCCTACAATTACAGCCACAAAAAACATAAATACATTATCTATTGCTCCTAACACAGCAACAATTGGACCACCATGTGCCACTCTGTCTCCTACATGACCAATCATTGCAATTACAGCACCCGTCATCGAACCAGCCATTATACTCGGAATAACACGAAATGGATCTTGTGCTGCAAAGGGAATTGCACCTTCCGTAATACCAAATAGCCCCATTGTGAATGATGCTTTACCCATTTCTCTCTCTGAATCTTGGAATTTCCCCTTACCTATGAAAGTAGCAAGTCCCATCCCGATTGGTGGAATACAAATTGCTGCAGCAATTGGACCCATAATTTCATAGTTTCCTTCTCCAATCATTGCTGAACCAAATAAGAATGCTACTTTATTAACCGGACCACCCATATCAAATGAAATCATTGCGCCTAAAATTAACGCTAAGAGGATTGAACTTGACCCTTGCATACCCGCTAACCAAGCTGTTAATGATACGAAAACTTGTGCGACAGGGGCACCAATAATGAATACAAATGCTAAACCTACAATAAGTGAAGTAAATACCGGAATAATAATAATCGGCATAATTGGTTGAATTGCTTTTGGAACTTTTAATTTTTTGATTCCTAACGCTATGTAACCAGCTAAGAAACCAGCGATAATTCCACCGAGAAAACCAGCACCACTTTCACTTCCATAAAAGCTTCCTGTTGCTGCAATATATCCACCAATCATTCCAGGAACAAGTCCAGGTTTATCCGCTATACTATATGCAATATATCCAGCTAGTATTGGAACCATGAACGTAAATGATGCACCACCAATTTGTTCAATGGTTTTCCAAAAAGAACCCTCCGGAATCACTAGACCCCCGGGTGTTTTTTCTCCCCCAAGTGTTAAAGCAATTGCTATTAATAATCCCCCGACTACGATAAATGGGACCATAAAAGATACACCATTCATTAAATGACGATATATCGGATTTTGCTTTCTTTCCTGTTGGTTACTTTCTACTATTTTTGACTGTGAATGATAAATAGGTACATTCCCACTGATTACTTTCTGAATTAATTCTCCTGGTTTACGAATACCATCTTGTACTCCAACAACCAACAATTTTTTTCCTACAAATCTATCTTTATTTACGACTCTATCTGCAGCTATAATAATGCCGTCTGCTTCGCGGATATCTTGTTCAGTCAACTCATTTTCTACCCCTATTCCACCTTGGGTTTCAATTTTCATTTGGACTCCTAATTTATCCGCTGTTTTTTGCAAATTTTCAGCTGCCATATAAGTATGGGCAATCCCATTTGGACACGATGTAACCGCTAAC
Source organism: Bacillus toyonensis (assembly GCA_046112185.1). Classification (GTDB taxonomy): domain Bacteria; phylum Bacillota; class Bacilli; order Bacillales; family Bacillaceae_G; genus Bacillus_A; species Bacillus_A toyonensis_A. The sequence continues at coordinate 133,856 of CP170572.1, read as the reverse complement.
AACTTCATTTATATACTTGAAGCAATACATATAGTGTTACCTACCAAATCGTATTCTCCAAAATAATTCGGTATTATAAAGTGGTCTCCTTTTTTAAAGAAATAATGCTTATCTTCCTTAATAAGCTCACCTTCCCCCTTTATTACACTAACAAGAAGGAAAGCTTTTTGCTGTTCCAAACTAGCTGATCCATCTAACTCCCATTTTCCCACTGAAAAATACGGACATTTAATAAAGTGAGTTATACTCAAATCATCTACTTTTTCATGTTTAACCGTTAACTGATTCGATATAAATGGAGCTTCTATTACATCAATGCTCCTTTCAAGATGCAGATTACGTAAATTCCCATCAGAATCTCTTCTATCATAATCATACAATCTATAGGTTGTATCAGAGTTTTGTTGTGTTTCTAATACTAAAATCCCTTTACCAATTGCATGAACAGTTCCACTCGGCACATAAAAGAAATCTCCAGGTTTCACCTTCACACGATGTAACAGTTGGTTCCACTCTTTCTGTTCAATCATAGACATAAATTCCTCTTTTGTTTTCGCATGATGCCCATAAATAATCTCTGCGTCTTTTGTGGAATCGATTACATACCAACACTCTGTTTTTCCTAGTTCTCCATTCTCATGCACGCTAGCATACTCATCGTTGGGATGTACTTGAACAGATAGGTCTTGATTGGCATCCAAAATTTTTGTAAGAAGAGGGAAACGATCTCCCTCACCATTACCAAACAACCCTCGATGTTTTTCCCACAACTCCCCTAAAGATAACCCTTTATATTTTCCATTCTTAACAATACTTTGTCCATGTTGATGTGCAGCAAAAGCCCAACACTCTCCAGTTTGATTTGATGGAATCTCATATCCAAAAGAAGTTAAATGTGTTCCACCCCAAATTCTTTCTTTAAAAACAGGTGCAAAAAATAATGGTTCAGTCATTTATAACCCTAGTAACATTTTTGCAATGGTAAAGTACAGAATTAACCCCGTTCCATCGACTAATGTCGTAATGAACGGACCTGAGATAACAGCTGGATCCAGCTTTAACTTATTTAAAATCAAGGGTAATACAGATGAAACAATGGACGACCAAATAACAATGAACAATCCAGTAATAGCTACAACTTGCGCGACTTCTGTACCTACTCCTAAAGTGTACGCACGAATTAATGCTGCCACGGCTAATGTAATCCCTAGTAAAAGGCCTATTAATGCTTCTTTTTTCATAACACGAAATATATCTTTAAATTTCACCTCATTTAGAGCGACAGCTCGAACCAATGTAGTTACGACCTGTGTACCTGTATTTCCACCAGTTCCAATTAACAACGGAATAAAGAAAGCCAGTGCAACTACATGAGTCAATGTTTCTTCATAATGTCGAAGTACAGAACCAGTATATGCTTCTGCTACAAACAGAAGTAATAACCAACCTATACGTTTACGGTATATTTGCCAAATAGAGGTTTCGAAATATGGCTTATCTAATGGGGTGCTCCCTCCTAATTTTTGAATATCTTCAGTTGCTTCTTCTTCGAAAACATCCATTGCATCATCGAAGGTTATAATACCTATCATCCGATTATCCATCGTTGTTACAGGTATAGCGGATAAATCATAATCCATTAGTTTTTGTACGGCTTCCTGTTGGTCTAGGTTCACTGAAACTGAAATAACATCTGATGCCATTATCGATGATAAAGTCTTATCATCTGAAGCTAGCAATAATTCACGAATAGAAACAATTCCATTAAGCTGACCACGTGTATCCAGAACATAAATATACGAAATTGATTCAACCCCTGCCCCAATTTTTCTAATATGCGACAGCGTATCTTTTACTTTCCAATTTTCCCTGGCAGCAATATAGTCAATTGTCATCAAACTGCCTGCTGTTCCAGATTGAAAAACCAGCAGACTTCTAATTCTTTGTTGAGATTCTTCAGACAAAAGTTGTATAAGTTTTTCAGCCTGAAGTGGATGAATTGAAAGAATTACATCAACAAGGTCATCAATAGATTGCCTAGCTAATAGCTCTTCTCCTTTATCCACAGGCAAATTGGTACAAATATTATATTGCTCCTCTGGTGTAAGGTAACTGAGAATTTTCGCACCTTTTTCAGTAGGAAAACATTTCATTAAAGATATCTGATCTTTATGTTGAAAACATTTCATTTCCATTGCAATATCATAGGATTGGTTTTTTATAAGCTCCTGCACTAAGTGTATGTCTTTTGTCGTTAATAATTGGTTTAAACATTTTTTCATTTATAGCCACCGATTAAACTTCCTAATGTATATTCTCTTTATAAATTGAGTAACTAGAGCATACATTGTTAAAATTCCCAATAACCACAGAAAATAATTAAATGGAAGTGGAGTTAAACCAATTTGAGTACCTAAACTGGTAAATGGAAGGGAAATCCCTATAAACATAACTAAACCTGTAAGCATCAAAACTGGCCTAGCAGCCGTACTTTGTAGGAAAGGGATATGTTGAGTACGAATCATATGCACAATTAATAATTGTGTTAATAACCCTACTACGAACCAACCTGTTTGAAATAAGGATTGCATTTCAGGAATATTTGCACTAAATACATTCCACATTACGATAAAAATGATTATATCAAAAACACTACTTACCGGCCCAATAAAAATAATAAAACGAAATAAATCTTTTGTATCCCAACTTCTTGGTTTTACTAAAAATTCATTGTCTACTTTATCCCACGGAATTGAAAGTTGGGATAGATTATATAGTAAGTTTTGACATAATATTTGAATTGGTAGCATTGGAAGAAAAGGAAGGAATGCACTAGCAATTAATAAACTTAATACATTTCCAAAATTTGAACTTGCTGTCATCTTAATATACTTCAGTATATTTCCAAACGTTGTTCGACCTTCCACTATAGCATCTTCTAAAACATGTAAGTCTTTTTCTATAAGTATAATATCTGAACTCTCTTTAACAATATCATCTGCTGTATGGATAGATACACCAACGTCAGACTGTTTTAAGGCAAACACATCGTTAATTCCATCCCCCATAAACCCAACTGTATGACCATTCATTTGAAGTGCCTTTATAATACGGAATTTTTGACTAGGATTTAATTTTGCGAACACACTTGTTTTACTTGCAAGTTTTCCTAATACCTTATCAGGAAGACCATCAATTTCATAACCCAGTACTGGTTCTCCTATATACAATCCCATTTTCCTACATACATTTCTTGTCACGGACTCGTTATCACCTGTTAAAATTTTCACTTGTACTCCTTTCTTTTGTAGAGTATGAAGTGCAGCGATAGCCGATTGTTTGGGTGGATTTAAAAAACCTACATATCCAACGAGTATCATATCTGATTCATCATTTATAGAATAACTTCCCACTTTATCATTATTTAATTGCTTATATGCAACTGCAACAACTCGCATCCCCTGCTCTTGCCAGAGTTCAATTAGGTATTTATTTCTACGCTGGATTTCATCTGTAATAGGAATTATCTTATTATTTTCTTTTATAAAACTACAAATTGATACAACTTCTCTAACTGCACCTTTACAAAGCATTATTCGTTCGTTAGCATTTTTTTCTATAACAACTGAAACTCTTCTTCTATCAAAATCAAATAGACATTCATCTATTTTGGAGTATTGAGACAGATCATATTTACTACTATCTTTTACATAACGTATAACTGATAAATCAATTTCATTTTTATAATTTGTATAGAAGTAACTATTTATATACGCTAATCTTAAAACCTCATCCGACTTCTCTCCATTTGTATCTGTATGGCGTACCAGATCCATCTTATTTTCTGTCAACGTGCCTGTTTTGTCGGTACAGAGAATATCCATAGCTCCAAGATTATGAATAGAAGATAGTTGTTTTACAAGTACCTTTTTTTTACTCAAATTAATAGAGCCTTTAGCTAAATTAGCTGTTACAATCATTGGAAGCATTTCTGGAGTGAGTCCAATTGCTATAGCAATTGCAAATAAAAAAGCCTCATACCAATTCCCATTAGTAACCCCATGGATTATCATGACAATAGGAGTCATGATAATCATAAATTTAATTAATAGCCAACTAACTTTGCTTACCCCTTTATCGAATTTAGAATCAGATTTTTTGTTCAGCTTAACCTGATTCTTTGCTATTGAACCAAAGTAAGTATCTGTTCCAGTACCTACAACTATTACTTTTGCTGTACCACTTATAATATGAGTTCCCATAAAACAGAGATTTTCTAATTCAATTAGATTTTGGATTTTTCTAATTTTACGTTTTTTGTACATATGGAAATACTGATTTGATTTTTCAACGGGTAATGCTTCTCCTGTTAGGGATGATTGATTTACCAGTAAATTTTCTGATGAGATAATCCGTACATCTGCAGGAACAATATTTCCAGAAGATAATTCTATAATATCCCCTGGTACAAGATCCTCAAGACCAATTTGTACCTTTCCGCTTTCCTCCAATAAAGTTCTCTTATTTTCTTTATAAGGAATATTTCCCTTCCTGAGAACAGTTACCTTTTCATATACAAAATTTTTTAATCTTTCTATAGACTTCTGAGAACGTATTTCTTGTATGAACCGAATTAACACGCTTAACGTCACCATGATTCCCACAACAATAGTACCTTTTATATCATTGGTAAAAAAAGATAACATCCCTAATATAATTAGAAGAAAAATAAACGGACTTCTAAAAGAATTAAATAATGTTATATACCATTTTATTCTTTTTTGAAAAACTACTTTATTTTCTCCATACACTTCAAGCCTCTTAGTAGCTTCCTCGTGAGACAGACCTTCAGACGTTGTTTTAAAAAAATCTAACGTTGATTCAACATCACTTTTTGCAATTTCAATTAGCATTTAATATCCAAGTATGCCGACAATTTGAGTTGCTTTGTTATTACGAATGGAATAATAAATTTCTAAGCCTTTACGTTCAGCTTTTAGTACTTTACCCTTCATTTTCGATAAATGTTGTGAAACAGATGATTGGGGTATCTCTAAAATTTTTGTTAGCTGCGAAACATTAAAAGTATTATGTTTGCTTAGCTCGTTTACAATACGTAAACGAATTGGATGCGCCATTATTTTTAAAATTTCAACATCTTCTTCAGTAATATTATTTTTTTTTGATTCCAGTACGGTGCTTGTCATTTACACAGTTATACAAGATTTTTCTTCTAGTGGAATGTAATCCGCCTCTTTTAGCTCATTAAAAGGGCGTAATTGTACACTGTATATCGTATCTCCCGCTGCTTTCATTCCCGAGAAAAAATAAATTTCTCCTTCAATTTCGTAGGCAGGACGTATGATTAGTCCTTTTTGACTTTCATATTGGACATGGCCAATTTCAACGATCCCTTCATTTAACAAGGCATCTCGAGCATTTGTATAGTCATTTCGAAAATCGGTATGAATCGTTTTATAAGACATCTATTCAATTTCCCACAACCTTTTAATCTCCACCAATTCCTGTCCATTGAATTCCATTCTGTATATATCTGGTTTTGATGTCTGTAGTAAAAAATTCAAATCATACTTACTATCATAATACCCCATCATCAAAGTCATAACAGCTCCATGGGTTCCTAATACTACCTTCTGTCCTCGATAGGTGTTTAATAATTCTTTTAAGATTTTTATAGCACGTTTCTGACAGTCGACATTAGACTCTCCTCCCGTTAAAGCAAAGTCGGGTTCTAAAAATGACTTTGTTATCAAAGGGAATAATTCTTTATCCGGCATTCGTTCCTCTTCAGCAATAAAAATTCTCTCTTTTAAATCTTCAAATACTAAAACTTCTTGTCCTATTTGCTTGGCTAACTGCTGAACAGTTAGAATTGAACGATTGTATGGACTTGAGATAACAATGTCAATTCCCTCACCTTGTAATACATCTGTTATTCGTTGAACATCTAATTTTCCTTTTTCAGTTAATCCTCTTGTTTTTTCTTTTCCAGATTTCGGTGAATCCCCATGTCTCACCATTTATCTACTATTTAATTGGTCATTATACTCTTTTAATGCTTCTTTCCAATGTCTTAACGGTTTTAATCCATTCAGCATTATGCAATCTTTGCTTAACACTGAATATTTAGGTCTATTGGCTATTTGCGGGAATTCTTCCGTCGTTAATGGAATGATATTGATGTCTCTATTGAAGTCCTTAAAAAATTCAACTGCAAACTCATACCATGAACATGTTCCTTCATTTGTCACATGATATAATCCATATTGATCTGTATCTATTATTTCTTCAATGAAATTTGCTAAATCTAATGCATAGGTAGGTGAACCAAACTGATCAGATACCACGCGGACTTCACCGTAAAGACTTGCTATTTTTCCTATCTTAGTGATAAAGTGACCATCACCCTTCCCAAATATCCAAGACGTTCTAATAATAAAATGATTCTTCGTGTATTTTGTTACTAAATGTTCTCCAGCCAATTTCGTTTCTCCATATATATTTAATGGATTAGGAAGATCCTCAAGATTGTACGGTGTATGCTTTTCGCCATCAAATACATAATCCGTACTAATGTATACAAATTTACATTTTATTCTGCCTGCAGCTTGAGCGAGATACTTGGTACCTAATACATTTACTTCATATGCCAACCCTTTGTCTTTCTCTGCCCCATCTACATTTGTAAATGCTGCACAGTGTACAATTACATCTGGCTTTACTCTATCAATGTAAGAGCAAACCCTTATTTTATTTGTAATATCTAACTTGGTTCGATTCTCACCATATAATTCGTGATGTGTTCTGCTGAGTACTTGCATTAAAGTTTGTCCTAGTTGTCCATCTACTCCCGTTATCAGTATCTTCATTCACTCCCACCACGTACGGTTATCTATATACCATTTAATTGTTTGGGTGAGCCCATCGTTAAATAAATATTGTGGTTTCCAACTTAATTCTTTTTTTAGTTTAGTAGAATCCATGGCGTAACGTCGATCATGTCCTAAGCGATCTGAGATAAATGTAATTTGCGATTGATCTTTATTGAGGAATTTAAGTATTTTTTGTACAATATCTAGATTTGTGTATTCATTATCTCCTCCGATATTATATATGTGCCCGTCTCTTCCACCATGAAGAACTAAATCAATAGCTACACAGTGATCCTCTACATGAAGCCAATCTCTTATATGTAATCCATCACCGTAAAGAGGGATACCTTTATTATTTAACGCAAGAGTAATTGTTAATGGTATTAATTTTTCCGTGAACTGATAGGGACCATAATTATTGGAACAACGAGTTATATTCATAGGTAAACCGTATGTCTCATGATACGCTCGTACCATTAAATCTGCACTAGCTTTACTTGCACTATAGGGACTATTAGGAGCTATTATTGAATGCTCAGTAAATGCACCTGTTTGGGGTAATGTCCCATATACTTCATCTGTAGAGATTTGCACGAATTTCTTCACTTTTGCTTTATATGCTGAGTGTAATAAGGCTTGTGTACCTAATATGTTGGTTTGGACAAAGATATGAGGATTTTTAATACTTCTATCAACGTGAGATTCTGCTGCAAAATTTAATACATAATCAAATTTCTCTTTTTTAAATAATTTATCTATGAATATTTCATTTGAAATATCCCCTTTGATGAATTTATAATTCTGAATTGATGATATTTCCTTTAGATTAGATAAATTTCCTGCATATGTTAATAAATCTACATTTACAATTTGGTATTGAGGATATTTCTTCAGCATGTAACGAATAAAATTACTACCAATAAAACCTGCCCCACCCGTTATTAATAATTTCAATCAATTAAAATCATCTCCATAAACAAAGTTGACACTAGTATCTTTTAATCTAGGCAGTTTTCTATCTTTCTCTGATAAAATTGGTTGATTAGTTGGCCAAAAAATACCTATCGTTTCATCATTCCATAGAATTCCGCCTTCATGTTTAGGTGAATAATACTCATCTACTTTATACTGGACAATAGTATTAGGTTCTGTAGTACAAAAACCATGTGCAAACCCTTTAGGAACGGTAAGTAGACGGTTATTATACTCACTTAAAATTGTTCCGAACCATTGCCCATACGTTGGAGAGCCCTTTCGGATATCTACAACTACATCGTAAATAGAACCAGAAATGCAGCTCACTACCTTCATTTGGGCTTTAGGATTCAACTGATAATGCAGCCCACGTATCGTGCCTGTGTGGACAGATAATGATTGATTATCTTGTACAAAGTCTCCCTGTAAATCTAAGAGTTCAAATTTTTTCTTATTACATGTTTCAATGAAGTAACCACGTTTGTCACTGCATTTATCAAGCTCTATAATAAAAACACCATCTAATGCTGTATGAATTTTACGCATTCTTCTCTCTCCATTCATCTATTGATGGGCAACCTTTAATAAATATCGGCTGTATTGATTTTCCTTTACCGAATTAGCCATTTTTAATAGTTGTTGCTTTGTTATATATCTCTTTTTAAATGCAATTTCTTCTAAACAAGCTACTTTTAAACTCTGTCTTTTCTCAATTGTTTCTATAAATTGTGCAGCTTCTAATAATGATTCGTGTGTCCCTGTATCCAGCCATGCATAGCCTCTTCCTAATAATTCAACTTCTAATTCTCCCATTTCAAGATATTTTTTGTTTATATCTGTTATCTCTAATTCCCCACGATTAGATGGTTTAATGGTTTTTGCTATTTCTATCACACGTTTATCATAAAAATACAGGCCAGTTACTGCATAATTTGATTTTGGTTCCTTTGGCTTTTCCATGATATTAATCACATGCTTTTTAGAATCAAACTCTACTACTCCAAAGCGCTCTGGATCATTGACATAATAACCAAAAACTGTAGCCCCCCTTGTTTTCTTAACAGCCTTTTCTAGTAATTCTGTTAGTCCATGACCATAAAAGATATTGTCGCCAAGAATTAAAGCCACATTATCATTTCCAATAAATTTCTCTGCGATAATAAATGCTTGTGCTATACCTTCTGGATAAGGCTGAACAGTATATGAAAGAGTAATTCCATATTTTGAACCATCACCTAACATTTGCTCAAATTTATTAATATCTTGTGGCGTTGAAATAATTAGTATCTCTCTTATACCCGCCAACATTAGTACTGATAAAGGATAATAAATCATGGGTTTATCATAGATAGGTAATAATTGCTTTGATACAATTTGGGTAAGGGGGTACAATCTAGTACCGCTCCCACCTGCAAGAATGATACCTTTCATGGCATTGCGCTCCTTCATTTAATTTAGATATTTTCCTATTACAACAGAATTATAATTACCACCGTAAGAATATGTACTAATTAATGCATTGCTAACCGGAGTCTTACGAGCGTTTTCTGTGACAAGATCAATTCTTCCTCTATGACTCTTTACATTTTGCGTAGCTGGAATTTCACCATCAAATGCACATAGTACACTAATGAGAGAAAGAAGACCCGCAGTTGCATGGGTTTCCCCAAAGATAGATTTTGTAGCACTAACAGGAACACTATTCCCAAATGTCCGTTCTATAACTCTCTCTTCAATACGGTCAAAATATGTATGACCATTAGCGGCTGCACAAATATATTCTATCTCTTCTGGAGAAATCATCGCCTCTTGCATCGCTAAACGCATAGATTCCTCCCATGCCTTTCCTAGATGGCTTAAGTCCCCTATTTTACTATCATCAGATGTTAACCCAAATCCTTTGATTTCAGCTAAAATATTACCACTTCTGTTTAATGCCGCTTCCTCACTTTCTACAATAAAGGCAACAGTCCCTTCACCAAGTATGGTACCGCTACTATTACAATCAAAAGGTCTTATATTCTCAGTTGTTAAGTACCTTTTTATTTTTGAGTGTCCCTCTATTATTGGATCATTTACTTCATCCGCTGTTACCACAATGAACGTGTCATAATCACTGGATTGAATCATGGCGTAAGCATAGTATAGTGCACTAATACCAGAAACCCCTCCACATGAAATAGTTGAAGTAGGACCTTTTATTTTAAAGTTTAATGAAATATGTCCAGCTGCTGCGTTCATAACTGTGTTTGGAAATAATTTTGCATTGGCAGCCTTTACGCCCTCTTGAATAACAATCCGGTTAAATGATTCTACCGTTCCAACTGGTCCTGTACCTGTAGCAAAAATAATTCCTATCTTGTCCCTGTTATTTTTATCTATCTTTAAGTTTCCGTTTTCTATCGCCATTTTCACTGACAATACTGCATGTTTGCTAATTGAATCCATTTTCCTTAATAAATTAGGATGGATTAGCTTTCGATAGTTTTGTTCTGGTATTTTCCCAGCTTGTATGCACTTAGGATTGTCATTCCACTGTTTAATCTTTGAGGTACCACTTTTCCCTTTAAACATACAATCTTTAATTTCTTTAAGATTTGAAGAATTTCCAGCAAGTCCCCCTACACCAGTAATTACGACTTTTTTTTCTTTAATTAGCGTTCCCTTTTCCGCTGATAACTCGTAGTTCTCAATGTACTTACAGAATAAAATACTTGCATTGTTCCCACCGAAAGCAAATGAATTTGATAGTACGTAACTCAAATCACTTACCCTACCTACGTTAGGTACAAAATCTAGATTAAACTTTTGACTTTCAACTTCAAAGTTTATAGTTGGGGGTAAGTATCCATGTTGAATAGCAAGAATACTTGTTACTGCTTCCGCCGCCCCTGCGGCTCCTAACATATGTCCTATCATTGATTTAGTTGAAGAAACTGGTGTCTTATTTTCAGTAATTAATGTGCGAATTGCTTTTGGCTCTGATACATCATTTGCTGGTGTACCTGTACCATGTCCATTAATATAGCTTACTTCCTTAGCATCTATGTTGGCTTTTTTTAAAGCACCTCGCATGGATCTCAAAGCACCTTCCCCACCTGGATCTGGGGCCGTCTGATGATATGCATCTGAAGATAAATCGTAATCCACTACTTCAGCAAGGATATTTGCACCTCTTTCAACCGCATGATCTAATGATTCCAAAACAAGAATGGCTGCACCTTCTCCGATTACCACGCCATTACTCTTGCTGTAGGGCGATGGTGGCGTTGGTGCTAGTGCTTGTAAACTATTAAAACCACTCATTGACAATTTAGATAAGGGATCTACACCACCGGTTATCATAATATCTGCTTTGTTATTTCGAATTGTATCCAGCGCAAAACCAATTGAATTTGTACCCGCGGCACATGCATTGGAAATAATCATTTTTGGTCCTTTTATTTTTAAGTCTCGAGTAATATTGTCACAAGGGGTATGGATTGGATACTTAAAAAGTAACGTTTCATCTGCTTTTTCAATTCCATCTTTGATCCACTGTTCATGAAATTCTTCTCCGCTCAACATGCCTCCTAAAGATGTGCCTAATGATATTCCAACTCGGTATGGATTTAAGTTTTCTATTTTTAATTTTGCGTTTTCAACGGCTTCCCTTGCCGCCATGACACCTAATTTTCCACATCGATCCATATCCTTTGTTTCATCTTTAAAGAAGTAATCATCTACCTGAAGGTTTTCAATCTCTCCGCCATAATCAGTTACCATTTCAGCCATATCGATATTTTGGATTACTTTAATACCAGATTTCCCAGATTTAATATTTCCCCAAAATTCCTTTACACTATTTCCGTTTGAACAAATAATTCCCATGCCAGTCACGACGATTCGTTGATTATTCATTTACAGTATTTTGATTGACCATGATTTAGGTAGAATATATGGTGAGGATTGAGTATGTGCCTCATACAACGCATTTTCTTTATTTTTTACATAAAATCCAATTCCTGAAACAGCAAATGGTTCCTCTAATAAAGCAATTCCGAGTCTCATGTTTAATACAGGACTTTCTTTAAGTTCAATAACTTTACCAATTAATTGTTCCTCTATAAAAATTTCATCATTAACTGTAATTTTGCTCTCTATTCCTGTCGTGAATCCCACAATTCTTTTATTTACTCCATCTTCTGATTGCTGTTCTAAGGATTCTCTTCCATAAAATTCATCTTTATAAAAATCAATAAACCATTCTAAACTAGCTTCGAAAATATTTAGTTCTTCTAAATGTTTAAATTCAAAATATGGATGTCGAATTTCTAACATTAACGTCTCTAATGTTTCCCAATCCACTTTTCTTAAGTTAATATCGTCATCTTTAAAAGAATTAATGGTTTCAACCACTATTGGTTCTAAGGATTTTTCAAACAATAATTGATAACCATACTCTGCTGTTACACCTGTTCTTGCCAATAGAATTTCCTTTCCAAATAATTGATTTAACACAAATGATTGAAATGGTAGTGATGATATTTCGAAATCTAAAAATTGTTGAGCTAATCTCCATGCATAAGGGCCTTCAAATCCAAGGAGAGAATGTGTTTGACTTATATCTATAACCTCAATGCCATTTGTCTTTTGATTTTCTAACCAAGCTAGTACAGTGTCCTTTTTATGCGGTGTAGTAATAACTGTAATAGAATCCTCATTTTTAAATAGATTAATTATATCGATTACAGTCCCATCTTCTTGTAACAATAAGGTAAAGAGTGTAGTTTCTTCTTCCATAAACATAATATCTTTCGTAACTAAACGATCTAGGAACTCTACATGGTCCTCCCCTTTTACAACAATTCTTCCTGTTTCTGATAAATCTATTAGACCTATTCCGCTACGTACTGCATCATATGCTTCATTTTTTTCTTTTTGTATATTAATTTGATTACTCATTTACTCATGATTAAGTGCCCCCAATTCTCTCTTTATCACATCATTTATTGTCGGTAAATTACAGACATTATCTATATATAGTTGTTGCATTTTCTTTAATTTCTCAATCTCAGTTTTGCTATATAACATATTGAATATTGTTTTACTGGTTTTCCTTAAATCAAATATTTCACAAGTATGCACACAATTAAAATAATCATTTTTCTCCATCAATGGAGCTAGTTCTTTATGCCAACCGTTTGGGAATACAAGAAATGGATAAAGTCCATTAGGTATTATATAATTCCATTTTTCTATAATGCTTTTTAATATAGGATTAAGGCTGTATCCTTGAGCTTTTAATTCTTCATATCCCATATGATTTACAAGGCTAATCACAGGTATTTTTCCAAATACTGCTTTTCCCATTGAACAAGATGTAATATTATCAGTGATAAATAAATCACACGATAATAATAGTTGTTCGTATTCTTCCAAATGAAGAAATGGTAGCGAAATAAATTCTATTTTCCCTCCATTTTTCATAGAAACAAATTTTGTCTCATCTGAGACCCCAATTAATTTAATATTTGTTTGGTTTGGAAAGTCCTGTAGATATAGACTTAATAATTCTTGTAATATATATTCATAACTAAACTTTGCATCATTGTACTGTTTCTTCTCCATGAGCCTCATTTTTACTAATAAGTTGGCCCATGATGATTTTGCAATCATAATCAATTTATCTTGTTCTCTACAACCAAGTTGTGCTCGTATTTTCATTTTTCTTTCTTCATCTACTTGTAAAGCCTCTTTATACAACTTGACGGAAATAATCTTCTCATTATCTTCTTTATAACTATTTACTGGACACGTTCTAATTAACTTAAATTGAGACGGAATTTTAGGTAGTTTTATCAATGATCTTTTCTTTAAGCTATTGTAGTTTGAGTTTTTAAAAAGTTTATTTTCTAATAATCTATCCTCACTACCCCAAGCCAAAGAATCAATAGAGAAACAAGGTATGTGTAGATTTAATAGATAATCAAGATCAATAATTGGAGACTCTAAAAATAAATTATGGTAATCAGCTAAAACAATAGCATCAGGCTGAAAAGAATCAATTATTTGTTTAATAACCTCTTTTTGTCTTAGCCCCTTTGTTAGTGATGTAACATTTGCTACAGATTTACTGGCATACCATGAGAATTTTTCGCTTGTTAAAAAATAAACTTCCCCATCTTTTTGAATTTGTTTAGCTAGGCATAAGGCATTATGTAACTCACCAATGCTGAAATGACTAGGTGCAATAAACAATACTTTCATTCATGTCTTATTCCCCTCTACTAAAATTTGCGAAAAGTATTCACTATCAAGTAAAGTTTCTCCAACTGCAATATTAAAGCGAATATCTCCATCATTAAATTCATTCTGATTACCATATATTCCGATTTGTATCCCTTTTTTGGGCCATTCGTATATAAAACATTTTGTACTATGTGATAATGCTAAAATAGATACAAATAACCCATTAGATAATTCGAGAATTACCTTATTATCTAAATAAATCTTTCTTTGTTTGCCATTTGGTATTAACGTATTTTGCTCTCCATTCTGCCAATAATACATCTTTTTAATTTTTGTTTTTCCTTTTTTCTCCCAGAATAAGTGAAAGACACTAGTTTTCATTTTATCTTTCTGTAGACTTTTCAATTGTATTTGTAAAACAGGTAGATCATATACAGTTGTATATTTAACTTTCCACTCATCAGATTGACAGAAAATCTGATTAATAAATTCCTTATATGTATTTTCTGTCGCTACTACTGAATGATTAATTTTATTGAGATCTATTGAATTAATGCTCAAATCTTTCCTACAATCTGGAGTATAAGAGTTAGCTGTTGGTATCATTACACCGGGTAAAAAATTATAAGAACTTAATACTGAGTTTTCTTTTAAAATCTCTTTATCTTTATACATAAATTCTATTATTTTACTACTTTGGTTTACTTTAATCTTTAAATTTAGTACATTATTTTGAACTAGATATTCTTGTTTTTTTTCGCTATATGTTAATTTATTTCTTCCTTTAAGGAAAAGATATATTTTTTTAGTTATCGCATTTCTATTTAATTCATCTTGATACGTAAGTACGGCATAATGCGCTTTTGACCAATTAACCTTTCCACTAAATTCAAAATTAAAATTGCTTATAGATTCTATGTCTTGTATAAACAATTGTTGTTCATAAGATATCTGAGGGAAAAACAATGTTAATTTCCCTTTTAATATGGAAGAAAATAAGTTTTTTAGACTTCCGTGAATATGAAATTCCCCGTTTTCATTTATAATATGAAATTGGTCAGTCTCAATTGAGTACGGAATCTTATTAGATATAAATTTGGATGTATGACTAGTAATATCGTTATAGATTTCTTCCACTTCATCTTTGCTATCATGGGAACATAAAGTATAATAGTGCGTTTTTGTTATGCATTTTTCTTTATCATTCCCTTTAAATATTACCGCGGGCATCCATCTTAATCCAAATAGGATACGCTCTATATTTCCTTTCCATATGAATCCAATATTAATATTTTGCGATTCAATCAATGTATAATTTCGCTCATACATGTTTGGATGACTAGGTAGATCGAATTGATTTACAAATTCATAGTCATGTAGTGCATATGGATACTCACCATATACCATAGGTTTAGAAACTAACCCACTCTTTAGTGGTACCGTCATTTTCGCATCATATAACATGCACCAAGGATATATCTTTATATATTTTCCTTCCTGTGCGAAATCATTTATTTGAACTATCTTATCTGACAAAAAACAAATGCTTCTCTTTAATCTTGTGGCCTCATGAATAATTTCAAAACATGAATCAGATTTTATTTCCCATGACAGCTCATTTACTTTCGGTTCTTTTACTGCATTTAAAAATGGATAATCTAGATCTGGCCATGCTTCTTTTGCCAATAATTGCTGCTTTCTAAGGTCATATATATATAAACAACCAGTACTTTTACTTATTTGTACAGTTATATACATATTTTCTAGAACTAAGTATTCTTTTGTTTCATAAACATGATTTTTCCCATGCGCATGAATCGGAATTATTTCCTTTAATTCCCCAATATTTTTATTTTGTTGACTAACAGCCGAAAGTGTCATATTAGTGATACCAATTTTTTTAGGATTCAATAAAATAGGATGATCCTTTATTTCACCCGGCTCTATGATACAGATTTGGTGTTTTTCTAGCGGTTTGAAATCTAGTATTTTCGAGTTTCCTTGTTGAATAAGTAGTTTGTAAATTAATCTATCTAAAGAATTATTTTTTACATTAACGATACATGCAGATTCTTTTCCATTAATTAACTTAGGATAATTAGCAACATTTATTTCTAACGGATTTGCTATGGTTACTCCAAAATGAACAGTTAGTTCTAGTTCTTTTGTTTTTAACTTAGTAACAAGTTCTCCCTCAATTTCCTTAGTTACTGTTATATCTTCTTCCCATTCGTACTTTTTATTTGGGTAAAAAGTTTTCTTTAAATCAATTAAGTAATCTTCCCCTATCTTCGATGTAATACTAGCTTCAATGGGATTTGGAAAATGGTTTTCATATACATAACAGATGCGAATCTTTTCTCCAACAATTAAATTGTTTCCTTCTAAAATATAACTAGTGAATCGTACTTGTTCTGTTTCTACCTCAGTAATTTTTTCACTTTTTATATCAACCCAACAATTCACATCTTTTGCTCCAAGATTAATAGCATACTTTACAACTTCAATTCCATTTCTTGTTATGGCGTTACTCTGAATAGAACGTAGGGATTTCAATCCCCTAACTGTTTTCCAACCTCTAGATAGCCATATATCTTGATCACTTTTTGAAATAATTGGTTCAAATGCATTTAATAGATAAGTAATAACATAAGGTAAATAGCTTCTTAAATTTAAGTAGCCATCATAGTCTATATACGACCTACTTGTTTGATATAACCCCACTCTTTTATAGAGAGCCATGGCTACTTTATCTTCCGGATTCACTTCTGTATCAATATACTTAATATCTTGTTGGATAAGATTTTTAATCGCATAAGCAAATAATTTATCTGGTATATTTCCCGAACGAAATTCTGGGTGAATTAAAAAGAATCCTGCCCAGGTTCCATCTGGAGTTGCTGCTCTTTGACCTGATAAACTAGAAAATAATAAGCTGGCTATAATTTCATCTTCATATTCAGCAATTAAATATAACTGTATCTTCCGCTCTCGAAATAATTGCTTGATATCTTGCTTATTTAAGGGATACCCATATTTAATGGGACCATATTGATATTTGTTATAAAAGTGGGCTAACTTCTCACTATCTGCCTCTGTACACTCACGAACTTGAATATCCATACCATGAATCATTCATATTTCCTCAACTCTTTTAGAAACTTGAATACTACCAGTAGCAACTTTCTTTTTATCTACATAAGCCGTAATTTCCACTTGTGAGATTAATCCAAGAGACCTTCCAATTTGAACATGTAATTCTAGCTGGTCTCCTGGTACTACAGGTTTTAAAAATTTCATATTACGTACAGAAACTAAATAACCCACATATGAACTCGGATCTATTTTAGGTGAACATGCACCATGTGCATCTATTTTTGCTAATTCCCCTGTAACATAAACAACAGCCGTCATTTGTGCCAAAGCTTCAATAATTAACACTCCAGGCATAATTGATTCATTTGGAAAGTGCCCTTCAAAAAAAGGTTCACTTACAGTTACATTTTTAATACCAATTCCACTCTTTCCTGGCTCAAGTTGAATCACTTTATCTAAGAAAAGGAATGGCCATTTATGCGGTAAGATGTTTCGGATTTGATCTGCATTTAATACCGGTCTCACTCACAGCGCATCTTCCTCCCTATTTTCTTCAATAAAATCAGCAATTTTATTAATAGAACCAAGTACTGCCATATTTTCATCATACACAGCAACTCCAAACTCCTCTTCAATCGCCAGAAATAACTCTAATGCATCTAAAGAGTCAACTCCTAAACCTCTTCCGAATAATGGCTGATCATCAGTGATGTGATGCGGTTCTATTTCTAAATCTAATCGCTCAGTAATAATTTCTTTAATTCTTGTAGTTAATTGTTTTCTTTTTTCAGCAATTATTTTTGTTTCTACATACGTAAACATTTAACCATTAACTAATCCGCCATCCACTGTAAAAATTTTCCCAGTGATATAACTTGCATAGTTAGAAGATAAAAATGTTGTTAGATAAGCTACCTCTTTAGGATCCCCAATTCTTCCAAGTGGCACTAGTTCTAACATCCTTTTTAAAGTTTGTTGGTCCATGCCTTTTGTCATATCGGTTTGTATAAAACCAGGTGCAACGGCATTAACTCGAATGCCGAATTCACCGCCTTCTAATGCTAAGGATTTGGTTAAAGAAATAACCCCACCTTTTGAAGCAGAGTAATTACATTGCCCTCTTGCACCCGTTATTCCACTTGTCGACGTGATATTTACTATAGAACCTCTTTTCTGTCTCATCATTATTCTTAATGCTTGTCGACAACAAAGAAATGTTCCTTTTAAATTTAAATCAATCACATGATCCCATTTTTCCTCGCTCATCATTGCAGCAAACCCATCATTTACTACTCCTGCATTATTTACTAAAATATCTATTCTTTTTTCTTTAGAACGTATGTGTTGAAACAATTTATGAATAGAATCTTCATTTGTGACATCCGCATGAATAGGAAATGCTTTTCCACCATTTTCTTCTATGGTATCGGCTATTTCATTTGCAGATTTTTGATTACTCTGAAACGTAAAGTAAACAATTATGCCCTTTTTGGCTAGGTCTATTGTTATCGCTTTACCAATTCCTCTTGATCCTCCGATAACTAATGCCACTTCATTTCCATTAAACATTTAAACATATACCCGTTCCTCCTTAAATTCTTTTTCCAACATAGTAAGACTTCTTTTTAAATACATCGGTGTTTCTGTAGAGGATACAGATATGTTCTGTTTAAAAGAGCGACATAACTTGGTTAAAGTATTTCCGGGACCTACTTCTATAAAGTGTTTTGTACCATTATTCAATAAAGTGTAGATAGTGTCTTGCCACATAACTGGATCTACGCATTGTCTTTCTATATCTTGTAAAATATTGATTTTATCTGTAGTTGATTTTCCTGAACAGTTTAAAACAATTGGTATTTGAGCACTTTTTAACGAAAATAAATTTAAATACTCTTTAAACTCAAGAACCATTTCTTCCATTAAACGCGAGTGAAATGCATGACTAGTTGAGAGTATTTTAGTTTTTATACCGTTTTTTTGATCTAATACCTTTTGAAACTTAAGAATGCCCTTACTCTCACCAGAAAAAATAACCTGTATAGGGGAATTATAGGCAGCAATATCAATTTCATATTGTTTAGATTCCTCTATAACTTCAAATAATGTTTGATATGTATTCGACACAACCCCTAACATGCATCCCTCTCTCTTTACATTACTCATCAGTTGACCACGCTTTCGAACAATGGATAGCGCATCCGAAAATTGTAAAGAGCCTACTTCTACTAGGGCAGAGAATTGTCCTAAGCTATGACCGGCCACTTTAGATGGCCTTATACCATTCAAATGTAAAAGTCTTGATATTCCTGTGCTTACCGTGAGAATAGCTGGTTGTGTAACACTTGTTTCTATTAATTTTTCACTTGGTCCATATAAACATAGTTGCTTTAAATCAAATCCAAGCGTATCATTTGCTTCCTCAAATAATGGGACAAATATATCTGGGTATTTATCTAAATACCCTTTACACATCCCTACTGATTGAGACCCTTGTCCTGGAAAAATAAATGTAATCATTCATATGACACCCCCGCTATTTTCAAATTGAATCTTTTTTAAAATTTCTTCTGGTAATCTACTGATTAATTGGTTATTAGACCGTGTTAAAACATGTTTTGAGAATCCTTCCGCTAACAAAACTCGGCATCTCTTGCGGAATAATTTATAAACAAATTCTATATAAACTTTACTTTCATTCTTAAGATAGGTTTCTACAATTAAGTCATCTTGAAATCGAGCTGATTTTTTATAGGTACATCCTATATCGATTATTGGAAAATATAATTTTTCCTGTTTTAAATATTGGTTTATTCCAGTCATATCCAGTATTTTAAACCTACCCAGCTCAAACCAATGAAAATAATGAGAGTGGTGAGCAATTCCCATGGGATCGCATTCACCAAAACGAACATTCACCTCATTTTTTACTATGTACACCTACTTTTCATAAGAACGTCGAAATTTTTGTATGGCGAATGTTAAAAATAAAATTCCCATGCCAATTAATGCAGCTGATGGAATAAGCACAGAGGAGAACTCCTTGTTATATACTAATAAATCGTTAAATCCTCCCATTGCCCAGGCTGTAATCGTAATATGTGCTATGTTTTGCATCCATTCCGGTTCTATATAGAGCGGCCACCAAGATCCACCTAAAGCAGACATAGTTAACACGATTAAAATAGAAATACCATTTGCCTGTGATCTTGTTTGACATATAGAAGCTAATAAAATTGCCAGGCTTGAAGCTGCAAATGCAGTACATATCACTAGCAACATAATTCCTAATACACTTTTTCCAAGCCACATTCCAAATACAAAATGTCCTACGCTAAAAAGGACTGCACATTGAACAATTGCTGTTATAAAGCATGAGAGCATCTTTCCAAAAATAATTGATAATGTATTAATAGGTAAAGTAAGGATTTTTCTTAACGTTCCATTCTCTCTTTCTTCTACTAATGCACCTGCAGCTGCAGCAGTACCTAAGAGTACAAACATTACGGCATATCCTGGTACATTAGATTCAAATGGAGTAGGTTTATGTTCATTATCTGATGCTAATTCTTTAAACTCTACTTTCACATTTACTTCCATTTGGGCAGAGGCTTGTTTTACAATCTCTTTAGTCATATCTTTTTGTATTTCTGAAACAATTTGAGTTACAGCATTTGAAACAACACTTGGAATAATACGATCAACTTTATCTTCTATGATGATGACTTTAGCCTCTGTCCCTGAATATACATTTTGTGTAAAATCCTTAGGGATAACGATTGCCGCTTTTTTAGTTTGAACTTCCTTTTTCGCTTGTTCTTCTGTATATGCTTTCTTTTTACCATTTAATTCATAAGTTTCTTCTAGCTCAAGAGCAGGTATTTTTTTCAACTCTTCAATAACCCTTTTAGAAAGTTCTCCACTATCATTTACTACTATAGGAATCTTGAATTTTTCTGTCTTACTATCAAATACATTGGATAATGCAAAACTAGCAACTGCAATTACTATAATGGGTGTAATAAATAAATAGATTAGACCAGGAATATCCTTTAAAAGAATAAGCAGATCTTTCTTTGCTATATACCAAGCTTTCATTTACGACCTTAAGTTTTTCCCCGTTAAATGTAAAAATACATTTTCTAAATTAGAATTTTTAACATTAAATAAGTCGATTTTCAGATTATATTTTTGAATCAATTTCATAACTTCTCTTGTAACATTAAAGCTATCTACGCATTGAATGATGATTTTTTTATCTACCAATGTGCAGGATTTCACATCAGGAATCATTTTTGTTTTATGTATAAATTCTTCCGGAGTATTTGATATTACTATCTCTAAATAATTTTCCCCATATTTTTTTATTAAATTTTTTGGGGTGTCAACATCTAATATTTCACCCTTATCATAAATTGCTACACGATGGCATAACATCTCTGCCTCTTCCATATGATGAGTTGTATATATGACAGTAATCCCTAGCTCTTCTACAAGATGGCGTATGCAATTAAAAATATGGTTTCTTGATTGTGGATCAATCCCAACTGTTGGTTCATCTAAGAAAATAACTTTTGGCTTATTTAGCAAACCAACCACTAAATTAATTCTTCTTTTCATACCACCAGAAAATGTATCGATTCTTTTATTCGCCCAATCCTCAAGCTGTGCAAACTGCAATGCTTCTCTTATCCGCCTTTTTTTCCTTTTTCCCTTTAATCCGTATATATCGGCATAAAAAGCTAAGTTATCATATGCGGTTAAAGTCGGGTATAGCGCTAAATCTTGAGGTACTACGCTCACATTTTTTTTGATCTTATTCCGTTCAGTATACAAATCGTAGCTACATACTGTGCCATACCCTTCATCTGGCAGGATAAGAGTAGATAAAATTGAAATAAGTGTTGTCTTCCCTGCTCCATTTGGTCCTAGTAATCCTATAATTTCACCTTTACGAATATCTAGATTTAAATTATTAATAACTGTATAATCTCCATATGATTTCTTAATGTTCCGAATGGAAATCATATTATTTATATCAGTCATTTAAAAGTGCCTCTTCTTTATATCCATTAAAGCTTCAAGGTATTTATATCCGTACTTTGAGTCTGGTTCTAGGTATGTGCCTTCTGCCCACTCATTCCAAGCATTAATAAATAAAAAATCAGTGTCCTTACTATGTTGTAGAAGATACTTCTTAAACTTATCGGGAGTAGCTCCCTTCAAAATTAAAGCGCTTTCTTTTTTTCTTGGAGAGTTATCCCAATCTATAAAAGCCCCCTTATAAATGTTTTCACGTTCTTTAATTTGACGGCTTAATATTCTTTTCCATACAAAATCATAACTTAAATGAAAATCTTTTTTTTCTTGTTGAAGTGAATTTGTATTACCTATTAATTTTTTTAAAGTGTACATAGGTTCAAACTCTATAGCAGCATCAAAAGGAAAATCTGATTTATCTTCAAAAATCGTTAACATTTCTACAAAATGTATTCCTAGAAGTCCCTCAGATTTAGCCCATTCATTCCATAGACTTAACATTGTATTGAGGTTCGGTATAGAAGCTGGTCGGTAAATTACAAATATCGGTTTATCTTTAATAGTTAAATAGTTTTCTTTTTTAAAGAATGGCAAAAGATAATTAAAGTGTTCTTTCCAATCAGACTCATCCCCATATTCTTGTCGTATTAATACTTCCTGGTCTTTCCCATCCCAAGATCTTGTCCAGGATTCATTTGCCCAACATAAGCAATACGGGAAATCAATTTCCTTACATTGGTTTCTTAGTTCTACTGGTTTTTCTAGTAGTTTTTTCCCTTTGAACCAATAATGATAATAGCAAAAACCATCTAAACCATACTTTTGTGCTAAGTTTATCTGCCACTTATGAACATCTAAATTTAACAAGTTGTAATAATAATTCCCTAATGGAGCCCTAGGCTGATAGTGTCCCAGAAAACGTGGTTTTGCTTTTTTTACATTGGTCCATTCTGTAAAACCCTTCCCCCACCATAAATCGTTTTCAGGTATTTCATGAAATTGTGGTAAGTAAAAAGCAATAGCCTTCATTTATATTTTTGTTCTAATCCAAACTGCATTACGGCCTTTGGATACTAGTTCAATTAATTTTTCTTCTTGTAAACAAGCAAATGCTTTATTGATCGTGCTTGGTGAAACATCAGAAAATACCATTCGTATTGCTTCTTTTGTAAAAGGTAGTTCTTGTTTTAATATATACTCTTTAATTTTAAAACTTTTGTTCCCTTTCAGTTGGTAACTTGTAATATGTACATCTAATTCTTTATATGCTTCTAGAATAATATGTAATAGAGATTTTAATATAAAGGATACATTATGTTCTTGAAAATGCCAATTTGCTGAAGATTTATATAGGGCATCATAATAATCTCTCTCGTATTTTTTTATTATTTTATCTAGTGAAATATATTTCACTAGTGAATGTTTACTTTGTAATAGTAATAAAGATATAAGTAGACGTACCATTCTTCCATTTCCAGATTCAAAAGGAAAAATACATATAAAATTAAGTACAAAATTACAAATTAAAAGTAGTGGATCAATATCTTTTTGATTTAATAAATAATTATATTCTTCGCATAAATTTTTTACTGCTTCTGGGATTTCTTTAATCGTTAAAGGACGATAGCAATAAAATGAGAAATTAAGTTGCGCATGTTCTTCAAGTAAGATGTCCTGTTTTCTCCACGTTCCACTATCCGAAGTAGCATATTTAAAAAGTTGAAAATGTATTTCTAAGATTGTGCTTGGATCAATAGTAAGCCTTTCATAGTTATTATGAATGAGTGATAGCGCATCAACGTAACAAGATATTTCATCTTCAATCATTGTTTTTGGCGACAGATCATATGTAATTAATTCTTTTAACCTTTTATTTGTTATTTTTAAGTTTTTATACATTGCAACAAAATCTTTGGTATGTTGAAGTTGAGTAGATTTTTGCAACTTTTCTAATGTACATGGAAATTCCTTCTCATAGACCTCCAATCTCCCTTGGTATTGTTTTATTTTTCCAATTAGGCTTGCTACATCTAAATTTACCAATAAATTTGTGAATTTTTCGCCAAAAAACGACATTCACTTAAGTAAGTGCTGATTAATTTTATCTCTAATAGCAACTGCTATAAATTCTTCAATAGAGCTATTTGTTTTACTTGTAATTTCTTTCATATATTTGTATTCCTTACTTGTAAGTATGACAGACTTCGTTACTGTGTTACTATCCAAATATACACTTTGATTCATTCTTGGGACAATTTTCCCTTCTATTATATAGGGCGTTAACTCTTCGATCCATTCCATTTGAATTCCTGGTGGTAATGTAATTAATGATTGACGAATCTCAAAATACCAAAATGTCTCTTCTTCTGAAATTTTTATATTTCTTGGAGATACGTACTGCAATATATTATCGATTATGTGAAATATGTTGTTTCGTAATCGTTCAGATTTTGGAAAACGAAACTTAACAAACCTTTGATGATGGCTTCTAGGTTTATCCGATAATATATAAGCAGACTCATATCCTTCTTTTAACGCCTCACTAAGTGTCATATTAGTCCCAAATTCATCAAGAACTATAATATCACCACGTTTTGGAATAGAAATAACACGTGCCAATGTGTTTCCCTTTACAAACTTTTGAAATAATACTACATTATGTTTCTGCGAAAATGTATATACAGGATTCACTTGTTCTACTTGCTGAACAAGTTCACGAATATCCTCCCCCTTCACAAATTTCGTTTGTCGGTTACGATGTTCTATTATAGAATAAACTAACTTTCCTTCCTCTATCCATTTTTCAAGTTGATTCATACTAATATGGTACTCTTTACTTGCCTTGTATAAAGTAATGCCCTCAATTTTACATTCTTCTTTTACTTTCTCTACTTCTTCTCTACTAAATAAGAAACTTCCATCTAAACGCCACGTATCCTTATTGATTGGCGATAGCTTTCCTTGCTTCATTAAATTATTAAAAATAAAGTGACTAATGTCTAAGTAACCTTTTACTTCATTTGTAGTCATTCATATAAGTACTGTACATAAAAATGTTGCAGCTGCGATAATATGAGGTGGTAATCCTTTGTAATCATATAAGTACTGTACATAAAAATGTCTAAAGAAGTGAGGAGTAATTCTGATATTCTCTGTAAAGGGTAGCTGAGTATCCTTTATGATTTTAGAAATATATTGCGACAAATAATTCTCTCTATAAGCAGTATGGTTTTTAGTTTGAAATACTGTTCCACCATTTCTATTCCCAATGTCTATAGGTAATCTTCTCCGCATTCGAAATGTGGCAATCCGATTAAAAATCTCCTTATTAATGGAAACAATCCGCTCATTATCTCCCTTTGTATCAACCTTTAAATAATATCGTCCTCGTATAGCATCATACTCAAGATCATCCCACTTTGCATGTGCGATTTCCGCAACACGTAACCCTGTAGTAGCTAGGACTGACAATAAAGCGTAATTGATTTCATTATCCTTGTAGTAATGAAGTAACTGTTTTACTTCCTCATATGATAACTCCCGTTTAGGTTTATGCTGTTTATTTACAGTTGTACTTAGTATCTCAACATGTAGAGGATCTTGAATATATTGGACTTCATATAGCCATTTCAAATAGGAACGAATAACACCAAGCTTTCTACTAATTGTAGATGGCTTGTATTTATTTTTAGATTGATAGGAGATCGCCTCCTGTGACAACCATTTTTGATAATTACGGATATGTCGTTTTCTAAGGTTTCTCCAGACTTGACCAACTTTATAATCTTTTACATCTTTCTGTAGAAATTCAACACTTTGTTTAATAAAGAAATAAAACTGACTTAGATCACGTGCATATAGGGTTCTTGATGCATCCTTAATCCGTTTTTCTTGGTCAAAATGTGTTTGTCGATTCAAGTAGTAGTACAATATCTCTTCATCTGAAAACCCTTCATATGTATATGAATCTTCTCTTTCATTATTTTCCTTTTTTAATTCCGCTTCATTTATATAATCATGGTTCCATAATGCAATTATGTTTGTAAAATTTTGCTTTTGTTTTTCTATGTTTTCTAAAGAAGTCTCACTTTGAAGAGTATCTAATTCAAATTTCAATTAAAAGTTGATTTTATTTAGCAGTGTTAATTTATTAGTTGTAAATAATTCATAAGCTAATTTTTTTGTTCTAATAACAACTATTTCTGAAAATTCAAGCTCTCTACCGACCTTTACCACTTTGGTAGTGTTCGTAATAGTATTATTTGTATTAACCTCAACGATATCCTCTAAAGAAATATTTATTATTGCGCTTTGCCATGTAATGGTTAATTTTTCTTTTGATTTAATAATTTCTATCTCTGTCATCTAAAAGATACTCCAGCATTCTTTTAAGGAAAGTAGCTCTAGTATTTTAATACCAGCTATACTATTTCCGTTTGCATCTAGAGCGGGTCCAAAAATACCAATTCCCATTTCTCCTTTTACGCAGCCGAATATTCCACCGGAAACGCCACTCTTCGCGGGAATCCCTACGCGAATTGCAAATTCACCAGATTCGTTGTACATGCCACATGTGACCATAAAGGTTTTACAAATTTTTGTTATATGTTTCGGAACAATTTGTTTTTTTCTATATGGATCATATCCATCCATTGCAAAAATTAAACCTATCCGTGCTAAATCAATACAGTTTACCTCAATTGCACATTGCCTTGTGTATAAATCCATTAACGCCTCTACATCTCCATGAATAATATCATTTTGCTTCATGTAGTAGCAAAGAGAACGATTTAGGTACGCTGTTTCTAATTCAGAGGCGGCTACTTTTAAAGAGTAATTAATAGTAGGATTATCCGTAATATCACGCACAAAGGAAAGAATCCGTTCCATCTTCTCGTCATTACTGTCCCCTGTTAGTATACTTGTAATTGCTAGTGCTCCTGCGTTAATCATTGGATTGAGTGGTTTAGAAGGGCTAGCTGTTTCTAATTTGATAATAGAATTAAATGGATCACCAGTTGGCTCCATTCCAACTTTAGAAAATACATACTCTTCGCCGCAGTCTAAAAGCGCAAGTGCAAGCGTAATTACTTTTGAAATACTTTGAAGGGTAAAGAGCGTTTGGGAGTTCCCAGCATGGATATAATCTGTTTCTTTATGATAAATTGCAATCCCTAAATCATCTGGATTTGCATTTCCTAGTTCTGGGATATAAGTAGCCAGTTTCCCTTTTGTTGTATATGTTTGTACTTGCTCTAACAATTGTTCTAGGTTATTTGTTTGAATGCACTGCATCACTAATACGTCCTTTTCCTCATTATTAATTGTATTCTGGTTCATTTAACCAATCTTTTCTTTGGTTTTTTCGTTGTTCCAGCATTCAGTATTCTTTAAATTAGGAATATTAGTTGCATAGAAAATCGGATCTTTTCCAGCTTTCTTTTGTCTTATATAATCTTTGAGAGCAGAAAAAGCATATTTTCCAAGGAAAATAATTGCAATGAGATTGAAAATGGCCATAATCCCCATGAATAAATCTGCAATATCCCATACAATTTGAATCGTAGCTATAGAACCGAGCATTACCATACCAATTACCGAAATACGGTATATCATTAATAATGTCTTACTACCACTTAAGAACTCAATGTTTGTTTCACCATAATAATAGTTCCCAACGAGAGAGCTAAAGGCAAATAGAAAAATAGCTACTGCTACAAAGGTAGGTGCCCATGGTCCAATATGAGTTTTTAATGCTTCTTGTGTTAATTGAATTCCACTAAGGTCTGTAGCATTGTGCATATCGGATAGAAGAATCATAAATGCAGTACAACTACAAATTATTAGTGTATCCGTAAAAACACCAAGTGTTTGAATAAACCCTTGTTTAACAGGATGTGTAACATTGGCAGTCGCAGCTGCGTTTGGCGCACTTCCCATACCAGCTTCATTTGAAAATAAACCACGCTTTACTCCTAGAAGAATCGCAGCACCCAGTCCTCCGCCTACTACTTCCTTAATACCAAAAGCATGCAGCAAAATTTCTTTAAATAGAATAGGAACTTGCGTAATATTTGTAATAACCACAAATAGTGCAACACCAACATAAAGAATCGCCATAAATGGTACAATCATTTCTGCAACACGAGCAATCCGTTTTACGCCTCCAAAAATAATTAGTGCGATCAAACCAACTAGTATACAGCCGACAATTTTAGGCTCTAGATTGAATGCGCTTTCAAACGCTAGCGTAACTGTATTCGCTTGAACAGCATTAAATACCAGACCAAAGCAAACTGTAATTAAAATTGAGAAAACAACTCCCATCCAGCGTTTATTTAATCCTTTTTCCATGTAGTAAGCTGGACCACCTCGGAATTTATTTCCATCTTTTACTTTGTATATTTGAGCAAGTGTACTTTCAACAAATGCAGAAGCTCCTCCAATTAATGCGATAAGCCACATCCAAAATATTGCACCCGGTCCACCGGTGGAAATCGCAATTGCGACACCAGCTAAGTTTCCTGTACCAACGCGAGAAGCTGTACTCATACAAAATGCTTGAAAAGATGAAACTCCACTTTTTTCTTTTTGTGCTTTGCGAGTTGAAGAACTTGCACCATCACCAAGTAAGCGAATCATTTCACCAACATAACGAAATTGTACAAATCTTGTCTGAATTGTAAAATAGCATCCAATCCCAATTAAAAGTGCAATTAGGATGTAGCCCCATAAAAATTCATTTGTTATTCCAATGAATTTGTGGATGGGAGTGATTACATCTTTGATGAAATCCATATGATTAATCCTCCTTATTTTAACGAATATATATTTATCTAAAAAACGTGGATTCAGTTTGACAAAGAAAATAAGCGGAAACATTTACGTAGTAGAACATTGTTTAGTTCTTCTAGAAATCATCAAACCAATCAAACTACCAAGTAAGGCTATTAAAACCCATCCCATTCCTTCATTATATAGAGGAACGTATTGCATGAAAGTAAGCAACGAGTCACTAGCAAGTTCTGCTGTTTCTAATCCTTGTACTATACTAATCAGTAATGCTCCTAAAACTGATCCAACATAGACAGCCTGCTTATCTTTTATAAATCGATCAAAAAAAGCGAGGATAATTAGCACAATTGCTACAGGATAGATAATAATTAGGATAGGTAGGGAAAGTTTAATTAGCATAGACAAACCAAGGTTTGATACTCCAAAGCTAAATAAGCAAATAATTAAAATGATTTTGTTATAAGAAATCTTTGGAAATAGTGTTGTGAAAAATCTCCCACATGCTGAAACGAGTCCTACAGATGTAGTTAAACATGCGAATAACATTGTAATTCCTAATAAGGAAAGACCATATTCACCAAATAAATGTTGTACTACATTTGTTAATAACACACTTCCGTTTTCAAATGTGCCAAATGTTTGAGAAGTAGCTCCAATATAAGCAAGTGATATATATATGATAGATAATCCAAGTGCGGCTATAAGCCCTGCTACTATAGTAGATTTAGCAATGGATTTTTTATTTGTAACACCTTTTTCTTTTATAGCGTTAATTACGATAATTCCAAATACGAGAGCAGCTAGGGCATCCATTGTTAAAAATCCTTCAATAAATCCTTTGAAAAAAGGAGCTTCCTGATATGAATCAGAGGGTGTTGAAATAGATCCAACTGGTGAAGAAATTGCTTTAACAATAATAATACTAATCATGATTAGTAACAGCGGTGTTAAATATTTTCCAATTCTATCTACCAATTTAGAGGGATTTAAAGACAGATAATACGTTATAACGAAATATAAAAATGTGTATAGGAGTAATATATACCATTGATTTTGCATGGTGTTACTTAAAAAGGGGGCAACTGCCATTTCATATGAAACAGTGCCTGTACGAGGAATGGCGAAAAAAGGGCCAATTGCTAAATAAATGATAAGAGGGATAATAACACCACAGGCGGGGTGAATCCTACTAGCAAGGGTACTAACATTTCCACCAAAAAGGGAAATAGCAGCGATGGCTAGTAATGGAAGTCCAATACTACTCACAACAAATCCCGAAATCGATATCCAAATATTCGTTCCAGATGAATATCCTAATAATGGAGGGAATATCATATTACCTGCACCGAAAAATATTGCAAATAGCATAAGTCCAATAGGTATTGTTTCTTTCAAGGTTAATGATTGCTTCATAGGGCACTCTCCTTCTTTGTTGAAAAATGTCGAAATTTTAGTTTTTTTCATTTAATATTTTTCTTCCCAAATCCAAATTGGTTCTTGCAACATAATCGAAGTAAGGTTTCGATTAATTGATTTTGAATTGGTGGTCATTTCATTGCTTAAAACAATAACCGTAATTCCCTTACCTAGTAAATGAGTAATATAGTGACGGAATCCACTCGGGTATCCGCCAGGGTGTCCTACGGCATCGAGCCCCATAACATTCTGAGTGTACCACCCATAACCATATTTATTTGGAAACTTCTTAGAATGGGTTGTTCCCATCAAATCAGCTGATTCACCAGAAATAAGTACGTGATCACTGATAGCCTGATAAAAAAGGGCTATATCTTCAACAGTTGAGATAATATCTCCTGCAGCAAATGCAGCTGTATTATTTATAAATGGTCCTTTTTCACCCTTAACATGCCCAATTGCTGCAGGATTTCCCTCTTTTAAAGAGAACATTGATTTTTCCATTCCACTTGGTCTAAAGATATGTTCTTCAATATAATCTTCATAGGTCAATCCACTAACTTTCTCAATAATGATTCCTAACATCACATAACCAGTATTACTATATTGAAAGCTCTCTCCCGGAGTAAATAGCAACTCAGCATTTTGTGTAACTTTTACAATGTCTTCCGGTTTCCATTCCTTACTGTAGTCAAATGTAAAATCTGAGCTAAGGTAATCTGGGATTCCTGAACTGTGACTAAGTAGTTGACTAATCGTAATTGTATCTGCATTGGGGTATTCCGGGAAAAATTTACTTATCGGTTCATCAATTGATAACAATTGCTTTTCGACTAACTGCATAATTGCAATCGCTGTAAACGTTTTAGTTAAAGATGCAATTTGATATAGTGTACCTGGGGTATTGGGAACATCTGGCGCAGCCATTCCATACCCTTTTTTAAATATTTCCTGATTATCTTCTGAAACTAAAACAACCCCCTGGAAATCTTCTTTTTTGAGGAATTGGTCTAGTTGTTCAGGTAAAGTTCCTTTAAGGTCTTTGTGACTGTCTCGACCTAGTAATAAAATTAGTATAATTGATATTAGTACAATGGAAATCAGGGTAATTAAAATAACTTTTATTATTTTTTTCATTTATAAAAGCCTTGTTCCTTTAATTTTTTGAATGCACAAAGTAATAGGATAAACTGAAACACCACGTTCATTCAAAATTTCAGAGACATCACGATAGCTTAAAGAAAAGCGACAATAGTAGCCGACGGCTAACAAAATAATATCCTTTTTAAAATGCTTTCCTTTAAAATATCTCATTTATTTTTTTGCAGCAATATAGTATAAAGCCTCTTGTTTACCATTTATTATTCCTTCAAATTGATATACAGGCTGTTGGAAATCTTTTGTATCTGAATAAGATGATAATGTACATTTTGTAATATTTATTGTATCTCCTTTTTTTAAAGATGTTAGAGGTAAAAATTCTCCACGTTTTAATTTTTGGAATGCTTCTTTTGAAGAGATAACTTCTATATCTTTAATCTTTATTTTTTCTGGATAATTATCCTTAACCTTAATTTTATAAACAGGCATTTTTTTAGAATCTGCATCTAATGATATAGATGTTTTCATAGTAATATCAGACATATCCATTTTAGTTTCTGGGTTAATACGTAAATTACCAAATTCTTGAATTTGGTAGGAGATAATAATTCCCAATGTTAACAAACAAACTATCACTGGTAAAGATATATATTTAACAATTTGTTTAAATGGTACTGATTGTTTATCTAAAAAAACAATCAATAAATTACTTATACAATATCCAAGCATACCTCCTAAGGTGTTATGTAATACATCGGATATATCTATACGTCCAATATCTGTTACAAATTGAATTATTTCAATAAAAAGACTTGTACTAAATACGACTAATAATACTGACCCTGCTTTTTTAAAGAAATTACTAATTAGGGGTAACAAAAATCCTACTGGAAATAGTAAAGCAATATTTATAATAATATCTTGAAACGAAACAAGTGAAAAATTATTCCAAGCAACTCTATATCCACGTAAAATATCAAAATTAATTACCCCTTCAGGCCGAATAATATTTTCACGACCAAATAAAGTTCCAGCTAATACAATAAGGTAATATCCTATCAATAGTGTAATCAAAACAATTTGTTTTTTTTCAAATGAATATTTCCCTTTATATATTCGTTTATACAAAACAAAATAACCTAAATTCAACAAAATGGGAACCAATAAAATTATTATTATACTAATAATACTTAAACTTCCTAATGTAGAATTGATAAAATTCATTTAAAATAACTTATTAAGTAAATCTTTTAATATTGGTATTTCCATAGCTTTATAAAACATAAGTTTTAAAGCTTCATTTACATTATCTTTATCTCCTGCATAAATAATGTGAGGATTTACAAAGATTACAGATGCTCTAGCATTATTACCTTCTACACCAGATTCACCTTTAAATAATAAACAGTTTTGACACAACTATTTTTTTTCTTTAAATCCTTTGTTGATTAAATCCTCTGTTGATCGTATTACTTGTACATCTTTTGGAAGTTCACTTTCATCAATTTCTTTATACGTTATATTTCCATCTTTATCTTTATCTTCAATAACAAATTTTACTTTATCTGTGATAGATGTTTCTTCTTCTTTATCTGTTTCTACACCCTCTGTTGATTGTACTTGTACATCTTTTGGAAGCTCACTTTTATCAATTTCTTTATACGTTATATTTCCATCTTTATCTTGATCTGGAATAGCATATTGTACTTTATCTTTGATAGATGTTTCTTCTTTTTTATCTGGTACTGCACCTGCTATACCACCAGTTAATAACCCTGTACTTAAAAGTGTTCCTGCTAATAATGTTTTAAACATTTAAACTGGATAAACTTCAATTTTTGTTGGATGTGAAAACCGACGCTCTAATTCTCTTTTAATTTTATTAACAGCAAAAACTTCTGAGGAGGCATGAACTTTAGCTACCTTTTTTATAGCAGTATTACCCGTGACTAAAATATAACTTATCGAATACAATGAAATCATCTAATTATTCAATGTTCTTATCTCTTTGGGAGTATCTTTGTACTTTTTATTTTCTTTCAACAATCTATAAAACTCACTTTTTAATATATTTTTTTCACGCTCTAGTTTCTTTTGATGCTTAGTCAATTCATTTATACGCTTCGCACTTTCTTGTATTTTTAAATACATTTAAGAAACGAATGAAGTAGTGGCTTTACCACCTTTCAACAGTAGCCATATCGCAAGTCCTAATTCACCTGCAATCATTGGCAATTGGAACAGTGCTTGTGTGATGAAAATAATCGTATCGTATTGTGAAAACATTGTATTCATGATGTGAATGACGATATATCCGATAGCGGCGATGAACAGTAGTACACTAATAAATTTCGGTATTGGTTTAAATAGAAAAGTTACATATCCTAAAACGAAAAGATGTAAGCCGAAAATGATCAACCCTACAGACCAAATGTATTCGAAAGCACCGAGAAATAACATCGTATATGTCTCTGGATTAGCAATTGTACTTTTTGAAAGTAGCAATGCCAATATTAAATTGAGTATGGCGATTCCAAGTATAGCTGTATACATAAGACGAAGCCAAGCAGCTAGCAATGAGAGGCTAGCGTGGATAGGTTTTAAAAAGAAATAAAGAGCCCAAGTGGCGATAATGTCCGCAATAAAAATGATAACCCATCCGAAAATTTCCGCGTTAAAAAGCGAATTTGACGTTTTGATATTATGAAATGTCGTACTCGAATCTCCTTGTACAACGAGATTCCCGTGAACAAAACCGTAAGAAAAAAATGCAATGAATGCCATGATAAGAAGAGAAGTACCCGCAAATAAAGCGAAATTTCGTTGATTCATATTACGTCCTCCTATTTCAAATATTACGTTCATCTACTTCATTCGTTTCTTAATTCTGCTTAATGATTCTGGCGTAATGCCAAGATAGCTTGATAGTTGATATTGCGGAACGCGATCGATTAAATACGGCCGTTTTTGTAATAATGTTTTATATCGCTCTTCTGGTGTCGATGAAATAAATAAAGCAAGCTCATCTTGTACTTCACCAAAATTGTATTCGACCATTTGGCGTGTCATTTTTTCTAACTGTGAATATTTATTATACATGTCCTTTTCACTATGTAGGTCCCCAACTACTACCACACAGTCTTCTAAACACGTTAACGTATGTGGTGATGATTTATCCTTTTTATGATGATTGAAATTTGTTATTGCCTGTTCTTCTGTATAAAAATTTGATGTAACTTCTTTCCCTGCTTCATCTATACAATATTGTCTAACGCATCCTTTCAATACAAAATAACATTTTGATGGAACATCTCCTTGTCTTAAGAGCACTGTTCCTTTTTTATATTCTTCAATCTGTAGTTCTTCTACAATCATGCGCTGCTGTTTTTCACTTAATGTTGTAAGCTTTGTCATGTATTTCATTAAAATATCTTTCATTTATTTCAAGATTAATGTCTCCATATCTATCTGTATATACTCTCTACCTTTCTTAATTCTTCCGTCTTGAAAATAATCAGGGTTAGGATTTTTTTGATAAATACGTGTATTCGACTTGATACTTACTGGCTCGTTGCACAAAGCCAACATCTCTATAGCAAGATCCCGCAAGGTATTTGGAGATAAAAAACTTTGAATCTCTTGAGCAAATAGTTGTAATTCGTCATACACAGAAACAGACATTTAATTACTTCCTGGGTCTTTAGATTCCACTTCGCCTTCATTATATTCTTTAGTAGTACCGAATCCTGAATTCCCACCTTCAATAAATGAGGGTTGTCTTTGATTCGGGCCTATCTCATCATGAAAATTATTTACTTGATCTTGGTTAGACTCACTTATGTTTTCTTGAATAAAAACATGTGTTACGTATCCTATTAAAATACCAAGTATAACTAAGCTACTGCAAACAGCTACCTTAATCCATGTTCCCTTCATTCAAGAAACATCTTGTACAACTAAATTCTGTTTTTGTAGATAAACAGCTTTATCTGACTGTTTGGCTACGTCTTGTGAATGAGTTACAACAATAATACATTTATTTTCTTTATGTGCTAACGCTTTAAACAACTCAATAATTTCCATGGACGTTTCTTGATCTAGGTTTCCAGTCGGTTCATCTGCAATTAACAAATCTACATTACAAGATAATGCACGAGCGATTGCGACACGTTGTTGTTGACCACCGCTAAGCTGCAGCACATTCCTTTTTGCTTCTATTTTTGTCAATCCTACTTTTTTTAGTAGATCCAATGCTCTTATCCTTCTATCTTTTACATCGACTCTTCTTATTTCCATTGCTGTAATAACATTTTGAAGTGCGGTCATTTATTCATCTTTTAATAAAATCTGTTTTGGATTTAAACGAAGAATTGATAATGCCGGAAGAATCGTTGCTAGCATAGCGATTCCTAATCCAATCCCTCCTACTTTTCCTAAATCTTCAGTTGAAATACTTACATCAATATTATCAACTGGATCTACGTCTGCAGCAGGGTTTCCACTTAATTTTGCTATAGGATCTTCCGGTTTATCTTCATTTTTTGCTATTTCACTAGATAACAGATTATCACCCACTTTTTGAGAAACTTTCTCTCCAGTTGCTAAAGATAAACCAAAAGCTAATACAGCAATACATAATACCTCGACTAGTAATTGACCCATTAACTTCCACTTTTTCTCGCCTATAGATAACAAAATTCCCATTTCTTTTCTACGTTCCTTAATAGAGAGCATAATTATTAATCCTAAAATTGTTGCACCTGCAATAGACACCATAATTACAATTGTTTTCGAGAAAGATGCAATATTTTCGATTGGACCAATCATCTGTTTATAAACGCCATCTTGTGCATCTAATTCATAGTACGCTGGTAACCCCAATTTTTTTGCTTCCTCTTTAAATGCATCAATATCCTTAGGGTCCCTTAATGAATAGATTGCACTTTCCATTGAATTCATAACAGAATACGGTACATATATTTGATTAGCTGGCTCTAATAAAGCAAAAGATTGTCCTCCAAAAGATGGTGCCTCTTCTTTAGACTCATAAATACCTTTAATTTCTAGCTCTTTCGTGGTAAGTTCCTCATCCATTACTTCACCTATCTGCAGTTTATCGCCCACTTTTAAATTATTTTTTTCAGCTAGTTTTTTTTCGATCATAGCAACGTTTTTCCCTACTGTTTTTGGCGTTATTCCCTCTCCTTCAACAAGTTTTAATTTTTTGTCTTGAGCAGCTTCTAAAGAAGAGAAGTCTCTAACACCTTGTAAAGTAAAATTCAAATTATTATTTGGTCCAAAAGATTGTGCTCCTCCAGATGGCTCGACATTATGAAGATCTTTTAGCTCAGCAATAGCAGGTTTTAGATAATTATATTGATCTAAATACTTAGAGTTCCTTAATTTATCAGCTTCTTTTTTTTCGATACCTGGTACCTTTCTTGCTTCATTAGCATTTTGATTACTGTTTTTCTCTTCCAAATACTTATTTATATCGATTTTTAAGTTGATATCAGCTCCTAATTGTTGTCTAGCCAAATCTGTTGCTTTACTGGATGCACTTTGAATCGTAAAACCAGCGAATACCAAATTAATAACAACTAGAAAAATAGCAAGTAATATAAGTGACTTTCCCTTTCTTGATTGTAAACTCAGAAATGATCGTTTGATAAAATTCATATTCTCTAACCTCCTCGATGCCATTTAATCTCCACTTGCAATTACTACCTCAACACCGTTTTCTTTCAAAGTATTATATAAATCATTAGACATAACTTGATTTGTAATGAATGTGTCTATAGATTCAAGCGTTAAACCCTTATAATTTCGTCGCTGATTCCATTTAGTGTGATCTGCCACTAAAATAACTTGATCAGCATGTTTTATTAATTCACGCTTGAAATAAATATCTTCTTCAAAACCATAGTATATCCCGTCTTCTGTAATGCCTGCGGTTCCAATGAACACCTTGTCAAAGTGATAATCTTTGAGCTTTTCAGTGGTCGAAGTCCCCGTAGTATGTCGAGAAACCTTATTTAAAGTTCCCCCCAAAAGGTGAATAGTCGTATCTTCAGATTGAGCTAACATATATGCAGTATCAATAGAGTTCGTCACAATAGTTACGTTCTTTGATTGTAAATGTTGCGCTATAAAGTTGACAGTTGTTGAAACGTCTAAATAAATCATGTCATTGTTTGCAATTATATTTGCAGCTTTCATACCAATCGATTTTTTCGTTTCTAATTCAGTCTGTGACCGCACTTGATAAGTATCAATTTTTTTATGGAAAGTTGCTAAAGCCACTCCACCATAGGTTCTAACTATTGCTTTATTTTTTGAAAGTTTTACTATATCTCTTCTTGCAGTATCTCGTGAGATATGAAACATTTCACACATTTGTTTTATATTCATGGTTTTCTGTGTTTCTAAATAATTAAGGACTCGTATCAATCGTTCTTCTTGATTCATTTAAATTAGATTTAAAATATCTTTTGGTGTATTTAATACATAATCAGCTTTTTCAAAACCTTCTTTTGTCTTCGAGCCCCATAAAGCGAGTGCGAATTTAACATTAGCACTTTTTGCACATTGCAAATCGTATATAGAGTCTCCAATATATACTGTCTCATTACTAGGAACATCTAATTGTTTCAAACAAGTTAATAATGGTTCAGGGTGTGGTTTGTGTTTATCCGTATCACACGCACAAATTATATGTTTAAAATGACCGCTTAGACCAAATGGCTCGAATTCATCTATTAA
Organism: Bacillus toyonensis; assembly: GCA_046112185.1. Classification (GTDB taxonomy): domain Bacteria; phylum Bacillota; class Bacilli; order Bacillales; family Bacillaceae_G; genus Bacillus_A; species Bacillus_A toyonensis_A. The sequence continues at coordinate 95,547 of CP170572.1, read as the reverse complement.
TTCTTGCTTAGTTTTTGATGTAACAATCCCAAGCTTTAATTTACTAAGGGATAACTCTTTAATAACGGCTTCTAATTCTTCAAACACGGAAACTTCATGGGAAAAATCTAGTACAGATTCGCACCATTTTGGATGAACAACGTCTATATTTTGTACATTTAATTTTTTTAAGGTTTCTTTTCCAGGAATTCCTAATGCAAATCTTAAATCCTGTAACTCATAATCTACCTTTAGTTCTTCTTTTAAAACTTTTTGTAAGGATTTTAGTATTGCTTTTTCTGTGTCTAAAATTGTGCCGTCTACGTCAAAAACAAGAGATGTAATCAATCACTTTTTTTTTGGCACTCTACAACTAGATGGTAAATCCTTTGACCACGGCAAGACTTTATCAATTTCTTCTTTATTGTTTAAATTGATGTTAGGAAGCGTTTCAAACAAATAACGAAGATAATGATAGGGACTTAGATTGTTCTTTTTTGCGGTTTCCACCACACTATACATGATGGCGCTTCCTCTAGCACATCGCGGTGTATTTGCGAACATTTATATTGTGAATAATCGATTGTTCTCGGCAGGTAAATTACGTCCTTTTTTGATTCTTATGGATCTAAGTAGAATCCCAATTCCAAGAAATAAAACAGTAGCAACGACTCCGCTAATAGGATTTAACCAAAAATCACTGCTATTTGTAAGTGTAATGATGCCAGTAATTGTAACTAAAACAGTAGGAACGGCATCTTCAATTGCATGCATGAAAACACATGGCCATACTGATTTTGTAAGTCTATATATTTCAACATACATAATCGACCAACAAACCATAAGTATACAGCCTGATAAAAGCATATTTAATCTTGAAATGGATTCAAAATATTCATTTGGTAAAAAGACTAGATAATAAGCAGCATGCCAAAGAGCCCAAATTAAACCAGAAACAATATAAACTAACCAATCGTTTAACTGTAGTTCAATAAGCTTTGGGGTTAAATAACCACGCCAAGAAAACTCTTCAAAAATATTTTTAATAAAGTTACCAATAGTAGACATGAATATGAGTGAAAATAACGAGGACATTTCAAAGCTAGATATGTTAGCTACTCCAAAAATGAATGCTAAGCTTACAGTTATTATAGTAACGAATGGATAAATAAGTAATGATACAAAATACCATTTAAAGTTTCCTTTTAAATTTATTCTGATACCAAAATCATTCCAATCTCGACTAATAACTCTAAGTAAAATGCTTGCAAGGAAAGGTAATATTAGCCATAATCCCATACCTAAAGAGTTTCCTTCAGGCTGATCCATTAGAAGAGAATCTAGAAATACCCCGATCCAACCACTTGCCAACACAATTAACACGAAAATAATCAAATGTAATTTTGGATGCTTTCTTTTGGCGGTATTCATCTATAATAGCAATGCTATTTTGCTTGTGTCTTTACTGAATTTTTCGTGTACACCCTGCTCTTGTTCTATAGCTTCATCTCTATGCCCTGCTCCATGACCAAACATTTATTCTCTAAATACTGTTGGATTTTCAACTCTGAATGATTTCACTTCTCCACATTCTAAACAGAATGTGGTTAATAGTTTGGAACGCTTCCCTCCTGAAAAGAACCTACTAGATTCATCTTCGCAAACATACGCATGATAAGCGCTTCCAATCCTCCCTTCCTTAAAATTCGTAGAACCACAATTGTCACATTTCTTATTTTTCATCTATTCAGTTTCGCTGGTTCTTATAATTTTATGTATTGCCCTTATGAAGTCGAACATTAAACCTGCAATCAAATTTATATTTTTGGGTGTATCTATAATTGGTATTCTTGGGAATCTTGTTGTAGGAACGAAGCTCATCTAAACACCTACCGCAATTAAACCAACAGCCACTGATGCTGCTGCCGCTGGTATAATGCCAACAGCAGCAACACCTGCTCCAATGTACGACCATTTAGTAAGTTCGTATGAAAGTTTTTTAGCTTCAGCATTACTGAAATAGAAGGTGATCCCGTTAGCATCTTGAGAACATGATGCATAGCTAACCCCCGATTTAACTGCAGCCGCCGAATTATTTGGTTCAACAGTTAAAATACATATCATCTATTCTTCTCTAATTACATCTATAACGTTATCCTTTTTAATTTTCCGAAGCGGAATTAGTACCGATACATAACTAATCAACAGTGCAATTATAAATGTGATAAAGCTAGATTGATAAGGAATACTCCATTCAAACGACACCGTATTTGACAGTGCTACATAAAGAATATACGACAGCATACAGCCGAAAAAGATCCCTTGTATGCTTCCAAAGAAACCGTACAGGAGTCCTTCATATATAACCATCTTTTTCAAATCCTTTTGCGACATACCAATCGATTTTAAAGCAGCTAATTCTTTTCTTCTCATAATGATGCTGACTGTAATGGTATTTAAAATATTTACACAACCAATTAGTGTAATAACAGCTATAAATCCGTACCCCAATATTTTTATATACAGTATATTGTCTTTATGGAAATTACTTTGAACAATATTATTTTTTACATCTATAGATGCATCTCCACCGAGTTTCTTTTGTATATCTAAAATTGTAGCATCCGCCTGAGATTGATTCTCTAAATCAATTTCAAAACCTGTTAATTTTTGTGGAGATGTTGTAATATATTCGGCTATTTGTTCACTAGTAATAAAAGTTATGGTATCCATTACTCTGCTCATATTAAAAATATCCAATTCTACAATTGCAGCTATTTTTAAAGTTTCTAGTTTTTCTTCATTGTAGGAGATTTCCTCTGTAGATTTTCTTTCCTGCTGACTTGTTATTTGGATTTCATCCCCTACCTGAAACGTGCTTAGAGAACCTATATATTTGTTACTTGTATTCATATCATTTGATGCACCTTGTTTTACTAAAATAACCTCTTTTTCACGATTTAATTTTGAAATATCAATTCTTCCACTAGTTACATTTTCAGCTAGTTTCTTTAAACTATTCTCATCGTATGCTTTTATTTGTGTATTCACAATTTCTACAGTTTGATTATTATATTTTACTTTTTGATACAGCGATTCATTTCCTTGTAATGCTTTAATTTGTTTATTTTTTGGTACTTTCGTATAAAAATCATTTGCCTGATATTGCTTGTACAGATTCTCTACGTTATTAACTTTATAAAGATTTCGACTCATACGATCTATGCTAGGCCGGTCTATATTCGAATTAACCGTAACTGATATGTCCGATTTTAGAGCTTGAATTTCCGGCTGTTTACGCTGAATAACAGTATCTATGAGAAACGTAAACGTGATATACAGTACACTACTTATAATAATAGACAAGATTGTAACTGTATATCTATTGGGATTCCTTTGAATATTTTTTAATGCCATACTTAACGGAAAAGATAGTGGTTTCTTTAGCTTTGTTCCCTTTTTTTTCTTTATTTTATCTTTTTTTATAGCTAATCGGCTACTTACGGCCAGTAACGGTGAAATTCTACCTGCAAAAAAAGCAGGAAAATAGCTTGAAATATAGACAGTTATCAATGTAATTAAAGCACTTACACATATAATTAACCAATCTAATTTAATTGTATATCCCATAGGGTTTTTAAGTGCGTTTATCAGTACTTGATTAAGTAAAAAGACTACTAATATACTGCACAAAATTCCAAAAAAGATAGCAATAATAGAAAGAAATGTTGCTTCTCTTATCACAATTTTTCTAATTTGTTTTTTTGTAGCTCCTATACTCCTCAATAACCCAAACTGTTTCATTCGCTCTACTATACTAATTTGAAATGCATTGTAAATAATAACAACCGTAGAAATCACAACTATCCCAATACTAATAGCAGCTGCCACTATGATCTCCACACTAGGCTTTAAGACTCTCTTTAATCCGTCATTCACTCTTATATTTTTTTTATTCGTCAATAATTTAAATTGATTTTCAACTTCATCAAAGTTTGCGTACTTATGCAATTCAATCAATACGCTACCTTCTCCAACTTTAAACTCATTTTTATATGTCAATAATTGACCTGTTTTATTTTCCTGAGTACTACTAGACTTATTTAGCAAACCAACAAGTTTATATTTTTTTTCATGAATAGTAAACATACCGCCTAATTTAAGATTGGGTCCGAAGTAAGGTAGCATCCATTTTTCCAAAACAGCCTCGTTTTCATTTGAAGGTAGCTTACCTTGTAAAGGTATACTAGAATTTAACAGTTTTAATGCTTGTTGGTCTGCATACATATAAGAGACAGCTATCTCATCAACATTGAGCGTCTCTCCTGGTGTTATGATGCCATAAGAAGATATATTCGGATTACTTTTTATCATATTGAAAAGCTTTTGATTATAATTTTCAACTGAAATATTTGCGGAACCCATAGGACCTTTTTTAGCATTTTCAATTCCCGAAGTGTATCCGCTATTAAAAAACAGTCCAATTGTTGTTATTAGCGCCAATGCTAGAATAATACCTGTTAATGTTAGCAGAGTACGTTTTATATTACTTCTGAGATATTTTTGACTTAACTGTTTGTAACTACGAATCAATACTCCTCCCCTCCACATTCAATACTCCTCCCCTCCACATTTTGCTTGATTTTGCACTAATTGTTTATCTGAAATAATCACGCCATCTGCAATGGTTATAATTCGATCAGAGTTTGATGCGATAGCAGGGTCATGGGTAATTAAAATCACCGTCTGATTATATTTTTTAGCCGTTACTTTTAATAAATTCAGAACTTCTTTTGTATTTGTTGTATCTAGATTTCCGGTTGGTTCATCCGCTAAGATGATATCGGGTTTATTTATAAGAGATCTACCAATAGATACCCTTTGTTGTTGACCACCCGATAATTCAGAAGGCAAATGATCTCGTCTTTCATTTAACCCTAGAGTTCGTATAATTTCATCCAGGTAATGATCATCTACCTGTTCCTCGTCCAATAGAGCTGGCAAAGCAATATTTTCTTGTACATTCAAGACAGGAATCAAATTAAAAAACTGAAATATAAAGCCAACTTTTCTTCGGCGAAAAATAGAAAGTTCATTATCTTTATAATTGTAAATATTTTCACCACCTATAAACACATTTCCTGAACTCGGGCGATCGAGCCCTCCTAAAATATGCAATAACGTACTTTTACCAGAACCTGACGCTCCAACTATGGTTACGAATTCTCCCCTATGAATGGAAAGATTAATTCCTTTTAACGCCTGTACTTGCGTTTCTCCCTCTCCATATGTTTTTACTACATTTTCTAATCTAACAACCTCCATTTAATTTTGAATCTCTACAAAATAGATTTTATCCCTATCGTATTCACCATTCTGGTCTTTCACTTCATATACTTTTGAAATGTTTTCGACCACCTTTTTTACCTTGTTTTTATTTTTATAATCAAAATTTTCTTTTGCAAACTGAATTAACGAAAGGCTTACTTCTTTTTCTTTTAATTGTTTATATGTTTCCTCATTAACAATTACTATCGGTGATGAAAAATATCCAATCCAATTATGTTGTTCAATATGTTGAACAGGTATCATTTGTCCATTTAAATTTAACTTCCCATCCTTTATTTCCTCATCTTCCACATTTTTCTTATAAAATATGTTTTTTTCACTCGCTAATCCTTTTATTTCTTTTACCGGGGTTGAAGTCAATGAACTATCTTCTTTTGATAAGGGCGTTCTTACAATTCCTTTTTTTAAGAATTTTTCAGCTGTAGATTTTGTAATTACCGCATATTGTTTCTTTCTAACAGATGGTTTATCAAGTTCCTTGTCCATCTCTTCTTCAGTCATATTTTCTCCTTTTTCTTTCCATTGTTTCTTAATTTGTTCTTTCTGTTCGGTAGTGAGTTCTTGTTTTATTAATTCTGTGACCAATTTATAACTATAATCTACTGTTTGTACGTTTTGATCTTTATAAAGATTTTTTACAGCAGATATATTTTCTTTCGTTCCCGATACCATGATACCGTTTACTGGTTGTGAGGGACCATGTACATAACGATTTACAGCAAACCCTATACCTATAAAAATTGCTGTTACCGCTAGAAATCCTACTATCTTTTTCATTTACTCCTTACTGACGTCTTTATTCCAATAATATCCGATACCTCTTTGTGTGATTATACAGCTAGGGTTTTGTGGAGTATCCTCAATTTTACTTCTTAATCTTTTTACATAAACTGAAAGAGTATTTTCATCGAAAAACACTTCACTTTCATCTGCTATTTTTTTCAATATCTCATTTCTTTGTAATACTTTATGAGGATTTAGCATTAACGTTAATAAGAGTTTGTATTCTAAATGTGTTAAATTTATACTTTTCTCATGCTTAAAAGCTCTAGCCGCTTCAACTTCAAGTTTTATATTTCCAGACCTCAATATAGTATTAGAAGCTGTTTTAATTTTTTTTCTTAATTGTACCTTTACTCTAGATAATAGCTCCTTTACCCTGAAAGGTTTTGTTATATAATCATCTCCACCAATTTCAAGGCCCATTACTACATTTGCCTCCTCATCTAGTGCTGTGAGAAAAATAATAGGTATATCACCTTTTCTTTTAAGATAGGTACATAAATCATATCCATTTCCATCTGGGAGTCCAACATCCAATATAGCTAAATCAAATTTATTATTTTCGTATTGGTCTTTTGCATCTTGTACAGTAGAAACTCTTATAACCTCAAGTCCTTCTCCTTTTAGAGTAAACTCAATAGCCATTCCTAGATCGTTATCGTCTTCAACGAATAATACTTTATCCACAGTATCTCTCCTCATTTAATACTTCATAAAAGTTATTGTGAATTTTGTGAATGAGTGTTTTTGGCTTTCTACTTTAATAAATCCATGATGAGCTTCGATAATGGATTTTGCTAGTGCTAAGCCAATTCCAATGGACCCTTCTTTATTAGAATTTTTTGTTTTGTAAAATCTATCGAATATATATGGCAAATCTTCTGATGTAATACCTTCACCAAAATCTTGAATTATAATTTCAGTATGAATAGGGGAGTTTGTGACTTCAATATAAATGGAACTATTATCATTTGAATGTTCAATGGAATTCTTTAAAATATTTAATAAAGCTTCTTGCATCCAAATACTGTCATGGAAAAGTGATATTTTTTCATTGGTTTTTAAATGTATGTTCATATTTTTTTTATTTAATTTACTGTTCAAACTAGCAATGACCTCATAAATTGTATCAATAATATCAGAGTTTTCTTTTTCAAATAGTATGGCCCTAGCATCTATTTTTGAAACTTTTAATAAATTATGTATTAAAAAGCTGATTCTTGAAATTTGAACATCATTATTGTGTAAAAAATGATATTGTTGTTCATTTAATTTACCTTGTAATAAGATATCGTTGTTCACTGTTAGTGTTGAAAGTGGAGTTTTTAGTTGATGAGAAATATCTTGTAAAGTTTGAATTAAAAATTGTTTCTCTTCCAATAAATTATGCATACTTTTTCTAATAACATTTTTTAGTTTATGAAAAGAATTAGCAAGTTTAGCTAGATCTCCTTCTCTATTTTCCTTGATATCAATGGTGTAATCACCTTCAATAATTTTATTTGCTGCAGCTGTTACATTTCTAATTTTTAAGAAAAAAGATTTATATTGTAAGTAATTTAGAAAAATTAGGATTAAACTGAACCCTATTACTCCAAGGAGCATGTATATATTGTTTTGGGATATATGTTTATTTAAATAAGGAAAAAGTGTTGAATCCAATTCAGCAGATAGGCCATATTGGTTTAATAGCATTTCTCCACCACTGGAATAATCTTTTTTATTCGCTGTATCATCTGTAAGTGCTTGTATTATTTCGTATTCATTTTCTGGGTTTTGTGCAATAAGTTTTCCGGTAATTTCACTCCAAATAGTAATATAATCATTTTTTAAATGGTCATAAAGAATATGAACTGTGATAACTTGATATATAATAAATAAAAAAGAGATTAATGCTAATGTAAGTATATTAATTTTTATTTCTCGATTTATCATTTAGTGCTGATTCACTGAAAACATATATTCTTTGTATGTTTTTCGTGTGGATAGAATAAGCCCCATCATTAGCATGTTCGAAAATAAAGAGCTTCCGCCATATGATAAAAATGGAAGTGCAATACCTTTGACAGGCATTAATCCCACAATCATACCGATATTTTGAAAAAATTGTAACATTAGAACGCCTACAATTCCTGCGCATAGTAAGGTGCCGAATAAATTATTTGCGGAATTACCAATTATAAGTATTCGGGAAAGCAGTAAGAAGAATATGCATATTATAAAAGTGGCAACTATAAAACCGCCTTCTTCGGCAATTGTGGCAAAAATGAAATCAGTATGTTTTTCTGGAATATAAACATTTCCAGAACCGAAGCCTTTTCCTTCTATCCCTCCACTACCAACAGCCAAAAGTGATTGTTGAGTTTGATATCCCTGATCTGTATGCTGAAATGGATCTAACCAGCCTAAAATTCGCGATTGTTGGTGAGGCTTTAATAAAGTAACTAACTTATTGAAGAAAATATCTGGATATTTTAAGTATATAAATATTAAAGCAGACAATACAGTTATCGGAATTCCTGCACATAGTACGATTAACTTTTTTTGAATTCCTGACATAAATATAATACATGCAATGGCTGCTATATATAGGAACACCATTCCCGTATCGGGTTGACTATATACAAGTAACGCTGGTGGAATAGCTATCAAAAATATTTTACCAATCAAAAGTAAATCAGTTTGAAATGTCCGTGCCATATACTGTGCATTATGTTTTACAACTAAACTTGCGACCAGAAGAAGTAAGGCAAGCTTAAAAAATTCAGCTGGTTGAGTAGCACCAATAATTGGAAATCTAAACCATCTTTTTGCACCTGATATTTCAGGTGTAAAACTTGATACTGGTAATATCTTTAAGATGATAATTGAGATGAACCCCACAATATAAATCGGCCAAGCTAATTTTTGTAATTGATCTAAATCAAGATTGGCAACAATTAATAATAAAACAAATCCGATGGCGTAATTTACCATTTGTTTCATAGCAAAATTTTGGTTACCATATTGCCCGGTTTGCTGACTACTGTATATTGCAACAATACTGGTGACACATAATATGAATAAAATGAATATTAGTTTCTTATCTAATTTTTTTAAAAAAACTATTTTTTCCACCATTTAAAAATTTTCTGAATTATATTTTGAATTTTTTCGGAGAAGTTCTTCAATAAGTTTTGCTTTTTCATTCACCTTTGTTGCATATGTGAAATCACCATAACAATATGGATACCTAAAATTCTTTTTATTTCCACCACAAGTGTACATCTCTGGATTCTGATCAACTTTCATCTTAGAAAAATTTTTGGCCGAATCTTCCGAGTGTTGTTTAACTTCTTGACTAGCAATAAAATCAATATACCCTGTTTTGGCCGAATCTTCCGAGTGTTGTTTAACTTCTTGACTAGCAATAAAATCAATATACCCTGGTCCCATATTATAGCTTTGAATAATTGTATCCATGCTAACATCTTTTTCCGTTCCATATTTGTACATTTGAGCAAAGTGTTTTACTCCTTGTTTAATGCTCGAGCTTGTCTCTTGAATTTCATTTGGCGTTAATCCAAGTGATTCAGAAGACTGCATAGGGTCGTTACCCTCACCTCTACTCTCCTGGTACATAATTCCTAATAAAACTGCTGTTTTCTCTCCTAAATTATATTTTTCTAATTCTCTTTTCAAGGTGGGCTCATATTGCAATAAACGTTTCTCGGCAGCAATCACTTTATTTCTTTGAATATTGGTTTTATGCTTAACATAAAATATTCCAAGCGTGGTTCCTAAACCTAAAATACTAATATAGAATAATATAATAAATCGTGTTTTAATCGTATCCTTCATTCACACTTTTTTTTTGAACTTTGCCGTTCTTTGTTTTGCCCAATTGATACATTTCTTTTCAATTAAATGATAAGAGAATATAGAACAAAGTATTGTCGTTGTAATACATAAGATAAGAAGAAAAAGGGTGGGTATCTTTGCATACAAAAGTTTAAAGAGTACCATCGTGATTGGAAAATGACATAAATAGATACTATATGAAATTTCCCCTAAATATACAAATACACCCTTATTTAAAATAGCTTTTACCTTTAGGTTATTCATTGCCATAATGATTATTATACTAACACCAATTACGACACCCCAATCTTTTAATAAGAAAGTAGTATCATTACTAGAAAGCCCATAAATCATAATAGAATATAGATATAGAAAGACCCCTAATGCGATAAGAAGTTTTCTGTTTAAGTTTTTCATACTTCTATATAATTGAGTAAGTTCTTCCTGATGTTTAAAAAGTAGCATTCCAACCATAAACATAGATGTGAAATGCAGTGTATCCGCATAACCATTATAAAACCCCTCAGCTTTCCCAATATGCAACATATTAAGGGAAATACCAATTAAAGAAAAGCTCATAGCAAACAGTATCGTTTTCTTCCAACTCTGTTTATAAAACAGAAGGAATAACAAGGGAAACACGATAGATATACGCATTTCTTGAGCTAATGACCAGATAACCGGATTATAATTATCCGTAAAAAAGTTATTAAGAAGTACAAAGTGATTCATAATATCTAATTTTGTTATTGGCCCTTGCCACTTATCATAGAACCAATCTCGTAGTCCCGTAACTTCATATGGTAAAAACAAAATAAATAAAGCAAAGGTGATGAATATCCAGAAATAATAAGGGATATAGATTCGTACAAATCGCTTAATTAAATATCCCCAATAATTTGTTTTTGAATGATAGAGTGCCATAGATAGCACAAAACCACTGAGTACATAAAAAACGATTACCGCTTCCCCACCAGCCCATAAAAACCTAAGCGGGGAAAATTTAATAGAATTAGGCAACGATGGTAGCATTAAACAAAAGTGTCCAAATACCACTGTGATAGCCGCTAGTCCTCGTATTGAGTCTAATTCGTTTATTCTCTTACTCATTCATATGCGTTTTATATAGTGATTTCTAATAATAAAGAAGTAAATAATTTGCATACAAATAAAGCTTACTAATACAACAATTGAGCTTTGAATAACGGACATTTCCCTACTTACTGTTTGTCCTAATTGGTGAAAAGTTAGAAATGCAAAACTGCTGTGAACCATAGCTACTACAATCGGTAAGAAAAATAGTATCATCATTTGTCTTGTCACAATTTGCTTTAACTCTTTTTGGCTTAAACCTAATTTTGAAATCATCTGATATTGCTCTTTATCACGTTCTAAATCAGTAAATAGACGGAAATATAAAAAGCTTAGCGTAAATACGAAAAATACAATCCCCACCAATACACTTGTAATAGAAAGTAATCCGTTTTGTTGTTTCAGTTCAAGCCATTTTAAATTCAAAGATGAAAAGGCATAATAATCATCTTGACTCGTACCAATGAATTCCATAAGTTTTTTCGAAACTGCAGTTGTTTCAGGCCAATTTTTTATGATAAAACCGTATATGGTGTAATCTCGGATTACGCTTTTTTCTTGAATATTTGGGAATTTACTGTAAACAGCATCAGAGATAATATAAGGTTTTTCAAGTGTATTCGTTAATTCTGGGATAAGAATTGCTTTTTGAACAGAAAGTGATACTTCTAGTTCATCATGTTTTAATTCAAAAGGATTTAGATTTTCTGCAGTATTTTGGTTTTTCTTTGATATTATTCTGATACTTTCATTCTCATTTGTTAATTTCTCTATTTCATACCCTAATTTTTTAGCGTATTCATTATACGTAGAAAGATTAATTAACACCGGCCCGTTTTGTGCCCTTTTAAATTCTGTTGCTACAATTTTATAAGAAAATCCAGATTCATTTAATTGTTTTTTTATCTCTTCAATATGGGATTTTTCTAGTATATTCCCCTTATCCGATAGATAGGTAAATGCATATGGAGTCTCATGTTTTGCCAATTCAGGATTTGCGATTGCCGTACAAACTCCAATTGCTGTAAAAGATACAGCTGATATAATTGTAACGATAAAGAACGTTCTCGCATTATCTTTCATTCGATACATTAATTCTGAGATAACAAGAAGATTGGTTCTTTTAAAGAATGTATTTTCTCTATTTTTTAAAGTGTATATCACATATACACACAATTGAGTGAAGAAAAAATAGGTTCCAAATACGATAAATATGACACCTACTCCTACGAGTAGTAATAATTGTTTCAAACTCATATAATCCACCGCGACGATACTGTGATGGACGGAGGAGTAACCTGCTCCGATTAAAATAATTGCCAACAATGATATCCAAACGGACGCTTTCGGCTCAGTTTTTGGTTTTTCATCTGATTTTATGAGTTCTACAAGCTCATTCATTTTCACCATTTTTGATGTAAACAATGAAATGAGTAGAAATAAAACAACAAAGGACATTGCTGTTACTAGCATTGCCTTTAAAGGAAAGTAAAATGCTAATGTTTGCTCTACTCCTAATAAAGACCCACTAACTAGTAAAAATAATTTAGAAAAAACCATCCCAATTCCGATGCCTACTACTATAGAAGGGATTCCAATCAACATATTTTCGAAAAAAATTAATCGATGAAGCTGTTTATGAGAAATTCCATGTAACATTAATAATCCAAACTCTTTTTTTCTATTTTTTAAAAATGCACTAACAGAATAGAAAATGAATAAGAAAGAGAAAAAAAAGATTAAGTAATACGATAGTTGAAATCCTATTCTCCCAAATGTACTCATTTAAATGCGAGCTGCCGAAAAATCATTTTTGTTCCCTCCTAACATAGAAAGACTGTCCATAATATTTTGATAAAATAACGAACGATTGTCATTGTAGAAAATTTCATTATATAACTGTCCATCTTTAATAAAAATAACGCGGTCACAGTAACTTGCAGCAACTGGATCGTGCGTTACTAACATCATGGTTGCCTTTTCCTCTTTATTTAATTGTGTTAAAATCTCCATTACATCTAAGGAAGCATTAGAATCTAAGTTTCCTGTTGGCTCATCGGCAAGAACCAATTTAGGAGAATGAATGAGTGCACGGGCAATCGCTGTTCGCTGTGCTTGTCCTCCTGATATTTCATATGTTCGTTTATTTAAAATTTCACTGATTCCTAATTTTTTCGAAATAGATTCTACTCGTTTATTTATTCTTTTCACATTCATGCCATCTAATACGAGTGGAAGAACCATATTCTCTTTTACTGTTAATGTATGCAACAGGTTAAAGGATTGAAAGACGAATCCTAATTCTTGTCTGCGAAATATGGCTAAATCATTGGGTGAAAGTTGATACGGATTTCTATTATTAATGAATACACTGCCTGATGTGGGCAAGTCAATAGTAGAAATCATATTCAATAACGTTGTTTTTCCACTACCCGATGGGCCCATAATCCCAACAAATTCCCCCTCTGTAATTGTTAAATTAATATTTGAAAGTGCTGTATATGAAACCTTTCCTGTGTATTCTTTACTAAGATCTTTTACTTTTACTATTTTCATTTATTTCCTTGCGGAAATAGGTTGAGACCAAATATTTTCGTCATTATCATTTAAATGTACTTCAAAAACATATATAGGTTGAGAGAAACCTTTTGTATCAGTGTAGTAATCTATATTATATTTTGTAATGAATAATGTATCACCTGCTTTGAAAGATCCTATAGGATCAAATTCTCCTTGTTTCAGTTTTTGAATTGCTTCCTTTGGAGAAAGAATTTCAACATCTCGAACAGGTGATTTTTTTGTAACGTAATCTTTGTAAACAGGCATTTTTTTCCCTTCGTCTTTTAACTCTATTGATGTTTTTATAGTAACTTGAGACATATCAGTTTTTGTAATGGGATCAATAGGCATATTCCCAAATTCCTTCATTTGATACGAAATCATTATCCCGAGTGCGACGAAACTTACTGTAATGGGAAGGTATAAATATTTGATTATTTTTGTATCTGTTTCATTTTTTTTCAAAAATATAAGAACTATGTTTAACACAGAATATCCTAGCATCATGCCCAAAGTATTATGAAGTAAATCGGCTAGTTCCATACTTCCGCGTTGCAGTGTAAATTCAAGAATTTCAATTAATAAACTGGCTATAATTGAGATAATTAACATCCATTTTGTTTTTTGAAAAACCTTGCTAAATAAAGGGAATAAAATTCCTAACGGAAACAGCATACCTATATTTAAAATAATATGGAAAAAAGAAGAAAACGAAAAGGTATTCCATGCTTTTTTATAAACACTAAGTACATCAAAGTCAAAAGTTCTTGCAAAAACCATATCATCTGAACGACCAAATGAAGTAGCTGATAATGCAAAGGAATAGTATCCTGTTATTAATACAAACAATATAATTTGTTGTACAGTAAGTTTTTTTTCTCCTTTACATATCTTTTTGTATACTACAAAATAGCTAAAAACAAATACTAGTAGTAACAAGAATGTGAGTAGTATCGCAGGAATCGTATAACTAGCGATTAGATTGAAAATAAAGTTCATTTATTGAAGTTCATTGTACGTTGAATAGGTGGAGCCTCTTTGAAGACTTAGCCTTTGTTTATGAGCATGAATGGTTTCACCTTTTATCGTACGTGAAGCATGACGAAGATTTTGAAACCCTGCAGATTTGGCAAAACGTCTCGTTACATGCCTATAATCTTGTTCAATAAGATTGTATAAATGCTTGATTGTACAATGGATTGTAGGTTGATAAGAGCTCAATCCTAACATCAAACGAGCTCTCATTCACTTTAATGAACCTTCCTCTTTATTTTTATTCTTTTTTTGAAGAGTATCCCAGGAATCTAAAATTTTTGCTGTAACAAGAGCGGCACTATTCTTTTCTGAATTACCACCAGGAATAACAACAGAAATGGCGATTTGTGGATCTTCAGTAGGAGCATATGCAATGAAAAGAGAATGATTTATCACTCTTTCTTGCTCATTCGGAGAACCTGTACTACCCGTTTTACCTGCGACATGAAAGGGTGAATTTTTAATCTCCTCTATATTTTGACTCATTCCACCTTGCACGACACTCCAAAATTCCATAGGATAACGATTTGAACTTTCTAAAATTGGTTTAAACTTTTTAGTTTCCTTACCGTCCTGACCAATAATAGCACTTACGATTTGAGGTTTATATTTATCACCTTTCCTTGCCAAAGTTGCTGCATATTGAGCGAGTTGAAGAGGAGTGTGCACTTCATTTCCTCCCCAAGAGGCATTTAATAAAGCGGAGATTCCATTTTCAAACTTATTAGGTGATTTAATGTTTTCATTTCTAGATGATACATGTGTATGTAATGTATTTGGATTAAAAACTGCTGAGTTGGCCATAGTTAAAATTGCACCAGTTTTTACATCGGTTACTACAGCATAACCAGCATTAGCATCAGGTATTTTCTTAAGTTGAGATCTTAATGCTTCCTCTGTTTTTTGCTGCAATTTCGAGTCTAAAGCTAGCCGGACATCTTTTCCTTTTTGTACTTTTTGAATGTTCCATAGGAACTTTTTATTATTCATTTTAAAAATCAGGGTTTTTCCGGGTTTACCTTTTAAATCATTTTCATATTGAAGCTCAATTCCACTTTTTCCAACAGGTCCATACTTAGAATTAAGGTCAGTTTCTACATACCCAATTAGCTGTGAACCAATTTCGTGTTTAGGATAATATCGAATCCGTTCATCTTTAATTATTACATTATTGGGTTTGTTTTTGTTTATGAATGTAAGTTCACTCTCATTTATGTCAGAGTATAACGGTATATCATTCATAGTCTGCTTTTTACAGGATTGTTGTAATTGTGATTTTACGTCCTCTGCAGAAATGTCATGTTGAAATTCTTTTGAAAATTGATTGAAAAAAGCTAATGTGTTTGATGTATCATAATTCGATAGCCTTTCAGCATTAGAAGTGCAATATAGAGACTTAACTTTCTTATTCGTAGCTAGTATTACACCATTTTGATCAATAATTTTTCCTCTTTCAGCTGAAGAAGTTGCGATAGTAATTGAAATGAATTTGATTTTTACTAAAATTAATAAAATCAAACCTACAATAGAAAGAACCGCAAAAAATCTCCATCTTTTTGTATGTAACATATAAATAGAAAGAACCGCAAAAAATCTCCATCTTTTTGTATGTAACATTTACCATATAGATTCTATATTCGTTATTTTCCATATACCTTCATGATTCTTTTCGAACATGAAAGAATATTTAATATCAGTTAAAACATACTTTTTTTGTACATATCCAGTAGTATCACCGTTAATAGTCGATATTTTTATATATCCATCATTCTGCACTTTTTCTGGAATCCAAGCTTTTACCATTTCATTAGATACTTCATACAAAACTTGTGATTCTAGTTTTGGTTCAGCTAAAATTTTCGTTTTATTTCCAGTAACAGTTACATATATAAAATGTTCTCGCTTTGATTGGTTACTTTCTGTCATTCCACTTGGCACTTTGTAAACTTTCTTCGTATCATTCACAAATTCTCCCCCCATTGTAAGAGCGACTTGCAACTCATGAAAAATATCATCATCAAACTTCAATTCATCCTTCTTATAACTATTCCCTTTAAATAGAACTTCATCATTTAATGCTTTATACAAATCATTTTCATTTCTTGAATTTGTACTTTGAGATAAATCATTCATAAACTGTTTTAATGATGGCTCTTGAGCAGATTCATCTTTTGTATTCGATTTAATTTGAGTACTACTTTGTACCGGTGATTTATTATCATCAAACCAAGGTTGCTGAACAATAAAAAATAACATTGTACAAACCAAAACAACTACAATAGGCAATACTTTTTTACGAAATGGTCTCTTAAATGTTGCAGAATCTACTTCACTATTTTGGTCTATCGATTGCTTTATTTTATAAATAAATTCTTCTTCATCTTTCCGATGCTCCATTGGACCGTTTTTTAATTTGCTATACCAATCAGGATTTTTTTTACTGTTCATTTATGAAGAATGAATGCGAATCAACGCTTCCGCATGTTTAATGCTTTCTTTTAAATAAATTGGCGAATTCGGGTGATTTAATATTTCTTTAGTAGTTAACCATAATACCTCTTCAACCTCATCGGGACTTTTAGAAAATGCCTCCCCCGATTCATATTCGCAAAGAAAAACAATATCGACAACATTTTCGCCTGTATCGGTTACGAATGATGTACTATGTACATAATTTAGCCTATCTTTTACGCTCACACCGACTTCTTCTAATATTTCTCGCTTTACTGTTCGCTCTAATATGTCTGAGGAATTTCCTTCTGTATCTACCTTACCTCCCACAAGAGAAAGCCAACCACCAGCATGTTCCTCTTTTTTGCTTCTTTCAATAATAAGCCATTTATCATTTTTCCTTATAGCACCTTCAACATTTACGATAAACATTTATTTATGAAAAATTAATCGAATTTCTTTTTTCAACTGTTCAATTGCTATAGGATAAGCCGAATTCTTATCGACTGTTATCACACGTGGCTTTGAAACATGAAAAGACCGCAAAGCTTTCTTGAAAAAGTGCTTTGCAGCCTTTTGGTCTCTTGTTTTGCTTAGACAAAAATCGATTGTGTTTCCTTTTGAATCAACAGTACGGTACAGATACAGCCGTTGTCCTTTAACTTTTATATATGTTTCATCAACTTTCCAAGAATCATTGGTTTGCTTCAGGTGATGACGAATTCGTTTGTCCAATTCAGGGCCATACTGATGAACCCAACGTATAATCATCTATGTTAGTGGATTCCATAATGCCAAAGCGAATATCCAATTTGGGTCACCATTTCCTTGATGATTTTGAACAGCTTCATACACTTTCCCTTGATGCTCTACTTTATCTCCCTTTGTATATGCCTTTTTCGGATCCCATTTTTCATAAGATACATTTTGATCTTTTGTTTTTACTGGAAGAATGTTACTTTGAATTGATGTATTTCCAGCTGCATCTACAGCCTTCACTGCATATTTATCTGCATCTACAGCCTTCACTGCATATTTATATTCCTTATTAGCTGTTAAGTTTTGATCAGTAAATGTCGTTCCTTGAACAGTTTGAATCAATTGTCCATCACGTAATACCTGATATTCTTTTACACCTACATTATCTGTAGAAGGATTCCATTTTATTTCTACACTGTTAGAAGTAAGGTTGCTTGCATATAATCCTTGTGGCTGTGTCGGAGCTTCTGTATCTGGTTTCGGATTAACAATTTGATTTACTTTTTTCAGGCCATCTTTTGTAACTTCATACATTGCTTTTTTATCAAAGTTTTCACGTTTATTATTATCTAAATTTATTAATGTTGCCCTCTCTCTGCCTTCTAGATGTGTAAGTTCAATAAAATCACCGATCTTTACTGGAACTTTTTGAGTTTCAGCATTTTGCTGTTTATTCCCATAAATCTCTTTGTTATAGACCACTTTACCTGATGTATTTTGCACTTTAATACTTGCATATGTACTATCAAAGTAGTTATGTGGTACACCTGCTTTTAGATCAATTTGCATTTCTGCTGTTGATTTATTTAAATTTACTTTTGCGAATTCAAAATCTCCAATTCCTTTCAGCGACCATGCAAATTGGTCTCCTTCTAAGATATCATCTGTATTTGGTACATGGTTTTTTATTTGAGTAAGAAGATCCATCATCGGTCGAGGTTCATTCGCAAAAACAGAAATGATACTGTTATTTAATTCTTTCCACTCAGCATCTGTTACATTTGGATTTTGTAACATAAGAGAAACGTAATCTTTCCATACTAAAAAATTGATTGGTAAAATATTGGTGGATATTTTATAAATTGCAATTTTATTATCTGTTGAAGTCATAGCTTTCGCTAACCAGCGTAATCTCTCTGATTGATCTAGTTTTACTGGGTCACGTTCAGCATTTTCAAACAGTATCATATACGGTGCTTGATTTGTCGGGCTATTATCTGACCAAGGAATAACAGTTGCATCATGACGGCTTGATTCACTCCATCCAGATATATCATTTCCTAAATTCCAAGAATATGGCTTGTTATTCCATATAAGTGCACAATGTCCAGGTTGTCCAACAGGCATAGCTGCCACTCCAAATGCTTGACTTACTTGCGTACCAAACTTCGAAATATTACCGCATACCCCGCCAAATCTGTAAATGGAAGATAGATTCCAACCTAAACCGTAGAATGTATCATTTCCAGCGTGAATGCTAACTCCATCTTTGTTATGGGTTACATATTTAATCAAATATGCACTTTCCCCTACCTTATCTTGATTTTTAAGTTCTGGATGTTCCGTATTAATCATATTCCTTGCCCAAGTTAAATCTTCTTCTGGTGACCAAGTATTCACTACTAACCTTAAATGCCAAACATCATATGTTCTAAAGCAAGGAAGTAACTCATTATTTTGATCTGCTGATTTATAATGTTGGTACCTTGTTAATGGATTAATAGGTTGATTGTTTGTCCAATATTTTATAGGTTCAGCATGAGCTAACGATGTAGCTATCGCTAGTTTTAAATACAATCCTTCGTGAGAATTTGCATCCGCATTCCAGATTGTATTCCATATCTCAAGTGCATTTACAGGATTTTTTCCAGTTGGACTACCACCTTCAAGATAGGTATTCATCACGTCTGTATTTTTCATAGCCCACCCAAGAAATTTCTGATGGTCAGCATCTTTTTTAGCAAATGTAGCCATTGTTACAGCACCTGTTTGTGATATGAATTGCCACTGAGCCAAAGCCGCTGCAAATACTGGGTCTGCAAGCTTCTTTTTTAAATTCTCTTCAGTAATACCCCCAATATTTCCATTCAGATATGCTATGAGATTATTCAAATGAACTTCAAAATTACCATTTGCAATGGCTTGATCTGTCTGTTGATTCAATGTTTCTAAAGTGAATGTTTCTTGATTAAATGACATTGTTTCAGCTGAAACCTTTGTATGAGGAATCGTAGCAATACTTCCTAGAATAATAGGCATAGTTAGTAATAAAGATGAAATCCTTTTCAAAATAATTTCCCCCTTTTTTGTTTTTGATTTTTGACTGCTACATGACTCTCCTTTATATAAAATAATTCCCATTTAAACATTCAAAATAAGCGGTTTCCATAACGATAAAGCAAATATCCAATTCGAGTCACCATTTCCTTGATGATTTTGAACAGCTTCATACACTTTCCCTTGATGTTCTACTTTGTCACGGTGTTCGCAGGAATCTCCCACTTATTCCTTTTTACCTATCGATTTAAGACCACGTTTAATAACATCATAGAAACTTAGAGATTGTGCCATATGATCTGGATCTACATATTCTCGTATAGCCCGAAGAACTCTCTTAGGTTCCTTAGAAGAAAAGGTGAAAAGCCCATTTCTCTTCGTTTCAATCGCATAACGTGGAATCCATTTCCCCTTAAACATCACAGAGGCTATAACGTAATCTACTTCCTCCCACGGGATTTGAATAAATTTACGCGTATCACGAGAATTATAAAATTCAAATCCTTTATCACCGATCATAATTTTCCCATAGTCTGTAAGTCCCGTGAAAGCGGTGGCATCTATTACTAAATCTACCTTTGTATTAATTGATTGAACCATCATATCCACTTATAAAAGTCCGATTACGTGACCAACTACCCCAACTACGAATAATGAAAGAATAATAACAATTGGGCTGACTTTTTTCTTAAGCAACCACATACAGAAGAATGTCAGAAGCAATGCAGCCAAACCAGGAATTAATTGATCTAAGTTATCTTGCAAGGTAGTCACTTTCGTAGGTGACAGTGCCATTCCTGAGTTTACTTGTTCAAAAGATTGACGAATCCCTTCACCATTTCCGGGAAGTTTGTCCCACTCAATATACGCTCCTTTATCTAACTGAACTTCAGATACGACTGGCTTGAATTTAATTGATACCCACCGTTCCACTAAGGCTGCAAGTACAAACATACCAAGGATTGATGCGCCTTTTGTAATATCTTGTAATAATCCACCTGAAAGATCATCAGTGATTTTAGAACCAGCTTTATAACCAAATTCTTGTGTATACCACATAAATCCCCAACGAATCAGATTCCAAGCTAAGAAGAAAAGGATTGGCCCAAGGATATTCCCCCCCATTGCTAATGATGCTCCTAAAGCACCTAACATCGGACGTAAAGTAAACCAGAACACTGGATCACCAACACCGGCTAAAGGACCCATCATCCCAACTTTAACCCCTTGAATTGCCACATCATCAACTTCTGCACCATTAGCGCGTTCTTCTTCAAGTGCTAATGTAACTCCTAAAATTGGTGAAGCAATATAGGGATGTGTATTGAAGAATTCTAAGTGACGTTTTAACGCTGCTTTTCGATCTTCTTGTGATTTATATAATTTTTTGATTGCTGGAATCATTGAGAAGGCCCAACCACCATTTTGCATACGTTCATAGTTCCAAGAACCCTGAATAAATGTAGATCGCCATGCAACGGCTAAGCGATCTCTTTTTGTTAATTGAATTTTTTCTGCCATTTAATAATCGTTTAATATATCGTCAAGTGGGTCACCAGAGTTACCTCCACCACCACTTGAAGAACCACCCATTTTAGAAAGACTCAAATAAATAAGAGCTAAAGCCACACCCAATGCACCAAGTGCAATAAGTGTTAATTGAGAAATTGCGGCTATCACGAAGCCAATAATGAAGAATGGCCATACTTCTTTTGTTGCCATCATATTAATAACTAATGCATAACCAACAGCAACAACCATTCCACCACCAATAGCCATTCCATCAGTTAACCATGCAGGCATTGATTCCAAGAATCCTTGAACGCTTTGTGCAGGAATAAATAAAAGTGCTCCGGCAGGAATCGCAATTCGGATCCCTTGTAAACACACCGCAGCGATGTGTAACACTTCAATTTTTCTAATATTTCCTTCTTCAGCTGCCTTATCCATCATGTGTACGATAGGAACAGCAATTGTACGAACAATCATTGTTAAGAAAAGTCCTGCTACTGCAAGTGGTACGGCTACTGCGATTGCAGATGCAACACCGTTAACACCTTGTCCGCCTAATACTAAAATGATTGCAGATGCAACTGATGCCAATGCAGCATCTGGCGCTACGGCTGCCCCAATATTTGCCCATCCAAGTGCAATCATTTGAAGTGTACCGCCAAGAACAATACCAGCCTCCAGGTTACCTGTTACTAAACCGATTAATGTACATGCCACGAGTGGTTGATGGAATTGAAATTCATCTAATATCCCTTCCATTCCGGCTAGAAAAGCAATTAGTATCACTAAAATTATTTCTATAGTAGACATCTATGCTAATTCAGCCCTCGCTTTTTTTAGAATGTCATCCATGTTGGCACGAGAATCATTAGGTACTTTACGTACATCAAAATGAATGCCTTTTGCTTTCATTTTCTCGAAAGCTTCAACATCTTCTCTTCCCATAGAAAGTACCTTATTAACAACAACCTTTCCTGTCGAATGGGCCATAGAACCAACGTTAACTTCTTTAATATCCACACCACCCTCTATAACTCTTAGGACATCTAGTGGGTTTTCAAATAATACTAGTGCATTAGTATTACCAAAACGGGGATCTTTTTCAACTTCAATCATTTTGCTGATTGGAATAACATTGGCCTTAACCCCTGGTGGTGCCGCCTGTTCAATTAATTTCTTACGAAGATCGTCTTTAGACACTGCATCTGAAACTACTATAATACGATTTGGTTGTGTAGACTTTGTCCATGCAGTCGCTACCTGACCATGCAATAAACGCGAATCCACACGGACTAAAACGAACTTGATTTTCCCATCACCAACTACTGTACCGGGAGCAAGTCTGCCTTTTGCTTTTCCATCTTTAGCAACTGCGGTATCAGTATTTTCTTTGGGTTCCAGCTCTTCAGGTTTAATTCTAACCCCTTCTTTCGCTGTTTTAACGATATGTGCTGCGATTTCTTGAGCAGACGTTATTGATAAGCGGGATGCATAAGCTTCAATCACCATCGGTAAGTTCATACCAGCAACTATCGCCCAATTGTCTTTGTGTTCTTCATACAAGCCATTAGCTTGATTGAATGGAGTACCGCCCCATAGATCGACTAAAAATAATACTTCATCTTGATTATCAAAAGATGCAACTGCTGCTTCCATTTTTGCTCTCAAATCATCTGGACCTTCGTTTGGCATTAAGGTAACAGCCTTAACGTTTTCTTGCTCTCCAAAAATCATTGCGCCAGATTGTAAAATGCCTTCAGCAAATTCGCCATGGCTTGCTAGGATAATCCCTACCATCTCTCTACCTCCTAAATATTTCATTTAGTATAAATTTCTAGCTATTTCATCTTTTACTGTGATCCCTACAGCTTCTAACTCCGCAATTTTTTCAGCAAATTGTGGC
This sequence comes from Bacillus toyonensis, assembly GCA_046112185.1. GTDB lineage: Bacteria > Bacillota > Bacilli > Bacillales > Bacillaceae_G > Bacillus_A > Bacillus_A toyonensis_A. The sequence goes on along the minus strand of CP170572.1, from coordinate 72,008 downwards.
AGATATCTTTTATGTGCAATTAATAGTTCATCTAGTACACGTTTTGCTGTTTCGCCGCTAGGGATTAACGGGTTTATTATAAACGCTTGTAATGCTAATCCGTAATCACCGGTTACTGCTGCTTCTTCGACACATAGTTCCATATTTTTCATTACTTGCAGCCATCCTCTTTCAGCCGGTTGAAGCGTACCGAAAGCAATTGGTCTTGCTCCTGCAGCACCAATATATGCAGAAACTTCCACAACATCGTCCGGAGCCAAGTCTGGAACAGCACCGTTATTTTTTGTTGAAACTACAATGTGTGTATTTTTATTTGCATAGATGGAAGCAATGGTTTCACATGCAGCATCTGAATAGTGGGCACCTCCACGTTTAGCCAACTGTTCAGGTTTATAATTTAAGTTAGGATCCTTATACAATTCAAATAGTTCTGCTTCTGTCTGTTTAACTTGTTGAGCTCTTGTTCCAACGTTTGAATCATTGTATTCTTCAAGCATATGTTCTAACATCTCGTCATAACGGTAATAATAACGGTGATAGCCGCAAGGGATCATGTTCATCTGTTTCAATTGTTCTTTAAAAAACGGAACATCAAAAATATTTGACGGTATACCGGAATCTCCATCATACAATTTATCGATGATTTCGGAAGTTACATCATTTCCCGTCAAATCTTTTACTCGATGCCAGTGAAAATGATTTAAGCCAGCAAAAGTATATATTAGCTCATCCAAGTTTCTTCCGATTAATTCTGGTTCAGCAATCATGGCATTAACTGGAACATTGCACAAGCCAATAACCTTTTCCCATTTACCATAACGAATAATTGCATCCGTAACCATTCCACTTGGGTTTGTGAAGTTGATTAACCAAGCATTCGGACATAATTCTTTCATATCTTCCACAATGCTTAAAATAATAGGAATCGTTCTGAAGGCTTTGAAAATTCCACCTGCCCCGTTTGTTTCTTGACCTGCCATCCCATAAGATAAAGGAATTCTTTCATCTTTAATCCTAGCATTTAGTAAGCCAACTCTAAATTGGGTAGTAACAAAGTCAGCATCTTTTAATGCTTCACGACGATCTAAAGTTAAATGGACTTTGACATCATATGGAGAAGCGTCCCACATTCTTTGAGCCATCTTACCAACAATTTCAAGTTTTTCCTTCCCATCTTCAATATCAACAAGCCACATTTCTCTAATTGGCAATTCTTCATATCTTTTAATAAACCCTTCCATTAATTCAGGAGTGTAACTGCTGCCTCCACCAATCGTTACAATTTTTATACCTTTTGTCATTTAAACATTATCGTTTTTAACCTCTTGCATAACTTTATTGGAACTTTTTCTGTGATCGAAATATTTAGAAATGCGAATTTTATATTCGAGGTTATTTTTATAGTCTTCGGAAAAAACACAAGCATAGAGAAGATCTAAAAGAAAACAGATGGATTCATTCGAACTAAAACTGCCTATTTTTGAATACAATTTCTCCCTAGTGGTAATTCGCAAAATACAATCAGCGTATTTTGTTAGGGTATTTTCTCCAATACTTGTTAAAGCAATGACAGGTACTTTCTTTCTCTTGAGAAAGGGCAACAGACCGACAATATCCTCACTTTCCCCACTATAAGATATAACAATTGCACAAGTTTCAGTATTAGAATTTACTGCTTCGAAATGAGGATCGACTGTGCATAGACTGACATGTTTTCCAATTCGGTTCATCTTCGATTTAAAATCATGACAAATCAATAAATTGTGATACATAGAGAATACTTTAATATGAGCTGCTTCATCCAACATATTAGTTGCCCTTTGTAAATCATCATGATTTAAGAGAGACAAAGTATCACTAATAGTTGTCTGATTCAATAAAGCCATCTTATTTGCAACGGTCATGATACTATCCCGATCGTCAAAAGGATAATTAGCATCAATAGAAGAAAAATGACTATTTAGATATTCAATTTCGCCAAGAAAACTATTTTTTAATTCCACCCATCCACTATATCCCAGTTTTTTAGCAATTCTAATTAAGGTGGATGGGTGAGTATAAGTTTCTTTAGAAATTTGTTTAGTTGTTTTGTCTTTAATATTCTCTCTCTGTTTAAACAAATATACGATTATTTCACTTTCAGATGGAGAAAAAATATCTTCTTTCATTTTCTCTATCAGTAACATCTATAATCGTTTATCAAGGTTATTAGTATCAATTTGATCAAACTTTATTTTAAAGCAAGACCCCCCGTCCGCTTTATCACTTACTTTTATTTCTCCCCCTATATTATAACCAATAGAGAAAGTTATAGTTTTTGTGTCTATCGTATTTATTAGCGAAATTTTATAAAATTGAGAGTTTTCATTTGTTAACTCCATTCCAATGTTATAAGATGAAGCCCATTTTAATACAGCTGACATATATCCAGCCTCATGTCCATATTCATCTGTTAATCCTTCTACCGATTTATTTGCACTAATATTATATCCATCGTTTTTTTTAATGACAGCGATTTGTTTATTACTGTATGGATCATCAATTATTGAAACTAAAAGAGATGTTTTTATTTTTGTATCAGCGTGTGCTGTCGTTAAATTTAAGATAAAACAATTCCACATTATAATAAAAGTTATAGTAATTTTTTTAGCATACATTTAATAAAAAAATTGAAAACATATAGCTCCTATAATTCCTCCTATGGTACTACCAATTATGGGAATCCATGCATATCCCCAATCCGAAGAGCCTTTATTACATATTGGTAAGATTTGATGTGCTAGTCTTGGCCCAAAATCTCGAGCTGGATTTAAAGCAAATCCAGTTGTTCCGCCAAGAGATAGACCTATAGATACTATTAACGCTCCTATTATTATTGGAAGTAGTCCATCTGTAACTTTATTATGACCCATAGCTAAAATTGAAAATACAAATACCGCAGTGCCAATAATTTCACTTAACACATTGGACGGCCAGCTTTTTATTGCAGGGCTTGTAGAAAACACCGATAATATAATTTCCTGATCTTTCGTTTCTTTCCAATGTGGAAAATACTGAAGCCAGACCAATAATGCACCTAAAAAAGCACCAATCAACTGTGCACCAATATAAGAAGGGACTTCACTCCAAGGGAATACCCCTATACAAGCAAAAGCAATAGTAAGTGCAGGATTCAAATGTGCACCACTTATGCTATTTACTATATAAATAGCAAATATAACTGCTAATCCCCAGCCAAGAGTAATTGCTATCCATCCGGAATTTTGTGCTTTGGATTTTTTCAGCAAAGTACCTGCTACGACGCCGTTTCCTAATAAAATTAGAATCAAGGTTCCAATTAATTCCCCCATAAAAGGAGACATTTATTTAAAAAACCACTGTATAAACACAAGGGCATCATCAACATCTTCCCCATCAAGAATTACATGTATTTCTGCCCCTCTTTTTACTGCTAACCCCATTAATTGAAGAATACTCTTTGCATTAATTTTTTTATCGTTAAATATAAATTCAACTGAACAGCTATAATCTTTTAAGCCATCTACAATTTCACTTGCTGGTCTTGCATGAATTCCATCCTTACGAGTTACAATTAAATTTTTTTCGATTCTCATTTATATTTTTATAATGTTTTTGGCCTCAAGTGCAGCTTTATATATTTCTTCTAGTGTTTTTCCACATCCTGATTCAACAACTGCTACGTAAGAGCCCTCTACTAATGGTGAATCTGCTATTTTTATTTGATTTAGTCCCTCTTCAGCTAACCACTCTATAGCTAATTCAATATTAATTAGAGCGCTTCCCAAATCCAGAAATACAATTACACCTCGTTCATTATAAATAGACTTAATAGCATCTTTAATTTTACTGGCACTTGTCCCGATTCCATCATCATCTGTTCCTCCAGCAGAGACAATGGAAACATCAGAACTTAACTGAGCTAGCAAAACCTTTAATCCTTCTACTAATTGATAACTATGAGAAACTAAAACTATTCCCACATTACTCATTCACAATTGCTCCCTAAGTTCATTAATCATATCCTTTTCACCTATAAGAGATAAACATAGTGTTTCAAAGATAATAAAAGATGAGACTGCTCCAGGGTCTAAATGACCAATAGACCGTTCTCCTAAAAAAGAAGCACGCCCCCTTTTAGCTAGTAATGGCTTAGTTTTTTCCATTTGTTCTCTTGCAAATATGATAAGACCAAAAGGTTTAATTTTTTCTCCATGTCGTTGTATATATTTCAAAACAGGTTCCCAAACATCAAGCATTGTTTTATCCCCTATCTGAGTTTTTCCTCTTAGACAAATACCATTTACAGATTCTTGCAAAGCATGCCCCAGTTCATCTATTGTAATTTTATTTTTTCCTTTTAACACTTTACCCGCCCTTAAAAATGCTGTTCCATATAGTGGGCCTGATGCACCCCCAACTTTTGAAATGAGTACCATTCCAATATCATGAAATAAATCTCCAATATCATCATAAGCGGTATATAATATCTTTTTTTCAACTTCTTTAAAACCTCTATCCATATTAATACCATGGTCTCCATCACCTATTAATTGATCAAGTTGCGTTAGGTTCTTTTTTTGATACTCTATTTGTTTGGCTGTGAGTTGCATCCAATTGATAATGTGTCTTGGTGTAATATTCATCTATTGTATACGCCAATTAGTCGTATTTGCCGGCTCATTAAGTAAATCAATCAGTTCCTCATCTAGTTTTAATATAGTAATAGAAAATCCAGCCATTTCAATTGCTGTCATATATTCTCCAACGTATGTTTTACAGATATAGATACCAGCTTCATTTAAAATTGTGTTAATCATTTTATTTAAAATATACAATTCCATTAATGGCGTCCCACCTAAGCCATTTATCATGACTGCAACTTTGTCACCAATTTTTAATTGTATATCACTTAAAATACGTTCTAAAAGAAGTTCAGCCATTTCATTAGCCGATGTCATACTGATACGATGAGTTCCAGGTTCACCATGGATGCCCATGCCGATTTCTACTTCATTTTCACCAATTTCAAAACCGGATGCACCAACTGCCGGCACAGTACACGTAGTTAATGCCATGCCCATACTACGAATATTAGTAATTACTTTATTTGCAACATCTTCAACTTCTTTAAGCGAGGCCCCTTTTTCAGCCAGTGCCCCAGCTATTTTGTGTACAAATACTGTCCCAGCAATTCCTCTTCTTCCGGTAGTATGGGAGCTATTCTCAACAGCAACATCATCATTTACAATTATTGTAGCAATCGGTATTCCCTTTACTTCAGCCATTTCAGCAGCCATTTCAAAATTCATTATGTCTCCTGAGTAGTTTTTTACAATTAATAAAACACCACTTCCAGTATCTACTTTTTGGATTGCTTCAAAAATTTGGTCTGGTGTTGGAGAAGTAAAAACTTCGCCTACTACTGCTGCATCAAGCATCCCTTTACCAACAAATCCAATATGCGCTGGTTCATGCCCACTCCCGCCTCCGCTTACAATTGCTACTTTTCCTTGAAATGGACTATTAGCTCGAATGATTATATTTGTATCCGGCAAATTTTTTAGTTTATCAGGATGCGCAAACAACATTCCATCAATCATGTCCCTAACTACTGTTTCTGGATTATTAATAAATTTCTTCATTCATGGACTCATTGTTAGAATGGTTCCACATAATTCTCCTTCTACCAATATGGGACTTAATTTTGCAATATAGGTTTTTCCTTGTTTAAAATCTAGCAATTGTGGAATACATTTTTGAGATTTGATGCAAAATTCCCACTTTTCAATCCCGAAAATGAATTGAACTTTACCTGGATTATTTAAACTGTTAAAAAACCCTTCCATTTAGGGGTTGCAATATATAAAACGTCCCTTACAATCAGTTAGTGCTATTAAATCTTTTACGGAGTGCAGAATGAGTTTCAATTGTTTTTTTAGCTCTTTTACTCTTTTCAACTCTTCAATCAACTCTTCTACTCTAGATATATCTTGATATAAAGCGACTGCTCCAACAATATTCTGATTTAAAATAGTAGGAGTTCTGTTTGTTATAATAACTTGCTTACCCACTACTTGTTTTTGGGCAATTTCTTCCTTTCCAGTTTGTAGTACATGATGAAGCCTAGAATGAGGTATTACTAAATCAGCTCGTTGATTTAATAGTTTTTCCACTGACATTCCAAGTAATTTTCCTCCCTCATTGCTAACATAGGTAATGAGGTTCTCTTTATTCACTCAATGTGAGAGCCTAGAGAAAATTTCCTCAATTGCTATAAAGTTTTCCAAAAGTAGGTGACCTGTTTGATTTTGTTCAATATAGTTAACCTTTTCTTCTTCCAAATAATTTTTCATCTCTTCTATAATGGACATACTTACATCTTCTTCAAATTGAATAATAACTTTATCACCTTTTTTTATCTTAAAAGATGCAATAGATAAGAGATTCATAATAGGGGATTTCTTTCCCTTATATAAAATAAAAATTTTCTTTAAAATACGTGTATCCTTTATAGTAGTATTTAACTCTGCAATGAGTGTCGCTGCCGCTCGAACATGTAGGCCATTTGTAGTATGAATATTAATTTCAATCCTTTGCATAATAAGACTACATTCCATTTATTTTAATTTTTTTAATTTATACTCCGTAGCATAGGCATCAGCAGCAATAATTGCATCAAAAACCATTTCTGGTGAAATTTCAAATGGCATATTATGTATAGTTTCACCATCTTGACAGGCAGCTTCTGCCACTTTCATTAATTCTTCTTTACTTGCATCACCTAAGTTCAGATCTTCAAGTGTAGTAGGTAAGCCAAGTTTGATACAGAAATCAATGTAGTTATATAGTTCTTCAGTTGTCCAAGATTCCAATGCCATTTGTACTAATGTACCAAATGCAACCTTTTCTCCATGCATTAAATCATGAGTTTTATCATGTAAAACAGTAAAACCATTATGAATAGCATGAGCTGCAGCCAACCCTACACTTTCAAACCCAAGTCCACTAAGCAAGGTGTTTGCCTCTATTACAGCTTCAACTGCTGGAGTAACTGTATTTTGTTTAACGGCTAAAAGAGCAGCTTCTCCGTATTGGAATAAGGTATCCCAGCAGAGTTCTGCAATCTTAGCAGCTGCTAGGGTAGATAGTCCACCAGCCATAGCAGGTTTTCGTGATTCTAGATTTGCTCTAGCCTCAATCCATGTAGCCATGCCATCGCCAATCCCAGCAGCTAAAAATCTGGATGGAGCTTGTGCAATGACTTGGGAATCCACTAAAATAATATCCGGATTTTTCAAATAAAATTTGTATTTCTCAAATACTCCATCATCAGAGTAAATAACAGAAAGCGAACTGGTTGGTGCATCTGTTGAGGCAATAGTGGGAACGCTTACAACTTTAGCCGCAAGAATTTCTCCTACTGCTTTTGCCGTGTCTACTGATTTACCACCACCGATACCAATGATTACATCAGCACCAAATTCTTTTCCTATTTTCTCAATTCTTGCAATTTCATTTTCAGAACTTTCACCATTAAAACCGACTTTTTCAAAGCTTAGATTTTGTTTATGAAAGCTTCCCATAACTTTTTCACCAACAAGATGCCAAACACATTCATCTGCAATAACTAATAAATTGGTTCCTAGAGGTTTTACATACTCTCCAATTTTTTCAATTACATTTCTTCCCTGAATATATTTTTGCGGGCTAATTAGAATACGTTCCATTTATTTAATTACTTTCCATAAAGCTAATGAGAAAATCCAATTTGGATCACCATATCCTTGATAATTTTGAACTGCTTCATAGATTTTACCTTGATGTTCTACTCTATCTCCTTTTTTATATGCAGCATATGAATCCCACGCCTTATACTCAGAAGATGGTTTATCTTTTGTTGTGATTTTGATTTCATTACTTGCAACTGAAACTTTTCCTTGAGTATCTATAGCTTTTACCATATACCTATATTCTGTACTAGCCAGTAAATTTTCATCTGTATAATGAGCTGAAGGACTTATACCTATTTTCGTACCGTTACGATAAATCTCATACTCTTTTATACCAACATTACTTGTGGATTTTTCCCATATTAAATGAACACTGTTTGTAGTAGTTTCTGATGCCTGTAATCCTGCTGGCGCTGTTGGAGCTACTTGTTCTGGATTCTCTTCCTTTGTGGTAACTGAAACTTCATTGCTACTTTTTGATTTATTTCCTGCTGCATCGGCAGCTTTAATTGTAAAGTTATATTTTGTATTGGCTTGTAACCCCGTATCTTCATAACGTGTTGTTTTTGTTGTTCCTACTTTTTTTCCATCACGATAAACTTCATATTCTTTCACACCAACGTTATCTGTGGAAGCTTCCCACTGTAATTCAACAGTTGTTGTTGTTTGACTAACAGAGCGTAGATTAGAAGGGACTGCTGGAGCTATTACGTCAATTTCAGTACCACTATTAAAAGCAGAAAATAATTTAGAAAAGGCACCATCTTCTACATCAGGTAATCCGGAAGCATCTCCAGTTGCCTGACCGATTTGCCAACTTTCAGTAGCTTTTTTATCACGATACACTGACCACATACTAATTTCCCCAATACCTTTTTCTTTGGCAAATTGGAACAATTCTTTTGCATTATTTAATGTAAAAGTTTCATTTTGAGTATCGTTCTTTCCGATCATAGGTGTAACAGCAATCATTTTCCAAATGTCAGAATCTATAATAGTACCTTTATATAAATTAGTTAATTGTCCATGTAAGCTATTAATAGCATCTATCGCAGCTTGTCCCATTTGTTGGTTTTGTTGTCCATAATCCATAGTCATAATATTAATGGAATTTAAATTTACATCATGTTTTATAGCACTTTGGATTACATTTATTCCATCATTAGTTAGACCATAAGGCATTACTGGTAAGGTATAGCCGATCTTTACATCTTTACCCTCGGCTTTTAATTCCTTTTGCAATAACGCAATCGCTTTTGATCTTCTTTCGATAGATTCTGGGTGAGCGACTAAGGCTCCTTCAATATCAAAATCCATGTGTGTTAAATGTAATGTGTTAATTACACTTTTATAGGCATCTTTTAATTTATTCACATCTGTAATAGCGGCGGCAAGATCTGCACCTAATCCAGGTATATTACCAGCATTTGCTCCACCAAAAGAAACTTTAACATCTCCACCTATTTTTCTAATTTGTTTAATTTGATCATCTAAGTTACCATCTCCAATAGGGGCATGACTTCCTCCCCATACTGGATTTCCATTTTTATCAGCCACTATAAACGAAAGAGTAAAGAAGTTAGTATTTGTTTCTTGTGCATATTTTAATAGATTTTGAGGATTCATTCCATTATCTACATATGGTGCAAAAACATGGCTTGGCCAAGTTATTCCTTCACCAAATAAATCATTTGGATCGCTATTGTCGGGTATATATTCTGAACCAGTATATAATTCCCATCCGCTAAATTGTTGGGTAGGTAATGTACCTGCATTTACCCAATATAAAGAATGATAAACCTTACCTTCATATGTAACGTAAGATTCACCTGGATAATCTTTGTTTTTATTCCAAAATGGCGCTACTTGTTGTTGGGACTCAGCTATATTTTCTTGAGCGTACGCAAACGGATGACTAATGGCTTGTGACGTGGGAATAATCATAGTTAATGCTACAGCTGTTTTTGCAAGAGTACGAAATGGATATTTTTTTATAATCATTTAAGATTTATATGTGTACCCTCTAAATGAACTTTTTATATATTGATTTGGATATAAATCATTAATCATTGCGTATGGGCTTCCATTCCAGTATCTTACTACAGGTGTCCATAGCCTATGACTTTTAAGCCAATTCATTGTGTATTGCTGTAATAATTGATTATCTGTTAGCTTCTCTTTTTCTTCAATTGTCCACCGTAATGCATCTAGCGCTTTTTCTCTCGTCCAAAACCCACTAGGTGTCATCTTAAATTCCCATTCTTTAAATTGATTTGGATATAAATCATTAATCATTGCATAGGGACTATCATTCCAAAATAATTGACAGGCTCCTCTCAATCCTGATTGAGCTAACCATTTCTTTTCATATATATTCTTCAATTGATTCAAATCTAATTTTTCTTTTTCTTCAATTGTCCATTTAAGTGCTTGTAATGTTTTTTCTTTCGTCCAAAATTTATTAGGGGCCTTAGTAAATTCCCATTCTTTAAATCGATTTGGATATAGATCATTAATCATCGCATACGGGCTTCCATTCCAAATCATCCTTAAAGGTGCACTTAGTCGACGTTCATTTAACCATTTTTGCCCATAAATTTGTAAGAGTTTGTGTGGTGGTAATTTCTCCTCTTCTTCAATTAACCATTTTAATAATTGTAAGGCCTTTTCTTTCGTCCAAAAATTTAACGGTGTCATTCTAAATTCCCATTCTTTAAATTGATTCGGATATAAATCATTAATCATCGCATAGGGACTATTATCATATTTATGCTTCAAAACGCCACGTAATCGATACTTTGCAATCAATTTGTTATTCCAATTCTGCTTTATCTCTTCTTCGTTCCAATTTAAAATTTTTGTTACTAAATAACTTGTTACTCTTCTGGCCATTTCATTATTCCTATCTAATTTCCAAGTGTTGGGTGGAAATCTATTTCTTTTGCCATCTAATATCTCCTGATAGATGTCCTCTATAGTAATTGAATTCATTCATTCTTCATTTTCCTCCTTTAAGATTAAATCTAACATCGAATAGAGTTCTTCATTATGGATTCCAATACTTCGAGCCATTTTACACACTTCTGCCAATTTTACTTCGACCATATGACGCTTAGATTCCATTAATAATTCTAAGTTTGTAGATGCTACATATGTACCTTTTCCAACCCTAGTAATGATAAACCCTTCGGATTCTAGTTCTGCATAAACTCTTTTTGTAGTTAACATACTTACATGTAAATCATTAGCCAATACACGGATCGATGGTAATTGTTCACCTTCCGTCAATTCATTATTAAATATAGAATCTTTAATTTGTTCCTTTATTTGTTGATATAAAGGTTGATTTGATGCATTATTTAAAATAATTTTCATTTAATAAGCATAGTTATTTCCTCCAATATAAGAAAGCATTATATCTTCTATAGTTGGTCTTTCCATCAAAACACCAGGCATAAGCCGACACACATCATCTATTTTATGAGTAATCCCTTCAAATCCATAGTTAGTTTGACTTAAATTCAAAAAGAGTTTTTTTGTTTGATTATTAATCAATTGATTATCACCTTTTACTAATGCATGTGTTTCCACTAGTGCATCTTTTTCTTCATCAATTAAAATTTGACCATCATCTATTAAAATAATCATGTCTGCTATTTTATCTAAATCTGAGGTAATATGAGTAGAAAAAAAGACACTCTTTCCTGGTTCTTTCATAAAATCTAGAAGTATGTCTATCAATTCACTTCGAACCAACGGATCAAGCCCACTTGTAGGTTCATCCATAATTAATAGATCTGCGTGGTGGGATAAAGCTAGAGCGACTGCAAATTTCATTCGCATTCCTTTGGAGAGGGTAGAAATTTTTTGTCCTAGATTTAAATTAAATCGTTTAATATACTTTAAAAAAACTTGCTCATCCCATGCAGTATAGGAAGGGGCGATTACATTCTTCATTTCTTTTAATGTTAATTCATCGTAAAAATACCCTTCGTCTAACACGACACCAATTTTATTTTTGGATTTTCGTTCATGTTTATCTATATCCTTTTCTAAAAAATTAATTTCACCTGAATCTTTCAGTACGAGCCCGAGGATAGCTTTAATAGTAGTAGTTTTCCCAGAACCATTAGTACCAATAAAACCAGTTATACAGTCCTGGTTAAGTGAAAATGTCACGTCTTTTAATGAAAAATTTTCATAAGCTTTGTTTAGATTCTTCACTTCTAACACTGTATTCATTTATAAATCTTTTTTTGCATATATCTTCAGTGATACTATCATTGATATAATGCTAATAACTATTGAAATGAGACAAGGCATCCATACCATGATAATTGATGGGAATGGAAGTGGGAGTGGAAAATTCAGATGGCTCAACTGAATTTCTTTTATAAGAGTAGGAGCTACAAAAGGTATCAAAAAGACAACAATAAAAGAAATCATTCTTGTTTTATCAAAACCAAATTTAAATTGGAAAGGGAGTAGTATTCCAAACAAAATACTAACAACTAAGAATGTTATTCCGAGAGCGTTTATACTAAGATTCTCGATACCAGATGGCATAATAATTGAAGTTATCATTCGAATAATTGAGGTACAAAGAAAAACTACCAATAGAAAGAGATATTTTGCTTTTACAAAGGCACTTCTAGTATATGGTGTTGCACAAAGTAGAGCGGCTCCTTTGTATTGGTCCTCGAACTTGGATATTGTACCAAACAAAATATGCTCTATAAAAACTACTGTTAAAAGAAAACCAATAAGCCCACCATCGTTGAGTTGTAATTGAGTAGAAAGATAGATTGGTGCAATGGCTGCAAAAACGAGTAAAATAGAAAAATATTTTTTGACTAACAGTATGTCTTTTACAACAAGATTAATAAGCATTTATTTCTCATTAAAGCTTAAACTAACTGCAGTGGCAATAGATTGCCCTGCATGTTCCCAACTTCCATCGATAACTTTTCCAAGTTGTTGACCAAGTGAAGTTAAATCATTTGGATTAACGGGAATTCCGTTATATGCAGCAAGAAGTGATAAAAGTGGAGCTACAATTGGTGTCCAGCCCCCTCTATCAATATGGAATTCGAACCCCGTTACCTCACCATCTTTTTTTGTGAATTTATAGTAAAGTTGATCATCTGGACGGAAGCTTAAATGATGAGAGATTTGTCCATATACATCTTTACCAGCTGCACCTCTATCCACAACTTCTATTTCTTTTACATTAAATTCATGCTCAAATACTTTTATTTTTTTTACTTCGGGACCATTTAATGCAGCTTGAACAGCCGTTTCTAGATTACTTTGTGCAAACGGTTGAATACTAACTTGTGATTCCTGTTGTTGGATAGGAGCAACTGTTTCTGCGGCAAATACTGATGTTGTAGGTAATGCACCTGTAGCTAATGTTGCTGCCAGAGCCGTTGCTGTAATGATTTTCTTTTTCATTTAATTGGTGATAGCATATATTTTTACTGTAAATTGCTGATTTACACCATTTGGATTTGCGATATAGTATTTAGAATTCGTATCTGCTGCAGTCCTGGATTCATTCGAAATATTGCTCCAACTAACACGATCTAGACCTAGAAAAACATCGACCATAATGTTGAAAGAGATAGTGGCAGAAGTATCTTCCTCGGTAGGTTCAATAATCCATTTTAAACCCATCGTTCCTGTAGGTAAATTATTTATACTAAAGTTTTGGCTGGATCGATTTTTTTCGCCCGGTAACGGCTTAGAGTCAGAAGAAATTTGTGAAATTAATATTTCTTTTTCATTAACAGTTACTCCGTTTAATTTAATAATACTATCTATTAAACCTGGTCCTGGAAAATCAGCTGCAATGATACCAGAATGTTTTATTCCACCTTGTTGTATGAAATCTGTCCCCATTGTATTCATTCCACCATAAAATACTTGACCATTTGTATCACGAGGGAAGTCTTTCCATTCATTTGTTGTGTTTTTTTGAATTAACTGTGGGTTACTACCGGTATCTCGATTTTCCTTTCCACTTGCAACAAACCAAGGATAATAATTATTCCATAATGCAGCAGCACCTCCCGTACCACTAAAATGGTTGAGATAGATCTTACTATTGTTTGAGTATTTATTTGCATTTAGAAGGTGGTTTTTTACCGCGTTCCATTTTTCATACATTCCATTCGGTCCAGCGCTAACTTCAAAATTATCTTGGATATTCAATGATTCATAATCAATACCGTATTCTTGAGATGCCGCGAAGTTTTGTAGTATTACAATTTTCCCGCGGATATCTCCTAACTTAGGGTTATTTCTTTCTGAAAATGGCACAGAATTAGGATCCCAAAAATAGGACACATTACGGTCTTTATAACTTTTAAATATCTCTTCGAATGATTGTGAACCGCTTTCTGGATCAGTTTCCTCTTTTAAGCGCATTAAAATTGTTTCTTGAGGGTTGTCTCTTAAAAATTGGATTGTTTCTTTTAATACATCTTCAAACATTGCTTTTTGATTTACAATACCATGCTGCATAGCAAAAGAATCTTTTACACGTTTAACACGCATATCTACATAACGTATTCCTGCATTAAATTGCTGAGAGAGGGGCATTGTTTGATTTCTTGTCAAATCCTCATCAATAAAACTTGCTCCATGTAAAGCCATTGTGCCATGAGTACCTGGAATAGAAATTTCGCTTATTTTTTGAGTATCTTCTAATTTTGACATCCATGTCGGATTTCGATAACCTATATCGGATTCATAAGAATATCCTGTATGTCTATCAGCAAATGCAGTTGAAGCCGTACATAAACACGCTAGTGTAAAACAAGTAAGAATTCCAGATTTTAAGAATATTTTCATCTTTATTTTCTTCATTTAGTAAACCACTGACTGCCCTAAAAGTACTATAACTATAATTTCATTCCATTTTGGTAATTGATTCATGTCACCTTTATTCGCGGGAACACCTTGTATAGAAAATAACATTTCTTGATCTCGTTCCCTGTAACTTTCATATCCGTACATAATCATATCACCTTTCTGTATATATAATTCACTTATAACAAAGGCGTTCATTTATTCCCATGCAGCAAATGCTACATAATCTTCTTTACCATATTTGTTTTGATATTCATCTGCGTGAATTATATCAACTTCTCCAACATGGTCTGGCTGAAATCCTGTTCCATCTCCATTATCAATAGGTTTCACTAGAGAAACTAACATAAGCCCCGTAACTTCAGATTCTTTAGCAGTTTGCTTCAATGGAAGACCTTTAGATTTAAGATATTGCTTTTGTTTCTCGGTAAGTTTAAGTACTGCTGCTTCTGAAATATCTGTGTTCTTTTTACTTTCCTCAAGCTTGTCCATTTCTGATTGTTTTGCGGCTTCTTCTGCCTTACTCTTTTCAAGCTTGTCCATTTCTAATTGTTTTGCGACTTCTTCTACCTTACTTTTTTCAAGCTTATTCATTTCTTCTGATTTTGCGGCTTGTTCAATTTTATTTTTTGTAGCCTGTGATTCACTCTTAAACTCCTCAGCACTTGCATTCATTAAAGAAAAAGTAGATATACCTAATACAGCTGTCAATCCTAAAGCTGACCAACGATACGATTTTTTATTGAATTTTTTAATCATAATAATTCTCCTTTTTAATGCTTTTTTATTTTTACTTAGATTTGCTAAACTAGGCATTTGATAATAATTTGAATAGTGTTCTAATAATGTAATAATTGTATGCCCATATTCAATTTTTTCTTCCGAATCAATAAAAGTAAGAGCCAATGCATCACATGCAATTTCTTGATCTTCGCGCATTGAATAATAGGCATACCAAAGGATTGGATTAAACCAATTTAGTATAAGCAAATGATGCATAAGCCAATTAACCCCAACATCTTTACGTTTAAAATGAGCTAATTCATGATAGAAAATAAACCGTAGCTGATTATCATTTAATCGTTGTATATGCTGTTCACATAATAATATTCTAGGTTTTCTAAATCCAAGGAGTGTCGGACTAGCAATCTTGCCGGCTAATTGCAAAGGAATATCCTCTTTTATAGACATCGTTTCTTTACAACCTTCGAAAATATTTAAAATTCTTTCATCTGTTATAATTGGTTGCTTTTGTATGTATAAATATAAACGTCTATTTGCAATTAGTGTTAAAGTCCCTAAGCAAAAAACACCTAGCATCCATATATATAAACAGATTTTATACATTGATATATGTTTGGAACCCGATTCAACTGGTGATTTATTGTAATCACTTGAATTAACAGTATACTTCGCAGGTTCATTCATCACTTTTAAACCAGAAACATTCGCTTCCTTCTGAATTAGAGAAGTAGAAGTTACATATCCATGTGAAAGTATGGAGTATAGGCTATAAGAACTATCCGGTGACCAAGGTAAAAGTAATCTTACAATCAAAATTAACCACAATGCGTAATGCCATCTTGCTGTTAATTGATTCCTTAGTAGAACTTTGATACATAAGATAAAACCTACCAATATACTAGCCATAATAGTAGTTTCTAACAGCCAATCAAAAAAAGTAGAGAGATACGTCTGTATTAACACATTTATCATTTATTCTCCCTCTTTTTGATTACTTTTATCATCTAGAATACGTTTGAGCTCATCGATCTCTTTTGAAGTTAGCTTTTCATCTTGTAAAAAATTAACAAGCAACGGTTTCAAAGCAGCACCGTAAAAACGCTTAATAAAAGATTTAGTTTCTACTTGTAAATATTCATCTTGTGAGATTAAAGGACCATACATGTACGTTCTTCCTATTTTCTGCTGAGAAAAAACAACTTGTTTTTGAACTAACCTATTGATTAATGTTCTAACTGTTTTTGGATTCCAATCCATTTGTCCTTCAAGAGCTTGAATTACTTCATTTGCCGTTTGTGGAGATTTTGACCAAAGGACTTTCATTACTTCTAACTCAGCTTCAGATATCTTAGGTATTTTTTTCACTTATTTAACAGCCTCTTTTAAAGCTTTCCCAGCTTTAAATGCAGGTACTTTTCCTCCTGGGATATGCATTTCTTCGCCCGTTTGAGGATTGCGCCCAGTACGTGCAGAACGCTCACGTACTTCAAATGTACCAAATCCAATTAACTGTACGGATTCCTCTTTTTGAAGAGATTGTGTGATTTGATCTAGGACAGCTTGTACAGATGCGGTAGCATCTTTTTTAGTAAGTGATGTTTTCTCGGATACTTGGTTAATTAGTTCTGCTTTGTTCATTCAATCCAAGCCAATTTTTCTAATATCCTTGCCATTATACAGTACACGATAAGAAACTATAGCTGAAAAATAAGCATCTCGCATGGAATAACAATGTGGGCATTTTTCTGCTTCTTCACATTTATCACCTCCGATACATCCAGTCCCCACACAGTAAGCACAAAATAAAAAGCCACCGAAAGGTGGCGAAATTTTTAAGCGTCCTTTGTTTGATCGGTTAATTTCACATTTTTTGTTAATATTTCCTTTCATCATTTAAATATCAATATTCCAAAAATCTTGATAATCAATATGCCTATCAGATTTTTTGAGTATTCTAATGATTTTAGTTGCAGATGTTAAAGTGGGAATACGATCCTTTTTATTTGCTAAATCACTTATCAGAGATTTACTTAATCCAGTTTTTTGTACTAGCCATTGTTGTTTAATTCCTCTGTGATCTAAATACTCACCAAATGGAGTTCTTTTTTTGCCTAGGCCAAACATTTAAACACATGCTTTATATTCCATCATTATATTGTTAATAATTGTTTTGACAGGCAAAATTTCTTGGACTTCATTTACTCTTGCGCCTGCGAAAACGAGGCCGTTTTCACAATCACCATCCATAGAGGTTATCAAAGAATCTAGCGTGCAGAAACGATAAGAACAGTTTTTTAAGCAATTTATACACTTTTTTATTTTTATCTTTTTATTATCAGCTATTAATTTAGTGAAGTTATTCTTAATCGCACGACCTTGGAGACCGACAGTTGTTTTGACTAATATAGTATCTTCTAATCGAGCATTTATATATTTTTCTTTAAAGGATAGTGGTGCGTCACACTCATTACTTGCAACGAATCTTGTACCCATCTGTACACCAGATGCACCCATTTTTAAGGCATGAGCAATATCTTTTCCGGTCATAATTCCTCCAGCAGCAATTACCGGAATATCCACCGCTGCAACTACTTCCGGTAATATATCGAATAAAGGTCGCTCGGTACCCAGATGTCCTCCTGCTTCATGCCCCTCTACTACAACAGCGGCCGCACCCAATCGTTCAGATAATCTAGCGAGTTTGGCTGAGGAAACTATTGAAATAACTGGTATGCCGGCATTTTTCCCCCAAGTATACATATCTCGTGAAATGCCAGCACCAGATATGATGAAATCAACTTTTTCCTCAATGGCTGCTTTCATTTTTTCAGCAAAATCATTCATTGCAAAAAGGACATTTACTCCAATATAACCAGTTTTCCGGATCTTTTCTTTCGCCTTCCTAATATGCATTCTCATTTCATCTATGGAAATACCAGTTCCTGATATAATCCCAATTCCTCCAGCATTTGCAACTGCAGATGCAAGTTTACTTAATGAAATGCCTACACCCATTCCTCCCTGAATAATTGGGACCTTTGGCATCATATGCCCGATTTTTAATTGTGGAAAGTTCAAGTAAATACCCCATTTCATTTATAATTGGATAATTTCTCTTATTTCTTCTATAGGTAACTTCGTAAATTTCGCAATATCCTCTACAGACATTCCGTTTTTATACATACCACATACCAATTGTATACGTTCGGCCTTTTTTCCTTCTTCAATACCCTTTTCAATACCTTTTTTGATTCCTTGCTCCTCTGCGTGAGCAAACTTTGCAGCTTCATCCATTAGGGTTTTTTCCCTCGCTTCATAGGCTTGTCGGAATGTCGAATCTTGACTCATTCGCTCCCACTTATTCATTGCTTTTTGTAAAATCGGGTCTTGATTCATCGCAATGTCCTCCAATGTTTGAGTTAAGTGTTCATCTTCATTTGCCGGAAGTAATAACAGCCAACGAACAAATGAATCTTCCCACGGATTAACTTTCTCTTCCCGCCATTGCTCCATTAATTTAGGAAGCTCTATAACATGAATCTCTATATCATCACTAAACTGCTTTTGCTGTTGTACATTCCATAACTTTCCCGTTGTATGAAATTCCTCATATTCGGGGAAAAGTACGAAGTTTAACAAATTAATAGTAATTGTTTTACTAAGAGAGCTGTAAGGCATCCCTTTTTGTAACTGTGAAGTATATAATTTACCCCAGTAATACAAACTTCGTTTAATCATGTCGTGATTATTATTCAGCTGAATTTCTACGTTTACCTTAGTACCTGTGTCTAATGTGGCTGAGACATCTAAAATTGATAATTTATCATCCTCGTGTTCTCGATGTAAATGTGGATCCTCTAATTGTAGTGACATAATAGGTGATTCTAATGAATCCTTTAGCATGGCATTTAAAAATGTGATAAGAATATCCTCACTACCACTTGTCCCAAATAATTGCTTAAAAGCAAAATCAATTCTTAAATTTACTAATGACTTGGTCATCTAGTTGAAATTCATGTTTGCCGTTGTGTCAAAATAAAGCTCCTTCAATACTTTCCTTTTAATAGATGCTTTTAATACACCTAATTTTAAAAAGATTTTATATACCATTTAAAAAGATTTTATATACCATGCATTCATAGTGGAGTGTTCAGAACCTGGTAGGGGCTCATTTAAAAGTATAAATCCAAACTTTTCATATAATAGACATGCAGTTTTCAATTCATGCATTGTTTCTAAATAGCACTTTTCATAATGTTTAGAGGTAAATGACAACGCTGTTTCCATTAGTTTCTTGGAAAGCCCTAAACCTTGTGCCTTTGGACTTAAGTATAGCTTTTGTAATTCGCAAACTTTATCATGTTCGTTAAACGGTGCTATACCAATTCCACCAACAACTTCTCCTTCCATTTCTACTACCCAATAGTTCGCATGTTTTAGATTATTATAATATTGGTGTAGGTCGTTAAGTTGAGGGTCAAAATAAGCTGTACCTGGAAGTGCTAATCCAAGTGATTTTAATGAATCTTGTATAATTTCTTTTACTTTTGCATTGTCTTCTTTTTTCATTTTTCGAATAATCATTTACTTTTGTTTAATATTTTTATCTAATTTTTCTTTTATTATCATCATGGAAATACGAATTTCATTAATCTCACTATCACTTAGTCCGTTAAACAATTGATTTATTTGTTCATCTGACTGAATATGAATTATATCTAGTAGTTCCTCTCCTTTTTTTGTCAAAAAGAGTAAGTTTTTTCTGCTGTCTTTTATTGAGCTTCTTTTCTCTATTAATCCTTCCTTCTCAAATCTACGTAAAATTCTGCTCATATAGCTTCTATCAATATTAAGTTCTTGCACAAGATTATTCGCAATACACTCTGTTCTTTCGCTTATTTCAAATAGTATTCGTGTTTCGGTTAATGAATAATCTGTATCTAAAATCTGGTTATTAAATAAGCCAAGTACCTTTGTATAAAATCGGTTGAATTGCCTAATTTCATAAATAATTTTTTTATCCATTTAATTATTTTGACCTGCTCTATCTCGTACTCCGAACTTCTCACCATGGACCAATTTATAATCGATAAGATCCAGTATTTTTTGCAGTTCCTCCATTTGACTTTTAATATTTTTTTTGTAATCCTGAAGCATGTCGTATAGTTTTGAAACCGACTTAATGTCACTTTCAAGAGAAAACTGCAAATAAGGCTTCATCTCGTTCAATGACATACCTGTTTTTTTTAAGCAAGTAATCATACTGAGGGTATCTTTGTCAGCTGAACTATAGACACGATGACCATTTGCTTTCCGTTTAGCATGTGGAAGTAATTGAATCTTCTCGTAGTAACGAATCGTGTCCTTACTCAGTCCAGTTTGTTCCGCTATTTGCTTTATAGAGAATGTATCCCCCACTTACCAAGGCAAAGCTCCAGTATCATCGAAAAATTGCCCCGTAGGTCCATTATCCGGGAGAGTGGCAAGGCGAACGACCACTGTTGCGGCTTCTTCTACCGTACGTGTTCCTTGAAAATGATTCAAATCCGTTGCTGTAAAGCCCGGACAAGCCGAGTTTACTTTAATCGGTGTGTCTTTCAGCTCGTGGGCCAAATGAACGGTAAGTTGATTAACCGCAGTTTTGGATGAGTTGTAAGCCAGCGCCTTTGCATTATAAAATTCAAAGGAGGGATCGCTATGTTTCGTTAATGACCCCAACGCGCTGGACATGTTCACAATTCGGCCGGCATGAGACTTGTGAATGAGCGGGATCATTGCTTTGGATACAGCAAACATGCTGAAGAAGTTTGTTTCGAAGGTTTCTTTCAACAGGCTTATGTCCAAACCAAGTGTAGAGGTTCTGTCCAGTGCCACACCTACATTATTAATTAAAACGTCTAATTTACCATACCGCTCTTCTATTTTCTTGGCAGCGGAGTCTATGGATGTCTGATTCGTGACCTCGATTCTAATGAAGTGAGCATCCGATCCTGCAGCTTGCAATTTAGCTGCGGCCTCTGTTCCTCTTTCTGTATTCCGTGCTCCTACCAATATGGTGAAGCCTTGTGCTCCCAACTGTCGGGCTGTTTCAAATCCAATTCCTTTGTTGGCCCCAGTTATCAGTGCAATTTTATTTTGTCCTTCAGAAATCATCTAGTTCAACGTGAGTGCAAATTCCGAGTTCGGCGCGCCAGCAAATACAACCGTTCCGTTCTTCGGCAGTTTTACTTTGTTATTGCCGCTCACAACGGTAAAATTGACACATACTCCCTTCTCATCATACACCGCGAACGAACTCTTCGATGGCAACGCCACGGTCATCGTTTTCCCCGCTGCCGCTTGTGGGATCGTAAACCATTTCGCATACCCATTTGCTTGCAGCGTAACTTTGGATGATTGGCCTGCATCAAGCGGTTTTACGCTGGATCCACTTACGTATAACAATCCGGCCATCTCCATATATTCACTGCCGCCTTCTGTATAGAAATGAGTTTCCGTCGTATCACGGCCATTCATCACGGGAATCTGGAGCTGATGCGCCGCGGTGTTCGGACCTGTAATTTTTCTGCCGTCCCAATAGCCCGCCAGGCCTTCCTTGCGACTAATTTGTGTGGTAATAAGTTTCGGTTGAACGAGATATTCAATAGAACTAAATTTCTCGTTCACGAGATAGAACTTGACGCCTTCCCGCTTCGCCCATGCGGCAGCGGTTTTCTTCGATAGCACGTTGTCTTCTAGTTTCTCGGCTAAATAGTGAGTCATCACATTTTGCCCTAAGCCTGGCGTCGATTTATATGTGCTCTCCTTCAAATAAGTTCTTCCATTCTTCTCAGTGACGAAGCTGAGCTTGGAAGTACCCTTCTCATTAATAAAGCTTCCATTCGCAGTATATACATATTTTTCCTCTCGATTAGATGGTAAGAACAGTTCTCCATTCTTCGTAATTTCTATTTTGAAATGACTGTCGCTATTGCCATAAAAGCCCGCTTTCTTCGCCACGTCTTGAGGAATCTTGGCCTTGATCGGCTTGCCAAAGGATTTGTTTGGCTTGATTTCCTTAATTGTGCCCTTCTCTTTAAGCGCGGCGAGCAGTAATTCAGTTGCCAGTAGTTGATTTGTAGAGCTTTGCCCGCCGGATGACAACACAGCCACTGCCATCTTCTGTTCCGGAAGCACGACCAGTATAGCATGTTGCAGTGACGTGTCTCCGCCCTTAGCCAAGCCTTTTATCCCATATTCACTGAATGGGTATAGTTTCACACTATCCCAGCCAAGACCATAGTTGAAAATATTATCTCCATCCCCCGGCCACATTCCTTTTTTATATTCCTCTTGCTCCATCGCCTTGACTGCCTTATCAGAGAGGATCCCTTTTCCCTGTCTCATAAATAATTGTGAGAATCGTACCATATCTTCTGCCGTGGAAGAGATCCCTCCCGAGCCAATCACATTCACCGATTCAATTGGAAGTTGCCCTTGGTACGCCGGAAAATAAAGTTCAGCCCGCTTTTCGCCTTCCCATTTGTCCTGCGGCGTTTTCGTATGATTCAGCTTTAAGGGTTCTGTAAACCGTTGATGTAGAAATTCGGTAAAGCTCATACCGCTGACTCTTTCCACCAAAATCTCAGCCAGCGTAAAGCCGTCGTTGCAGTATACCGAGAGCGCGCCAGGATTCGCCTTCAAGCTTTGGTTGGACAATTGCCGCAACAAGACATCATGGGCATAGGTATCATTATCGTTAAATAAAAATGCATTACTTAACGTGGAACCTTGCAAGCCGGAGGAGTGGTTTAACAGCATACGCGGCGTAATGCGTTTGTACCGCTCGTCTTTCATCTTGAAATCAGGAACATAGTGGACGACAGGAGCATCCAAATCGACTTTTCCTTCGTCGACCAATTTCATTACAGCCGTTGCTGCATACATTTTACTGACTGAACCAATCCCGTATAGAGTATCTTTAGTCAGCGATAGTTTCCTTTTCATATCGTTCTTGTCTGTCTGACCCGACAAAATAAGTTTGCCATTATCAATCAGCGCATACTGCACGCTAGTCGTCCCATGGGACTTCGTGAGTAGGGCAGCCTTATCTGCCGCAATCTTCTCCAGTTCTTGGCTAGCAACTTCTTGGTTAGCTACAACCGGAGTCTTACTGCTAGAAGACGCCATCGCGCCTGTTGGTAGGGTCATCGTTAGCGCCAATGTAGCGGCTAATACCCCAGATAGTTTATTTTTCATTTAACAAGTAGGAAAAAAGGAAAAATTTATCGTAGTTTTCATAGTTAAAAATATACTTTTTTGGTTCAAAAGCCCCAACTTATTTTCAAGAAAAATTTGGGGCTTTTTTGTTTTGGTGGCGTTTATTCTTCTTAAGTTGATGGGTATGTGGTAGGGCCCTGTATTTGGCTCTTTTTCTACACCTAGATATTCTAGTGTTCGTTCTAACATAAGTGCAACCTGTTGATGTGTGAGTGTGCCATGTTGGTTAAACTTAGTAGCCGAAACACCTCGGATAATTCCTACATCGTATAGGGCTTGTACATCATAATGCCGGCTGCGAACGTATTTACACCGAGAAGATGAGTGGGGCAACTACTTGTTAAATTCAGCAAGTAAAATATTTTTAAAAGGATTAGGACTGTCAGTTCTACCCAAACTATTCCAATTGACGACCAACGTATGCTTGCCTCCAAGTGTACCTCCAACAAGAGTAGTAAACCCTAGAATGCCACCTGTGTGTCCCCATATCGAGACACCGCTTGGAAGCTTAGTTTCATAGATTCCAAGACCATATCCATCGATTCCTTCTTTTCCTGTAGGAACTGTAGTAAGCATTTGTTTTAGTTGCTGTTCCTTCAGTAATTTGCCACCGAGCAAGTAAGAGAAGAATTTGTTTAAGTCGTCAGCAGTAGAAATCATATCTCCAGCAGAGCTACCTGCACTTGGGTTATAATAAGTAACGTCTTTTAGCTCACTTGCTCCGTCTGGTTGGACATATCCACGGGCATGGTTAGTGCCTGGAATAACACTTGAGTTGCCTGGTAGGAATGTATTCGACAATTCAAGTGGTTCAATAATCCGATTTTCAATCTCTTCCGCATAGCTGTTTCTGGTTACTTTTTCAATAAGAATGCCCAGTAATACGTATCCTGTGTTTGAATAAGACCAGCCATCTCCTGGGGCAAAGTCTGGAGGCAGAGAAACCCCCATCTTCACTAACTCTTCAGCCGTATACGATTTTTTTGTATCCGTAAAATCAGCGTCTTTTGACCTTGAGTATTCAGCAATACCGCTTGTATGGTTCAATATCTGCCGGATAGTAATCTTGTTACCATCATATCCATTTCCTTGAATGACACCAGGCAACCAGTTTTCGATGTAGTCGTCTAGATTCAGGCGATTCTCTCCAGCTAATTGAAGTACAACTGTTGCGGTGAACGTCTTCGTCACACTCCCAATGCGAAAGCGAAAATCTGTTTTCATTAGTTTCTTGGTTCTCAGATCCGCTATTCCAGCGGCATACCCCCACGTTTTTCCATCCTCAGAAGTTTTAGCAAGTATCCCCGGGTATCCAAGTTGCAATGTATCCCGCATTGCTTGCTTGACGGAAGTATGATCTCGTTGAGTATTTGTTTGTAACGTACTAGATACATTTTGAGTGGGCTCTGCTTTTACAATTGAGGTTGGTGTTGTATATAACAGGGAACTTCCAGCTATTAAAAGGGCAAGACTTGCACATGTAATTTGACTACGTATTTTCATATGGCATTCCTCTCCTCTATTCATCTATCCTCTTGCGGAAGATTTTACAGCTGAATTCATGTGTTCCCTTAAGAGAACCCGTTGCATGTATTGTATTAGCTGGACAACCGCCACTACAGTAAAGCTGTGCCCAACATTCCTGACATTCTGGTTTTGAATAACAATTACTCTCTTTAAACTGCGACTGTATCTCTGCTTTTGTAATGCCATCCCAGATATTCCCCATACTATATTCTTCTTCTCCAACAAACTGATGACAAGGAAATATCTCCCCCACGGGGTAATAGCAAGATATTCGGTCCCAGAACCGCAACCAGAAATTCTCTTTTGAACGCATGGACCTTCTGAAAGGTCAAGCATGTAATGATAGAAAATAAAACCGTTTCCTTTTTCCTCACTGTTTAGCATTTCTTTCGAGAGAATTTCATATTGATTGTAAATTTCCAGAAGGTCTTCTTCACAGAGCGCATATGGTTCTCGTTGATTACAGATAACAGGTTCCATTGAGATTTTATTAAACCCTAGGTCAGCGATGTGATAAATATCATTGGTAAAATCAACGTTATTATGGGTATAGGTTCCACGTACATAGTATTCTTTATCTCCACGCTTCTCAACAAACTCCTGAAACTTTGGAACGATATGATTATAGCTACCCTTCCCATTGACAGTTTTACGAAGATAATCATGAACTTTTTTTCTTCCATCAAGGCTTAATACAACATTGTGCATTTCTTGATTCAAGAAGTCAGTAATTTCATCATTAAGCAGCATACCATTTGTAGTAAAGGTAAAACGAAAAGTTTTTTTGTACTCTTTTTCTTTATTTCTTGCATAGGCAACAATCTGTTTGACAGTCTTCCACGCCATGAGTGGCTCCCCACCAAAAAAATCAACATCGAGATTTCGATGATTACCTGAGTTTTCTAATAGAAAATCGATAGCTCTTTTTCCAACCTCATAACTCATGATGGCTCTATTTCCATTGTATTTTCCTTGGCTAGCAAAGCAGTATTCACACGACAGATTACAAGTATGTGCGACATTAAGGCAAAGAGCCTTCACATAAGTGGGACGATTTATCAAATCAATCGAAAGGTCCTTATAATCATCTTCGGTAAAAAGCTTTCCATCTCTTTTTAGTTCTTCAATATCCTCAATAGTTTCTCGAATTTCCTTCTCGGAAACGTGAATATCATATTTATACTTTCCCTGCATCATTGACAGGATTTCTTCCATAGGAGTATTCTCATATAACATAATTATTTCATAAGCAAGAGCGTCAACAACATGTACCGACCCGCTATAAGTATCTAATACGATATTGTATCCATTTAATTTATATTGATGAATCATCTATTTTATTAATAATCCCGTAGGAGTAACTTGATATGTTTTTTTCTTACCCACAAATTCCTGTTTACTATTCTCAAGATTAGTAAGTGTGGCACGTGTCTTTTCCTTTTGTGCTTCTCCCTCTATATGAGTAAACTCAATATAATCCCCTACTTTGACTAGATGTGCTAACTCAATATAATCTCCTACTTTGACTGGAACTTTTTGCAGTTCAGCATTTTGTTGTTTGTTTCCATAAATGTCTTTCTTATATACTACTTTTCCTGATGCATTTTGTACTTTAATACTCGCATATGTTTCATTAAAATAATGATGCGGTATGCCTTCTTTTAAGTCGATTTGCATTTCTTCTGTCGACTTATTGAAATTGACTTTAGCAAACTCAAAATCACTAATTCCTTTTAATGACCATGCAAACTTGTTTCCTTCTAAAATATTATTTCCATTAGGCATATCTGGTTTAATTGGATTAGAATCCGTACCCTTCCAAATCTCTGCTGTTAAAATTGGATATCCTAATGCAGCCACTTTTTGGATGGTATCGTTATTTGGACGTAATCCCCACTTCTCAAAGAAAGGAATCAAATTTTGTTTGGCTACTTTTGATGCTGAAATCATAAATAATTGTTTTTTCGTTTCATCAGTTTGTGGAAGTTCACTTGAAGGCATGTCTCTATACAATTGATGTAATTTAGGATGGAAATCCTCTCCATATGCTAACTGTAGTTGCCAAAGCATAACAAGCTTAACAAAAACATCACTAATTTCGTCATAATTTTTATTCGTTTGTTCTAGATATTGAAACGCTTTTGGATAAATTCCACTTTTCTCTAAATTGGATGGTTGATTAAATGCTTTTTCTACAGAAAGGCTGTATATATTATTTTGTACTTCTGTCATATTATAAAAATTCCAGGGCCATTGTTGTCTCAAATGCCCTGCCTCATGCCATGGACCCCAGCCATCTTTTATAAATTTATTAATATCTAACACGTATTGGATTGCATCTCCTACATAAGCGGTTCGATAAGGATACGCATACATATAATAATCGGGCGAATGATTTTCTTCTACGTAATGAATATAATGTTTATCTGCTTGTTCCTCGGATAACCCAGCTACTTTGTCCTGAATTCGAGTAGCTTCATCCAACTTTTTTAAGAGTTGTACAGGATCTGTATTAGAACCCAACAAATATTTCTTAACACGTGCAGGGCTAGCCGTAATTAATACACGTTCTCCCTTTAACTCCACTGCATGTGCATTTGGATATTGGTCCAGCATGTTTATTAAATCTTGTTTCGTATGCTTTCCTAGTTCAAAGAAAGGAGTAGTCGTCCCACCTGTTGTGACTGTTGTTCGAATGGTACCACCTTGTTGTTTATTATAAAAATAAATCATTCCCCCATTTGGAGATTGGATTGTGTTTATACCCGGTTTTAGTGTAAATGATTTTATTTTAGAATCTTCTCTCCAAGAAGCATCATACGAATACGTTCCAATGTATGCTTGAATATCTTGATTTCCTTCTACATTAATTGTTATTTGTTCATTTGGCTTTGCATATAAACCAGTTGGTTCATATGGACTAAATGCCATACTTTTTCTTTCCTGTTGTTTCAGTACTTCAACATCCCCTTTTCCTGGGACTGTATATGTTCTATTTTCTGATTTAACTGACTTTTCTTCTTGCAACATTTAACTGACTTTTCTTCTTGCAACATCCCCTTTTCCTGGGACTGTATATGTTCTATTTTCTGATTTAACTGACTTTTCTTCTTGCAGTGATGTCGATAAATTTTTTTGCTGCTGCGTTTCCTCTGCAAAGACATCTGATGAAGAAGCCATTCCAGAAGCAAGTATAGTTAATGTTGCAGTAGCTACAAGTATTCTTTTGGTTTTATGCTTTGATTTATTCCCCATTTATAGTTTGTTTAATTGGCTGTGTCTTTTAGAATATATAAAATATACTATTACTCCAATAAATAACCAAGCACCGAAATAAATCCAAGTTTTTAAAGGTAGATTTACCATTAAGAATAAGCAACATGTTATTGAAATAATCGGTAAGATTGGTACCAGTGGTACCATAAAACCACGTTTTAAATTCGGATGTGTTTTACGAAGAATGATAACAGTTACGCCAACCATGGCGAATGTTAATAATGCTCCAATATTCGCTATATTCGACAATTCTTTTAAATCGATAAATCCAGCAATTAAAGCACTACCAATCCCTGTTAACCAAGTTGAGAATACTGGCGCCTCTGTCTTCTTATTAATTTTCGCAAAAGGTTTTGGTAATAAACCGTCACGGCTCATCGCGAAGAATACACGTGTTGTTGCATAAATGTAAGCGAAAATTACAGCCATAATACCAATTACAGCTCCAACTGCGATTACACCCGCCACTTTATCTTGTCCTACAACTTCTAATACGTAGGCCATTGCTTCTGGTACATCTAATTCCTTATAAGAAACCATACCTGTCATAACAAGACAAACTATAACATAAATAATTGTACAAATAACTAAAGAAGCAATAATACCAATCGGTAAATCACGTTGTGGATTTTTTACTTCTTCAGCAGAAGTTGCTAACGCATCAAATCCTAAAAAAGCAAAGAATACTGCAGCTCCTCCGGAAAAGACTCCGCTTATACCATACGGTGCAAATGGTATCCAGTTTTCTGGTTTCACGTAAAAAATACCAACTGAAATGAATAAAACAACAATACCAATTTTTATTAATACCATTGCGTTATTCACTCGCTTACTTTCTTTCGTACCTTTTGATAATAACCAAGTTATTATCAATGTAATGATTACTGCTGGTAAGTTAACAATTCCACCTTGCGTCGGAATCGTTAACAGTGATTTGGGTATCTCAATCCCAAATCCACTTACTAAGTTGTGGAAATAGCCTGTCCACCCACCTGCTACCGCCGCAGTTGTAACTACATATACTGACAGTAAGGTCCATCCCATTAAATGGGCTACAAACTCACCAATCGTCGCATATGAATAGGTATATACACTACCCGAGACTGGAAGAGTAGAAGCGATTTCTGCATAACATAGGGCAGCAAATCCGCAAACAATTGCTGCAATCATAAATGAAAAAATAACTGCTGGACCCGCATCTCTTGCTGCTACTAATCCAGTTAATACAAGTACTCCTGTACCAATTATCGCACCAATCCCTAGCATGGTAAGGTCAAATGCGCCTAATGTTTTTGTCAAAGTCTTACTTTTACTATCTTCTAATAATTTCCTAACGGATTTTTTCCTAAATAAGTTGGCCATTTATTTTACCTCGTTGGCAACAAAGAAATGCTCACATACACTTGAAATACGTTTTAAATCTACATTGCCGCCTGAAATAACCGCTACTACTTTTTTACCCTGTACATATTTATCCACTTTTCCTGCAAGAAGAGCGGCTGTGGCTAACGCTCCCGCACCTTCTACGACAGCTTTTCCGCGTTGCAGTAAGTCTTTCATTTAACCTGTTAACTGCATGTTTTCTAGCTTTAAATAAATTTCTCCACCGGTTTTACTGGTTAAATAGAAAGATTTAACCAAAGGTGTTTTTCGAGCATTTATGTCAAGAACTTCTTTGGCTTTTTTAATGTCAGTGATATCTAACAAAACGTTTTTGGTAATCATTCATACTAACACTTCTTTCAATTGTCTAAAGTCTAAATCTAGCGTCATACCTAAATTTTCGTAGGTAATAATACCTTTATATACATTTACACCAGATGCTAATGATGATTTTTTTTGAATTGCATTTTCTAATCCATCTTTAGCAATTGCTAGTAAATACTCAATATTTCCATTTGCTAACGCCATAGTTGAAGTACGTGGGGTGGCACCAGGCATATTTGGTACTGCATAATGGATTACATCATGTTTAATAAATACAGGATTATCATGAGTTGTATAATGGTCAATTGTTTCTATTGTACCACCTTGATCTATTGCGATATCTACAATGACACTTCCTGGCTTCATAGATTGAACCATATACTCTTTAACAATTTTAGGTGGGCGAGATCCTGGTATTAAGATTGTTGAAATAAATAAGTCTGCCTCTTTAATCGTTCGCTCTAAATTTTCAGTGTTAGATTCAATTATATCTACTTCTTCTGTTGCGTATTGCTTTCTTAAATATGCAATTCTTTCTTGATTAACCTCTAGAATTGTAACACTACATCCAATCCCAATTGCCATATCACAGGCGTTAGTTGCAGCATTCCCTCCACCAAGAATTACAACTTTTCCGGCAGGGATTCCCTCAATACCTGATAATAAAATCCCTTCCCCTTGATGTTGTTTTTCTAAATAATTACCTGATAATAAAATCCCTTCCCCTTGATGTTGTTTTTCTAAATAATAAGCTCCCATAAATACCGCGCGTCTTCCGGCAATTGCACTCATAGGTTTTAATAATGCTAAATTTCCATCCTCACTAATAGTTTCACCGGCAATCGCAGTAGTTCCAGCACTTCTCATTGCTTCCACACACTCTTTAGAAGCGGCAAGATGTAAAAATCCCCATACAATTAAATCCTTTTTAAAGTAATGGTATTCTGCAGGTAGTGGTTCTTTTACCTTTACTACCATATCAACATCCCATGCTTCACCTTGATTTACTATGCTTGCTCCTGCATTTATATATTCATCATTCGTATAACCTGAACCTAATCCAGCATCTTTTTGTACCAATAATTCATTTCCAGCTGCAACTAATTTTTGAACATTTTCTGGAGTCATCCCTACACGAGCTTCCCCTTTTTTTATCTCTTTCACTACACCAATTTTCATCTACTCGGTACGATTTTCTATATCAAATTGTTCCTTTTTACGTAAAGTGTAATAAATAGGGAGGCCGAGTGCAGTTAGACCTATTCCACATAAAGCTAGCAGAGGTTGAGTGAATAAGGTATTAATAACAATGAACAATCCGCCAATAATAGCAACTAATGGTATAAAAGGATACAATGGAACTTTATAAGGTCGCACAAGTTCGGGTTCTCTTTTTCGTAAGATGAATACAGCAAGGAATGTCATTGTGTAGAATATCCATATTACAAATACTAACATATCTGTAAGGGTATTAAATCCGCCGATAGCCATCATAATAATTGAAATAAATAGCATAAATAGTCCAGAATTATAAGGGACCCGACTATTTTTAGATAATGTAGCAAACCATTTACTAAATGGTAGTTTGTTCTCAATAGCCATGGCATAAGGAATTCGCATTCCCGTCATAATATAACCATTAATCGTTCCAAATACGGAAATTAAAATACCAATGGTAACAAGTTTTCCTCCCATAGCCCCAAAAAGAATTGTAGCTACTTGAGAAGCGGGTGTATCAGTACCTGCGAGCGATGTTGCAGACATGACCATTAGAAACGCGACATTAATTAATAAATAAACAACCATTACTGTTGATAATCCTAATACGATTGCTTTAGGCAAGTCTTTTTTAGGGTTTTTCATTTCTCCAGCAATATTCCCTACATGAATCCATCCATCGTAGGCGAACATTGTTGCGAGTAACCCAGATCCAAGTGCAGATATCATAGATTTATTAGGGGCTGCCTCAATTGGAAATAGTTGAAACGTAACGTCACTTTTGTGTAGTAATCCAAAAATAATAATTAATGCTAAGGGAACCAACTTGCATATAGTCGAGGCCATTTGGATTCCACCAGCTGCTTTAGCTCCTAAAAAGTTCATAAGAGTTACAAATGTTGCTGTGATAATTGCAATTGCGATAATTAGCATTTTGTGTTCATTAACATTTAGGCCAAATAAACTAACAGTTTGTGTCCCGAAAATAATAGCAAGTGCTGCAATATTTGCAGGGAAGTATATAACAGTTTGTGCCCAGCCAAGCAAGAAAGCAGTTAAGTTTCCATAAGTCCTCTTTAGATATGCCATCATTCCCCCTGTTTCAGGAATAGCGGCAGATAGTTCAGCAGCAGTTAGTCCTGCGCAAACGGTTAAGATACCACCAATTACCCATGCAAGTAATCCTAGGCTCGCTGTTCCTGTTACTCCATATAATGCAGTGGGCTTGAAAAATACTCCGGCGCCGATAACGGTACCAATAACTGTGGTTAATGCTGCAAAGAAACCAATATCCTTTTTAAGTTGTTGTTGTGACAAAATAATCACCTAAGTTAATTTAAGCTTTATCCATTTTGCATTTCTACCTTTAGAAACCAGTTTAATGTATCCCTGTGAATTTAAAGCGTGTAATGTTTTATTTATAGTACTTTCACTTATGTCTGGATATATGTTTCGAATATTTTCTTTAGTAAAAGGATGATTTTGTCTGTCTATGTATTTTTCAATTCTTTTTCTTTTAGTATGAGTGCTAATACAATTTTCTATTACATTATTCAATTCTTTATATGCAACTAAAACAATATCTAAAAAAATTTTCATCCAGAAAACTACATTATGATCGCCTTGATGCCAGTTAGCTGCAGATTTATACAGAGCATCATAATAATCTGATTCATATTCTTTAAAATATTTATCTATACATGTATATTTTACAAATGTATATCCACTTTCAATTAATAACCATTGAATTAATATTTTTGCTAACTTGCCATTCCCTTTATTAAATGGATAAATACATAGGAAATTTAATATAAATTGAGGAATCAGTTGGAGCGGATGAAAATTCCCTTTAGCCCTTAATATATTATATTGTTCGCATAGCTGATACAAATATTGCGGAACCATATCATATAAAACAACTGTACGTAATTTGGATTGATTATTTAACATTGGAATACATGATAAAACAAGTTCGTTTTTTCTCCAATTACCACTTTCAGACGTTGAATAATTCAGTAATTGGAAATGCAGTTCTTGAATTGTTTGTGGTTTAATAGGCAGTTTGTGATTTTCTTTTTGCACAAGTTCTAATGTTTTGTAATAACAAAATAAAGCGTCCTCTTCCAATGTTTGAGGGCTAACACGATTAGAAACAAATTTTTTCAACTGTTTATTTGAGAATGTAAACTTGTCATATATATTAGGAAAAGTTTTAATATATTGTAGGGATATACTCTTTTCCAAAAGATCAAAGATCTCTGGTTTTTGAGTTTGATATGCTGATATTGCTCCTTTATATTCACTGATTTCACTTATAATATTTATTAGTTCCCTTTTAAATTCTAAATTTGTATATTTTTCTTCAAAGAAATTTCTCATTTATAATATTGGTGACATGGTTTCTTTTAATGTATGTACAGAATGATTAAAGTTACACTTTTCTTCCTCATTTAACTCAATTTCTATAATTTCCCGAATACCTTGACGATTTATAACAACAGGAACTCCTATATATACATCGTTATGACCATATTCATTTTCAAGGTATGCAGATACTGTTAACACACTATTTTCGTGGTGTAGAATTGCCTTTGTTATACGTAATAGAGACATTCCAATTCCATAACAGGTCGCTCCCTTACGTTCAATAATATGATAGGCCGCATCACGTGAACGAATAAAAATGTCGTCTAAGTCACTTTGATTATACTGACTGTTATTTTCTAAAATGGTTTGTAGCTTTTGAACGCCAACTGACACGTGACTCCATACCGGAAGCTCCGTATCACCATGTTCACCAATTATATAAGCATGAACATTATGAGGATCAATCTCAAAATATTCCCCTAACATGTAACGGAAACGTGCAGAATCAAGTGTTGTACCGGAACCAATTACGCGCTCTTTCGGCAACCCAGATTCTTTCCAAGTTACATATGTTAAAATGTCCACTGGATTTGTTGCAATTAAGAAAATACCATCGAATCCGCTTGACATGACATTACGTATAATTTCTTTAAAAATCTTAGTATTTTTTTCAACTAAGTCTAAACGTGTTTCACCTGGTCTCTGTGGCAATCCGGCTGTTATTACAACAATTTGCGCATCTTTACAGTCCTCACAGCTACCCTTCCATACTTTTGTTGGTGATGGTGAAAAAGGAATTGCATGACTTAAATCCATTGCCTCTCCTTCTGCTCTTGCTTCATTTACATCCACAAGAACAAATTCTTCTGCCAGGCCCTGATTAATCATACAATATGCATAACTACATCCTACGGCCCCTGTACCAATTAAAACTACACGATTAATATTTTTATTCATTTAAAGTTTTATTTGTTTTTGTAATGGAATTTTTTCCTCAAATTGAGATTCCACTAAATCTTCCACCTCTTCAGGAATAGGGCAATTTTTTGTTATATAATGATATACCATACCAACGAATACGGATCCACCAATAGTATTTCCAATTGTAACTGGAATCAAATTATAAATAGCCCCACTAAAAGAAATTGTATTGGGATGTGGCGAAACTAGAGAAATGGCAAATAGCGATAAATTTGCAATGCTATGTTCATATCCAGATAAAAAGAATGTAAAAACCAATAACATCATAACAATTATTTTTGATGTATCCCCTTTTACTTGAGAAGGAAGGAAGCATGCTAGACAAACGAGCCAATTACATAAAATAGCTTTGAAAAATAACTGTATTGTCGGAGTATTCATTTTCACTTCCACAACATTACTTAGCAAGTGTTCATATTCAATCTGATCAAAAATACCAGTACCATAAAATAATAATGCAAAAAATATTGCACCTATCAGATTACCTAAAAAACAGGCACCCCAGTTACGAAAAGTATCTAGGATCGTTGTTTTTTTTCGTAAAGTTGAGATTGTAAAATACATTGTATTCCCAGTAAATAATTCCGCTCCACCATATATTATTAATATAAGTGCAATTCCAAAAAACAAAGATGCAATTAAATATGTTGCAGGTGAATTTACAACATGAAAAAAATCTCCTAATTTAAAACATAATACTATAATAAATCCAATATAGATGCCGGCTAGTACCGCGCGTACAAAATATTGTATTGGGTTTATATCTAATATTTGTTTCTTCTTTTGTGCAAGTTTTATAGCATCAGTTATTCCTTGTTCTAACATTTAGGCAAAAAGAGTATTTTTCTGTACATTTGTTATATGCTCGGCTAATACAGTAGCTTGTGTATGGAGGGGGGCTGGGAATCCTAATGTAATACCATTGTGTTCAGTGCATTCACCAACTGCATAAATTAATTTATCATTTGTTTGCATATACTTATTAACAACTATGCCACGGTTAACATGTAAACCAGCCTTTTCTGCTAAATGTGTATTAGGTCGTCTACCAATAGGTATTACAATTAAATCGTATTTTATAATAGTGCCATCTTCGAATTGAATCCCCTCTGCGTATTCTGTACCTAGGATTTTAACCGTGTTTTTTTCCATGAAAAATTGAATCCCTTTTGCTTTTAGCTTGTTACGTAGTAATGAACAATCCAGAATATCTTGATTTGCCATTAAGTGTGAAATGAAATGAACAACGTGGACATCTATTCCTAAATCAAATAATTTTTGTGCAATTTTTAGACCGAGCATGCCATTGCCAATAATAATAGCCTTTTTTGAATGCTTCTTAGTATTTAATAGAAATTGGATTTCTTCAGTTGTTTTGAGTTTATTTACTCCAAATAATTGCAGTCCTTTAACGGGAAAAATAAAAGCAGTAGAGCCTGTTGCAATGATGAGTTTATCGTAGAAAACAATACGTCGTTTATCTGTAACAATGACCTCGTCCTCACGATCAATTTCTATTACCTTTTCGTTTGTGAAAAGCTTAATATTATGTTGTTTGTACCAATTATATTTCTTTAGCATGCTATTTTTTATATTTAATTGTAATGAAATAGTGTTTATCTGATTGTAGAGAGGATAGAGTTCATCACTGAAAATAGAAATGTTATACATATTTGGGTTTTGTATTAAAATTTGTTCAATACAGCGTAAACTAGATACACTATTACCGATTATGACTAAGCGTTTTCGTTTTTTCATATCAAATTCTCCTTTTATATTGTGAAGTATTGAGCAAGGATTCCCGTTCATTCAGAAACTGATAAGTCTTCTAATAGCTAACTGATTTTTTATTATTATTTTCTTATTTCCAACGGAGGCCATGAGTCCTAAACTTTCAAATTTATTCAGTTTCCGACTAATAGTCTCTCTTGTTACCCCCGCATAATTTGCCAATTCCTCACGTGTCAATGGCAAGTTAATAAGAATTCCATCCTTAGTACTTTTACCATATTTGTCACAAAACTCCAATAGTATGTGAGCGATTCTAACTTCAGGATTGTTTGTCGCTAAGTTTTGCACTAAATTCTCTACCTTAGCTAGACGTTTTGTGACAATTTTTAATAACTTCAATACAATACTTGGATTCCGTTCCATTATATAATCCATATTTTCTTTTTTTAGCATACAGATATGAGTATCTTCTATAGCATATGCACTAAAATTACTCTTTTCATCATAATTAAATACATTTAATTCACAAAAGGATTCACCACTTGATAAAATATGCAATATTTGCTCTTTCCCTTGAAGAGTTAATGTAGATAACTTTACTTGTCCACTATTAATAATAAATAAGGTATCTGATTTATCTCCCTCAAGAATTAATGGCTGGCCTTTCTTAAACTTCTTATGTTTTGTCATTGAAGCTATATTACTAATTTCCTCTTCGGAAAGGGTCTTAAAAATTAGTACTTTTCTTGGGCAAAGCTCCCTTGAATTTTTATGCTCATAATGCTTGGCCATTTATTCATCTATTGGTTCAAAATGGTTTTTATCTTCTCCGCAAACAGGACAAACCCAGTCCTCTGGTAAATCCTCGAAACTTGTTCCTGGTTCTATATCCTCATCTGGATCCCCTACCTCCGGGTTATAAATATATCCACATGGTAAACAAATGTATTTTTTCATTTATATTTTCTCCTTTAACTTGCTCATTATTTCACTTATATTTGTATTTATTAAATCTATTCCTTCTAATGATAGTTGCTTTTCAATCGCAGATTTGTAAGGAATAGATGCAACAACTCCTTCTAATGAAATCACACCCACTATTTTATTATTCTTAATAAATAACCTTGTATACTCCTCCTTACCATCTTCTTCAACAATTGTTGTATCACATTGCTCTTCATTAACTAATCCAATTGAAAATAAAGATACATTGAATGCGTTAAAAATAGTAGTTGGAATGTCTTTTTTGTAAATAGCAGTTTTCGATACCATGTTACTACCAGCTACTCTTCCTTGTTCCATTGCAGTCGCCCATAACCCTTCAATCTCATCATTTACTTCTGCGACATCTCCTGCAGCATATACGGATTCTATATTTGTTCTCATCTTCTCATCCACAACAATACCTCTATTTAATTTAATAGATGTATCATGTACAAGTGTGGTGTTCGGAGTAACGCCAATTGAGTAAACAATACTATCACAATTGATTTGATAATTTCCGTTCACCTTTATGCCAGTTACGGATTCTTTCCCGAGAATAGAATCAATAGAAGTATTTAAATACACATTTACTCCTTCACTTTCAATTTTTCGTTTTAAGAGAAGTGAAGATTTTGTGTCTAATTGTCTACTCATTAATGAAGGTGCTAATTCTACAATGGATACCTTTTTACCGGCTTTCAGAATAGACCATGCTGTTTCTAACCCTTGTACACCCCCACCAATGGTCACAACACTCTCTTTGTCCTCTAAATATCCTTTAAGCTCATCTGCTTCTTGCATGTCCCTAATAGTAAAAATATTTTTTTTATTAATTCCATTTATCTCTAATCTTCTATTATTTGCTCCTGTACAAATTAATAGTTTATGATAAGAAAATACCGCTTCATTGGATGTAACAATAAATTGCTCATCTGTATTAATTTTTACCACCTTTGTATTTATAAAAACTGATATATGATTATCTTGATACCACTTTTTCTTTTTAATTAACACTTTTTCACTGTGTAAATCTGAATACAGATCCTTTGATAATTTAATTCTTTTGTAAGGTAGTAATGGCTCTTCCCCAAAAATGAATATATTTGACTCTTTATCGTATTCTCTAATAGTTTTAGCAGCATTTACAGCGGCTACACCACTCCCAATAATAATAAATTTCTTTTCCATTTAAATAGAACTCAATAATAAATCTGTAACAAATGTTGTTGCATGTTGGATTTTCTTTACTTTCTTCTCATCTTTTGGAGAGAATCTAATCCGAATAGGAAATTCAACATGAGTCATACCTGTAGATTTGATAACTTTTGATGTGCTTTGTACATTCATATTTGTTTCATTGAGATAATCTTGTATCACCTCAATCGCCTCTCCACTCCAACCATATGAACCGAATGAAGCTCCAATTTTCCCTTCTAGGTTCATTTCTGTCATTTCTTTTAAAATTTCTTCTAAATTACCAATCATATCTGCATATCTAGTTGAAGATCCTATGAAGACTGCATCTGCTTCTTGAATACTCTTTAAAACTTCTAATTTTTTTGCTTTATCAGCGTTAAATACGATTACATGGATATTATCTGCTTCTAAAGTTTCTTTAATAATATTTGCTACTTTTTTTGTATTATTTTTAATTGTTGTATACACAATTGTTACTTTCTTATCTTGATTCGTATCTCTACTCATATTCGCATATAAATTAATATACTTCTGTATATCTTGACGTAAAATGTAGCCATGAGATGGTGCAATCATTTGTACATCCAAACCTTTTAGAGCTTCTATTAATGTTCTTACATATCTTCTATGTGGATGGATAATGGCATTATAATAGCCGATAAAGTCTTCTGTAATATCTACATTCGCTTTATCACTGAAAATCTCGTCATTTGCTATATGAGTACTAAAAATATCACAAGGAAATAAAATTTTATCCTCTACACAGTAGGTAATCATTGTTTCTTCAGTATGAAGATATGGCGTTTCTTTAAATTTCAATGTTTTTCCACCAATATCTAATGTATCACCGTCTTTTACTACTAAAAACTTTCGATTATGCAGCTTATACATCTCTTGTATTTCTGGTACTGCAATTTCTGTACATACAATCGTTGCATTAGTAGCTCTTGATGCTAATGCTGCTAATCCCCCTGAATGGTCGGGTTCAGTATGATTCACTACGATATATTGAATTTCTTGTGGATCAATTAATTTACTTAAAGATTCTACAAATTCTCTTCCAAACTCTATATCAACTGTATCAATCACTGTTGGCTTTTCCGTTTTTAGCAAATACGCGTTATAAGTTGTTCCTTTTGCTAAGATCAAACGATGAAACGGAACTTCTCTATTATCAACTTTCCCTACCCAATATATATCTTTAGTTAACTTAATTTCTTTGCTCATTTATTTTGTTGCTACAATTACTAGAGCCGGACCATCAAGTGAATATGTTTTTTTATCAAAATTAGCGTAAGTTTCTACTGACTCGAAACCACAATCTATTAATATCAGAAGTAATTGTTTTTTTGTAATTGGATATAACTCTATACTATTTGAGAATTCTTCACCACTTGTATTTAATGTTACAGTAAATTGCACTTTTTTTCTCTCTATTGCATAATCTCGTTTGAATGAGAAGTGTTCTTTCTTAATTACTGGAAATATGAACTGTTTTTGATTTAATACTTTTTCATAGTTTACAATTTGAATTATTAACTTTCCGTTTTTCTTAAGTTTTTTAAAAGCACTTTGAATAAAATCAGTAATTTTCTGTACATTGTCTAAATGAACCAACGTATTTCCAATACAATAAATACCATCAAATATTCCAGGTACCTCGTCTATTTGCTGCATTCTAAGTGTATTTACATAAAGTTTCCCTTTATGGGGTATTGCTTTCTCAGAAATTTTATCAGCCATTTTCTTCTCTGGCTCCATCGCAGTGACAATCATTCCTTTTTCAACTAATGCATTAGCCACGTTCCCTGTTGCCGCACCTACATCAATTACGGAGTCTCCCTCTTGTAAATAAGAAGCAATAAAATTCAATTGTTTTTCATTTGCCGGAAAAATTTCATCATAATACGGCATTAATTTTTCGTAAAAAGTCATTTACGAGATAAAATATTTAAATACTATTATTGTTGTAATAAAAACGTAAATAGCATTTATACTCTCTAAAATTCCCACTTTTAAAATTGAAATATTTCTTCCATAAAGTACTATAGACCGTATCAAACTCGGGATAAAAATAATGGTAATCGATGGTGATAAAATAAACGTAACAATCACAAGTAATAAATGGTACCACCATGACACAATACGATACGTTGGATTCTTTTTTTCACGAATCATTGTTTTTACATAAAACGTACTCCCTATAAAATATAAAAATGATATAGTCGCTATTATCAATATGTTTTTATCTACTGTTTTCATTGTGAAGTAA
Organism: Bacillus toyonensis; assembly: GCA_046112185.1. GTDB lineage: Bacteria > Bacillota > Bacilli > Bacillales > Bacillaceae_G > Bacillus_A > Bacillus_A toyonensis_A. The sequence continues at coordinate 31,121 of CP170572.1, read as the reverse complement.
TAACTAATAATTCCCCCTATACAAAACAAAATAATTGCACATACATCATTTAATAAAGCTCGTTCATTTTTTTTACTAGAAAAATAAATGTTTATACAAAAAAACGGGAGCATAATAATAGAAAAGTACACTATACGCCATTCATAACTAAGAGCAATAGCCGTACATATACAAGCCTCACCAAAATAAAGAAGAAAATAATATAAATAATATTTCTTTCGCGGCTGTTTTACATACATTAATAAGGGGTACGTAGCTAAATACACAAAAAACCACGCTAAAAAAAGAGGTATATGATACCAAGTCCATTTACCAGTTAAAATGCCTAAAACAAATGGAATAAGCAGCATACCCCAGGCTCCATGCTGCTTTGGAATAATTAACTTCATTCATTTATGTTTCACACGATCTGCCTCTTCACTACGCTTTGCATTGTTCCATTTTGACATGTCCCCCACAAGGTATCCAGTAATACGGCGAATTCTTTCAATATGATGATCTTCTATATTTCCACAGCTAGGGCACTCATTTTCAATAACTCCATTATAGTTACAACATTTACAACGATCCACCGGATGATTAATTGAACCATATCCTACTTCATACTGTGCCATTGCTTGAACAATCTGTTTTAAAGCCATTTGATTATGTGCTGCCGCCCCATCTAGTTCAATATACGTAATATGACCACCGTTGCAAAGAGCATGAAACGGTCCCTCTAAACGTATTTTATTAATTGCTTGAATAGGATAATAAACTGGAATATGAAATGAATTTGTATAGTAATCATGATCGGTTACACCTGTAATAGTTCCAAACTCAGCGCGATCCTTTTTGATAAACTTCCCTGATAGTCCCTCGGCAGGAGTTGCAATTAAGGTGAAATTCAAGCGATGTTCTACTGTTGCTTGTTCCATCTTTTTTCTCATAAAGGTAACAATTTCTTTTCCAAGTCGCCATGAATCTTTATCTTCCCCATGGTGTTTTCCTGTTAAGGCAACCAAGCATTCCGCAAGTCCAATAAAACCAAGGCTCAATGTTCCTTGCTTTAAAATCTCAGTAACTGAATCTTCTGGTTGTAGTTTTTCACCATCGCGCCAAATCCCTTGTGAATATAGGAATTGAAAATCTCTTGCTTTTTTTGTACATTGATATGAATATCTTTCTAGCAATTGACGAATGCCAAGGTTGATATAATGGTTTAACGAAGTAAAAAATTTCTCTTTTGAATTATTTATTAAAGCTAACTTTACTAAATTAATAGATGTAAACGATAAATTTCCTCTTCCAATTGCTGTTTCATCACCATGAATATTAGACATCACACGGGTACGACAGCCCATATAACATACTTCACTTTCAGGGTTCCCATTATAATACGCTGCATTAAATGGCGCATCTAAAAATGAAAAGTTAGGAAACAATCGTTTCGCAGTTGTTTCTAACGCAAGTTCAAATAAATCATAATTTGGATCTTTTTCTTCAAAATTCACGCCTTTTTTTAACTTAAAGATTTGAATGGGGAAAATAGGCGTTTCGCTTTTTCCTAATCCCGCTTGTGTCGCCCGTAGTAATTGCTTAATTAATAGCCTTCCTTCTTTTGATGTGTCCGTACCGTAGTTAATTGAAATAAACGGAACTTGCCCACCACCACGGCTATGCATGCTATTGGAATTATGAATAAATGCTTCACATGCTTGATATGTATCGTTTTCTGTTTCTTTCCATGCAAACTCCTCGATTTGTTCCATTGTTAACGGGTAGTTATTTAGCTTTTTCTTATTCTTTTCAAATGTTTTCCTCACATAGGGGGCTAAATCCATATCAAACATGGCAAGCGATTGCCCTCCATGCTGCATATTTTGATTAGCTTGAAGAATAATAGACGAGAGTGCTAATGCGCTTTTGATATCTTGTGGTTGTCTCATATGACCATGTCCAGTGTGGAACCCATTTTTAAGCAATTGTGCTAAAGGGATTTGTGAACACGTGGTCGTTCCTGTTGCATAAAAATCTAAATCATGTGGATATAAAATGTTTTGATTAATTGCTTCTTGTACTTGTTTAGAAAGCAAATGTTCCATTACATAAAGTTTTGCGCTCTCTGATGCAAATGTTCCCATTATTCCCATTGGAGATCGACCATCAACATTTGCGTTTTCTTGCATTAAATCTTGATCATTACTCTGTATAATTCTATGAAAAGTTGTCCATAAAGTATTTTTTTGTTTTTGTAATTTGTTTGAGGGGTTCATTTATTTTAGTCGTATAATACGTTGGTTTGAACTTCCACGAAAAGGAAGTGTCAAATCTCTTTTTTCGATTTCAAATCTTCCATCAACTAAAACATCTCCATAATGTAACAACTCAATCATATCATTGTTTTGTGAATTTTGTATCTCTTCTAGTGTATAACCAGTGTAAATCCAGAGATTTTTGTTTAAACTTTTCACAGCTTTTGCAACTTCTTTGACCTCGATAGCTTGAAAAAATGGATCACCACCTGAAAATGTTACATCAGTTAGAGGATTTTTGGAAATTTCTTTTATAATTTCTTTCACACTCATCTCGATACCATTATAAAGATTCCATGATTTGGGGTTATGGCAACCTAAACAATGATGCGGACAACCGGCAAAAAACACAACTGTCCGTAGCCCTTCACCATCTACTACACTATCATGAATAATATTCATTACCTTCATTCAATTCTTACACTTTTTTTGCAATTCTTTTGGAACATATACACAAAAAGGTTCGCTTTCCATGTAATCCCCCGTCATCGCAAATGCCCTAGAACGGGATCCCCCACAAACATATCGAAACTCACAAACACCGCACTTTCCTTTATACTTGTCCGGATTACGAAGGCTTTGAAAGACAGGGGAGTTTCGATAAATTTCAGCTATCGGTGTCGATCTAATATTACCGGTTTTAATCGGCAATAGCCCGCTTGGATATACATCTCCAATATGAGAAATAAATACAACTCCATTTCCATCATTCACTCCTTTTGGAGCGCGTCCAAATCCATTAATTCCGCCCGTCATCCCTTTCATCAGTACATCCCTATATTGAATAATTTGATCTATTTTTTTAATTCCCTTCATTTTTTGTTGAAGAACAACGCGTCTATAGTGCTGAGCAGCTGTGGTTTTAATATCAAAAGAAACCGTTCTGCTCAGCTGATATAGCCAGCGGAACACTCTTTCATGTTGAATTGGTGAAATCATATCTTTCTCCTTACCACGTCCTGTTGGAACTAAGAAAAATACACTCCACAACACACAACCTAATTCTTCTACTAAAATTGCCATATCTTTAAGTACACTCAAATTATAATTAGAAACAACTGTATTAATTTGAATAGGGATTTTTAATTCGTGTAAATAATGAATCGCATCCATTGTTAATTTAAATGACCCCTCTGTTCCTCTAAAATGATCGTGTACTTCAGCTGTTGGTCCATCTATACTAAATGCCCATCTAGCAATCCCAACCTCTTTTGCTTTTTTAATCGCTTCTTTAGTAACCTTTGGAGTAGCACTAGGCGTCATGGATACTCGAATACCTTTCTTCACCGCGTATTCCGCAATATCATATATATCTGAACGCATTAATGGATCCCCACCAGTAAAAACCAGCATCGGATTATCCATTTCATATATATCATCAATTAGTCTTTTTCCTTCTTCTAATGTTAACTCAAAAGGATCACGATAATGCTGCGCTTCAGCACGACAATGAAGACATTTTAATTCACATGCTCTTGTTAACTCCCATATTACAATAAATGGGTTTTTATTATAATCACGATTTATCAATTACACACCTTTATATGCTTGTTTATATACTTCTTTTAATTCTGAAATCAATGGGAGTTTCGGATTTGCTGGTGTACATTGATCTTCAAATGCTCTTTCCGATAAGACGTCCACAACATTTTCAAATGCTTCTTGTTTTACCCCTTGTCCTGCAATGCTCATATTAATATTCAATTCTTTTCCAAGGCTGATAATTGCTTGTACAAGAGATTCCACACCTTCTTCTACTGTACTTGCTGGCAGCCCCAATGTTCTTGCAATATGTGCATAACGTTCATCTGCCACAAAATGCTCATATTTTGGGAACAATGCATGTTTTCTCGGCTTAATAGCATTATATCGAATTACATGCGGCATTAAGATTGCGTTAGCGCGTCCATGTGGAATGTGAAATTCTGGTCCCAGCTTATGCGCCAAACTATGATTAATACCAAGAAATGCATTTGCAAAAGCCATACCTGCAATTGCAGAAGCATTATGCATTTTCTCACGTGCTTCTTCATCATTTCCATTTTTATATGCTCTTGGTAAATATTTAAATACTAGATCAATAGCTTTTAAGGCCAATCCATCTGTATAGTCATTTGCCATAATAGACACATATGCTTCAACCGCATGTGTTAACACATCCATACCAGTGTCTGCTGTTACATGAGGTGGCACTGTCATTACAAACTGTGGATCAATAATCGCTACATCTGGTGTTAATTCATAATCAGCAAGTGGATATTTTATATTATTTTTTTTATCTGTAATAACCGCGAATGGTGTCACTTCTGACCCCGTTCCTGATGTTGTTGGAATCGCAACAAATTGTGCTTTTTGCCCTAGTGTTGGAAATTTACATGTACGTTTTCTAATATCTAAAAACTTTTGTTTGATTCCAAAGAATTTTGTTTCTGGATATTCATAAAATAGCCACATTCCTTTTGCTGCATCCATTGCTGAACCTCCGCCCAATGCAATAATTACATCAGGTTTGAAACTTCTCATCATCTCAGCGCCCTTGAAAACTGTTTCATCTGATGGATCTGGTTCTACCTCTGAGAAAACACCTACTTTTACATCATTTAAATGTTGTTGTAAGTAATGTGTAACTGTATCGACATATCCTAGTTCTACCATTCCTGGATCCGTTACAATGAATGCTCGTGAAATGTTTGGCATCTTAGCTAAATACTGTGTCGCATGTTTTTCAAAAAAAACCTTAGGCGGTAATTTGAACCATTGCATGTTATTTTTTCTATTCGCCAAACGCTTTACATTTATTAAATGTGTAGCTGTTACGTTTTGAGAAACAGAATTCTTACCGTATGATCCACAACCTAATGTTAAAGATGGAATAAATGCGTTATATATATCACCAATCCCACCTTGTGCTGACGGTGAATTTACAATAAGGCGACAAGCTTTCATTCTTAAACCAAATTGTTTTTGTACTTCTTTATTTGTGGAATGAATAACCGCTGAATGCCCTAAGCCACCTAAATTTAACATTTCTTCACAGTATTTAAATCCTTCTTCTCGTGAATTTGCTTTGATACAAGCTAATACTGGGCTCAACTTTTCACGTGATAGTGGATATTCTGCACCCACTCCCTTAATTTCAGCTACAAGTATTTTTGTATCTTCTGGTACCTTAATGCCTACTAATGATGCAATATAATGTGCTGATTTCCCCACGATGTCACTATTTACTGCACATGTATTTTCATTAATAACAAGCTTCTCTAATTTTATTCTCTCTTCTTCTGTAACAAAATAGCAGTTGTTGTCTTGCATTTCTTTTTTTACACCATTATAGATTTCTTTATCTACAATGATTGCTTGCTCAGAGGCACAAATCATACCATTATCAAATGTTTTTGATAAAATTAAATCATTTACAGCTCGTTTTACATGTGCTGATTTCTCTAAATAACAAGGTACATTCCCAGGTCCTACTCCTAAGGCCGGTTTCCCTGTAGAATATGCTGATTTGACCATTCCAGCGCCTCCAGTTGCAAGAACAAGTGCAACCCCCTCATGGTTCATTAATCTTTTTGTTGCCTCAACAGAAGGTTTTTCGATCCATTGAATGCAATTCTCCGGTGCCCCTGCTTTAATTGCAGCATCTCTTAAAATTTTAGCCGCTGCAACAGAGCATTGCTGAGCAGATGGATGAAAAGCAAAAATAATTGGGTTTCTTGTTTTCATTGCAATAATTGCTTTAAACATAGTAGTTGAAGTAGGATTCGTTACTGGTGTCACACCAGCAACTACACCCACGGGTTCGGCAATTTCAATGACTTCTTCATGTGGATCTTCATGGATAATTCCTACAGTCTTATCTTTTTTTATGCTATGCCAAATATATTCAGTCGCAAATATATTTTTTGTACATTTATCCTCATACACACCTCGACCAGTTTCCTCAACCGCCATTTTTGCTAATGGCATATGTTGATCTAAACCAGATAGTGCCATTTCATGAACAATATGATCTACTTGCTCTTGCGTATAAGATTCTAGCGCTTTTAGTGCTTCTTTTCCATTTTCAACTAAAGTATTAACAACTTCTTGTACTTCATTTCCATCTTTAATTCCTACGTTGACCATTGCTTGTACTTCTTTTTCGTCTGTCTTGTTTGTCATTTACTTATTTACGCAATCAATATATACAATTACATTCTCAGTTGTATTATTTCTCAATTCAATGTACACCTCAGCATTGAAATACAATATTTGTTGATGCCTTAATATCTCGATTTCATTATCGATTATAACCATTGTTTCACCAAAAACTGCATACATACATATATCCTTGTTCAAATATTTTGGTATGACAACACTACCTGATGGGTTAATAAAAAAAAATGTTGGAAATGTATTTTCAGTTTTATTAATAATTGTCTTGAACACCTCATCATTTAATCCCATAGGTGTTACATTTTTTAGTTGCATTTACATTTCTTCCATTACTTGTAATACCTGTTCAGTTGATGTTACTTGAATTCCAGCACGTATCAGCTGTTCCAAGGCACGTATAAAGGTAATTAAATTTATGCTACCAGGTACTTCAATGACCCGTAGCTTTTCTTTTGGTAATTTATCTATCTTTTCAATGAACAGTTCACGTACATCACTAGGAATAAAGCGCTCTTTATGTCCTTTTATTTTTAGAAGTTCACGCATTTCTATTTCTAAAGCCATATAAGCATTTAGATTTGCACCTTGTTCATAAGCGTATTTTCTAAATAATGTTTCTTCTTGATATCTTAGATAATTACGATGGTAAGATTCCTCTGTAACAGGTACGGCAAATTTGTACTTTAATAACTCAAATGTTTTACGGAACAGCTTCTTGATACTTCGGCGAGAGTACATAGAGAAATGCAATCCGAAATCAAATATAGCTTGTTCTTTTTGTTTTGCTGGGACGTGCTGTGTAATAAGAGGATAAATCCCTTCTTTAGCTGCGGTATCAAGAATATGATACTGTGACGTTTGATTTAGTAATTTTTTCAGCGTATATACTAACTTACTTGGATATTTTTCAGTGCGATCAATCATGTCACGCAAACTATGTATTACACTACGAATTTGTCGATGACAGGTATTTTTAAGTACATGAATAAACTTATTCATGTCTCGTGTAAATTCCCCAATATGCATTTCTTGTAGTGTAGATTCAATAAATCGAGCTTTACGGGCATACGTAACCTTTGGAGTAAAAGGATCACGATACTGTAGTTCTCCTGATTCTTTTCCACATAAGAAGTCTGAATGAATAGATAAAAATAAAGTCGTGTATTTTTTCTTGTTTTGAACCCCTTTTTGTAGTTTACAGATTTTGAATAGTGGAGTCCCTGTACAAGACAATACAGTGGTTAGTTCTTTCATAACTGCACGAATTTGATGTGGATACTTTTTATGTAAAAAGCGGTACATCCCACCAAAGTGAGTCTTATTACCCCTTTCATCCTGTTTGTCTAAAGAACGTTTCAATGTAGTTTCTCTATGTTGTTGCATAGCAATATCTAAGAATAGCTTCTTAGATGCTACTGAAAGTTCAAAGAAAGCCTTTGTAAAGACTACAGGACTAATGTAAACATAAGGATTTGCTTTTTCTGTTTCTTCATTCATAAAATGAGTTATTTTAATTGTGTATCGACTATCTAATTCATTTTCAATCGTAATAATGTTATGTAGGCTTAATTTTTTTAATGCAATATAGAATTGAGAATGCTGTATACATGCCAACTCTTCTTTGTATTGCTTATAGTCTTCCCAAAGCATATGTACTGTTACGTTTGGAATAATACCATTCGTATAGCATTTTTTATGTAGGTAAAGGAATACTTCAAGATCTGCATTTGTAATACCATACAATTTATGTTTTCTTCCCATTGTCTTTGAAATAGTATGACGTGAAAAAGATGGCTTTGATTGAGCGACCAATCCATCGATATCCGCAATACGTTCTTCATAGGACATTTGATTAATAATATCTTCAAGGTATGTATCTTTATAGCTATAGTATTTTCCTTCCAATGCATCAACAAGTGCTTGCCAAGATTTTAATGTAACTATAACTGCATTAGTAGATTGTCCATCTAGACTACGTTGATTACGAATAACAAATGATTTGCTCATCTACATCTTATCAAGAATAATTTGTCTTTTATACCACTGATTTAATTTATCTTTAGCCGTGCCTGAAAGGCGTTTTGTTTTCTTATTATAGAACCTAGAAAGGGTAGGTTGTGATATACCTATTTCCTTTGAAAGATCTCGCATTGTAATATTTTTATTCACATGGAAGAATGATATTTTATCTCTAATTGAATTTTCATATTCATCAACATCTAAATTGTTATTTTCTATTTTCACAGGAGACTCTTCTTGTATGATATCTACTGTTTTTTTCTTCACTATTTTTTCTATTGAATTCATTAATTCTTTCGGCGGTAAAATTATTATACCTAACTGAGCATAATAGTTCTTAAACCAATTCTTTTTAGTTAACATTTCCTCTTTTAAATCTTCACTGTACTCCCAATGTGATATTACCTTTTCCTTCTCTAAATCAATAAGAACATTTTCTAACTGTTCACGAATACGATTTGGCTTTTGATTTTGATTTACACCCATGACCGCCAGTAATCCCTTATCTCCGCCTATAGAGTAAGGCCTTTTTAAACTAGAGAACATTTGACGAATTCTCCATTGCCAAGTTAAATAACGAATCAATCTCTTATGATATTTATGTCTATAACTATTATATTCCAACGCTTTTTTTGATAACAGTGCCGTTGTACTACTAGAACCATATAAATAACTTGATAAGAAGCTCCCTGGCTTAATCCTGCAAGATTCTATCCCCATATATTCGTTAGTGTTATTATCTCTCCAGAGTACCACAGAATCTAATACAAAAAGCCTTTTAATAACTTCTCGCTTTACTTCATAATGTTTACCAGCTTCAGCTCGATCATTTAATACAACTACCTCATTATCATCATTTAAATAGATAAAAATACTTGCTAAGGCAGCAATACGTTTGGCAACCTTTATTTTATCTTCTGCTCGATAATATTCTGTGTTATTAGCCTTTGCTTTAGGTATGCTACACATTTCTAATACCTGATTATATGAAAAGTCTATGAATTCATCAGGGGACTTTGCCTCATTTAGCCATTGGATAGTAATTGCATCTAGACAGTCAGCAGTTAAATCATCCATATTACTCATTACACCATCAACCAATGTATTCCAACGAGCGGCTTCTTCAATATTTATTAATCTCAAATCTTCATCTTTATGTGAAGAAAGTTGTGCAACTCCACTACTATCTTTTGTTTCAATTGGATAAGATTTCATCTTTGTATTTTCATCTTCTTCAAATTGATTCTTTGCTATACCATCTCTTAATTTATAATAAACCGCAGAATTATTTACTTCATAATAATTCTCGTGCTCTAAACCTGTATTAGATTCCTTTGGTTCCTGCAAGGTTTCATTGTTAGCTCTTGAAAACTCTTGCTCCACAAATAATCCTATCGCCACATCAATTTCAATTTGGTAAGTTTCTATGTTAGTGAATATTTCCAAAGAGGAGATTCCCTTTTTCTGCTGCTGTTCAAGCCACTGTACAAGCATTGAAAATGATGGGGAAAAATAGTCCGAAGTTACGATCCTACTAGTATCTTCTTTAACTTCTAAGTAATAAGCATTCCATTTATACCACAATTGTTCATTATGTTTATAGATAGGTGCTGATATTACTAATGCATCTTTAAACAATTGTAGAACATTATCCATCTAGTTACCAAATAAATTGGCTGTATCCAGGTCTTCATATTCATCTTTTAGTACCGTTTTTTCAGTTGTTGATTCATTTTCTATATGTGTATCTTTAGAAGTAGAATTTTTTTCAAGAGATGAGACAATTTTATTTTGATCTGCTGTCTCTTCTTCATTTGCTTGGTTTTCTTTTTGAATAGTAAGATTTGAATTATTTAATAGTATACGCTTAACATCATTTAAAAAGTCTTTATCTTGAAGTAAAATTTCTTTTTGCATTTGTTGCTGTATCTTATAATCAGCCACGTCTTGCAATCCGTGTTTATCAACAAAATAGCATACAAGTTTATATAAAGAATCGGCTATATTGCTTTGTGACTCGAACCATTTAAAGAATTCTTCATTCTCAATCTTCTTGAGGTTCCAGAAGAAGGACTCTCTTTTTTTGTCGGACATCTATTTCACCTTTTTTCGAGAAAGAATTTTCTTGATAATTTGCATCCCCTTAGCATTCATATCTACAGCGTATTTCTCCGGAATCCACAATAAGTACATTCCAACTCGCTCACAATACTCTAATAATTGATTATACAATTCATCTTTAAAAGTAATACTTCCCCCACCATACACACATAAAACTTCAGCTTCACTGGCTGTATTGTTTACATATTTTTCATCTGTATCTTCTAGGATTAGTTCTGCTTGTTCTACTTTTGTAATATTAAAGTGTGTTGTTGCCTCTTCATGGTATTTATGATCTATATCTTGAAGAATTTGAGAGAATTGTTGGCGTTTAATGTTTGTGCCACGTTCTTGATTTAATAATTTTACAGCTTCTTCTGTAGCATGACCGACACCGCGTCTTTCACCGCTACAAGCATCAATTACTGGATTCACGCCCACTGTGTAGATATACTCAGTTGTTCCGTCCCCAATATCAGAATGTAAAATCTTTTTGTTTTTAAAGAAAGAGCCGTCAATTTTTTTGATTTCAAGTTTTTTTGCATATAGTTTAGTGAAATCAGTAAACATCTCCTCTTCCCCTTCAAGAATTGCAAATAACGGAGGAACACCCTCTTGTGTAATGTTTGCACTATTAAATGTTAAGCTAACCGTTACCTGCTCTTCTCCTACATAGACCACTACAACATGATTTGAATTAGTAAAACGTTGTTCTAAATGTTTAGCGTTTACGGGTGTCCATTGGCTTGCTGGGATAGCTGAAATAAGGTCAACAGTCACATTGATTGATTGTGGTAGTTGTTCTGTGCGTTCCCATTCAAGTTGAACTGATTTGTTTGCAATTAATCCTAGCATATTAATTAGTGGTAAATCATCATTATATTTTTGACCTACTTTAATGTTCATGTTTTTAGGGTTTTTCCCTGTTAACATCGCACGATTACCAATGAAATACATTCCAGATCTTCGAATTGATTTACTAGCAATATTCACGAACATATTATCTACTAAATTAACTACGTTTTTTTGGATGTTTGTCTCAGTAACATTAGGCATTGAGTAGACACTTTGATATACATTTTTCATTTTTATGTATTCACCATTGATGTAACCTTTAAACGAATCGTTCCCAATATCACCTTCTATGTCTATATGAAGAGTTTTGCCTTTTAAACTTGCCATTTAGCATAAAAGTAGCTGCGCGCCTCTGGAATTTTTTCTGCATTTTTCAGGAATTGCTGCTTGCACAAAACAGGTTAAGAGACGAATTGCTTCATTTCTAAGATTGAGCACTGTGTTACGATTTCTATTATGATGTGTGCCACAATAAGGATAATCCCACTCGCGAATGGTTAGATTTTTAGCATCTTGGTTTTTGTAGTTACAATTGGAACATAATCGACTAGAAACAAATGTTTTAGATACTACAACTAATTGTTTGCCATACCACTTTGCTTTATATGCCAACATTTAATTTCGACCAAAAAAACGTTGAATGAACGTTTTTTTGGTGTTATCTTGCTGTTCTTGGCGATCTTCATTCAATAGTTCAATTGCTTTATCCAGTTTTTCTTGTAATAACTGAATCTGTAAATCCTTGTCTTCTTTTTCTGAGCGTTCCTGTAATAATAATTTAATGATATCTTGGTTCTGCTGTACAATTTTATCTTGTTGCTCAAACATGTAAGAAAATTTTTCTTGAATCATCAAAATATCTGTTTCTGAACGTTTTCTGAGCGTTACTTGAACCTCATTTTCCTCATGAACGCTATCCGTTTTCTGAGCGTTCTCTTCAGTGTTTTCCATGCTTTCCATGCTTCTTGTTGCAGCTTCTTCTAGTTTCCAGTTTTGATTTAAGTATTCTTTCATTTGCTTTAAGATATCTATATCATTCTCATAGTAAATTCGTTGATTACGCTCATTTCTTTCAAATATATATTCCATTTTTTCTAGTTCAATTGACCATCTGCGAAGTGTATTGGTGTTTATATCTAGTTGTTTTGCTACTTCTTGTGCAAAATATCCATATTCCAATTAATTGTGCTCTTCTAAAAAATTGTAGAAAATAAATGTATGACTATTATTTGTATCTAAGAGTGAGCTTGTATTTTGTGCATTACATTTTCTACGATCTTGATTCTGTTTAGATTTTTGATTAAACATTTTTATGAAATGTGCAGGATTACTGTTTTCAGCTTTATTAAACTTGAACCATTGCACACATTCTTCAAAATCCCATCTTTTGTAACGATCAATATCCGGGGGCAATCTTAAAGCAATTGTATACGCATCATTTTCAGATAGGTATGTTAGCTCTTGACTCAAAATGTAGTAATACGCTCTTTTCTGATCATCACTCAAATAATCATTTAAGTCTTGTAATCTATTGTTTTTTTCTTTTTCCTCATAATCTACAGCAGGTTTTGATTGCTCTTTAATGCCGAAAAAATCTAAGGAAGGTGAAGGTTTAAAATTGTTTTTTTGCATAAATTCAAGATCTGTTACATTAGACTTTTTACTAATTTTGTTCTTTAAAAATCTAGTAAAAGTAGCACAAACATCAATTGCTACAGCCCATTTTATCTTGAAATATTCAACGATTTTTAAATAGTTATTATGTATTGTTAAGAGGTAAACAGAGGGGGCAATCTTTCCATGCCGTCTTACCTTTATTTGTTGGCATACTCCTAAATCTTGCAGCCAATTAAAAACGTAATTAATAATAGGTTTTGAAATTCCAGATTTTTTGCTGATGTGTTCTTGTCTAACTTGACTATAGCCTTCTTGTACTAAATAAGATAAAACAGTCTCTAAAGCCTCGTATTTCTTTTTGGTAAGATAATCTTTAGTGGTAGCACCTTCACATTCTAGGACAACACTATCAATATAAGAAGTTATTTTCTTGATTGCTTGATTGATAGCTCCAGGAGTTTTGGGTAAGTGATGGATGTGGGGACTTAGTTCCGCTTTTGCTCGACTAAGCAAAAAGTTTCGCAACAACACCTAAATTATATTTTCTGTATATTCATCATATATTACTTCAGCAAATTTTACATACAGAAAATCATTATTTACTTTAAACATATCAATAGACTGTTTAATTAAATGTATATCTTGTTTAGCCATTCCCAAGTAACACGTTTGAAGTGGTGTTAACATTTTTCTTTTTGATCTAATTTCTTCAAGTATATTTATTGCTTGTTGATATTTTCCCTTTTTAATTAAAAACAAAGCGTATTCAGCTGGGTGTAATCTATCGAAATCAATTTTATTTAGATCTTTCCACCAAAAGATTCTAATGAAGTTAATATCATTTAGAGCTATATTGTATTTTAAACTACCTTTGGCGCCTTTCAATACATTTAACGCTTCTCGAAAGAAATATAAAGATTTTTTATAATCAGAAAACATAAAGTTTTCTCCACTCCTAATGTTCAACAAAGCTTCCATAACAGGGAAGAAATCAATATCCTTATATGTTCTTAATTCACCATTTTCTATTACAAATTGTAAAGAGTTATTTTTTCTTAATATTGAATAACTCCAAAGTTCTTTTACCCAAAATCCGTATAAACTCTTTAAGAAAGTATTGGTTACTAATTTATCATCTCTAATATTCTTCTCGACTCTTTCCTTATACCCTTGCATTAGTCCAAAATCCCCTAAATCACAAAGAATTAACATACTGAGTATATCACAAAAGATTTCTACATCCGCATTAGAATTTCTAGCTTTTTGGATATTCAAGTACACTTCTCTGACATTTTTACCTTTCAAACGATCAATATATAAATTAAATATATCTGCAAATCGTCTCATTTCTAAATCCTTGCTCTCTTTACATATTCCAGCGAGATATTCAATTAATAATACGTGATCGTTCAAATGAGCAAGGGCAAATGCAACTTTAACATTTATGTTTAATCTATCCTCTAAAGTACCTAAATAATCAATTATTTTTTGTTCTTGTTTATCTTTATCATTTGCAAAAACGACATAGGCAATTTTTGCAAATGTATATACAGATATTTCTTTATCCCTGTTAATCCAATTAGAAATAGTAGATTTAGCAACTCCAATTTCTTTTGCAAGATCAGTATATGTTTTGTTTTTAGAAGATAAATAATTATCAATTTCCCTAGATAACTTCTTCATCTATTCCTCTTGTTCATAGCTCGCACATAACTCCACAATTTCACTAAAAGTTTGTAAATCAATTGTTTTCACAATCTCCAATAATTCATTTACGCTTAATCCCATTCTCCCCATCTATTCCTCTTGTTCAACTTGCGCTTTTAATTGGCTAGCATATTTTAATAATTCTTCTTCAATACGGGGTTTATGTTTATCTGGTACACTCATGTATCGTTCATAGAGTAATCTAGCTAAACGCTCAACTGGATCTTCACCTTTAATACTTTTTAAGAGGTCTTCATCCGGAATTTCTTTTTTTAATAAAGAAGAGACACTAACGTTTAAATAAGTAGCAATTTCCTCTAATTTATTTAAGCGTGGTGTTTTTTCTCCAGTTTCCCAACTAGATACAGTTCTATATGTAGTATTTAAATCTTCGGCCATTTCTTTTCGGCTTACTCCTTTTATAGCCCTTAATTTTTTTATATTTTTCCCAACAATATTTTCATCGATTGTCATTTTATTTATCACTCCAATTATATAATTTTGCATTCATTCCAACTTTGCTCGATAATATGTTGCCAAAAAAAGCTTTTCGACTGGTTCTCCCAAAAAATCCGATATACTTTTTGCCCGATTAGAAATTAAACCCTTTCTACCCGACTCAACATCATACAATGTACTTACTGGAATTTTAGAACCTTTTGAAACCTCATTAATCGTATAACCTTTTGATTCACGAAATTCTCTTAAAACTGTCAAGTGTCTCACTTAAAATATATTCTCTGAATTCATTAAGCATACAGTGAAGGAATAGAAGGAATCGACACCGCCTACACCAGAGATACCACAACCAGAACAACCACAAAAACCAGAGCAAGCAGAAGCACCGCAACCACAGGTACCGGACCAACCAAAAGTAATCGGAAAACCTGTCATTCCACAAATAGAGAAATCACAGCAGATTGCTATGAAACCATAACTAGAACAAACCCCAAAGAAAATCGAAACGTTTCTTCCAACAACAGGAGGTAAAGCCGAAAATCCATACATCTAAAAATACTCTCTCTGTTTCTCTAATTTCTCATGTTTTTCTTGCTGCCCAGCTAAAATTCGTAAAAGTGTATTGATTGTGCCTTGCCTTGTTTCTTTTGCTGCTAAGGCTAACACGCTAAAGATTTGATAGGCCGGATGATCTTTCTTCAATAACTCCCTTAACTCTAAAAGATAGTTATCTTTTTCTTTTGCTTGTTGTACAAATTCCCTAACCTTTTCTAAATCTGAATAGTATAAATCTCCATGTCGTTGATTTAAATACAAAATACTTCCTGCCAATAATTTTGTAGCGGATTCTATCCAGAAATCATACCTTTCTTTCGGCTTGATTACCGTTTGAGCGATTGAAATTGCTTGCATCAATTCTTCAGGCAACAAAGCACTCTTGCGCCGCATAACGTCTTCCTCAAGTTTCCCTAAATTCCCCATTTTATCGACATAGATTTCTGACATTCATGCTAGGATTGTTGTGTTATACGAGGTTATGATGCGTTGCGCTGCTTCTTTTCCGTATATGTGTTGTAATGCGGATTGAGATTCAACTACGATTGAATGCTGAATGTGGTATGTTGCGCTTTCTTTCAAAAACTGCTCCATATGAGGGATTGGGTACAAATCATATTGATGAAATACCAGGTGAATCGGTCTTATATTCTTGCATTCTGTTAGATATTGAAGAAAATTTGATAAAGCTTCTCCTCTCTCTTGATACGTACTTGTTTCCATTTCTATATTGATATACACAACTGATTTTTGTTTTAAGTCAATCTCAAGAGTTTCATAACCAGTTAATAAATCATGTTTGATGATGTGATATCCTTGTTTTCGTTTTTCATGATGTGTATCTTCAAAAAAGATGCCTTTCGGATCAAAAATGAATATAAAATCATCTGTTGTTTCCTGCACACCTTCTATGACCGACTTGTAAGCTCCAAAACGTGCTTTTATGACACCTGCAATCTTTTCCCCTTCTTTCGGTTCTTTCAAAGCTCTAATCACTTTTGTATACTTCTTAGCTATACATAACATTTATTTACACTTTTGTTTTACAGCTACTAATTCCGCATGTTTATTTTTTCTTTTAGCAATTAAGTTTTGATGTTCATCTCTAACCGAGCGCACTTGATAATAAATTTGAGCCACCTTTTCAATGCTTCTTGTGCTATTTTCAATTGCGATGGTGCCTTTCAGTTCGTATGTTTTTCCATCAAAAGTTTTAACACTATGAGCTTGTGATGCGGCAATATCATAGAATGTGAGCCTTTGTTCTTTTCCCATTTACTTCTGATATTGTTCTTTGCAATTTTGGACAAAATAGGTAACTTCTTTTTCAAGTTCGGACTCTTTAAACTTAGAAAAATCAATATCTTTTTTCAGTTTTCCTTTTTCATAATAAGCGAGCGAATCCCTTCGTTGTGATAAGCCCCAATCATGAGGGTTACTTGAACCTGGAATATCCTCACGATTTTCATTTAATCCTCTTACTTGAATTTTTTCCTTTTCAGCTATATTCTTTACAAGAAAAATCCAATCATTACTATGTCTCATATTAGAATTCAACATAACAAAACCTGTGCCATCCTCACTCATAAACTTCTTCATTTCTAACGGACTAAGTTCCATTACTTCCCCTTTTTCCGAACTAAAGACAAATGTTGAACCAATACCAATTGCAATTAACAGTCCAACAACAGCGGAAATGATCCACCCTTTATGACTCATTTATACGTTACCAAGCTGACTTGATTCATTCGCCTTGCTATCTTCCTTTACTTCTGTTGATGTTGCTTTATAAGCCTGTAAAGCTTTCATTACTAAATCTTGATTTTCTTCAATGTATTTCTGATGATGTAAATGAAGCCAATGGTTATAATCCTGACCATTGGCTCTTAATAGGTTTGCTACCATATCTTTTTCTTTTTTTAATTCCCTCTGTGTAATCGCCACTATATCACCACCTTTCAACTATTTCATCCAAAGAAACGGTAATAGAATTTGACCAAATTTCACATTAGTATTTACGCTTTCCGCTAAGTATTGGCATCCCATTACGATAACAAGTCCAGCTGCCCCACCAATAAACCACCAAATACATTTATGTCTTCCTCGTTCACCACCCCAAATTAATAGATAAGCGCCCCAGCAAAATACAATTGCTGTACTAACTATTGCTCCTCTTTGCATCCAAGTAATGAATGAATTCCCCGTATTAACTAAACCGTCCATTGCATCACCTAACACTAACATTTGAGATAATGTTTCCAACATTGACATCTATAGATCTTTATCAATTTTTTCTAGCTTAGCTTTCTTTTCTTCTTCACTTATCGTAGATTGTTGAATATCTCGTTTCTCTAATTCTTTGACCTCTTTCATTACGTTTTTATTTCCTTGCGTTTTGGCAAAAGAATAACAATCTTCATATTTTTTTAGATTTACAAAAGCTTCAACAATGAGTTTTTCACGTCTACCGTCCATATTGACTTTCCCTTTAAGTTTAATTACTTCCTCATATTTCTTATTAAGTGCTGCTTTTTCAAAGTCGATTACATCATTTTTGACATCAATTTCATTGATTTTATTCATGTTGTCTATCCCAATAAAATAAGCAACCACACTTTCTGCAAATTTCGGCTCATATTGTAATGCCTTATTCGCCTTTCCATTTAATAAATAAGTAAATAGAACTGCCTTCTGGCTATCTTTATCTAATTCTGTGTAATTGACCTTATCGAAGTATTTAACGGCTTCTCCATACTGTTGAATAGTTGCCTGTTGTAATCCTTTTATTACATATTGTTCAGAACCAGCATTTGCACTCGGAACTGGATCGGAAGAGAATAACTTAAAGGCAAATATGGCACCAGCTCCAATTAACACCATGCCCCCTATAACACTCGCAATAATCTTAAATCCTTTTCTATTTTCCTTTCCAGGCTTTACATGTGGCTCTATTTCATTCGATTGACTAGAAGAGGGTTCTTCCTTCTTTACTGGTAATTCTTCTTGATATTCATATTCTTCATGAAAAGGAGAATCATTGATTTCCCTTTTTAGCGTTTCTAACAGCTCCTTTTTTTGTTCCTCTTGTTCCGAATCTAATTGCATCACATTCATTTTTTTAGAAATGTGATCAAAAATATGATCTGCATATCTCGAACCAAGTGATAACGTACCGTTATAAATTTCATTAGAATTACCATCTAATAAATCAAAATCAATATGTTCTTGGTGTCCTACTTCTCTATAAACACGCTCTAATCGTTTAGTTAAGGTATAAGTTTCATGAAACGAATAGCGTTTATCCGACTCAATTTCTGTTCCATTACTACTCTTAAAAATGACAAACATTTATTTACTCGCTACCATCTTTTCATTTTGTTTCAGAACTGGCTTTTCTTGATTTGTTGGTTTTTCCGGTTCTGTCGGCTTCTCTGGATTTGTTGGCTTCTCTGGATCTGTTGGCTTCTCTGGATCTGTTGGTTTCTCTGGATCTGTTGGTTTCTCTGGATCTGTTGGTTTTTTTGGATCTGTTGGTTTCTCTGGATCTGTTGGTTTTTCTGGATCTGCTGGCTTCTCTGGATCTGTTGGTTTTTCTGGATCTGTTGGTTTTTCTGGATCTGTTGGCTTCTCTGGATCTGTTGGTTTTTCTGGATCTGTTGGTTTTTCTGGATCTGTTGGTTTTTCCGGTTCTGTCGGCTTCTCTGGATTTGTTGGTTTTTCCGGCTCTGTTGGTTTCTCTGGATCTGTTGGTTTTTCCGGTTCTGTCGGTTTCTCTGGATTTGTTGGTTTTTCCGGTTCTGTCGGTTTCTCTGGATTTGTTGGTTTTTCCGGCTCTATAGGTGGCTTTGGTTTTTCTGTCCCTGTATTTTCCGTATTACCATTCTCACCTTCCGTTATAATTGGTGGGGTTACAATTGCATCTGGTTTCTTCTCTGGTGGAAGAATATCGCCTATACTCGCTACTGAAGAATCAATATTACTATCGCCGAATGCAAAATGATCTCCATTCACGGTGACTTGTGGCTTATTATCGGTAATAGCTGCAATCACATTATCCTTAGCTGTATCTTGAATTGATTTATCTGTCGTTTCTTTATCAAAGAGTGCTAGAACACGGGAAGTCGTTTCATCTCCATTTTGAAGATTACTTACAATAGATTTTTCTTTAAAATTAATTTTCGATTTATCAAGCTCTTCGAGAACATAAGCAACTTCATTATCCTTAGTTTGAATTGCATTCTCTGTAATTGCTTCGAAATCTTGTTTGTTCAGATTTTCTTTCTTTTCCTCCGGCTTATTCTTATCTACCTTTTTTGTAATAGCTGTTTTACTTTTTGATGATTCCTTACTTCCAAACCAACTGCACCCTGTCGTACTCAATATCAACGAACCACCAAGAAAAACAATTCCCATTTTTTTGTACAAATTCTCATAATTTAAAGGCATTCAAAACTTCAATATGATACCCTCGTTCTTCCAGCGTTTCTTTCGATGCGCTGAACAATTCCCCTTTGGATCGTTAAAAATTAAAGATGGTTTATGTTCCGCTCTAGAATAGACATCAATTGTAGGAAATACAAAGGCTTCCCCTTTACCAGAGCGTGTTGTACCAATGATTAAATTGTTTACCGGACTATCATCAATAATTACCTTTTCACCTAATCGTGAAATAACAACACCACCGCCACCTTTAAACGATTCCTCTCGATCCGGTACAGCTCGATACTGCTTTTTCAGCTCTTCAACTGTTGTAAAACGACTAGATCCTTTCTGATGATTATTTAAGTTTTTAAAGGAAGATTTCATTTTGTACACTGTTCTCGCTATAGTTCCAATCACTACAAGGAAAACAAGCATGTAGTAAATTGGATGTTCTGCAATTGGCATCTGAAAAAGAAATCCTACCTCCATATGAAATGGTTTAGGATGTAATAAATCACTAAATGTTGTTTCTATCAGCTCTAAAGATAAGTTGAGTAAAAAATTAGCGATCAAAAACATTCCAACAAACAAAAAAGCACTCAATGGAATGAGTACTTCTTTTTCAGCTAATTTATATTTGATTGATATCTTTTCACTATACATCTAACTTGTTACTTGTTCTTTTTCTTCTAAGTCACGCAAGATTCGATTAATCTTGTTTTCGACTGCTTGATAAACACTTTTGTCGATGTGGTCATTGTGAGCTAACATTTGAAATTCACTGTAAAAATCGCCCATTTCTTGATTTTCAACCTCATCTATTGCTTTCCCTAACTGTGCTAAAAAGAACTTATCAACCAGTTTCAAAACCGCTAAATCAGATTCAAAAAATTCATTAACCGTTTTTCTCTTCCAATTTTCAATGGAGAGAGAATCAAACGGGCTATCTTCCTGCTGAAACGCCTCTTCGGGAATCTCTTCATCAATTCCCATCATGGTTGGTTCTTCTATTGGCTGCGTTGTCTCTACTGGTGGTAAATCTTCCTGTTCCGGATCTGATGGTTTTTCCTTTCTTTCTCCCAAAAAATCTACAATGAGTGAATTTGGATTTACGTCATCATGTAGGGAATCAATATCTATATCTAAAATAGATTTATCTGTATCGAATTCTACGCCTAAGTACTCCCATCTGTATTTTAAGGCTGTTTCTCCTGTATTATAAATTGGACGAGGTCTGATCCGTTTTCTGTTATTATCCTGACGTTTTATAACACGAATAACGGCACTTTCTCCTTCTTTAAAATTCATAAGTTCATTTGCTGTTAACAGTGGGCGTTGATCTAGACCTTCCGTTTTATTTTTATCAGTAGAAAGACCTTTTCCGCTTCGAGAAGGTAGGTTAATCGTCTGATTCCCTAGTTTTTTGGACACTTTTTCGGCGGTTTCTTGATCGTTAGTTAGAATGTAAATGGTATTCCCACAGTTTCCATCAATCGTATCTGCATCCTCACCATACTTATTTTTTAATTGTGCATATGCTTGGATCACAAGATTAAAGCGAACATTTCTACCGAGACAAACCGTGATAATATTCGCCATTTCTTCAATACTCGGCATATTTCCAAACTCATCTAGGCAAAAAACCACCTCACGGTGACATTTCCCTCCACGAGCGAGGGATGCACCCTTAGCCAATATAAAATAAAGCTGCCTTACAAAAATAGAAGCAATCACATGATTTGAAGAATCAAAGTCTGGTGTAATCATAAAAATAGCGACTGGTTTATCGAAATAATCCACTTTTGTTATTTCCATATCTTCATTTTCTTCTACTACTTTAAATTCTGTATGACCCGTTTTTTTATCTATTTTTGTAACAGTAATTGATGTTTTCGTTTGAGGATTTTCCTTTTCATTACATTGAATGGTATCTCCAACTTGTATTGCTTGTTTAAAATCTAATGCAAAACGTCCTGTAATATCTGCTTTGATAGCCTCCTTTGAGCCATCTGAAAATACAATTTCTACTCGTTTTCTAGGTGTCACTTTTCCTTTTATCGTTTTTCCAAAACCGACACGTTTCAAATCCACACTATTTTTCGCTGTCATTTTAGCGATTTCATCAAATGTAAAAATAGAAAGTCCGTTCATTGTTTGAGTGAAAATCCCACCTCTTGCTTGCCCTTTTGAGAAATTAGAAGTTGCATATTGCATTTTCGCAACGCTATCCGCTGGTAAGCCTTCAAAGTATAAATCTAATGCATTTTTAGGTGGTTCCTCTGGATCTATTATTATTTCTTTCGAACCAAGTTCTGATAACATGTTAGCTACTGCATACATCGTTATTTTTTCTTCTGTTCCTTCTGCAATACATTTATCTGTTATAGCTAAAACCATAGCGTTGCATAGGCTCATAGCGCAATCTTGCCAAAAAGGATCTTTAACACCTGGTTTATAAAACAAAGTGTGTGAGAGTGTTTTACATAATGCCTGTGCCGTTGAATAATCCCCATCTTTATAAGCATCTTTGACAAGCTGCAATAAGTTATAACTCATCTATTGCCCTAATACCTCTTTTGCTGTCCAATTCACTCTCTCATTTAGTCTGTCGATACGAATAATCAATTTCCCTTTTTGTTCCCGATCTACTGAAAGGAAAAGAACCGCATCTTCTAGACCAAGAATGACCTCATTTTCTTCTGTTACCAATGGCGAGTAACTATCTAAAATCAATTGCATTTTATCCGTTATTGTCGGTACACACATTCCCTCTTCCTCCTTTATATTTGGATTCAAAAAAGCACTCAATTATTTTTTATCTGTATTATTTTTATTTTTGTTTACAATATCTCTCCAACTTTTACCTGTGTTTTGACCCATCTGATAAAAACGCTTTGTATTCTGTACCGTTTCAGAATTATGAATGCGTTCTTGTACTCCTCTTACCTTTTGTTTCACGGATGATGTTGTATTTTTAACTTTATCAGTTGTATATTGTCCTAATGTCCGTGTTTCCTGACTTCTACTTGCTGCCACTTCCTTATCACTTTCATAAGGAATAATTGGGCTACTGTGTGTCACCGTTGCGATGTCGTCTGATGCCGGGCTACTTCCACTTGGCACTGATCTTGGTGTTTCTACTGGTGTCGGGCTACTTCCGCTTCTACTTCCACTTGGCACTGATCTTGGTGTTTCTACTGGTGCCGGGCTACTTCCACTTGGCACTGGTCTTGATGTTTGATTTCCTTCACTTGCTCCTTGTCTTACTGTTCCTGGTGTTTGACCTCCTTCACTTGCTCCTTCTCTTACTGTTCCTGGTGTTTGACCTCCTTCACTTACTTCTTGTCTTACCGTTCCTGGTGTTTGACTTCCTTCACTTGCTCCTTGTCTTACGCCTCCTAGTGTTTGACTTCCTTCGCTTGCTCCATTTGATTTTCCAGCTTCTTTCATTT
Source organism: Bacillus toyonensis (assembly GCA_046112185.1). Taxonomy (GTDB): domain Bacteria; phylum Bacillota; class Bacilli; order Bacillales; family Bacillaceae_G; genus Bacillus_A; species Bacillus_A toyonensis_A. The sequence goes on along the minus strand of CP170572.1, from coordinate 7,483 downwards.
CATCTTGAAGAGTTGTTGTTCCCGATTCTTGCCCATTCGCTACCCCTGGGTTTTCGTTCCCTCCTTTTTTCTTGTCTTCTTGAATAGATGGCATACCACCATTCTTTTTATCTTTTTCCTTATTTGCTACATCATTTCCATTTGCTTTCTTCTCACCAGCTTTTTTCATTTGATCTTGTAATGAATCTTTATTTTCAGATTCATTTCCATTTTTTAAGCCACTTATGAGACCAGCCATTCCACCTGTTGCCATCGCTGCCGCACTTGCGGTTTTAGCCGCTGCAACACCAGTTCCTTGCGCTGCACCTTTCGCTCCTTTTCCAATCATATTTCCGAGACCCTTCATTGGTTTTGAACTTGCAAGACCAGCGATTCCTTTACCAAGTGCGTAACCACCTACTAACATGCCCCAACTACTCTTTAAACCAATATCTATTCCAAATAGTCTTTCTACGACTGCCGGGCCATCTAGAACTGCCATACTAAATGCCGCTAATGCAATCAGATACGGTACACCATTTAATTTGTCATGGAGAAACGCTGTTCCCATTATATATAGCTTCAAAGATAGGAATATCATAATCGTTGCTATAAATATATTGAGGATATTGGATAATACGGCTTTTAACTTTTGACCATTCGCAACATCGGCTGGTGCTAATATGTTTGCTAACAAGTAGTTAAATGCCAATTCATAAAATAATCTAGCTAATTTAATACTTACTAATAACAAAGTTAATCCTGTTATCAGTAAAGTAAAGAATATATTCCAGAAATTCCAATGCCAGCGATAATACTTTTCTGGAAAGAAATCAAACCATCCATCTTTTAATTCGGCTAAAGATGCGACTCCTAACGCATCCATTACTCTTTTATTCTGCAAAATTTTCTGACCATCATCTGATAAATTTTTATCCTTTGTGAACGCAAAATCTTTATCTATTTTTTCAGTAATATCTATCTGTCTAATATTTTTTTCAGGAATATTGTTTTTCGGATTCATATCCTCTTTCTTTTTCCATCCATTTTGATCTATTACTGCTATATCTGTTATGTTCTTTTTAATAATTTCATCACTTAAAGAACCCTTTTGTTCAGATTTCACAACAGCTATGGCATCATCGGTGAACTTATCGACCTTTGTCATACCAGTACTTAATAAACAAAGCACACTCAATGTTACGAAAATATTGATGATAATTTGAGAACGATTCATTTGTTTGTTCATAATAAACATGTAGCCAATATATAAAAACGAAATGGCTAAAAGAACGACAAACAATGGATATAACATATCAACAAAATTTTGTATTTCAGGTGAATTAAAGAATCCTTTAATCCCCAGTATGGCATCTGTCACACCTTCTAAAGCATCTACAACTAAAGATAAACCTACAATTAGGAACCATCCTAGCCAACGCAATACATAATTCACGATGTCTCCTACTTGAAGATAATCTGAGAACGATTCTAAAACCTTTAAAATCTCTTCATCTTTCACTTATTGATCGTTATCAATGGCGCAATATGCACCTTTTCTTCTTAGCAATGTAATAATCAATACTTCATACATTCGTTTTTGAGGATTCGTACTTGGTCTCCAAATCATGATAATTGCAATAACTGCCATGAAAATAACAAATGGTAATTGAAAGGAATCATGTACAAAATTCCTAAGAATCATCGTTACAACTAATAAGCCAATTAATAAAAAGAAATCTATTAAATAAAGCACTTTATTAATCCGTAATTCTGTACTGATTTCCTTCGGAATCCGATAGCTTCTCATCTACCATATATTTTTCGTTCCTAATTTTGCATTTTGATTAAACAATTTAAACATAAGCTCTAACTTTTTCTCTTCATCAACCTCTAATAGTTCAGTAGAGCGTTTGATATATCGCTTTGCTGCATCCACACGTTCTTTTACGATTAATTCCGTTTCTCCGTAAATAAATAAGAAGGCTTCCCGATTTGTTCTGCCCCATTCTAAAAACTGCAGTTCTTTTAACTTCTGATTTAAAATCCGTTCATACAAAGGGCTGGTACATTCTTTAATTTTCTTCTCTATATAACATTGTTGTTCAGTTGTTTGACATGGAAAGTTTAAAAAAACGAGTTTAATGGACTGTTTGTAGGCTTGATAAAAATAAGCATGTGAGAAAATAACAAATGCTTGCTCGTCGCTATTTTTAGAGAACATATCGTCACCTTCCACTTGAAGAATTTCTAAAAACTCCTCATTTTTCAGTTCAAATATGCCCTCCTCTGTCATATCTACAATTTGCATAATTTCTGCAATACTTTTCTTTACCTTTGGTGGTGCTTCTTTCTTTTTTCTAGATAAAAAACCTAAAATTTTTGGATTTTTCTTTTTCGAAACGTCTTTCTTTGGCTTTTCTTTTTTCTGTTTTTTTACTTTTGGTTCTACCTTTGGTTTTTCTTCTTTCTTTTTGTTGGGTACCACTTTCACAATTTCTTTTGGTTCAGAAATTGATTCTTTTACATTTTTTTCGTTAAATCGAAATGCATTTTTCTTCGGTCTTTCTAGTTGTTTTGGCTCTTCTTTCTCTACATCTTTTTCGCTGAATAACGCCATTTAAGCACCTCCCCCGAATAACATCAATTCTTCATCTGTTACTTCTACATGGAAGTGAATGTTTTTTACAGCCCCAATACTTAAAATGACATCCCCTGTTGGTAAATGTGGAATCGCTGCAATCTCACTTTCACTTAACTGTCCTGCGAATACTTTTCGTAACATATCTAAACTGTTATTATCTTGCTGCATAATAAATTTGTACTGTGTAAGTTCAAATAGTTTTTTAATTTCATCAATCATTTCTTGTGAAGATCCTTCCGGTACAAAATCTCGAATCGTGTGACTTGCATATAGAAGCCCTGCAAAGTATTTTCGATCTTCTCGGCTAAGTTTCGTTAAAAATTGTAGCGCATGAGCACTTTCTTTTTTCGTGTTAATAATATGATGCGCCTCGTCAATAATAATGAAATAACGAGTTACATCTTCAAAAGCAAGCTGCTTTTTGTTAAATGCTTTTAATTGAGGTGCACCATTTGAAATCATTTCATTCCAAAGGAGATTTAACACATTAAAGATCTGTGCCTGGAATACCTCTGCTTTAAAACTGGATATATTTCGTAAGGAAAAAGATACAACTTGTTCTTTCTTGAAATCTTCAATTGTAGTAGGTCCATCAAATAATTCTGCATATGTTTCTACTAAATTTACAAGATTTAATTCGATCAATTCTAAACGATGTTTTCTGTTTTCTCCTAAATTCCCATGATGTTTTCTATTGTCTACATTCTCATATAATTCATCACGAACAAAAGATAAAAAGTTTGAGAAAATGGGATACTCATTTGGTGTTCTTGTTGTAATTTCATTTTTCGCTCCTTTTTCGTCATTCCATAATCCCATACGAATATATAGTTTACGAAGTAAATTTTCATATTCTTTAATTTCATCATCTTTTGCTTCTGGTGCAATGAACCGATAAATAATTGTCAGTTTAGATAAATGCTGGGTAAAACTAACTTCCTCACTTTCCGCTGTCTTATATACTTGAAGTGGGTTAATCTGACCTTGTGATCCGTCTAACGCAATTGTCTTTCCACCTAGCTCCTCTACTGTATCTGTAAATTCTTCTACAACATCAAATACCCGAACAAAGTGACCCTTGCTTGCATAATCCACCGTTTTCTTTTTTAACAATGTTGATTTTCCCGCACCAGACTTTCCAATCATTACACCGTTATAACTCTTTCTTTGATTGTCTTTATGGAAGATATCAAAAATAACATTTCCTTTTGTTTTCGTTGTTCCATAATACGTACCGTATGGATCGTGTAAATAAGAATAATGAAACGGACACCCACCAGCCAAACTGACTGCCGGAATTTCTTTCCCTTTTCTTCGGTTCACATAATTTTTTTGTGTATCAAAGCTCGTTACGAGTGCATCCCATTCATACTCTTGTTCATTTAAAAAGACAGCTCCTCGAAAGTTATAAGACTCTAATGTTTCCAGGATCTCTTTTACTTGTTTTTCTAGCTCATCTATTGTTCTAGCGGAAACATAAATACGAATATGAATACGTTTCATGACTTCACCTTGTTTCAAATCCGTATAGAGAGCTTCCAGCTCTAAAAATTCATTTTTCGCATCAATTCGATCTATATTATCCTTTGCTGTATCATGTCGCACACTTTGTTCACTCATGGATTTATTAATTGATTCAACAACTTCTTTTCGGTCATCACTCATGACATCTAATGTCGTAATCACATTCGGCATATTCATAATTTGCTCTAACCAAAAATCATTTACCTCTGTTGGAAAGTCAAAAACATGAACACAAGTACCTAATCCATCACCTGTTTGAAAATAACTTTCTTTAAAACTAATTCCCCCTTGTGGCTGAACTCTAGCCACTAAATAAGGGTTATAACCTTTTTTCTTTTTTAGTTCCTCTTGTTTTACCTTTTTGGATTTTTTACTTTTGAACGCAAACATCTACGGGCGCACTATATCGCCATAACACGCTTGATACGGTACGGCTTCTGGTCTAAGGCAATGATACATACCAGTGTGGGCTACTTTTTTGTATTGCTCCTGTGAGAATTTTATGGCTAATTCTTTTGTATATTTACCACCATTTGAGTTAACAAAATCAAAAAATCCTGTCCCGAAATTATAAGCTTGAAGGGCTGTTTTGATGTGATCCATGTCCCCTGGACTCGTTACACCTGCTCTTTCTATCGCATGTTTAAACTCCTGTACACCAGCCCAAATACTGTAGTCTGGATCTGTAATACAGTTTGGTGATTTACAATATTTCGTATTAAATGCGCCTTCGGAACTCTGCATCGGATCACTACCACGCCCTCCGCTTTCTTGCATCATTTGTGCAAGCATTAAAGCGACAAACGGTTCCACGCCAAAGGCTTTCGCATGCTTTCGAATCGTAGGCTCCCATTTTAAAACTTCAGGCGAAACATTCATGACTTGCCCTTCACCTGTATACGTAATATCACCTGCGTCTGTTCCACTTTCCCCACCCATTGCTGCAATAAAAATACTCATAATGCCAAGTAAGAGAAAAGAAAAAAGACCCATCACAAGTAACGCTAAAGTGATGAGCCATTTCTTTGGTATAATCTTTAAAACTAGATGCATCTAGACTTCTCCTTTGTGCCTTTTAACGTGGCACTCTTTACATAACGCTATGGTTTTACGATTCCTTGAAACCATACGTTTCTCTAGATAGGACTTGTTCGGCTTATTTTTAATGTCTTTCAATCTTTTTACGTGATGCATATGAATTGTTGTATTCGTTTTCCCACACAATTCACATTGTTCTGCTTTGATTCGATCAGAGAGTTTCGTTTCACTTAACACATATTTTGTATCTGGAATTAAATCTAAGTTCGCTTCTTTTGACTGTTTCTCTCGTGGAAAACTACGTTCAATAAAATGGGTTTTCTTTTCTCCTTGAGATGTTTTATATGTGACAGTAAATCGTCTATTTTTCTCATAACGTTTTCGAATCTCTTTTGTTTTAACTCTATACTTAGATGCAAATGTTTTTAGCATAGAGTAGTACATGAAGTAGGCAAAACGATGCATATGATTGCTCACGTTTTCTGCTAGCCGATAATAGTTATACAATCCTCTTATTTCACTGTTATATTGAGTGACAATCTCTAAATCTTCATTATGAATGAAGTATCCTCTTTCTTTGGGCATCCAAGTGCCATCGGCACTCATTTTGATAGCTTGGTATTTCTTCAATTTGTTGACCCAAGCCTCATGAGGCATTTTTAATTGAACTTTTCCATTAAGGTATCTACATACTCTCCCAATCGCATCTTTTCGAGGTGCACTTCCTCTAAAAACACGAATGTTGTAACCGAGAAATCCTGCATATTTTTCAGAAGCATGGGTAATAAGTGTTTTCTCTGGCGACAATTCCAATTGAAGTGTCTTCATTAGATACTCAGTCAATGTTTCCTTAATATATCTTGCATCGTCCTTTGAACCAATTACACCAATTAGAAAATCATCAGCATATCTAACATAAGTAAGACGCTTATAAGTTGAATCCATTGGATTACTATATGGAATTGTCTGTAATTCTTTCTTTAACGCTTTAGCTTGTTCTAAATGTTGTTGTGCTTCTTCCTTTTGTTCTTTTTCTAGTGCATTTTTATACTTCCGAATCATGCTTCTCATTTGAGTATATTTCCGTTGATATTCCGGATTGTTCTTTCGTTTTTTACCTTGATTGAATTGTTGTATATAGTTCATCATGTATTGGTCTAACTCATTCAGGTAGATATTAGAAAGAAGTGGACTGATAATACCACCTTGCGGAGCACCGCTAAAGGTATTATGAAATTTCCATTCTTCCAAGTATCCAGCACGCAGAAATTTCCATATCAGTTCAATAAATGCCTCATCTTCAATACGTTTTCTTAAAATGCCAATCAAAGTATGATGATTGATGTTATCAAAAAAACCTTTAATATCCCCTTCAATAAACCAATTGCTACCAGTAAACGTTCTTTGGATTTCTTGAAGTGCCGTGTGACAGCTTCTTCCTTTTCGGTAAGCATGTGATGATACGGAGAACGTTGGTTCATATATTGCTTCCAATATCATTCTCACAACTTCTTGCACCAATTTATCCGCAAAACTAGGTATACCCAATGGTCTTTTCTTTCCGTCTTTCTTTGGGATATATACTCTTTTTGATGGGAACGGTTGATATGTCCGTTGCTTAAGGGCTTCTATCAGCTCTTCAATAACTTCTATTGAAAATCCATCAATAGAACGTTTATCTACACCCATCGTGAGTGCTCCATCATTTTTACTCAGATTGTCATATGCAGTGAAATAAAACTCTGGATTGTACAAATTTCGATAGAGTCTTCGGAATTTATGCTCTTCCTTCTGACCCTGTCTTTGCAGGTTGCTTAACACTACTTTTGGACTTTGCATTTAGAACCTTCTTACATGACCAGAAAAGACTTTTTTCCAATACGGATCATTTAAATCTTCAATAGAAACACCTTTATTCGTTTGGCATCCAATGAAAGTATTTTTATCAATTACAATGCCAACGTGTCCGTCATGTTTATAGGTATCAAAGAAAATAACATCACCCGGTTTCATATCATTTGCTGATACTTTTGTACCGATTCTATTTAATGTTTCCGTACTTACAGCTCCTATAGGACTGGTATACACCCCTACTTGTTCGAATGTCCAGCGTACAAAACTACTACAATCAAAAACCCCTCTTGCAATGTCATTTGTATTACGTCCTCCACCAAATACATAAGTAGAACGCCCTATCCATTGGCGACCTACATCGGCAACTTTTGAACCGCTACTGCCTCCACTTCCTGGACTTCCTCCTCCACCAGAAACGACAGAACCCGGCTGATAATATTTCAA